>CAZTHK010000015.1:0-111543 GCA_964613215.1 uncultured bacterium | reverse complement strand
AGATTTGTAGTGTAATAGATTCCTGATCTGAGACATTGACTCAGAAACGTGCCGCTGCAACCACGATAGCTTTTACTATACCCACCAGGAGCCGGGTTAAGCTTGAGATTTTTGATGTTAATGGAAATCTTGTAAGAACATTAATAGATGACCTAGTTGATGGAGGATATAGAAAAGTAGTATGGAATGGAAAGAATAACAGCGGCAAACACGTAGTTTCAGGAATATATTTTTATCGCCTCACAACTGATAAGAAGGTGATTTCAAAGAAAGCTATATTGCTCCGATGAATTTCAGCAAATTGCATTATGTTATTAAATTATAAAAGATTTCACCTCAGTCAGCTGCTTGCTATATCTTAGATAACCACGGGCAAGCCCGTGGCACTAAATTTAATACCAGCTTCGCTCGCCGCCCATTCGGGCGGAGTTCACATTCACCCACGTGCAAGCCCGTGGCACTCTGCCCTGCGGATTATCAGAAAATGGCCTGGTTGAACAGAAGAAACTGTTACAACCCCCGCATCCAGTCTTCTCGAAGCATCTCTCCGGGATGATCCAGGGCCCTGTCTATCTCATCCAGCAGGCGGGGTTTGCTCTTTAGCAGGGTCCCTTTAAGAGAAAGATAGTTGGAGGCATGATTGCTTCTGAAGATACATCTGTCGGTCCGGAGGTTCTCCAGCATAACTTTAAGCTCACGGACATTATCCAGGGGAGTATTGAATTCAAAGTCATTACCCATACCATCCCTGTACTCATCCTGATAAGGACCCAGCATCAGGGTAAGCGCAGAAAGGTACCGCGGCTGTATTCTGTTGAGCAGAGCCGCAGTCTTTCCGGCATGTACCTCGCTCCCGGCCTTGCCGGCAAGACCCAGTATCACCGTAACGGATAGCTTGACACCGCCCTCCCGCACCTTAGCGCATCCCTCCGCCATCTGGTCCGGAGTGGCTCCCTTGTCAATACTTCTGAGCAGTTCCGGATCCCCCGACTCCACTCCGTAATATACTATCTCCAGCCCCTTCTCCCGGAGAAGCTTGAAATTCTCTACACTCTTGTCCAGAAGATTACCCGGGCTGGCATAGGCAGTCACCCTCTCAAGCCCGGGAAAGGAACGGTTGAGGTAATCCAGAATCCTTGCCAGTTTGCCGGTGCTCAGAACCAGGGCATCCCCGTCCGCCAGGAAAATCCTCCGGGTCCGGGGCATCACCCTGGAACATTCATCTATTTCAGCCTTGAGATGCTCCCACCTCTTTACCCTGAAACTGTTTCCCCGGTACATGTAGCAGAAGCGGCAACGGTTGTGTGAACATCCTATGGTAGCCTGAAGTATCAGGGAGTTGGCTTCACTGGGAGGCCGGTACAAGGGCTGCTGATAATTCAATATCATCCTTTTATACCATCTGTTCCGGTCCAAGGTTTAACTATACATGCAGGCGGCTTTACTCTAGTATAGCAATTAGTTGAAACAAGCTCAAAGGCTATGACAGATAAACCGGTCTATCAGTGGTGGTTTCAGCAGGGTCTGAAACGGTTTCTCCTGTCTTAAACATGAAGGAAACAGGAGCACCTGCAACGGTTCGGGCCGGTGGACCCTCTGCCAGGAAATACAGCCGGGTGGCGACGATATGACAGATTTCAAAAACAGATTCAGCTGGTCCATATCCAGGGAGAATACCTTCCATCAGTGCAGGAGATACTATTTCTTTCACTATTACTTCAGCTGGGGAGGGTGGCGAAAGAGCACTCCCCGGCCGGTCCGGGAAGCCTACAAGCTCAAACGCCTGGTATCCCTGCCTCTCTGGAGGGGACAGCTGGTACACTACATAGCTTCCAAATTCCTGGAGTCCCTTAAGAAAAAGGGAAGAGTGCCGGAGAAGGAGGATGTAATAAATTATACTCTGGAGAGATTCGATACCCAGCTGGAGTTTTCCCGCCGGAAGAGATACCTTACAGTGCCCAAGAAGAGGGGAGACAGGCTGAATATCGACTGGCTGGCACTGCGGGACCATGAGTACGGCCGGGAGATAGACAGCTCCCGCCTGGAGGACACCCGGCGGGAATGTGTTAACTCCATAGAAGGGCTTTATCAAAGTCCCCTTCTGGAGGAGATACTTAAAACCGACAGTGATGGCTGGGACATCGAAGATCTGGACCACGCCGAGTTCTCCAGAAGCTTCACCTGCCGGGGGGTGGATATTTACGCCAGAACAGATTTCACCTTCCCGGGGGTGGATGGTTTCTTCAATATAGTGGACTGGAAGACCTTCCGGAATGATAACCATGCTCCGGATACAGCCGGCCGGGACAGAACCGCCGTCCAGCTGGGGGTTTACGGATACTACGCCAGCAAAATGATGAGGATAGAACCCGGGAAAATCCGGCTTCTAAAGGTCAACCTGCTGGGGAATGGGAAGGTGAGGGAACACCTGATCGAAAACGAAGATATAAAGCGGTTCGAAGAATATATAGAAAAAAGCATCGCCGAACTGGCTTCGGTGCTGGTGGATGGAGACATCCAGAGAAATCAGCCCAGGCCAATAAGGTACTTTCCCAGAATAGAAAACGGCCTCTGCAGATACTGCAACTTCTACCGGTTATGTAAAGACCCCCGTTCAAAAATATCATTCTGATGAAAAAGGGTGATTCTCCCGGTGGCTCCCGCTGTTTATATTCTTGACACCATCGTCTGTATTTAGTAAATTTAATATAACTTTACTGGGAGATTATCTTTTCTTCCCGCTGATAGCTAACACCGTAAATGGAAACGGTAATATCCTTAAAAAGGGTCGAAGTATCCTCGATCGCTTTTGAAACCATTGTCTCTCTGGCGGAAGAAATATACTCCCAGCCGGAACGGTAAAGCCACAGAATAATTGACCAAACCCTGATATGATATGCCATCAGGTGATTTTAATAAAGGGAGGGAAGAATGAACTGGCAGGAAGAACTTAAAGATAATATTACCTCTGTTGAGGAAATCAAGGAACACCTGCATCTGGATCAGGATCAGATATCAAAACTCAACCAGATCGAATCCAAACACCCCATGAGTATTACCAGGTACTACCTGTCTCTCATCGATCCCGAAGATTCGAATGATCCCATAAGAAAGCTGATTGTCCCTTCTGTGGAAGAACTGGACCTGAACGGTTCCTACGACCCCAGTGATGAAATGTCCAACACCAAGATGCCGGGGCTTCAGCACAAGTATGCCCAGACAGCCCTGATTCTTGTCACCAACAGATGTACGGCATACTGCAGGCACTGCTTCCGCAAGAGGCTGGTAGGACTCACCAGTGAGGAGATCCTTCGCAGAATGGAGGACTCGGCTGAGTATATCCGGGAGCATACCGAAATCAACAATGTACTGATCAGCGGAGGGGACCCCTTTGCCCTGGATACTGATATAATAGAAAAATTACTGGAGATGCTATCCCCCATTCCCCATCTGGATTTTATCCGGTTCGGAACCAGAACACCGGTAGTCTTTCCCAACCGGATCTTGAAGGACAGCAAACTTGTCCGCATTCTGAACCGGCATTCCAGACCCGACCGTCGTCTCTTTGTAGTAACCCACTTCAACCATCCCAGAGAGATAACCGATCAGTCCATTGCCGCAATCGACAGGCTGATCAAGAACGAGATCATAGTTAACAACCAGACAGTACTGCTCAAGGACATCAACGATAATCCGGAAGTGCTGGTAGATTTGATGGACCGCCTTATCTCCATTGGAGTTAATCCATACTATATCTTCCAGTGCAGGCCGGTAAAAAGAGTAAAGAATCATTTTCAGGTTCCCTTCAGAAGGGGTTGCCCCATAATCCGGGAGGCCAATAAATATCTGAACGGCCACAGCAAGAGGTTCCGTTATGCCATGTCACATAAGGCCGGGAAGATCGAAATACTGGGAATATTGGGAGACGAGGTTTACTTTAAGTTTCACGAAGCAAAGAACCCCAACTATATAGGCATGCTGTTCAAAAGAAGACTGAACGATGAGATGGGATGGCTGGATGAATCGGTAGCCAAACAACCCAAGATCGAACCAATAATGGAGTCTGAGCAAGAGGAAACCGGATAGGATGATTACTCTTTCCATCCGGCCCGGCCTGCAACGTTTCTGAAATCCAGGTTCGGTATCTTCAGCCTGTTACTCCTTTGATATTTATCTCCCAAAAGCCTTATGGCTATCTTTGCTCTAAGAGTGCTGGCCTGTAACACTGGTTGAACCCGCCGGTTCCCGACCTTCTCTGCAATAACCACTACCGCTTTTCCCCGGTATTCAACACCGAGATGAAGGCACTCTGCGGAATGCTTACATTACTGACAGTTCTCATCCTCTTCTTACCCTCTGCCTGATTCTCCAGAAGCTTTCTCTTACGGGTGATATCGCCTCCGTAACATTTCCCGGTTACATCCTTTCGAAATGCCGGGATATCTTCCCTGGCTATCACCTGATTACCTATGGCACCCTGAATGGGTATCCTGAACATATGCCGGGGAATCTCCCTCCTCAACCTGCTGCACAACTCCAATGCTCTTGGCCTGGCCCTGCTGCGATGGCATATGAATGAGAGCGCATCTACCTTCTCCCTGTTAACCAGTATATCCACCTTCACCAGGTCACTCTTCCTGTAACCTGCAAACTCATAATCAAATGAACCATAGCCACGGGTAACGCTCTTGAGCCTGTCGTAGAAATCAAATATTATTTCAGAAAGAGGCATCCGGATGTTCAACTCCATCCTCCCGCTGGAGTGATAGTGATGGCTGGAATTTATCCCCCGGCGGGCATGGCACATTTCCATAACCGGCCCCAGGTAACTCTCGGGAGTGAGGACACTGGCCTCCACAAAAGGTTCCTGCGACTCCGCGATAGAGGAGGGATGGGGATATCTATCCGGGCTTTCCACCATTATCTCTGTTCCGTCAGTGAGAGTGAACCTGTACTCCACTCCCGGTTCGGTCATGATAATATGCTGTTCGAATTCACGGTCCAGTCTCTCCTGGAATACTTCCAGATGCAGTAGCCCCAGAAAACCACATCTGAAACCGGGACCCAGGGCTGCGGAATGGTCCTTCTGGTATACCAGGGAGGCATCGTTAAGCTTGTACCTCTCCAGGGCATCTGCCAGGGCGTTGCTCTCCCCCGAATCGACCGGAAAGATGGAGGAGAACACCATCGGTTTCACCTCTTTGAAGCCGGGAAGGGGCCGGTCAACAGGATTGCTTTTCAGGGTGATGGTGTCTCCTATTCTGGTATCATTCAAAGTCTTAATTCCGGCTATGATGTATCCAACATCTCCTGCTCTCAGCTCTTCCTTCTTCTCTCTCCTTATCCGGAATGCCCCCACCTCTTCCACCTGATGACTTCTTTTCCTTGACATCAGGATTATACTGTCACCCTCCCGGACCGACCCGTCGAATAGACGGCAGCTTATCACAGAGCCCCTGAAATGGTCATAATGAGCATCGAATATCAGAGCGGAGAGGGGACTGTTCGGCTCCCCCCGGGGAGGCGATATCCGCTCCACAATGGCGTCCAGAATATCATCGATTCCCTTCCCCTCCTTGGCAGAGCAAAGTACTGCTCCCTCCGCATCCAGGCCCAGCTCGCTCTCTATCTCTCTTCTGGTCAGATCGATATTGGCCCTGGGAGAGTCTATCTTGTTGATAACCGGTATAACATCCAGATCGTGCTCCAGGGCTGCATACAGGTTGGCCACCGTTTGCGCTTCCACTCCCTGGGTGGCATCTACCAGCAGGAGGATCCCCTCACACGCAGCCAGGGCACGGGAAACCTCATAAGAAAAATCCACATGCCCGGGGGTATCGATAAAATTAAGTACATAAGTTTCACCATGGTCCCTCCGGTAGGGAATACTGACAGACTGATTCTTGATGGTGATACCGCGCTCTCGCTCTATATCCATATTATCCAGGATCTGGTCCCTGAATTCCCTCTTGCTTACCAGGCCGGCATACTGAATCAGCCTGTCCGCCAGGGTGGACTTACCGTGATCGATATGAGCGGTTATGCTGAAATTACGGATATTCTTCATAATATTTCAAAATCCTCAACTGGTGGAATAACAAGATAGTTAATAATTGCCATACCCCCACAGGGCAAAGTTATATCTCTCCAAACCAAAGGTCAAATTTATTGTTTCAGTTTTTAGTGGACACCACTCACTTTTTGCAATATCAATATGATAGTGCTAATTTAAGCAGGAAGGCTGTACACCGATTTTATAAATTGGGAGGGTTTACTTGGCTATTAAAATCGACGGAAAAGGACTGACCATAGAAAAGCTGGTAAGGATCGCCAGAGATAATGAAAGGGTAGATATCACCGAACAGGCCATTGAAAAAATCAAGAAATGCAGAGCCATGCTGGAAAAGAAGATAGAGGCCCGTGAGATCATGTACGGGGTGAACACCGGTATAGGCGAATTCTCCGAGGTAGTTCTGAACGATGAACAGATAAAGGACTTCCAGAAATATCTGATCTACAACCATGCTGCCGGTATAGGAGATCCCGCTCCCATAGAGTTCGTGAGGGGCGCAATGGCCAGCCGTATAAATGTTCTGGCCAACGGCAATTCAGGCTGCCGGCCCGAGATACCACTTACCCTGGCGGAGATGCTGAACCGCGGGGTAACCCCCCGGGTCTGCCAGAAGGGATCAGTGGGAGCATGCGGGGACCTGGCTCCCATGGCACAGCTGGCCCTTACCCTTATGGGTGAGGGTGAAGCCTACTACCAGGGAGAGTTGATGGATGGCGGCAAGGCATTGGAGAAGGCCGGGATAAAACCACCCGGTCTCCTTGCCAGAGACGGCCTGGCGGCCATAAACGGATCCAACCTGCTTACCGCCATGAGTGCCATACTATTATACGACGTCAACCGCTGGTTGAAGCAGGCGGAGATAGGCGCCTCCATGACCCTGGAAGCTCTGAAAGCGAACATGAAACCATACAGCCCCCAGCTTCACCGGGCCAGAGGATTTGCCGGAGCAATGCGTACTGCGGCGGCGATAAGAAAATGTGTAGAGGGAGGAGACCTGGCCGAGGGCAAGATAAAGTGCAGGGTCCAGGATGCCTACTCCATGCGGTCCACTCCCCAGGTTATTGGAGCAGCACATGATGCGGCAGCATTTGCCCGTTCCCAGGTGGAGATAGAACTCAACGGAGTGGGTGATAACCCGGTATTCTTCCCGGAAGAAGACCTGCAGATATCGGGGGCAAACTTTCAGGGTTCCCCGGTCAGTCTCCCCATGGATATGGTAGGGGCTGCTATTACCATGGTCAGCGTGATGTCCGAAAGAAGGATGAACCGGCTCAATCACCCTGCACTCAATGTGGGGCTGCCGGCCTTTCTTACCAAGGGCGCCGGCATGTTCAGCGGCCTTATGCTCAGCCAGTATACCGCCGATATGCAGATAGTGGAACAGAGGATACTTTCCACTCCCGCCTCCATACAGTCCATCCCTGCGGCAGCAGACCAGGAGGATTTCGTCTCCATGGGAATGAACACCGCCATAAAGAACACCCAGATACTTGACAATGCCTACGGTATACTGGGCATAGAGATAATGGCAGCCGCCCAGGCGCTTGACTTCCGTGATTACCAATTCGGACATGGCGTGAATAAGGCCAAACAGGTGGTCCGGAGGCATGTAGATTTTCTGGATAAGGACAGGCCCCTCTACCCCGATCACACCAGGATAAAGGAGGTAGTCAAATCGTGCGAAATCCTGGAGGAGGTGGAAGATACCGTAGGAAGCCTGGAATAGGGGGGGAAATTCCGCATCTTCCGGCTCCCGGCTTATAATTTCGGGATCATCAGAGTAATGAGCGGATGGTACCCTCTGCCTCTTTTCAATAGAAGAAATAACCAGTCAGAGTCATAACCAGGCCGGATAACAGCGGAATGGACAGGTTATCATCTATCTTGGGAAGGGAAAAAAGCTCGATGGCTGTTCCCGAAAGGGCTCCGGCAAAGGATACCGGGGTATTAGGGATAATCAGCCTGATGATAATGAATGAGACCACCAGGTTGGCGAGGGCTCCCTCCAGGGTTTTATTACCAATCTTGGTCCTTCCCAGAAACGTGCCCCCTATCTTTGCAGCCGGATCACCCATCGAAAGACATATGATGGCGGCCATGGCTATCTCGGGCGAAAAAATTATTACACTGAAAAGTATGGAAAGAGCGTAAAAGAAGGACATATTCGGTCCCCTCATATCCTTGTCCTCATAGAGAAATTCGAGATGCTTCCTGAACAGCTCCGATCCCAGGTGAGTGAAGGTTCTGAGCAGATCAATCAACAGCAGCACTCCCGTGGAGATGGAGAGAACTATGATTACAAACTGTTTGCCGGGATAATTTATGTAAAGCAGAATAACCACCAGAAGTCCGCTTATGATGTGATAGAGGGTTCTGGCTTTATTAATATCTTTTTTGCTGTTAGCCGCTTTCATTATTTGCCTCTGCCCGGTAAGTTCACATAATTATTCTTACAAAAAGATTGCTTACCGTGATCAACGGATATATTATGTATTTTTATGTTTGAGCGGAGAGGAAAATCCCTCTCCTCCATTCAGCATATCCCTTCCCCTGCAGTTCCGGGCCAGGATATTATATTACCTGGTAACTCTGTCTATCCAATTAAAGTAGTCCCTTGATCCCGATTCCACGGGGACCTGTATAATCTCGGGCACCCGGTAACTGTGGTTTGCCCTGATGAATTCATCCAGGTCAGGGTATAGCTCAACCCTGGTTTTAATCATCAGCCTGTACTCCTGCTGCTCCTCTTTAACTCCCTCCCACATGTAATAACTGGTTATACTGCTGATTTGGACGCAGGCCCCTAACCCGGATTCGATTATTCCCCCTGCCAGTTCTCTGGCCTCATCAATATCTCCCGCAGCAGTTATTACCACACAGTAGCTCATCAGACCATCCTTTCTCACATAAAAGGTGAGCTATTTTAAAATTCACTGGATATATCCCCCATCAGATCCTCCAGAACATCCTCCAGGGTAATAATACCAAGAGCCCTGTTATGACGGTCGACCACCACAGACATATGCATGGCGGCATCCTTCAGCTTCACCAGCAGTTCCTCCGCAGGAGTGTCCCTGCTGACATATACCGGCTGATGGGCCACAGATGAAAGTTCCTCCCCTCCATCCAGTCCCAGAAGATCGAACAGGGAGACGATACCGGTGATATTCCGCGGAGAGGAAAATATGGGATAGCGTGAATAGGTATGCCTGTTAGCAACCTCTACCGCCTCCTCCACGGTGGCACTGGAGGAGAATGATACCACCCGGCTTACCGGCACCATCAGATCCCCCACCACTTTGTTACCGAATCTCAGAACCCTGTTCAGGATCAGGTGTTCACGTTTCACCGCATCCTTCTCCCTTCCCCTGCCATATAGATATATCAGCTCTTCCCGGGTGGAAATCAGGTTGAAACGCTCCCCCGATAAATGAGTCAGACGCAGCAGCACCCTGCTTAAATATTTTACCGGGATAACTATCACCCACAGAAGGTAATAGAAAAATCTCAGCACCGGGGCGGTCAGAATTGATACCCTGTCGGCATGATACAGAAAAGCCGCCTTGGGAATGACTTCACCTGCAATCAGGAGTACCGGTGTCATAATTATGGTAGAGAGAGTAACACCTGAATCACCGAACAATGATACTGCCAGAGAGGTTGCCACCGCGGTACATACGATAATGGAGATGTTGTTCCCAACCAGTACTACACTTAAGAATAACTCCGGTTTCTCTATCATCCCCTCCAGGATCCCGGCCCTCCATCCCCCCCTTTTCGCCCTGGCCTTGATTCTGACCTTGCTGGCAGCTATCACCGCAGTTTCAGTTCCGGAAAAAAATGCACTTAGCAGGATAGTTACCAGTATCACCACCAACTCAATCATTACTATTTTCCTCCCCATCCCGCCTTAAAATTTCGATCCTTATCCTGTTTATCTTCTTACGGTCCGCCGAGACCACCAGAAAGCGCAAAAAATCCATCTCAAATGATTCACCCTCGCCCGGGATGGAACCCGTCTTCTCCATCAGATACCCAGCCACCGTCTCAACCTCTCCGGACCTTAAATCTGAGCCGGTCGCCCGGTTAAGATCCTGCAGCTTCATAGTTCCCTCTACTATCAGGCTATTCTGGTCTATCCGTTGATAATCCTCCACCCTCTGTTCGCGCCGGTTCCTTATCTCGCCTACTATCTCCTCCAGAATATCCTCCAGGGTAAGGATCCCGCTGAATGACCCATGCTCATCCACCACTATTACCATATGTTGATGTGCCGATATAAGCTCACTGAATAAATCCCTCACCGGTTTACTATCCGGAACAAATCTGGCTGGCCTCTTTATCTCTGACAGGGGGATACTCTCATTACGGGAATGACGTAGCAGGTCCTTGGCCATAAGAACACCAACGATATCATCGGGATTTTCTCCGTACAGGGGAACCCTGGAAAATCCCTTCTCCCGGACCTCCCCCACCACATCCTTCAAAGAGGCCGATGCATCCAGTCTGAACACATCCACCCGGGGTGTCTGAACTTCATGAGCAGTTGTTTCCGTTATCAGAAAAAGGTTGGAAAGCAGTTCGGTTTCAAACTTGTCAAAAAGACCCTCGCTATAACCGGTTTCCACTGCGGTAGCCAGTTCCAGAGACTGATAACCTTTTCTCCTTTCACCCAGTAACTTTCTGCTTTGATCTACTGCCGTATCCGCGATAAGCGCCAGGATAATACGAACAGGGGTAAAGATAATTATCACAAACCTCAGAAAGGGCACCGCCACCAGAGAAAACTTCAGGGAATTCTTCAGAGCCACAGTCTTGGGAATAATCTCGCCGAAGATCAGTATCAGAAAGGTCATTACCAGAACCGCTATTCCAACCCCGCTCCGGCCGAAGAGTCTTATCCCCAGAGCAGTTACAGCACTGGTGCCGGCAATATTAACCAGAAGATTACCCAGCAGTATAGTTACCAGCAACATCCTGGGATTTTCCAGTGCCGCTTCCACCATCCTCCTTCTCCTCCCCTTCACCCCTTCCAGGGCTGAATGGGACAGTGAAAAGAAGGCGGTCTCAGAACCGGAAAAGAATGCTGAAAGGATCAGGAGGATAGTAACCGTAATAACCAGAGTAATATGTTCTCCTATGGCCAATCTGGATCACACATCCCGTACCAGCATAAAGACACCGTTTCCGGCATAATTTGGTACCCTGCTCTTCCTTCGGGTTAGATAAACCGGACCGATATACAATCTAATTTTAGCCGGAATATCGATGGTAAGTCAATCTTCCACCTTACTGTTCCAGAATATCGGCGAAGCGTTCCCTGGCTACATCAGCCTCTTCGCTGTATGGATATTCCCGGATCAGGCGCCTGGCTACCCCGGCAGCCAGCTCAGACTCTCCGATAGCCTGATATGCTATTACCATCCGTAAAAGTGAGGGAGGGGCATAATCTCCATCCGGGTACTGTTGCAATATCAGGGAAAATTCCCTCAGAGCGTCGAAGTGTTCCCCCAGTTCGATAAAACATTCTCCCCGGATGAAATGAACATCCTCACCCAGGGGATGCCGGGGATATTCATCCAGAAACAATCTGGACTCTTCCAGGGCAAGACGGTAGTTGCTTCTATTATACTCCAGATACACCCTCTGCCTGAGCCGCTCCGGACTCTGAACAAAATCGCTCTCTCCCGCCCGGAGAGTATCTCCTTCACCAGGTGTATCCGGCGAAACCGCAGGCTGACTGGTCAGGGATGTATCAGCTTCCCCGGGAGGTTTCTCCGCTGAAACCACACTATCACCCGGCGGGGGAAATACCGGTTCCCTCCTACCCTCCCGGACAACCCTGTCTGCATCCATCCTCCGGTCACCGGACCGGGCACCCTCCCTTTCTCCCATCATCTGTTGCAGGGCATTCAGCTGGTCCTTTATCTCCTCAATATCTATCTTGTTAGCAGCAGTATTATTACGGGCAAAGTTAATCTGTTCTTCCAGCTTCTTTTCCAGATAATACACCCGCCGCTGAAGTATGTCATTCTCCCGGAGGAGAGAATCCACCTTCTCCGCAGTGTCCAGGGTCTCCCCCGGCATCCGGAAAAACTTTCTGCCCCAGCAACCCAGATTCGATACCAGCACCAGGGCCAGTATCGCTATGGCTGCTCCGGTCCGACATTTTACTAACATACCAGACTGCAATCTACTTCTGGACTACCATGTGAGCTCTTCGGTTCTTAGCCCAGGCTTCTTCATTGTGACCCTTGGCGAACGGTCTCTCCTCGCCATAACTCACCATGGAGAGGCGGCTCTTGGGAATACCGTATGCCATATAGAATTCAATTACCGATTTCGCTCTTCTCTCACCCAGTGCCAGGTTGTATTCATTGGTCCCCCGTTCATCACAGTGACCCTCAATCAGCAGCTCGACATCGGGGTTCTCCAGCAAAATCTCGGCATTATCCCTCAGAACTTCCTTGTATTTATCCTTAATATTGGACTTGTCGAATTCAAAGAAAACATCCTTAAGCACGATAGGCTCTTCTTCCTCCACTTCCTCCTCTTCTGTTTTCTCTACCGGAGGGGGCGGCGGGGGAGGAGGTTCTTCCTCAACCGGTTCAACTTCCTCCGTAACCGGGGTGGTCTTTTCTCCACCTCCGCAGGCTGGCAGGATGAATACCAGAACAGCCAGTACCACTACTAACCACTTGAAACGTGCCATATAAGAACCTCCCTTTCAATTTACAGCAAGCACATTTACATCAGCCATCAAACAACAATTTAAACTAATCGGCAGGTTTTTCTCAACCCCTAAGTTCAACATTTATAACCTGCCGGTCAATTTACCCATCCCTTCATCCAACGAAGCAAATAATAAGCATACTTTCCTATAATTGGAAAGTATTATTTTTATTTTTTGCTCTCACCTACCTCATTAACCATTCCTAATCGGCTGGAAGGGAAGACCAGGCGGGTGATTGTCCCTGTACCAGCCTCCTCTTCTCCCCGGTTTCCACATTTATCACCACCAGCCAGGGCTTACCGCCATACTTAACCGTAGCCACCAGATGCCTGCCGTCCGGGGCCCAGGCAGGATCCTCATAGCTCAAGTAATCGTCAAATACGGTTTCCTCCATCAATCCATCCGGCGAGATAAGCTTTAAACGGAAAAGCCCACCCTCTCTGGAAACATACACCACCACATCACCCCTGGGAGACCAGCTGGGAGAAGTATTGTAAGAACCCCGCCGGGTAAGACGTCTCAGGTTTCCTCCGTACCGGTCCATAATATATATCTGAGGGGTACCCCTCCGGTCCGAAACAAATACCACCTCTTTCCCATTGGGTGCCCAGGAGGGGGAACAGTCTATTCCCCTGTTTCTGGTCAATTGACGGAGAATCTTCCCCCCCGGGTCCAGAACAAATATCTCACTGTTTCCATTCCTGCTTATAGTCATAACGATCTCTTTGTTTCCCGGATGATAATCCCCCGCCATATCAACTCCCCTTCCTCCCGAGAATAGCTTTCGCTCGCCACTGTTGATATTGACCAGATAACATTCGGGTTCATCGAACAGATAGGAGGTATAGCAGAATAGCCCCTCCCCCATCCACATGGGTGCCAGAGTCAGTTCCCCGGTGGTCAATCGCTTCTCTCCGAATCCATCGTAGTCCACCAGATGTATATCCTTGCCCTCCTTACCCTCCCTGCGGAAAAGTATTCTGGTTCTGGCTATACCCCTCTCCCCCACCATAAAGTATACAATTTCATCGCAGATATGATGGGCTACACTTCTACGGGCGTCGGCACCGAAGCGGTAACGCTTATGAAAAATCAGTTCCCTGCTGGTAAAATCGAGCAGCCTGATATCCTGATGAAAGCTCTTTCCATCCCATCTGAGAAAACCTTCCAGAAGCGCCACCGCCGTCTCCCCCTCCGGCAGAGAATCGGTCCCGCTGACAAGCTGGACCGGCTGGAACAGTCCGGACAGTTTCAGATCATTCCTCAGTATAGAGGTAATGTAACCTGCCGAACTCCGGATGGTTTCAGTATCCGGTTGGATGTCCCTGACTGCGATGGGGATACGTCCTCCCCCCGCCCTTTCGGCCCTGAGGTACACATCCATCTGGCAGTAAGCGGGAATTGATGAAACTGCCAGCAGCAGTATGGATATGAAGCTGCATAACCTCCTTGACATCACTGCCTCCCCTGAACAAAGGTAAAGTGAATTCCCAGGTATGGCTGATCAAAAGCGGCGGGCAGGGGAGGAAATGGAGCTGAACTCCTTACTGCCTGAAGAGCCGCCCTGTCGAAGTACCGGTTACCCGAACTCTTCTCTATCCTGGTGGATGATATCCTTCCCCGGCGGTTGAGCCGGAAGTACACCACACACGAGAGGGCAGTATTCTCAGAAACTGCTGAAAACCAGTTTTGGGAGATATTGCGCTCTATGGCACCCAGATAATAGGTAAAGGGAAACTCCGGCGAATCTACCTGGAGCTCTGTCTCACCACCCTCCTCAGAATCGACCGATGTCTGGAGGGGTTCTTTTTCCTGTTCCTGTGGTTCTTTTTCCGCTTCCTTCTTTTTGCCGGGCACCGGTTTCTTCTCCTCCGGTTCCGGTTCCGGTTCCGGTTCAGGTTTCTCCTCCGGTGGTTCCTCGGGCTTTTCTTCCACCCGGGGCGGAGGGCTCTTCTCACTCACTATGGGACGCAGGATCTTAACCGAATAGATCTTCTGGGGCAGGTTCATCTCCGGTACTGCCCTTACCAGTACAAACAGCACCAAAAACAGCAATATATGGAATATAATCGATACCAGCAGGGAAAATTTCATGTTTTCAGGCTACCTCCACCCACCTATGCTTCATCTTCTCTCTCGGCGATAAGGCCCAGATTTTCGATTCCCAGCATCTTGATCCGGGCTATTACCTTCATCACTATACCGTACCTGGTGTCTTTATCTGCACGCAGGAAAACCTGTGGGGCGGTGGTCTGCAGAGTTTTTCTCAGCTCCGATGAGAAATCATCCCACTCCACCTGTTTCTTTCCTATGTATATACTCTCATCCTCCTTTACAGATACGGTTACTCCCTCCTTCTCCTCGATAACCCTGGCTTTGGCTTTGGGAAGGTTCAGCTTTACCCCCGCCTGAAGGAAGGGGGCGGTTAGCATGAAAATTATAAGGAGAACCATAGTAACGTCCACCAGGCTGGTAATATTTATCTCTGCCAGTGAGGAAAACTTACTGTGCCTCATTTAATTCCCCCCTCAGATACACCGGGATATCTTCTTCACCGTTTCCGGTAGCGGTAAAGATAATTGATTTTTCAGCTATCCATGAACTCCGCATTGATTAGTCCTCCCTGATAAACTGGATACCGAAGAAACTGCCCGTTCCCTTTATCTAACCGTTGCCAATACGATTCTGGAACCTTGAGCTGAACTCGACCAAGCTTCCCTCTTTACGGCGAATCTTCCTGACTATATAGTTATAACCGATAACAGCCGGTATGGCCGCTCCCAATCCGAAGATGGTGGTAATAAGAGCCTCAGCTATTCCAGGCCCTACCACAAACAGGTTGGCCGAACCCCTCACCCCCATACTTAGAAATGAACTCATGATTCCCCACACCGTTCCCAGTAATCCCAGGAAGGGAGAGATGGTAGCAGTAGTAGCCAGGAACATCAGGTAAGATTCCCAGTCGGCCACCATGCTGCCGATACGGGAATCCAGGAATTTATCCAACTTTCCGGAATCTTCGAAATTTTCCCTGCCGGATTCGGAAACATAGGAGAAAACCAGGCGGGCTTCCGGACTGAATGAATATTTTTTGGCAGCTCCGGCCAGCTCTTCCACCGGCTTTCCGCTGTTGAAAAGACTCATGAACTTCTTGCCGTCGGAATTTACCCTTCTGAAAAATCTTATCTTCTCAAATATTATAGTCCATGAAACCACCGAAAATACCAGCAGAATAATCAGCACCGTTTTGGCCAGGATACTGGTATTGGAAATCAGCTCGGTTAAACTGCCCGAAATCTGTAAAAACAAAGGTGACCCCTCTAACCCCATATCTATTTTCTCCTTTCATAAGCAGGGGGACATCCAGCCCCGGTCCTCAGCAGGTACCTTATCATTTGTATACGTTTGTGGTCAATATAGTTTCAAATTAGTATAATTTCTACAACTATTTACGGTTAAAGTATTATGCTTTTAAACCGAAAATAAAGATAAGCCCTTGTTATTATAAAAGATACAGTAAAAAAATATATATCGGGAACAAATTATGCGCAGATAAGGTATATGGAAGATGGAATGGGATGCGGGAAGAAGCATTATGGCTTGTAATAAAAGGGGATTATGGTTATAATATATATTGGAGGCACAATGAACGCACAAACCGCCACTAGCCGGTATAACCTTCCCCCTGAGAAGGAGTGATCAGCCATGAAAAGACTACTGATATCCGCTGTTATATTTGCAGTTACACTCACTATGGTTACCACCTCCCTGCCAGCCGTCAATCTTGAAAAAGCCCGGAGCAGGAGCTCTTATACCCATACGGATGATCTGATGGTGAGTATACGCCTGGTAGGTTCAAAGGGGGCTGTATTCAAAGCCGGCGAAAATATCAACCTCACATTCCAGACCAGCAGGGACGCCTATCTGATTATTTATAATATAGATTCGGAAGGATATATCAATCTTCTGTTCCCCCGGGACGGAAGATTGCGCAAGGTGGAGGCCAACAGGATATACTACCTCCCCGACAGGGAAAAGGGGGTATACTGGCAGGTAGGCGGTAAAACAGGGATTGAGTACATCCACGCAGTGGCGGTGGATGATCCCGGCATGATAAAGGAGGAAGAGCTCTACTTTCTCTCTGAAAACAAACGGCTTCCGGAGGAGAAGCGTTTCTACATAGAAATGGATCCCTTCCTGGCATTCAATATGATAAATGACGAGTTGCTGGTAAAATCCTCCGGCCGGCAGCCGGCAATGGATTACACCTACTTCTATATAAACAGGAGAGTGGATTACCCCCGTTATCTATGTGCCAAATGCCACGGACAGGATCAGGATATCGATCCCTACCGGGATCAGTGTCCCGAGATTATGATCAAGAGGATAGCCTACGAAGAAGATCTGAACTACCCCTACCCCGCCATGTTTGATATAGAACATGTGGCAGAGGTTGAAGAGGATTACACCTACCGGCAGAATGACAGGAACTTCCTGGAAGAACCGGATGAATATTATCGGGATGATGATTATTACGACGATCAGGACGTAGATATCAGCCTTTACTTCTACGGCCATGATTACTACCCATCCTACAGATACTTTCCCAGCCATTATTACTATGATCCATTCTACTGGGATTGGGGGTGGAACATAGGATTCTCCTGGTACTGGCACAGCTGGTATCACTACCCCTGGTACTATCCCAGCTGGGGGTACTGGCCACGGGGATGCCGGTACTGTTATGACTACTATGACAACGATTACTGGTACAACCAGCGTTCCATCTACGGCGACAGGAGAACGGTAAGGAGGGCCAAAAGCTACAGGGAAACCTACTCAAGGTTGAAGCAGAAGGAGTCTCTAACCGGAACCAGGCTGGTAAGGGAGAGGATCAGGGATACCAGAAGGGACTTAGCCAGATCCGACCTCTACCGCAGAATCAACAGATCCAGGCTTACCAGGGATCACTCCGTAGAGAGAAGAATGATTGACAGAAGATCCCGCGATATCAGGAGAAGACTGGTATACGGCCGGGATAATCAGCGGATTAACGCCAGAAGGGCAAGGTCTTCCGACAGAGATGTGAGATCAGCCAGAAGGGCGAGAACACCCAGCAAAGCCAGAACACCCCGGACCAAAACTATAAGGAAAACCAGAGATAATGACTCCAGGAAGTCCCCCACCCGTAACCGGACCATTAAGAAAAAGCCGGTTAAGAGGGACACAAAATCATCCCGCAACAGCAGGAACAGAACCATCAGGAAGAGAAGTTCCTCATCCAGCCGTTCCAGCTCCCGGGGGAGCAGTTCATCCAGAAGCAGGAGTTCGTCCAGGTCCCGTTCATCCCGGTCATCCTCGGGGAAATCGAGCTCCAGCCGCTCCAGGAGCAGGAGATAATATCATCCCGGCTGGGTTAACCATCCATACAAACAGCCGGGGGCGGGATTATTAAAATCACAGGTCCTGATCATATAGATATCCAGGGGTAAAACCTTAGCACCCCCGGGATACTACGGCATTCGACCGGCTACCGGGGGGCGGATTGCCGTTCATCTCCGGTGCTGACCCTGAAATTGGTCTTTTCGGATTGTCCCGGGGACCTTGTCATCAGGAAAGCATTCGGATTATTATCATCCCGGTTTTCTTTCTATATAAGTTCAGTGCCGGGATTCAAGCTGTTCGCTGATTAATGGGTACCTTTCCCCTCCGGCGGTATTGAATATAACCACGGTGGAAGATGGATCTATGGCCCCCTCTTTTACCAGCTTTTTCAGGCCGGCCCAGGTGGCTGCTCCCTCCGGCGAGGGGAACACCCCCTCCAGGGAAGCTATCTCTCCGATCCCTTCCAGCATCTCCCGGTCATCAACCGCTACCGCTGCTCCACCACTTTCCTTTACCGCCTCCATTATAAGCCTGTCTGCTCTCGAGGAGGGCACCCTGATCCCACAGGCTACTGTTCTGGGGTTCTCCCACGAGGTAGAGGTCAATCTGCCCTGCCGGAAGCTCTCAACCAGGGGGGCACAGCCGGAAGCCTGTACCACCACCAGCCGCGGCTTCTCCCCTCTCAACCATCCCAGTTTCTCCATCTCTGTAAATGCCTTCCACATTGCCACTATACCAGTCCCTCCCCCGGTGGGAAAAAGGATCCACCCGGGAGGCTGGTCACCAAGCTGTGCAGCCAGTTCGAAGGCCATGGTCTTTTTACCTTCCACTCTGCAGGGTTCCCTGAAGGTGGCAACATTAACCCCTTCACGGGCAGAGGGGTCCTCCTCCATCAGAGCCGCCACGTTGGAAAGCGGGCCCGGTAATTCTGTTACCTCAGCTCCGTATACCCTGCATTCATCGATCATGGAAGAGGGAGTATCCTCAGGAACATAGATATGTGACCTTATGTCCGCCCCGGCACAGTAAGCCGCCAGTGCCATTCCCGCATTACCGGCGGTGGGCATGACTGCCTTTTTCACATTGAGATAAGCCAGCCTCGAAACTGCCACCGCCATTCCCCTGGCTTTGAATGAACCGGTGGGATTTCTGGACTCGTCCTTGATAAACAGGCGTGAAGCTCCAATAACACCTCCCAGCCTGCCGGCATGAAGAAGTGGAGTATTTCCCTCGCCCAGGCTCAGGGCGGGAAGGTAATGGGGCAGAAGCTGACGGAATCTCCATACTCCATCCCCCGGGCTTAAAAATTCCTCCCTGTTCACATTACGCCCGAGCATATCCATATCGTAAATCCCCAGCAGGATACCGGAGCATTCGGGACACTCCCCCGCCACACTTCCAGCCGGGACCCTTCTTCCGCAATCACTGCACCGGTACCCTTCGAAAAAATGCATATCCCACCTCCGGAGAATACTTGAAAAAATTCCGTTTTCAGTTATCCTTACCTCATATAGCCGTTGGATTAAAGGAAAAAAATGATAGAGTATTCCGTTAATCAGGGGATCAAGACGGGAACCTTCCCGGTTATCAGAATCAAGGCTTTCGGTCTGATGCTCCATTTCACCACCCGGGAGGGTGGTACCAGCAAACCGCCATTCGATACCCTGAATCTGGGGTACAATACCGGCGACAATGAAGATAATGTCCGGATGAACAGAGAGAAGCTGACCAGCGCCCTGGGGC
This sequence comes from uncultured bacterium, assembly GCA_964613215.1. Lineage (GTDB taxonomy): Bacteria > Krumholzibacteriota > Krumholzibacteriia > Krumholzibacteriales > CAZTHK01 > CAZTHK01. Next base: position 91,609 of record CAZTHK010000015.1, on the reverse strand, counting down.
TGGAAGAAGGCAGGGTGGCCAGGGCGGGTCAGGTACACAGTTCCCGGGTGGTGGTGGTCAATGATGGAGGGATAGTAAAGGACTGCGATGGGCTGATAACCGGAACCAGTAATCTGACCCTGGTAATATCCACTGCCGATTGTTATCCCCTGGTAATATATTCACCCTCTGAGAGGGTACTGGCCGCCCTTCACGCCGGCAGGAAGGGAGCGGCCGGAGGTATTATTGGAGAGGCCATGAAGATACTTACAGATTCATTCAGAATAGATACTGATAATACCCTGGCTCTGGCTGGTCCTGGAATATGCAGAGAATGTTATGAATTGGGAGAAGAGGAAACCGGGCCATTTCCGGAGAGATTCATCCGGCGCGCCGGTGGAACAGCCCATCTGGATCTGGAAAGTTACTGTGTGGATGAGCTAATCCATTCGGGCCTCAACCGGGACAACATCTACACCTCGGAATACTGCACCTGCTGTAACCGGGAGCTTTTTTTCTCCCACCGCAGGGACCGGGGCAAAACCGGAAGACAGTGGACTCTGGCGACCATGATCCCGCCCCTCTGATATCAAAATCGCCATTCCAACATCAGGAAATGAATGTTGTTACATAATTGGAGCTATTCTCTCAACTGCTCTTTTACCGAATCCATCTTTCCCGCCATGGTAACTTCCCTGTCCAGCCGGTCATCTATCATTACTGTGGTAAGGACACGGTGGGCCCCGCTCTCGAAGGGCACATTGTGCAGCTCATTGATTACATCCAGAATATCGGGCAATTCTCCCTCTATTATGGTGGACATAGGGGTTAGTTGAAACTTGATATCGTCCCTGGCCTCCAGCACCTTCTGACATCTTGCCACATAAGGACTTACGCTGGTATCGCCGGTACCGACAGGTACCACAGAAATGGAACAAACCGCCATTCTTCTACCTCCTTATTCTGATTTTTATCCTCTGAAACATCTCCCCGCCAGAATTCTGTTGACTGCAATCCACATATGGAATATACAACGTACAGGGAAATAGTTAAAGCCCCGGTTGGGAAATCAGCTGTCGCTGCTGCAGAGATCAACGGAACATCACAGAGGGGCCTGCCAGACCATTAAACCGGGATCAACCGGCAAACTGCCGGCGGGACATTCACCAGATCAAGGGAGAGACCCATGAAAGAACAGATTATCATACCTGCATTGCTCATCTTAATAATCTGCATCAGCGGCGCTCACGCTGAAGACACGGGCAAGGAACAAACCCCTCACGGCTGGACTGAAAAGATGACTACAGGGATCAATCTGACCCAGACCAGCTTTGATAACTGGGCCCAGGGAGGGGAAGATGCTATTGCCTGGCAGACCAACCTCAACTTTAACTTCACCCTCGACCGGGAAAAGACCCAGTGGACCAACTCAGGTAAATTCTCCTATGGCTCCACCAAAACCGGGGATGAGAAAGCAAGAAAATCCATAGATGAAATAAAACTGGAGACAGTCCTAACCTACAAACTTTCTCGAATCAGCCCCTATCTTTCTGCTACTGCAGAATCCCAGTTTGCACCGGGATACAGCTACCGGGAGGAATCCAGAACGGAGATATCCGCATTCATGGATCCAGCCTACTTCAGGGAGGCGGCGGGAGCTGAATATCAACCCAATGAATTGATAAAAACCCGTTTCGGCTTTTCACTCAAACAAACAGTCACCAGTGATCATCCGGTACCATATGCAGATGATCCGGAAACCAGCGAAATAGAAAAAACCAGGAGCGAACTTGGTGCGGAATCGGTCACCGATCTGAACTGGAAGATAGCTGAAAACACCCTGTTGACATCCAAGCTGGAGCTGTTCTCCACCTTCGAGGCCCTGGACCAGACCGATGTCCAGTGGGATAATGTTCTGACTGTATCGATTTCAAAATATTTCAATGTAAATATCAACTTCAAGCTGTTCTACGACAAGGATATCTCAAGCAGACGCCAGATCAAGCAGACCATAGCTCTCGGTTTTACCTATAACCTGCTATAAAGGCGGAGGATGTATTCGAGAATACAACAGAAGATCAAACCATTCATAGTCATGGATGTACTGGAGAGGGCCATCCAGCTGGAGAATGAAGGAAGATCAATCATCCACATGGAGATAGGGGAACCTGACTTTTCAACCCCGCCCAAAATTATAGATGCTTGTGTACAGGCACTGAGGGAAGGTGAAACCCACTATACCGACAGCCGGGGCACCGAGGAACTGCGTTGTGCGGTAGCTTCCTGCTACAACAGCAAATATGGTGTCGATGTTTCCGGTGAGCAGGTGCTTATAACCATGGGGGTTTCCCCCGCCCTGCTTACTGTGCTCTCCATCCTGATAAACGATCCCGGAGATGAGATAATTATCGGCAATCCCTGCTATCCCTGTTATCCCAACTTTATAAAATACCTGGGAGGAGTGCCCAGGTATGTACCCGCCGCAGAGGAACACGGCTTTCAACCCTCCCCGGATGATATCAGAACAAATATCAGTGAAAAGACCAGAGGGATAATAATAAATTCGCCCTCCAACCCGGCCGGTACAGTAATCCCGCCTGAGGAGATGAGGGAGATCACAGATTCAGGTATCCCTGTGATCAGCGATGAGATTTACCACGGTCTCACCTACGGTATCCGGGAACATACCACCCTGGAATTTACCTCCAATACCTTTGTGCTAAATGGATTTTCCAAATTGTTCGCCATGACCGGGTGGCGGCTGGGCTATATAATAGCACCACCGGAGAGCGTAAGATCACTGCATATACTTCAACAGAATTTCTTTATCTCACCCAACTCATTCGTTCAGAAGGCCGGGGTGGCAGCCTTAACCGAAGATCATCCCGAGGTGAAGGAGATGAACAGAACCTATGACCGGAGGCGCCGGTATCTGGCCGGGGAACTTCCTCCCCTGGGGCTGACCTTTGCAGTGGAACCGCAGGGAGCCTTCTACTTTCTGGTCAATGCTGAAAACAGCAAGATGGATTCCTATCACCTGGCCTTCGATATACTTGAAAATACCGGGGTGGCTCTTACTCCGGGGATAGATTTCGGGGAGTCGGGAGAGGGGCATCTCAGAATATCCTACGCCAACTCCCTGGAAAATCTCAAACAGGGTATAAGCCGGCTTAAATCTTACTTTTCAAAAGAAGGGTAATTTACTATACTGAATTAATAATTTAATAATAGGAGCAACATGAAACGATTGGCAGTTATATCTGTCACTGCACTAATGCTAATTCTTCCACTCTCTGATTCTGGCGCTTTCCCCCTTGAATTGTCTCTGCGTGGAAGTGTGGGGCTGGGATATTACTCCATGGAAAAACTCAACAGACATATCAATGCCCGGAGACAGAAGATAGGAGCCAACCTGGATCAGATAACCAATGGAATAAATATCGCTGCGGAAGGCAGAATATGGGTGCTCGGCCGGGCTGCCCTGACCATGGGATATGAGCATTTCTACGCCGAAGCTCAGGTGGATGCAGAGACATATTCAGTAGCATACAGAGCTCCGGTGGGGTTATACTCGCTGGGAGTGGCGGTATCAGCCCTGAAGCTGACATCGGTTGACATCAATGCCGGGATCAATAGAATATTCGGATTGAGCGACTATCAAACTAACGAATATACCGGAGGACTGATTCAGAACTTCAAAGCTGCCGATAATGGGTTAGAGATATTCACCGAAATCACTACCAACTTCCTCAAACCTGTAGAGGTAGGATTCCAGCTGGGCTACCGGAGACTGGAGTTCAAACCCTTCGTGAATAAGTTCAGGGACGAAATATATTTCAACCAAGAGGAAAATCAGAAAACGGTACTGGACTACTCCGGGACCTACTTCTATCTCACCACCGGAATCCGGATATAATTAATTGACAACCCTGTTTCCCTCCACTAATTTACATACATATTTCGAAGAACACAGGAGCGGAGATGCTGTCGGATAAGATAAAGAAGAACGCCATCCTGCTGAACATGGAAGCTGCCACCAAGGAAGAGGCCCTGGCGGAACTGGTTGATCTTCTCTGTACCGCCCACAAGCTAAAGGACACCGATACCATACCGGAGGCGGTAATAAGAAGGTAAAAGAAGCAGAGTACCGGTGTAGGGGTTCAGGTGGCAGTGCCTCATGCCAAGACGGAGGCAGCAAAGAAACTGCATGTAGCCTTCGGACGTTCCTCAGGGGGTGTGGATTTTCAGTCACCGGACGGAGAAAAAGCCAGACTGTTTTTCATAATGGTATCTCCCCGTAACACCTCAGGACCCCATATAAAAGCTCTGGCCCAGATCTCCAAGCTGATAAAGCGAAAACAAGTCAGGGATGAACTTCTTTCCTGCCAGGATAATAGAGATTTGATAGAGGCAATAAGAAGAGCGGAAAAGGAATATCTGTAGCCACAAAACCTGGAATACAAGCTTCCGGCGGTTACCGCACAAACAAGCCGTTATAAGAAGGTAATGCCTTGAAAATAAAGACTGCTGCGGTATCTGCTGATTGACTGATGTGCTGAATTTAAACCGGCCATTTCAGCTCCACCGCCTCCCACCTGCAAAAAAAAAGGGGAAACCGCAAGTTCCCCCTGGTCCATCACAATAAATAATGGCTCCGTCTATTTCATGTTATGAATACACTCATGCCCCTCATGTTTTCCCTCTCCGCGTCCACCCCTATCATATTTGTGCTCATGGTGTTCTTTTCTGTACTTATCATCATGCTCCCGGTGATACCGGCACTCTCCGGAATGATACTCGCCACAACCGTGTCCCCCCCAGGCTGAATGGTAACGCAAGAATTTACTCCACTGCTCCGAATTCAGAAGACCCTTAACATCCAGCAAGTATTCCAATTTCTTCCTGGTAATGTCACCTGTGATCTCACCCATCTTTTCAGCGTAGTCATTGAGTTTGCCCCGGTCGGGCTCCCTGCTGATGCATTCCATCTTCATTTCGATCTTGATCTTTTCCCTCTCCGCCTTGAGATCAACCACAGCCTTATGATGCTCCAGCTTCCGTTTCTCCAGCTTAGTCCTCTCTTCACCCTTCAGCGAAAGCAACCCGTGCTGGCAGTTTCCATGTTCACCGGCGGGTGCGGAGGATGGCAACATAGCCATAGCAATCAGTGGTAACAAACAGAGTATAGCTGCTTTCATTAGAAATCTCCTCTCCTTATGGTTCTGCACCGGGGTGTACCCTGTCGCTCACAACACTTGGGACGCAGACTGCACTCGATCAATTCAACAAACCTCTCCGACTCTTCCTGGTTCAGTATGGACCGGACGCTGCTTATTCTTCTGACCAGCACTTTCTCCAGATCTCTCTGATGAATGGAGATGCTGTCAACTGCAGCCATCATGGCTTTCTCTTGAGGTTGGTCCTCCTTCAGCAGGGCAACAAGCCTGTTCCTGTCCTCCTGAAGGTTCTCCCTGTACTTCTGGGCTTCACTGTGGGATTCCAGCATTATCTTTTCGAACTGGCAGGTTTTTTCTTCGGAGAGGCCTATGTATCCGGCCAGCCGGTGGCTCTTTTCTACAAATGACCTCCTGGCTGCATCCGATCCAATCACACTCTCCTTCATACTGTTCCTGTTATCTATCCATCCATAGGCAAGCGTTGCGAATACAGCAAAATTGAATGACAGAGAAATTACCAGCGCCACCTTGAGCCATCTTTTAGTCATCCTCTTTTTCCTCCATTACCGTGGTAAAGATATCTCCCGCCGAATTAGGCGGATGTTCATCCAGATACTCCAGCTTGAGAGCTTCGGCGTGCTTGCTATTATCGCAATTTAAAATGGTCGAGATCAGAGTACCTACCTTAACGCTCAGAATTACAATCAATACCGAAAACACAGGCACGGCAACCCTGATCAGCCTGTTGTGAGCTCTGATCCTGCGCCTGTACTTCTTAACCTGTTCGATTACGGAGAGGAACAGCCGGGCGGGTGGATCCTGTTCTGCCATATCCCTGTGGATCTGGTTCATCCGGTTCAGAAGGCGGTAGAACCTGCTGCAGGTTGAACATTGAGAAAGATGTTCTTCCACACCTGCTTTCTCATCCCGGGAAGCTTCTCCGTCCGCCACCCTTAAAATCAAATTTCTGTCAAAATAACATTTCACCTGTAATTCTCCCTCTGTTTAGTTAAACGCATCATTTAATCATATCTTGCAGAAAATTAGCCGAATAAAACTCCGCTGCGGTCACCCCTCTCTAATCATCTTCCTCCTCCATAAACATACTGAGTTCATCGGCCAGTCTCCTTCTGGCTCTGAACAGAATCGATTCCACCGCTGAAACACTCTTACCCAGAACATCTGCTATCTCGCGGTAGGAGAGTTCTCTGCCCACCTTCAATTCTATTGCGGTTTTCCATTCAGGGGGGAGTTTATCAAGAGCTTCCACATAGCTGTCCAGCAGCTCACCTCTCTCAACCCTGGTGGAGGGATTGGAATGATGATCCCTGTCTTCGAGATGCCCCCTCCCGGCTGACATATCCTGAATGGAACTGCTCCTCTTCCTCTTGTTCTTACGGGCGAAACTTACCGCCAAATTACTGGCTATACTGTATATATATGTATTGAAAGAGGATGCGGGACGATAATTCTCCGCAGATTTATAAAGTTTGACAAACAGGGTCTGGGTTAAATCTTCGGCGTCTTCTACACTTCCGGTGGAACGCAGGAAAAATGTGTATATCCTTCTTTGATACTTTTTTATAAGTTCACTGAAAGCTTCCAGATCTCCCTCTGAAACCCTCTGCATCAAGATAACATCTTCATCCATAGGTCAGATCATCCTATATCTACAACTTCATCAACCTCAAACCGGCCCTTTTGATTCTTCCGTACTGTGCAAGCATCTATTTCGGGATCATGTTCGAAGAAGAGTATCCATTTCTCAGCTGCAGCCCTCCCCAGCAAATTTTTCTTCTCACGCAGAGTACTCAGCGGAAAATGGTCATAGGCCATAATGTATGGCAGATTGATGTGGGATACCAGAGGAATCAGATCTGCGCAGTACAGCAGCCTAAGCTCTCCTGTATCCACCAGTGTTACCTGATGTCCCGGGGTGTGCCCCTGGGTGGGAATAACGGTCACACCCGGAATGATCTCCTTTCTTCCTTCCAGCAGGCGGAGTTTTCCCTGTTCACGAATGGGCAGAAAATTCTCCTCGAAAAAACTGGCCCTGTCCTTTTCGTTGGGATCAACAGCCGCCTCCCACTGACTCTTCTGAACGAAATGAATCGCCCCGGGACAACTGAGATTGTAATCCCGGTCACTCCTCCGGCAGGTGAAACCGCCGGCATGATCAAAATGCAGATGGCTTATCACCACTTCGGTGATAGACTCCGGCGCTATACCCTCCCTCTCCAGGACACTGGTAAGCCTTTCAGATTTGATAACATAGTTCCTTACCATCTTCTCGCCCAGCTTATCACCCGCTCCGCTGTCGATAAGAATCCTGTGATCACCCGTCTCTATCAGCAAAGCCCGCATGGCCATATCTATACGGTTATTCTGATCGGCCGGATTGGTTTCGCTCCACAGCACCTTGGGAACAACACCGAACATGGCTCCGCCATCCAGCTTGAATACACCTGTTTCAACAGGTCTGAACGAAAAGTTGCCTGATTTCATTGACGCTCCTCCAATATCACCGCCGCCTGCGGTACGCAAACTCTTATTACACTTCCCGCCATTGCGGCATTGTAAATCTCTCTTTTCTGTTTCATCTTCTTCAGGGCTGAAGCACTATTATTCAGCCAGCACAGTGCATCCTGATGTCTTCATCTATTCTAATCACACAGGCCGGATAAATCACATCCTGGGCAACCGGCATTGTGGAGTCTACATATCTCACTGCTTATCCACCCGCCGCTCATGTCAGTAACCCGTAATGATAACAGGCATAACAGTTCATTACATAAATTAGCGAATATCCATTCATCTTTCAATACACTTATGCACTTCATCCAGCATGGCGATAACAGCCGTATTTTGTTTATCGGTCTCATAATAAAAATATATCTTACTATCCTCCCCGGTCAATAGAGCCCGCCTCTACCTGAAGATTATAAATTGAGTCTGAAATAAACGGAGATATTTGGGTTATATCTCAGATATTGAAAGGGACACGCAACCTCACCGGTTGATTGTGTTTCTCTTCATTCAGGTGATACTTCCACAGCGTAATCTTCTTTCCCAGACATGGATAATCCCCGGGATTTATACATACACCGGGGTTAACCCCTTAACATTACAGGAAAAGCAAATACTTTACTTATAACCGGCCGGAGGGGTTGCTTTTCATCCAGAGGCAACCGATTTCGACCTCTGTACGCAGTCTTATCAGCATTATAACCAGTGGCAGAATTTTGCAGAGGCCATGTTAAGAAGCCCGGAGTGAAGATACTTCATACCGGTTAATTAATATTTTGAAAATATCCGGAAGCTGTTAACGGGGTTCTCCCTCTTCCTCACCCCCGCCGGTACCGGTTTCTTCCTCTTTCTTTTCCCTTTCTTCGCCCATATCGCCTATCTGCCTTCGGCTGATGCCTCCAATTACCGGCAGTTCGAATTCCCGCTCCATCAGCGCCTGATACATCATAAATACCCATACAATAAGTACAAACAAAAATACCAGCACGTTAAGAACGGGGATGAAGACTACAACAGCTGATATAACCACAAAGAATATCCACAGCAGAATGGATTGGACTGCGTGGAATCTTACCGTACGGTTCTTCTTTTCCAGAAACAGAAACAGAAGCCCGCCGAAGAATGGTATAAAGTAGGCTAACAGTCCCGCAATGCCCGCCGGTACAGAAGTTGATCGATCCTTGTTACTATCCATATTTGCCCCCTTGTTTTTAACCTTGCATAAATTAAAATGTTCATACACAGGACTTCACTGTCTATCTATACGCTCTCAGGTGATTAACAGTTCCATCCTATTCGCGTACTTCGAACCTCTTATCGATGTCGTTCATCCTCTCCACTATTCCACCGTACTCCAGTTCGTTGTAACCCAGCATGGCAGATCCCGAGAAACCCTGATCACGTATGTCTATAGCCTTCTGTGAAACCTTGTACCTGACATGATCCCAGAAGGGATGATCGAAGGCATCGGCCACCTCAGTAAGTTTACCTTCATGGACACAAAAAGCGGCACAGCTCACAATGGGAGGACCGTCAAAGTATGATATCGCCGAATTCTGTCTTACCGGCATGAGGGGACCGTTATGACTGCCCCGCATGAATCCGGCCACATAATGACCCTTGGAATAAGGGCTCAGAACTTCACCGGCAGCGGGAAAACCGCCCTGAACCCGGATCAGCATGACCGGGTCATCCTTGCCGGTGTATTTTCCGGCAATATTGTGAAGCCTGGTGGTACTTACCGCCACCGCCTCCTCGCCACTGCTGCGGGAACGGATCTTCTCCACCACGAAGCGCTGATTATCCCTCAGCAGGGCGGCTATATCATAAAGATCCTCCGGAGCGTTCAGTGAAATTACCCTGTCCCCCTCGGTATGGGCAACATCCATTATGTCGAAGGTAAAACCTTTATTCATCTTGGGGCTCAGTATCAGCCCGCTGCAGTGCATGGGATCACAGAAACCGAGATACAGGGGCAGGTTATACGCTCCGGGGTCAGTTTTGTCAGCTGCGAAAAACAGAAAGGGCTCATTAGGGCGCTCCTCGAACTCAAGCTCCGCCACTGCAGGCCCCATCCCCTTCACATTACCGCTGAAGGCATCCTTGAGCAGATCCTGGCCGGCTCCGTATAATCCCATCTCCTTTGCCAGTTCCGTCCCCTCGGTAAAGGCGTCCCAGGCCATTTTATGTATTTCACTATTTCCCTTACCCCCGCTGTGACTCAACAGTATGGCAATATCATCACCGGTTGAGCTTATGAAATAATCGTGTATTAACCTGGTTCCCCTATCTTCGATAAAATCCTTTACTCTATTCTTTAATCTTTCACCCGGTTTAATATGGCCGCCTATGGAACCTATATCAGCCTTTATCACCGTAAGTGTTGTTTTCATAACCTGTTCTCCTCTCTATCATATATTTCAATTTTTCAGATTATCATTTAAGCAGGACCGGGTCAAGCTAATTTAACTGAAGCCAGGGGGTTAAGTAAAGTTAAGTAAGCAAAAAGTGGAAATAAGACGGTTATATAGACAACAAAGTATTTTTTAGTATAACCCTAATAACCCCTGAGCCTATAAGAAATCCAATTATACTAACTTAACTCTCATCCCGTCATAACCCCTTTTCACCGGTCCCCGGTAATATTTTCCGACCTCTGCGGCCGGATCGGTATCCCCGAATTCGGGATACATGTGAACCAGTATTACCCTGTTGACCCCCGCTCTCTCAGCCAGCCTGCCTACCCCGGCAGGGGTCAGATGGGAATCCATTTTCATCTCTTCGGGGAAGGAGCACTCCGATATCAGAAGATCTGAACCACCTGAGATTTCCACCAGATCTTCTGTATATCCGGTATCCCCTGTATAAACGAAACTACCCTCCCCGGAATCAACCCGGTATGACAGTGCCCCCCTGTCTCCATGGCGGGCGGATGAGGCGGATATACGCACACCTTTCTCATCCACTGCCAGACCTTCCCCTATCTCGTTCAATTCCAGTCTGTTACCGGCTGGAATCGAAGTTGGATAGAGAGCTCTCCAACCCTCCACCATCCTGATAAGGCCGGGTGGTCCGTAAAAACGCAGATGGTGGTTCTCATCCACCCTCCGGTCATTCTTCAGGGCAGAGAAAAGGTGCCCCACTCCCAGGGTGTGATCGGGATGGTAATGAGTAAACATAACGGTCTCTACAGAGTGATAGGCCAATCCATTCTCCTCCAGCGCTTCCGGAGTGGATGGCCCGCAATCCATAAGAAAAGTGAAATCATCGGAACGGATCAGAAGCGAAGTGGCTCTTCTTCGAATAGTTGGTATAATCACTCCCGAACCCAGTATGGTAACTTCGAGTGGCATCTCAACCCTTATCCTCCCCCTTCATCCCCGGCACAGACAGGAATATCTCCAGCGATTTCTTCTCTTTCATATCCAGTTCTTCATATGCGTTGCCCCTGTTAACCGCCAACTCCACGTAACCCCAGCTGTCTATCAGGGCAATCAGTTTTCCCTTCTTGGCCTGCTCATAGTATTCCTTCAGTCCATGAATTCTCCTGCCCGCCACCCTTATCATAAATTTTTCCCCGGGGACCCGGCCTTGAAAAACCCTGTTGATATAGTCTTCACTTATATTGGTAATTATATTGCCGAAATCATCCACATATACCGCCCTGCCCGATATTTCGCCACTGCTGGCTACATGGGGTTTAACCAGGGGTATCTGGAGAACCTTATCCAGTTCAACCCCCATATCTGACGGCTCTACTCCCAGGGAGAGATGGGCAGCCAGGGGGGCAAAAACGTCCCTGCCATAGAAGGTGGACCCGTGAAGTTCCAGGGTATATTCCCCCAACGTGGCATCATACACATTCATGATATGCTCATCCTCAAAGACCGGTGTCAGTATCCCATTATCAGGTGCCACGAAGAAGTAATCCTCTGTCTTTACGATAAGGTTACTTCTGCCCCCTCCCACTCCGGGATCCACCACACAGAGAAATATGGTACCGGGGGGAAAATACCGGAAGCTGCGGTCCAGTATAAAACTGCCCTCCTTGATGTCCTGGCTGGAAACATCGTGACAAAGGTCCACTATTCTGGCATCGGGATTAATCTTCAAAATGACACCCCTCATCACACCCAGGTACCAGTTATGCCAACTGAAATCGGTAAGAAGAGCTATGGTTGGATTACTTCCACTGCGGTCGGTCATCTCTACCCCTTTCTCGTGATTAAAAAAAAATGATTATATCATCGGGCTGTTATATTCACCATGATAACCTGTTATTCTGGCAAACTCAATCTTATCCTCATTTAACCGTGTATCTACATATGAAGCTCCACCACATCACCGTCGCTCAGTTCAAAATCACGTTGTACCGGCTGACCATCGAAACGTGATGATCCCCATACCCTGGAATATTTGAGGTTTTCGGCGAAATCCCTGTGAATCTCCCTGGCCAGATCCATTACCGTGCTGCCCCGGGGAAGAACGAAGGGTGACCCCATATCGGGTTCCTCCCGGGGAACCTTGGTATATACCCTGATAATATCCGCTACCCGGAAGATGGCCCGTTTAAGTTCATCCAGTCCCTCCCCCTTCTCCGCGGAGACCGTTACAACCGCGATTCTATCGTTTACCATCCCTTTTATTTCCACTACTTTATCGCCTGCGTCAACCTGATCCCATTTACTCAGGACCACTATCATCTTCTTCCTTACCGTACCCACCGGGACCTCTCCCTTAAAGATAGGAGACACCACCTTGCCCTCCTCCAGTTCGTCAAGCAGCAGCTCCAGATCGGTGGGTGCATCACCGGTGGAATCCAGTACTAACAGCTGTATATCGGCATTCCGCAGCAGATTGTAAAAGGGAAGCTTGTTTACCTCCTCCGACAGGGGGGGGAGATCAATCATCTGAATCTGTATGTTTTCATATGGCACCATTCCAATCACCGGGAGGGAGGTGGTGTAAGGATAGGCAGCTACCTCCGGTTCTGCGTTGGTCAGTGCGCTGAGCAGGGAGGATTTGCCCGCATTTGGAAATCCCACCAGGATTACCTGAGCTGCTCCCTGGCGGTCTATGTTGAAAACTGACGACCTCTTTGCCGCCGGACTCTTCTCTTCCTGCTCCCCCAGCTTGGAAATTCTCCTGTTCAGCTGAGCTCTCAGCTTGTCGGTCCCCTTGTGATGGGGCATAATGGCCAGCATCTTCTCCAGAGCTGCTATCTTCTCAGGTATACTCTTAGCCTCCTTGTACACCTGTTCTGCCTTGTAATACTCCGGCGGAAGATTCGTCGGCATTATTCACCTCCATCAATACCGGCGATTTTACCAGATAAGATTATCCGGTTCAACACTCTGCATTGTCTGGAGTTTCCCCTTTTCTGCTCCATCTGCATAGCCCCGGCGCCTGGTGTTTTCAAATCCCACCCTGCCCTCCACTTTATCCGGAGCGGTCACCATATTCCCGGTTGCAATTGCGGGGTTCCCCACCAGCCGGTTATCAGAGGGGGAGGTATGATTTCCGGGGATTAAAATATCTTTTCAGGATTTTCCGGCGGCGGCTTAATCCTCCGCCCGTAAAGGAGGTCGTCGAAGAAGAGCGCAACCCTCTGATTCAGAGGGTTTCGTGATACATAAAAACGTACCAGCCGGTGCAGGAAATTATCAGGTTTTGTATATGGACATACCGCCACACAGAAGCCACAGTCGGTCCCGATCCTTTTCCAGAAGGCAAAACATCGCTCCTGATTTATGGACCAGTGCCTGAATCCCCTGCTCTCCGTTTCATCTTCTCCGCTTATAGCACCGGTGGGACAATTATCTGAACATTTCTTGCAGATCCTGCAGAACTCCTCCATATGATAATCGCTCCCCTCCGCAGGAGGCAATTCCAACTCTGTGGTTACTACTGCCAATCTCACACAAGGCCCGAACTTCCCATGCATAAACAAACCCATCCTTCCCAGCTCACCCAAACCTGAATCCACAGCCAGGGGAACACAGAGGGTTTCGTAGTTGGCATCATTATGGGCGGTGGCCCGGTATCCGAATTCCCGGATATACTGAGCGAGTATATTTGAAATCTTCGCCACCTCCACATACTTTCTCGCTGATTCCTGAATAACCGCATTGGTGGGAGCCGTCTTGAAAATATCCACATCCATGGCCACTACAATAACTATGGCGGTCTGGTGAGTGTTCCTGACCTTCTCTCCCCAGTTACTGGAGTGCCTGCCCCTGTGGCTGTACAGATGGTAATCCTTCAGGGGAGTTACCCCCAAATCACTGGCTCCGTAGAAACTTGCCACCGCCTTCAATGAATCCAGAAAGTTGCTCCTGTCTACACTCTTCTTCTCTGTGGCCGGTTCTCCCCCGGAGGCGGGGATGGTTCTCTGGAGATATTTGAAAGCGGAGACAAAGCACGGGGTAGCGTAGAAATCATAATAGCTATGTTCACTGCTGCCGAACTCAGGCCTGTTGTGTATCTCACGGTCCCCCTTCACCCGCTCGGGATGGTGCTGATAGTACTCCTCCATCAACCGGGGGTAATACTGCATGTTATTCCTTGAAAACATATTATCCCGTTCATCATACCGGACTGCTCCGGACAGTTCTCTGCCTCCGGGTTCCCGGGGGAAATATTTAACCAGGGACACCAGCCCGAAAGCTATCAGTGCAGCAATGGCAATGACATTGAATGCATACACCCGGGCTATACCGGAATAGAGGGAAAGGGCCGTCCATAAGGAAAGATTCAGTAGCAGGGAGATGAAGGCAATAATGACCGCCCGGTACTCCCTCTCCAGCAGGGAGGTAACTGCCAGGAACAAAAAGAACAAACCGGTGGCGGACATAATTATGATATTTATGATAATCAGTAAATTCACCTGCCCTTCTCTCCGTCTACTGTATAATGTTGCTTTTTTACGGAAAATTCAATATATCATATATCCGCCCGATTACAAGCAGATGATCCGGTAATATTCACTTGTCCCTGAACCTGTAAATACATATAATGCAATCTCCGGTAAGGTAGCTCTGCTATGGCTATCTTATCCATTAACTTGGCAGTTTAACGCGCCAGCAGATAAATTGGTCAGGGAGGATAACATGTACGAGATAGCAATACTGGGGTCGGGACCAGCCGGCCTGACCGCAGCGATATATACCTGCCGCGCCGGGATTAATACTGCTGTGGTGGACGGCCCCTCCCCCGGCGGACAACTGATGATAACCACCGAAGTGGAGAATTTCCCCGGCTTTCCGGAAGGCATACAGGGCCCCGAACTTATGAGCCGGATGAGGGAGCAGGCAGAGAAATTCGGAGCGCAGTTGATCTCCGGAGAGGTAACCGGGGTTGATTTCCGGAATCAACCCTTCCATATCTCCACCTCCCGGGAGAAATTCGATGCTCGATCGGTCATTATTGCCACCGGTTCATCGGCCCGCTGGCTGGGCCTTGAATCGGAGGAGAAACTCAGGGGAAAAGGAGTGTCTGCCTGTGCTACCTGTGACGGTTTCTTCTTTGGCGGTAAGAAGGTTGCGGTAGTGGGAGGAGGCGACAGCGCCATGGAAGAAGCTCTCTTCCTCACCCGCTTTGCCAGCAAAGTAACTGTGATACACAGACGGGACCAGTTGCGTGCTTCCAGGGCCATGCAGGATAAAGCAATGAACAATGACAAGATCGAATTCCAGTGGGATTCCCTGGTGGAAGAGATTGTGGATGTGGAGGAAGGTAAAGTAACCGCTCTGCTTCTTAAAAACGTTAAAACCGGGCAGAAGAAGGAACTACCCGTGGACGGTGTTTTCCTGGCTATAGGACACACCCCGGCCACCTCCCCATTCCGGGACCAGCTGGAACTGGATGAGAAGGGTTACATCATAACAGGTAAAGGTACAGCCACCTCGGTGGATGGGGTCTTTGCCGCCGGTGATGTAATGGATCCGGAATACCGTCAGGCCATCACAGCTGCGGGCAGCGGTTGTATGGCCGCCATGGACAGCATCGTGTTTCTGGAGAGAGCCAGAACGAAGCAGAAGGGTTAAACCGGGCGGCTGCAATGAAAATACCAAGAGGGGGCAAAAATGAATAATTTCGAAGACAAGAGAGCCCTTATTACCGGGGGCAGCCGTGGAATCGGACGGGCCATAGCCCTCAGGCTGGCATCGGAGGGTTGCCACTGCGCTCTCAACTATGTGAAGGACCGGGAGGCTGCTTCCGCCACGGTGGCGGAGGTGGAGAAACGTGGCTGTGAAGCCATCTCCCTGCAGGCTGATATATCCGAACCCGGAGAGTTGAAGAGCCTCTTCTCCAGATTGAAGGAAAGGTGGGGCAATATAGATTTTTTCATTTCCAATGCGGTATCCGGTATCCTTGGCCCTGCCTCCAGGATCGGCAGATTCGGATGGAACAGAACTCTGGATACTAACTCAAGGGCGTTTCTTCTGGCCACCCAGAGGGCCATCAGACTCTTTCCCGACGAGGGGGGAAAGGTAGTAGCAGTTTCTTCCATAGGAAGCTTTACCTGTCTACCGGGATATGCCGCAGTTGGCGCCAGCAAGGCTGCACTGGAGGCGCTGGTAAGATATTTTGCCAGGGAACTTGCACCGCAGGGAATAAGCGTCAATGCGGTTGCTGGAGGGCCGGTGAATACTTCGGCTCTGGATTACTTTCCCGGCAAAGAGGATCTTCTGGAGGAATGGAAGGGCAAAACCCCGCTAAACAGGATTGCGGAACCGGATGAAATCGCATCGGTGGTTGCCTTTCTGCTCTCGCAGGATGCCGCCTGGATACAGGGACAGACCATTGTGGTCGACGGGGGACTGACCCTATAGGCCGACAACCACCTCAGAAACCGGCCATCCAGCCGGCATACCATTGATTCACCCACTGCAACCCCCTGGCACTGGTTGCATAATCACCGGCCTGGCCGGACGCCCTCAGGGCGGATTCCATTCACGGGCGTGCAAGCGCGTAGAACTCTATCCCTCCGGTTATCAGAAACTGCCGGGGGGCATCCTCTATCTGGTATAAAAATCTATCATCTGTTCCAGGGCTCTCCGGCAGACCGGGCAGAAGGGAATCAGCCCCTTGGAAAACATCCTGCAGTCCCGGTATCCCCGGTATAAACCCCTGGCGGAATAACCAGCTCCCTCGAAGCAACCCACCACATCATCATAGGTGGAATCATCGGGGGTGGGTACGGGTACCCCCTTCTTTATCAGATCCCCCCACTTTACCCTGCCGGTATCAATAAGGGCAGTTATATTAGGCTCCCATGGCTCAACTCCCCTTGGGTACATATCATTGTAGGTAACCTCAGAGGAGTAATATTCATCCGCCAGGCCACCG
This sequence comes from uncultured bacterium, assembly GCA_964613215.1. Lineage (GTDB taxonomy): Bacteria > Krumholzibacteriota > Krumholzibacteriia > Krumholzibacteriales > CAZTHK01 > CAZTHK01. Next base: position 74,576 of record CAZTHK010000015.1, on the reverse strand, counting down.
AAGGAATGACCGAACTCGTGTACGAATACGTACCCTGAATACTGGTTATCCGAACAGCAGGTGGCATACAGATTGAATATCCCGCCGCCCCCGTACTTCTCTGTATTGGCTATCAGAATGAGACAGTCGTAGGGAACATTGCAGGTGATATCGCGGAGGACCTTGTTGGAGGCAGTCAGCATATAACGGTCCAGCTCAAGGCTGTTGAAGCTCAGACCGAAGATGTTATCCCGGTACTGGCGGTTGCGGGGATCGTCCACACCTCTCTCCGCCGAAGCTACCTCCATAAGCCGGACATTGAAATCTTCCCTCCTGCTCTTGAAGGGTTCGGTTTCGAAAAACACCTCCACAAGATCTTCTGCATCCTTCCTCAGCTTATGAAGCTGGTCCTTACGGTATCCATCCCCCAGTATCAGCAGATCCACCTTGTCTTCGGTGGAACCGTTATGGACCAGATCGCGGAGCCGGTAATACTGATGCCTGCAACCAACCCTGATATGAAAATCCTCAGGATCAACCACCATGTCGAAGTTGTTTCTGTATATATTCTCACTGTCCCTGCTGTCGATTCTTATCTGTACAGGTTTTCTGGGAAAGGGGATCACCACCGACTCATGGAATGTTCTCTCCACCCCCTCCATAGCCTGATCTGTGGTTGCCCACTCTCCATAAATGGAGCAGTACCCCCGCGAGAATATCAGTTTATTGGTCTCCAGATCGTACACCCTGACCAGATAGTTCCCCAGATTCATGGTATCGATAAGAGCCCTGGGGTTTCCGGCCCAGCAGGGCTGTTTTACCAGCTCATCCAGGCTGTATACCTCTGTCTCACCGGCCCCGGTATGGTAGAGATCCACCCTCAGGGAACCTTCGGTAAAGTACCGGTCGAACTCCGGCATCTCACCGCCGAAGACAGGGGCAAAAACAATTATCAGAATAGCAACAGATAAAAGAATTCTCATGTATTACCTCCGGCAACAATAATCATTTATCTCTTTTATCCCCGACAATTCATAAAAACAGTAAAACTCTTTGGCAAGTATTTGTTGATTTGCAGAGTAACAGTTATGTCAATTCAACTTCAGGTTGCCTTATAAGAACGCTGGACGGGAAAATATTATTATCATGCTCCTTTCACGCATGTAGAAGTTTATGAATTATTCGGGTTATATAATCATCTAAATCTCGCCACCCCCACCCGCCGGCAGGAATCCTCTATGGGACAGGCGGAACAACGGGGGGAAATTGGAGTACAGACCTTCTTTCCGAATTTGACCATCAGGTCGTTTATCTCTATCCAGTATTTCCGGGGTAACACCCTCCTCAGGGCGAATTCTGTTTTATCGGGGGAGTTGGTATCAACCACCCCCAGCCGGTTGCATATCCTGTGCACGTGGGTATCCACGCATATACCATCCTTGCCAAACCCCCTTGCCATCACCAGATTAGCGGTCTTCCTCCCCACCCCGGGCAGGGTAAGAAGGTTCTCTATGGTATCCGGCACTTTGCCATGGAAGTCATTCAGAATCTTCTCCGACAATTCACGGATGGACCGGGCCTTATTCCGGTAGAACCCGGCCGGGTAAATCAGCTCTGTTATCCTCTCCTCCTCCAGGGATACCATGGAACGGGGATTATCCGCCTCGGCAAACAGCCGTTCACTGGCCACGCTGGTCACCTCATCCCTGGTCCGTGCACTGATCACGGTGGAGACCAGAACCCGGTAGGGCGATCCTGTTCTGCGGGCTATCCCGGAAACCGATGGGTCCGCTTCATACCTGATGTTCTCCCTGACCACCGGTAGTATACTCACCAGGGTATCCTTCGCCACCTCTTCACCCTGTGGATACAGAGAATCTGCTGTATTCTTTTCCACCGGTTCGCCAACCTTCCTGTCAGTGGCTCTTCCGAACACCCTTTCCACTCCGCTCTCCCCCACTCAATACAACATGGATTTTTTAACCCGGATAATCTATCCAAACAGCTTTGCTCTCTGCTAATATATTGTTAAACAATAACTTAACAATTACATCCTTCTGGTTGACATACTCCCTTTAAAATAAACCGGCCCTGCAGGATGCTGTCAACATCATCCTGATACCACACCAGATGGAGTTTTTGATTAAACCGGATCAATAATCATCATAAATCCAATCAGTTAACCCACCATACCACATATGGCATGGTGCCTCAATATTATATATTATCCGTGCCCGGCATCTTCCCCGAAAGATCCAACCTGCTCGAATCCAGTTCCGGAGAACCTATTTCTCTTGACAGCGGAGGGTACCTGTTCTTATTCTTTCATTTCCCGATATAAGTAGAACACCGTTGACTGAAAAAACAAACGATACCCAATCAGCAAAAAACATATGAGCAAGGCTGAATAATAATACAAAACCCCGGGAGGAAGAAAAGTAATGGACTGGACATTCACAGATGAACAGAAAATGCTGAGAGATATGGTAAAAAAGTTCGTGGATAACGAGCTCAAACCGATTGCCGGACAGATAGATGAAGAGGAGAAAATTCCCAGGGAACTTATCGACAAAATGGCGGAACTGGGCCTTCTGGGGATTGCCTTTCCACCCGAATACGGCGGAGCCGGAATGGGAGAGATGGGATACTGCATCATGCAGGAGGAAATCGGCCGGGGATGCGCTTCCACCGCAACCTTCATAGGAGCTCATCAGAGCATCGGTGCCTCCGGGATATACCTGTTCGGCACCGAGGAACAGAAGAAAAAATACCTGGTACCCCTGGCCGAGGGCAAGAAGATAGGGGCTTACGCTCTCACCGAACCTAACGCCGGGTCAGATGCCTTTTCTCCCGAGACGGTAGCCGAAGAGAAGGAGGATCACTACCTTCTCAACGGACAGAAGATATTTATAACCAATGGAAGCTTCGCCGATGTCTTTACAGTCTTCGCCAAGACAACCGGCGGCAATAACAGGGGCAGAATGTCGGCATTCATAGTGGAGAAGGACTTCCCCGGCTTCAGTGTAGGCAAGATAGAGAAGAAGATGGGCATCAAGGGCTCCGAAACAGCAGAGCTGATATTCGAAGATGTCAAGGTGCCCAAGGAGAATCTCCTGGGCAGGAAGCAGCGGGGAATCATAGTGGGCATGAAGGTGCTGGATACCGGCAGGCTGGGACTGGGAGCGGCTGCTCTGGGAGCAGCCAGGGAAGCACTCAAGCTGAGTGTTGAATATGCCAGGGAGAGGAAACAGTTCGGTAAGCAGATCACCAAATTCCAGGGGATACAGTGGATGCTGGCCGATATGACCACCGAAGTATACAATATGGAATCGATACTGTACCGTACCGCCTGGATGTATGATCAGGGCAAGAAGATATCCATGGAATCCTCCATGGTAAAGCTGTACTGCTCCGAGGCACTGGACCGTATAGTTGACAAGGCCATGCAGATCCACGGCGGCTATGGATTCATCAAGGAATTTCCCATCGAGAGAATGTACCGCGACTCCAGAATCAACCGCATATTCGAGGGAACCAATGAGATCCAGAGGATGATAATAGCACGCAGTATCATCCATGCCCGGAACTTATAGATCACTACCGGCTGAATATCGGAGGAGTCCGGTACTGTATAGCCTCGCTGATATGGCACTGATTCACTTCAGGAGAACCCTCCAGGTCTGCTACTGTGCGGGCCACCCGGATGATATTGGCCCTGCTGCGGGCGCTGAAGGACAATTTCCTCTGGGCAGCTGACAACAGGCTATCTGCATCTTGCTTCATTCTGACCGAATCATCGAATAGTGAAACCGGCAGATCGGAATTTCTCTTTATCCCCTCCAGAGAGGCATATCTTTTTCTCTGAATATCAGCAGCCGCAATAACCTTTTCCCGCTGTTTCCCCGAACCAGGCCCGTTGTTGCGGAAACCCTCCTCCAGTTTACCGATCGCCACAGGTTTTATGGAAATGTGTATGGATATCCGGTCCAGCAGGGGGCCGGAAATCTTACCCAGGTATCTTCTGACCTGCAGGGTGCTGCACCGGCAGACCCGCCTGTCCGAACCATAGTAACCGCAGGGACAGGGATTCATGGCTGCTACCAGCTGAAACCTGGCGGGAAAGGAATAGTTTGCTCTGGACCTGGAAATTATTATTTGACCATCCTCCAGAGGCTGCCTCAGGGTTTCCAGCACATTACGCCTGAACTCGGTAAGCTCATCCAGAAACAGGACCCCCTGGTGGGCCAGGGTTATCTCACCCGGAAAGGGGGGATTGCCCCCGCCGATCAAACCGGCATAGCTGGCTGAATGATGAGGTGCTCTGAAATTCCTGGCCGTGTCAAGCTCCCCTCCGTCCTTCCGGGAGACAACACTCATTATCTTGGCCTTGGCCAGCGCCCCCTCTTCATCCAGGGGTGGCAGGATAGTGGGAAACCTCCTAGCCAGCATGGTCTTACCCGAACCGGGAGGGCCTACCATCAATACATGATGTCCCCCTGCAGCTGCCACCTGGAGAGCCCTCTTGGCTGATTCCTGCCCCACCACCTCGGAGTAATCAATATCGAAACCGGCCTCCCGGAGCTCTATTCCCCCCGCCTGGACCACTCCGGTGTCATCTCCATTCAGCGCCCTGATTGCATCCCGGATGTGATCACAGGGAATTATATCCATCCCGCTTACCGCAGACGCCTCTTTTACATTCTCCGCAGGTATCATTATCCTCCGGAAGTTATTCTCCCTGGCGTAGCAGACTACCGGCAACATTCCCCTGACCGGTTTGAGCCGGCCGTCCAGAGCAAGTTCACCCATCATCAACAGGTCACCTCCAACCCCGCAGTTCAGCTGCTCATCGGCCACCAGAAGACCTACAGCTATGGGCAGATCGAAGGCGGCGCCCCCCTTTGGTACATCGGCCGGGGCCAGGTTGACTGTGATTCTCTTGCGGGGGTATTTATAGCCGCTGTTCTTTATTGCAGAAGTTACCCTCTCCCTGCTCTCACGTACCGCCGTACTGGGCAAACCCACCATGGAGAAGGAGGGGAAACCCCTGGTTATATCTATCTCCACCGATACGCCGAATCCTTCTATTCCCGCCACCGAACCGGACATGATCTCCGCATACATCACAACCTCCCATCCTCATGGTGCCTGTCACAAAATGCACCACAAAATACCGGATCCAGTAATTTTTATTTCAACTCCCGCCGTTTATAAAAAAAGGAGGACCACCAGTCCCCCCGACATAATTGGTTGTTCGGCCGAATTCCTCTTTCCTCACCGGCTGCTCCTGCCGGCGCTTACACCCATTCATTCTACCAGAGGCCGGCAGTTTTTCAAATATATTTTATTTATATTATACCGATTTTCTGATAGCTTTAAAGACCTGTTAATTCCAGTTGGCAGTCCCGGCTGGCTAATTGCTTAAATAGCTCAAACAAAGGAAATATGTATGGATATCAACTCACTATCAGAGGAAGAGCTCAAGAGCTGGCTCATCGACGCTGCTAAACTCTGGCTGGCCCATGACGGTCTGTGGTTCCAGTCTGTGGAGCGAAAGCGGGGCATCCGAGAAGCCATAGAACACGACAGGGCTGCATGGGAGAAATTCTCCCCCCTGGAGGCAAAGCGGATCATCAGGCGGCTGGGCCTGCCTCCCCAACCCGGCCTGGACGGCCTTAAAAGGGCACTTCAACACAGGCTCTATGCGCTACTGAATGTGCAGGAGATAGTCGAAGAGACTGAAAACAGCTTTATATTCAGGATGAATGACTGCAGAGTGCAGGCGGCCCGCAAGCGCAAGGGGCTGGATGACTTCCCCTGCAAATCGGTGGGCATAGTGGAATACTCCACCTTCGCCGGCACCATAGATCCGCTTATCCGGACTGAATGCATCTGCTGTCCTCCCGATGAGCATCCGGATGAATATTACTGTGCCTGGAGATTCATCCTGGAGGAATAATTCAATATCCCAACTGATCAACAAAACATCAGTTTCAGCGTTGAAACAGCTGCCGGCATCTTTTACTGCGAATATTTTCAATAGCGGCAAAGTAACCCAAATGAGAAATAGCAGGGCCCCGGTTAACATGATATCAGTTCCGGTGCCGGAACTGGATTTAAGTCAGCATTCCGGGACACCGGAGTAAAAATCAGTCCCGGCGGCGGAACAGGCCCTGGCGGGGCAGATAACCATGGGCAAACCCATGGCACTTAATCAAAATATCAGCTTCGCCCGCCGCCCCTCAGGGCGGAGTTCACATCCACCCACGGGCAAGCCCCGGGAACTCTGCCCTGCTGGTTATTAGGTGCATCCAACCTGCTATCGACACATATATGATACCAATTATAATTTTTGCGGGGTGTGTTCCATAAAATCCCGGGCTTATACAGAATCGGGATTCCAGTTTAATTTTACCGGTCCTTGACCAAGCGAATTCTCTCAATTTCTTCCGGCTATTTTCATGAGCTGCTTCTTCCTGCAGGCAAGCAACCTCCCGGCCATTCGGCCGGACCGAAACGAAAGCGCTCCAGCCACAGGGGGAACCGGATCAGCTGGATTATCCATATGGAGATTATGAAGAGGGGGCGCCAAACCCTCTCCACCCTTCCGAACAGACCCAGCCCGTGACCGCAGAAGATCAGGGTGCATATCACCGTCTGCAGGGATAATATTAATTATCGATTAAGAGACCAATACAGGGGGGTAAAATAAAATGTACAATTTAATGCAGGCCAGCAGACTTCCGGGTTTGTTGATGGCAGGATGCCCGGTGAACGGAAGATCTCCCGGATGGAATCGATCCGTGTCCGCATTTTTTAAAATATCAATATGATAACTCCGGCGGGCATTTACCGGAAAGATTTATAAAACGCAACAGCCATCTACCTCTGACACCGGGGGCAGAGGTAGGTTCCGCGGTTGTTCACCTTTATCTTCTTTACCCTTCCACCGCAGCGGGGACACTTATCTCCCTCCTTACGGTGAGGTATCAGGAAACTTCCGGGAAAGTTTCCCGTATCAACTCTTCTTTCTATGGCTGTGTTAAGCACCTTCTTCATGGAAACATAAAGCTTCTTTATCTTCCTGCCGGAGAGTCCGTTTATCTCCTGTTTGGGATTAATTCCGGACTGAAACAGTATCTCATCCGAATAGATATTTCCTATTCCCGATATAACACTCTGATTCATCAGCAGGGTCTTAGCCATTCCCCTCCTCTTCGAAACAATATCTCTGAAAAGCTGATAATCGAGTTCCGGATCCAGGGCATCCACCCCCAGTTCGTTCTTCCGGACAAAATCTTCCATACTCTCGATCAATTTTATTCTGCCCAGTTTTCTCTGGGAATCGTAGGCCAGCCGGTAGCCGTTGGTGAAGCTGAAAAATACCCTGGGATGCTCCGGAGCACTGTCCTCGTTCTTGAAATATTTGAGAAATCCGGTCATCCCGAAGTGCATCATCAGCCATTTCCCGTTCTTGATCCCGGCAAACATGTACTTGCCACGCCTTTGGGATGACCGGAACTCAGAGCCAATGAGTTCCCTGGACAGTCTTTTCCTGGATATACCGCGCAGAATCTTGCTGTCCTCTACATCCACCGATTTAATCTTCCTGTTAAGCGATGTTCTGTTAAAATACTGTCTGAATACCTCAACATCGGGTAGCTCGGGCATAACCGATCATCCTCCTTAGCTCCATCCCTTGAGAATATTATCAGGCCACTCGAGTTTTCCGCCCTTATAATACCATATAAACCCAATTACTCAACGAATTCCTCTATAATAAAATGGATGGAATTACTATCCGGGGCTTCATTGACAGAGGCAGCCACCTGCTGATATAGTTATCCATCTATGAGAAGTCGTTACCCCGGAGCCGGCACGGAGGGAATTCTTCAGAAAATCTCCAGCCGGGCGGTTGAAGTTTCAGTCAGCACAGATATAAAAGAGGGATAAAATGAAACACAGTGCTATTTTTATAGATAACGACGATTCTCTGTTCAGCTTCCTGAGCAGGGAGTTAAAGAAGATATTCCAGCCGGGCGACCGGGTGGCCATCAAGCTTCATATGGGTGAACCGGGGAATGTCCACTACCTCAAACCGGAATTCACCGCCCGGGTGATTTCGGTACTGAAGGAAATGGACTGCCGGCCTTTTATCTTCGACAGCCCGGTGACCTACCGCAGTCCCAGAGGTTCGGTAGAGGGATATATCAGGAGTGCGGCCGGGAACGGCTATACCAGTAAGAAGGTGGGAGCGGATATCGTGATATCCGATAACAGCGTTACAGTGGAGGGGGAGCTGATGGATTACAAACTTGCTTCCACTCCCCTGGAGGCCGACGGAGTTTTCCTGCTGACCCACTTCAAGGGACATATGGCCAGCGGCATAGGTGGAGCCATAAAGAATATCGGAATGGGATGTATGGCCAAAGAAACCAAGGGAGCAATACATTCAGGAGGACATCCCAACTTCACCGGCCAGTGTGAACAATGCGGGGAATGCGTAGAATCCTGTCCCACCGATAATATCCGCCTGAATGACCATGGTCCCGCCTTCGACCAGAGCTGGTGCTGCGGATGCAGCAACTGCGTACTGACCTGTCCCTCCGGTTGCATCGAGGCCAGGGTGGCCACATTCGGGGAGCTGCTCTCGGAAGCGGCAGTCACTGCACACCAGCGATATGAAAAGTTCTACGCAGTGAATGTACTGAGGGGAATCACCCGCCTGTGCGACTGTGTGGCCGATTCGGGGCCGGTAGTGGTGGAAGACCAGGGCTTCGTATGTGGAGCGGACATGCTGTCGGTGGATATTGCCTCTGTGGAAATCATCCGCGAGAAAACGGGCATAGAGGATATATTCAAGGAACACAACAAGACTTCACCATGGGATCATATCAGGGCGGCCGCTGAAATGATGGACCGGGATCTGGATGTCTCCATAGAGACCATTCCATGAGTAGGGCAGACACCAGGATGATAGACCGGGGTCTGTAAAAGCCGGTATGGAAACCACATCCTGGGTGAGACCAGCGCCGGAGAATGAAGGAGAGTTGCGGGCTTTGACCATTATTGCCAGGATATTAATTGCCTGCCTGACAGCAAGTTATGTATTGCTGGTTCCCGGTTTTGCCTGCGGGGAGGATGGGAAGCGTGAGACGGTACTTAAAAGTGTGCCATTCGATTATAAAACCGCCGGTTTGATCAACCCGGAGAATCTCCCTGCCGGCGATTCAATTACTCTGCTCCTGGACGGAAGGACTGTATTTGAAGGCACAGCCTCGGAGCTGATCACCAGAAAGAGCACCCTCTCCGTCCGGAAGGGGGGAGAACACGATCTCATCCTGATCCATCAGAATACCCGCCACACAGCAGGAATCCTTGCCATTGACGGTTTCCTCTCCATTCTACCCCCCCTGTTAGCAATCGTTTTCGCCCTCATCTTCAGGCAGGTAGTGCTGGCCCTTTTATCCGGGATATGGCTGGGTTCATTCTTCCTGACCGGATTCAGCCCCCTTCAATCCCTCCTCCGGATAGTGGACACCTACGTGATAGACTCGCTGGCGGGTACCGAAGCGGGAACAGATCATGTATCCATCATTATATTCACTCTCCTGCTGGGAGGAATGGTGGGAATCACATCCCGGATGGGAGGAATGCAGGGAGTGGTGGACAGGCTATCCCGCCTGGCCACCACTGCCAGACGGGGACAGTTGGCGGTATGGCTTATGGGCATCATCATATTCTTCGACGACTACACCAACACCCTGGTGGTAGGCAACTCCACCCGCCCGCTGACCGACAGGCTCCGGATTTCCAGGGAGAAACTCTCTTACATCGTGGATTCAACAGCAGCCCCTATTACCTCCCTGGCGGTAATCACCAGCTGGATCGGTTTCGAGATATCTCTGATCAACCAGTCCTATATCTCCATGGGGGTGGATAGAAACCCTCTGGCCACATTTGTCTCATCCATCCCCTACAGCTTCTATCCCATCCTGGCCCTTCTATTCGTCCTGTTCATTATCCTTTCGGGGAGGGATTACTCCAGCATGCTGAAAGCTGAGCGCAGAGCCCGGCTAACCGGAAGATTAAGCAGCCGTACCGCCCAGCCACTCTCCAATGTTGATTCGGAGAATATCATGAAGGCGGAGGGAGCTGAAGCCAGGGCGATCAACGGGGTAATTCCAATCTGTGTGGTTATAGCTGTGACCTTTATCGGTCTGATTCAAACAGGCCGGTTAGCTCTGATGGAGGAGGGGATTTCATCGCCCTCATTTTTCCAGCTGCTCAAGAGTTCAGATTCATTCAGAGCCCTGCTGTGGGGATCATTCTCCGGCTGTATCGCCGCTGCCCTTCTGGCCCTGTCGCAGAAACTGCTCACCCTCACCCAGACCATCAACTCCTGGATAAACGGTATCAGATCCATGATGCCGGCCATGATAATTCTGGTACTGGCCTGGGGAATAGGCAAGATCTGTTCGGATCTCCAAACTGCCGGTTACCTGGTTCATAACCTGGCAAGTATACTCTCCCCCGGGTTCCTGCCCATGATAATCTTTCTGCTGGCCATGGGGATCGCCTTTTCCACCGGCACTTCCTGGGGTACCATGTCTATCCTGATACCCATAGTTATCCCCCTGGTATTCGGAACCGCCCGGAACGCCGGTATCACCGGCGAAGGAATGGAGGGCATACTTTACCCCTCCATAGCAGCCATACTCTCTGGCGCAGTGTTCGGAGACCACTGCTCTCCCATTTCCGATACCACCATTATGTCATCCATGGCTTCAGCCGCAGATCATGTGGATCACGTGAGAACCCAGCTTCCCTACGCCCTCACTGTAGGCGTTACCTCCCTGATAGCCGGCTACCTGCTCACCGCAGCAGGCCTGTCCCCCTTTATATCATTGGTTGCCGGGGTTATAATTCTGTTACTGGCTATAAAGGTACTGGGCAAAAGCCCGGAACGCTCATAGGCCTGGCTTTCATCAGAAACAATACAGTCATACTCTGTCCTTCCCTAAAAACACTTACCAGAATGGAGAAATTGCTTCATATCCCGGTTTGATTCAGGGGGAGGATAGATGTGGATAAGGCTAAATTAATCAACCGGAAAGAATGAAAGGTTATCCGTCTCCGCCCCTGTTTGAATCTTCCGGATAGGGCTGGATATCATTCGGTTCCCTCTTGCCACGAAGTATTTCCAGTATCTGGAATTCCAGGTGATATATCCTCCTGGTCCGGAGTGAAGGAATATTGGAGGTAGGCCCCATGGATGCCTGGGAAAAGAGGAGAAAATCATTGAAGGCGAAAAATCTCCCCTTACCCAGCCTTTCGCAGGCCATTACCACATTTCCATCCGGGACGGTAAGCATCGGTATCCCGCCCCGTAACCCGCCCGGATTGAAGGCGGGGCAAATTCTCTCCCCCCTGAGGTTCCATATTTCGGTGGTATCGGGTTTCATCCGGGTCCGGGACATTCTGAATATCCCCAGCAGGTCATCCCCTCCCCCCATTCTGCTCCCCTGATCGATCAGCAGAAGAAGATTGCCGCCCTTACTGCAGAAATCAACCACTGCCCCCATCTCGTCAACAGTAAGCCGGCGGCGGGGATTGGCCACCACCGCTATATCTGCTGAAGACAGCGATTCCTCCAGGTTATCGCACAGGGTGGGTACAAACCCCATCCTCTGGGTCCACACATAAAAGGTGTGCAGACTGGCCTCCTTCCTCCGCACCAGATTCCGGGTGGGCATTTCGAAGGTGGAGGGATCCCGGTCGAAAGCTATCGATTTCATCTCTTTCCTCAGCTCCGGGAATGGATAGGCGGCTCTTTTCAGCGATTCGAACAGTTGTATTGAAACTGCCGAACCGAGCAACAGGGAAAACATAACCAGAGCGGCGGAGGAGAAACGATAACATTTCCTCAATCTGATTCCTCCCCAGATAACTCCGGCCAGTCCCATAAGGAAGAACATTATGTTCAGACTGTTCCACCGGTTGGCCCGGTTCAGCCAGTCCAGAGAAGAGATGAACAACTCCGGTTTCCCCGGAATGAACATGAAGAAATTCGAAAATACCGTACTGTCGGTAAAACCCAGCACCCTGCCCCTCCCGTATTTTACCCCCGACATAAGGTTGAGAAATCCGAAATCATACTCCTTCACATCCCTGTCCGGAAAGTAGCCCTTCCTGGAATAATCCAGATAAACTCCCTTAACCGCATTGGAGATAATCACATTCTCGGCCAGCAGGGGCGACTGCATGGTACAGGAGGTGGCAAAGAGAAATTCGTTCAGATGCAGAACGGAGGGATGAGCTCCGATGAGTGGAGGCTGGTAGTAGGATAGTGATCCCGAATCCAGCTGATAGACTGAGTTGTAGTCAAAGCGCAACCCGAACCGGGTAGCCAGGGTATTAAGTCTGGCACTGGTTCCGAATACATTGGTGTGATCCCCTATCAGGAAGAGTCCCCCTCCCTCATCCACATAATCCACCAGTGCCTCTATTGCCCCCCTCTCAAAGTCTCGGGTGGGTGTCTTCAAGACTACCACATCATATCGGGACAGATAATCAGGGGTGAAGGGCCGGGTTCCCCTCTCCAGATGATAGAAGTGGTCGATATATTCGGCCAGGCAGTAGTAATTATAACCGGATTTGGTCCCATACCAGTCCCGGTCGTACTCCAAGGTAGTCCATTCCCAGTCACTGTAATTTTCATCGAACAGCACCCTTCCCTCCTTCATCCTGCCCGGATCGTGGAAGAGCACCGAGCCTGCTAATAAAAAGAAGGAAACGGTGAGAATCAGTGCCACCGCCGGGTAACTAACCGCACTCCCCTTTTTCGGACTTTCCGTTATTGCATGCCTGTTCTCTAACGGCACGGCCCAGGCCATCAAAAGGGCCAGGGGAATAAGAGATATCAGGAAAACCCAGGGCTCCCAGAAAAGCCTGGCGCTATTGGACAAGACCGAAGCAAAGAAAATTGCTATGAACCGCACCACTGAGTAGATCAGGAAAGCAGCCAGAACCCTGGGCAGGGTCCTTATGGCATCCCCCCTGAAGAAGCGGAAGATTACAACTGAAGCAAAATAAAGGGTGACAGGCAGAAAACCCAATTTTTCCGGGGAAACGGTGTAGCCGAAAATCTCCTCCGCCGAAGAGACGAATATCTTTCCTCCGCTGACCGCTGCAGCCGGTTCGAACAGGCTTACTACCGGATATAACAGATAAGCCCCAAGGGGCATCTGATGAATGTGAGCAGTTAAAACTGCCAGCAGCGGAAGAAGAAATGCTTGAATGGTCAGAACCGTCCCGGCCAGGACAGCTCCCTCTACCGGCCTGAACATTCTGCCTCCTTCACCCACCAGCACACCGGCAATCAGTCCCACCATCAGAATTACCGGCCCCGTGATAAACTGACCGGGAAATACAAAGAATATCAAAATCAGCGGTATTAGAACGACAGCGTACCAGCCGGGCGGTTTTCCGGCAGACCTGCTCTTCCGGTCCGGCAGCTCACCTTCCTCAGGCAGATCCTCTCTCCGGCCCGGAACCTCCGAACCGTTAAACAAGCCCCTGTTTTTCACCCCCGGGCATAGTAATACCAGGCCTGCCAGAAGAAAGAACAACCACAGCTGCCCGGGAGGTCTGTAAATATACAGCCTCCATATCCAGGAAATGGATACCAGCAATAACCCCAGATAATTGACAAAACTCAACTTCTATCTCCCGCCTTCCCCTTATCAAAGCGTGAACCCCGGCCGGGGCCGGTTATCGAGCCCAGCAGTTTCCTGATGAAATTGATATTCCCGGGGAAGTAATTATCAATACCTTCCAGATTCCTGCATTTGAAGAAGTGGGTATCTGATACCAGTATCAGCCCGCCATTCCCCACCCTCTTCTTTACTATGTAAGGATAACCGAACTTCCCGGCTATTATCTCCGCATCTTCACCGGTTTCTATTCCCCATCCTTCCGTTACATTTATTCTCTCACCCATCACACTGTCCGGATATGCAGTAAGGGGGCAGTTCAACAGTTTCAATCCGTATTCTTCCAGAAACTTCTCCGATCCACCCCTCTCTTCGAAACCACAGCTGTAGAGCACCCAGCCACCCTTCCTCATGTATGTATCGAATATCTCCCTCTCCTTAACGCTGAATGACTGCATGGGAGCCACTATCAGTGCAAGTGAACTCTCCATCAGCTGTTGCCGGGAGAAATCCCTCGCCAACAGCGGAAAGTACCCGGCCCTCATCAGATTATAGTACATTCCACCCAGACAGTTGTCGTACCAGGTAAGTTTATCGAACATCTCCGCATGTGAGGCATCCACATAAGCGGTGGGATGATCATAACTCACCACCTCTTCGATTCTGCGGGGCGCATAGCCAATAATGGTTCCGGCCAGAATGGATATCGAAATCACCCCCGCCAGAAGAATATCCCGGTATAACACGATTAATACGGACAGAATAATTGCTATCGCCGTAAGGATAAAAGTCCCGGCAACCCTCCTGCTTCCTCCTGAGGTCAACCATCTGAAAACCCGGTTAACCAGCCGGTAACTGGAAACCATGGCACTGTTCTGAAAGGGTGAGGTATCGCCGAATACCATAACCTTGCCCCTGCCGTATTCATTTGCGGCAATCAGGATGATATCCCCCATCTGTTCCCCCGGGTCATAGATCCGGTTGCCCAGATAGGCATGATCGAAAGCGGCCATATTCCCCAGGTCCGAATACCCGTATCTGCCCACCACCACCGGATAGGCTGAGCCGGCTATACTCAGGCTTGCTCCCACCCAGATATTCAATTCAGAGAGATCATACAATCCATGGGTTACCGGATGGGGAAAGGCAACCGCCTCCTCACCCCAGCCCCCGGTCATGAAGGTGGCCGAGTCGAAATTAAATTCAATCCGGTAAGGCCTGAGGAGATGGTTGAAAGGCCCCCTTATCCCCTTCACTCCGGTATGATCCCCCAGGGCAAGGAGACCACCACCCCGGCGAACGAAATCCAGGACGGTTCTCTTCTCCTGTTCACTGAAAAACTCCAGAAGATTTATCACCACTAACCCATCCGCATCCTGCAGTACCTCCGGGGAAAGTGAATCGGCCCTTACTGCCCGGTAACCGGAAGCACTCAGCAGTCTGGGAAGGTAGCCGAACATTCCCCCTGACTTATGACCGTATTTCCCGTAAACAGGTACCATGAAGTTCAGATAGCCCCGGTCGTAGATAACCACCTTGCCTCCCCTTCTACCCGGATCGGGACGGAGGGTAATCATCATAGCGCAGAACAGAGCCAGAACAGACATTACCACAGCTGCTTTCAAACCCGGTTTAAACTTAAGCCTGCCTGTCTTTTCAGCCGGATCCACCGATCCTTCATTCAACGGAATCCCTATCAGAGTAAGAAGGAACGCAGGGAGAATAAATACCTGGGGATTGAACAGCAGCATCTCCAGAAGGGGCAATTTGTATTGAACCAGAATTGCAAAGGGGGTCATCAGAATCAGGATGCCGATCTGTAATATCAGCATCAGGATAACTCTCCCGGTCAGAAACCATCCCGCGTTCTGCCTGGAGATCACAGCAACTCCGGCATGAAAAGAGAGAAACATCAGGAATACGGGAACACCCGAAGCGGTCTTCCCGAATAGATAATGCTGGCCTATAAGGGATCCTGAAAATTTTGAGAAAGCAAGCCCCCACCTCTGGACAGCCATCCATGCGGCAGGAACATGCTGGATGGTAAAAACTATCACCGAATAGATAAACATCCCCAACAGCAGTGCTTTCCTCTCTCCGGGCCGGTGATCACCCCGCGGGGGAATAAGGATCATTGAGGATAGAAGCAGGGGGAAGACGAAGATAAATTCATGTATACCGGAGGCGATTATGATTATGGTTACAAAAAGGGAGGACGCAGGAACCAGATAGATATTCCTCCATCCCCGTTTGATACCGGGGAGGGAGAGCATAACGAAGAGAAGCAGGGTGACCAGGGAGAGAAACAGGCTCAACCGCCTGGTCAGAAGCCCCATATTATACAGAAAGAACTGCACCGAGAGGAACAGAAACAGTGTACGGAATATCATCATGGTTATCTACTGTAAATGAACCAATTTTCCCCGGCCCTCCCCTTGAATCAGGCGGCGGTCCTTTAATTGCAAACTGACATGGTGAACCACCAGCCCTTTTCCCATTATGGTCAGACCGGATTTTCGCATAACAAAAATGCAGAGGCAAGAGAATTTTCTCTTGTCTCCACCGATTACACCCAAGAGCACTGTTTATTCAAACAGCTTCTTGACCTTATCCCAGCTGTTGCGCTGTGGGGAATTACAGCAGTCCGGGTTATTCGGGTCACAGGCTTCCTTTGACTTTCAATTTATATTATCATATAATTATACATGTATATGACAGATAAAAATAATATGATAAAAACCCGGAATGAAGCGACATATCAAATGGTTTCGAGATGCCTGAAAGTTCTGGCTGATCCCTCCAGGCTCCTTCTGCTGGATATCCTGTGCCAGGGGGAGAAGAATGTCACCCGGATGGTAGATCAAAGCGGGCTGTCCCAGGCAAATGTCTCCAGGCATCTGAGTATACTCAGGGGGGAAAATATTGTCTCCACCCGGCGGGAGCACAGAAAAGTATACTACCGGTTAAATGGAAAACTCTCCCAGAGAATATGCCGTCTGGTATGTGATTATATTGAGCAGAGAGTAGCACTGGAGGATGAAAACAGCAGCTCTAAGGCGAGGAGGAGTCTTGAATAGAGGAATAGCTATTGTTATATTTATCGTCGCCTACTTTGTGGTGATGAAATTTGTACTGCCCCGGTTGGGAATACCCACCTGAATGAGTGGAAGCTGCAGTACCGGGGACCGGTACGGGAATAAGAATAAAAAGCACGAGAATGAAGACAGTTAACCATGTCAGCTAATTCTTTGAGAAGGGAATAGAGATGCCCATATTCGAATATCAATGCCCGGAATGCGGACAGGAGTTCGAGGAACTGGTAAAGTCACCGGATTCGAAGGTTAAATGCCCACGGTGCGGTTCGGCTGAAGTGGAGAAGCTCTTTTCGTCCTTCTCCAGAAGTTGCAGCGGTAGCTCCGGACCCTCCAGCGGGCCCACTTGAGCCCCCTGCTGATTATAAACGGCAGTTAGCCGCAGGGGAATAAAATAACCAGGCAGCTTACGATCCTACGGTAAACCGGCTATAAACCTGTGGCCGGCACAATCTGTAGCATACCGGCCCTCTAAGGTTACACTGGATATACTGATCTATACTGGTTTCCGCTGTTTATGCCCCGGCAGTTATTTGAATTAAAACCCGGAGAAATAAAAACTGTCCGGGAGAGTACTTATATATCTCCCGGACAGTTTATCTGGTAGCCCCTAGGGGAGTCGAACCCCTGATTCATGGCTGAGAACCATGCGTCCTAACCACTAGACTAAGGGGCCATATTTAAATGTTTGGCTGGAGAGGGAGGACTCGAACCTCCACCGGCTGATCCAGAGTCAGCTGTCCTGCCGTTAGACGACTCTCCAGCAATCGCATGCAATTTATCACATTAAGGATAAAAAATCAAATTTAATCGATGCCTTTTTCATCCGAAAGTGAGCCCGCCCTTCTTAACCGTTCCACTGACTTGCTCTTTCCCAGCAACACTACTACCCAGAATATATCGGGTGAAACCGACTTGCCGGTCAATGCCACCCTGCAGGGATGAATGAGTTCTCCCGCCTGGATATCCATCCGGTCTGCCAGTCCACGCAAAGCCTCCTCGGCGGAGGCATAGTCAAAGTACTGGAGCTTCTCCAGTTCATCCGCCAGCGCGTTCAGCCTTCCGCCCACCTCCGGTCTGAGCAGATGTCTTCTTACCGCAGATTCATCCTCTTCATAATCGTCGGTATAGAAATATCCCAGCATGCGGGGCACATCCTTGAGCAGCTTCAACCTGTTACCCAGCGCCTTAACTATCAGAAGGAGTCGCTGGAACTCCTGATAATCCATTCCCTCATGCTCCTCCCATGAGTTTTCGCCTACCGGTTCGGTGCCGGGGATAACCTTAAGATCGACGGGAGAAAGATCAACCTTGAATTCGGGAGGAAGATACCCCTTTTCCTCCAGTATCTCATATACATACATAGCCTTTTGCTTCAAATCAATCCTCTTGAAATGCTCGGCATTTACCCACTCCATCTTATCCATATCGAAGATGGCGGGATTCCGGGATACCCTGTTCAGGGAAAACTTCTTGATCAGGGCCTTCCGGCTGAACAATTCAGTCTTGCCATCGTAAGACCAGCCCAGCAGAGCCAGGTAGTTAACCATTGCATCGGGAAGATAATGTTTTTTCCGGTAATATTGAATTGAAGTGGCTCCGTGCCGTTTGCTCAGCCTGGACCCGTCTGAACCAAGTATCATGGGCAGATGTGCGAACTTGGGCACTTTATAACCCAGCTCCCTGTAGAGATGAATCTGTCTGGGAGTATTGGAGATATGGTCATCACCCCTGATCACATGCGAAATCTTCATATGGGCGTCATCCACCACTACAGCAAAATTGTAGGTAGGCCTACGGTCAGACTTTACCAGGACAAAATCGTCCAGGTCACTATTGGAGAAAGTCAGATTTTCCCTTATCTTATCCCTGAACCTGACCTCTCCCTCCTCCGGCATTCTGAACCGTATCACGTGAGGAATATTCCGGTTAAGCCTGTCCTCCACTTCACCCGGAGAGAGATTCCGGCATTTGCCCGGATATCTGGGGGGAAGACCCTTCTGGCGGGCCTCGAATTTCATGGCTTCCAGTTCTTCAGGGGTACAGAAGCAGTAGTATGCCTTGTCCCGGTCAATCAGCTTTTTGGCCTCGGAATGATAAAGGACATCCCGGGCCGACTGAAGATAGGGCCCGTAATTACCCCCTGTATCGGGTCCCTCATCCCAATTCAGTCCCAGCCACCGCATACCCTCCAGGATAGCCTGATAACTCTCTTCGGTTGAACGTTCCACATCGGTATCTTCTATCCTGAGGATAAACGCACCCCCCGCCATCCTGGCGTAGAGATAATTAAAAAGTGCGGTCCTTGCTCCCCCCACATGCAGATGGCCGGTGGGGCTGGGAGCGAACCTGACTCTTATTGACTTATCATCACTATACATAGACAGCCAGCCTCTACAGTACTAACCCTCCCGGTCCATTCTAACCCTGTCCAGAAGATCACCGTAATTTATTCCGAAAATCTCCATGGATGCCTCATCAAGAGACTTACCCTTACCCAGCAATCTTACAAATTCTATAACCGCATCCATAGAATAATGGTCCACCGCCTTCTCCAACATCCTGTATGCATTCCAGAATGCAATTCTGGTCTCTCTTCTATCCTCCGCCTCCTTCAGGGCGGTATCTACTTCAGCCGGAGAATACCTTATTTTCACCTCTTCAGCCTTGAACTCTTCTATCTGTGATTCCAGAATAAGCTGCTCTCCTGCAACCTCGGAGGCTACGGACTCTCTCAGCCAGGGTGGAATCTTGCCACCCGAAACCCTCCCGAGAGCCATCTGGGCCATCTTCTGGGTAACTGCAATCTCTGCGATTTTTCTTCTTATCATAATATTAAATGGCTCGAAAATTATGGTATCGCCCCTCTGTACCCCGTAATACCACCAGCTCTTGCCGGTTCTGAACGTATATGAATCCAGATCCTTTGTTCCCACCAGCACCACCTTCTCCTCCGCCGGTTTCCCTATAATTTTTTTAACCTTACCATAGCCGCCCGCCGCCATCTTGAAAATTTTATCTGAAACAAACCGGGCCGTCTGGGTTCCCGGATACCGGACCTCCACATTCTTGTTTGCCATCACTCCACCCTTCTCCGGATCGAACTCATTAATAATCAGGTTGTACTTATTGTACGGAGAGAGCACCGAATCGGGAATCCTGAACTTCTCCATTTCACCGGATTCTTCTTTCTCGCCTTCGCCCCCACAACCACTCCCTATAGAATGAGACAGAGAAATTAATGCAATCAGAATCAAGCTTGAAAACCTTTTCATATTAATTCTCTCCTGTTTTAGTCATTTATGTTCGGAGTCAAACATGGCTCTTACCAGTCTGCCCGCCTTCTCTATAGGCAGATCCCTCTCTTTCTTCTTCAATCTTTCCAGTTCGGCATTATCACCTGATCTGTTCAGCCAGTCCCGGGCGAATTCCCCACTCTCTATAAAATCGAACAGCTGATCCAATGCCCTTTCCGTTTCTCCCGAGATTATCCTTTCCCCATACTTCAGGCTTCCGTATGCCGCTGTACCGCTGATTAATTCTCTCATTCCGGAAAACCCTTCCTTGACCAACAGATCCACAATTATCTTAAGCTCATGAAGGCACTCGAAATAAGCTACTTCAGGACTGAATCCCTTGTTCACCAGGAGCTGAAAGGAACGCTTTATCAAAGCGGGTACTCCTCCGCACAGTACCGCCTGCTCCCCGAACAGATCGCTTACTGCCTCCTCCCTGGCAGTGGTATGAACAGCCCCTGCTCTGGTGCAACCCAAACCTCCCGCCAGAGCCAGAGCGATATCAAGGGATCTTCCACTTATATCTACTTCCACACTTAACAGGCAGGGCAATCCGGAACCATCCAGGTAGTGTTCCCTCAGTGCTTTCCCCTGCCCCTTGGGTGCAACCATAATCAGATCATAAACATCATCATCCAGCTCGCCGAATGCAAGGGTAAATCCATGGGCGAAACATAAAGCCGCTCCCTCCCTTAACCGGCCGGCGATCTTTTGGCGGTATACCCTGTTATGCACCTCATCCGGAAGGAGGAAGAGCAGAACATCGGCTTTCTCTGCTCCCTCTTCCATATTATACACCTCGAACCCATCCTCCTCCGCTCTTCTGCTTCCCTCACCACCCGGGCGGGCGGCTACAGATACATCCATCCCGCTATCCCGCAGATTGAGAGCCTGAGGACGCCCCTGGTTTCCGTATCCAGCCACTACAATCCTGCAATTGCTCAGAACAGATATGTCGGCATCTTCACTGGTGTATATTTTCATCAATTTCCTCCATATAACCGGTCGATGAATCTATAACAAACTAATGTACAACCTGCAAGAATATTGTGGCAGATGAGGGTAGCTGCAGATTATCGATCTTTTTCAGTCACAGCCGCTCAGGATTGTCGAGTCCGGTGAGATATCTACCCTGATTTTGACAGACTCACATATTCACTTGACAACGCACTTTTTTCGATTACTATTTGCAGGGGGGATGAACAGGTTTAACATTATATCATCCCTGAAGAAATTTGATCATGTGGCGGTGTAGCTCAGTCGGTTAGAGCAGTGGAATCATAATCCACGTGTCCGGGGTTCGAGTCCCTGCACCGCCACCATAAATTGACCTGTCCGGACCATTATTACCCATGGAAATATCTGAACCAATGAGTTGTATCCAACAGGTAAAAGAATGGATTGAGAACAATAAACTTCTGCTCAACCGTACCGGCGTAATCGCAGCTGTCTCCGGCGGGCCGGATTCCATGGCCCTCCTCTCCATAATGGACAAACTTTCCAGATACTTCGGCTACCAACTGGCTGCCGCCTTCTTCCATCACGGAATCAGGCCCGAAACCGACCGGGAGAAGGAACTGGTGGAGAAAACCGCCTCCCGTCTGGGGGTCAGACTGATCACCGGCGGGGCCCCGGTTCCCCGGGAGGCTGAAAATCAGAAGATGGGACTGGAAGAAACCGCCAGAAAACTAAGATACAGGTTTTTCCGGGATATCCTCAGGGATAGTGGCTCCGATACCATAGCCCTGGGGCACACTGCCGACGACCAGATTGAAACCATACTGCATAACATCATCAGAGGCACAGGATTGAGAGGTCTTGCCGGAATGCCGTCGAGGAGGGGACCATTCATCCGTCCACTACTCTCCTGCAGGCGCAGCCAACTTATCCGGCATCTGGAGGAAGAGAAGATCGATTACGCCATCGACCGGAGCAATCTGGATACCAGCTATATGAGAAACAGGATCAGAAACGTTCTTATTCCCTATTTGAAGGATAAATTCAATCCCTCCATCCGGAATTCCATCCTCAGGCTCGGAGAGAATATATCCGGAGCACTGGAGAGTCTTCAGGATACCATGGAGAAAATACATATCAGGGAAGAGAGGGACGGATCGGTCAGCATTCCCATTAAAGAGATATCCTCATGGGATGGTTTCCGGGTGTATCTTCTTGTGGATAATCTGCTCAGGGAAAGATTCGATATCTATCAGGATTTTAATAAATCCCACTTCGATTCAATCAAAAAGCTTATCCGGGAAGGCCACTCAGGCCGGGAACTTCACCTCCCCCATGGAATAAGATTGTTCAGGGAACAGCAGAATATAATAGTAACCAGAAATAGAAAGACATTCCAGCAAACCGGGAGAGAAGATGAAGCCTCACTTCCAGGCAGCGGCAAATACTCCTTACCGGAAAGGCAGATCCGGGTAAGCATAGAAAAAATACATATAAACGGCAATTACGGATTAAATTCGGGACCGGATGAAGGATGGTTCGGCGATATTGAATTTCCCTTGAAAGTGAGAAAAAGGAAGCCGGGGGATAAACTGGTTCCCCTGGGAATGAGGGGAAGAAAGAGGCTGAGCGATATATTCATCGACCGTAAAATTCCCCTGCGCCAGAGAGACAGAATACCTGTATTCGAAGATGCCGGTGGAATTATCTGGGTTCCCGGCGTGGTTACTGCCGAAAGAAGCAGGGTAACCTCTGAAACCGGAGAGGCCACGGTTATTAAAATCAGCCAAATGACTACGGATAATGAAATTGGCAACGATGGAGAATAATTTTTCGGAGTAACAGATAATAATTGCTGAGTATTCAAGAGGAGTGTGCTAATATATCAGCTTAAGAAGAAAAATGGATTTTAACCGTAAAGAAAAGAAGAGTGAAGGTTTATTCATCTCTCCGGAGGAGATCCAGCAGAGGGTGCGTGAACTGGCAGATGATATCTCCAGGGATTATACCGGCAGGTACCCGGTCATCATTACCCTTCTGAAGGGAGCCTTTATATTCTCGGCGGATCTGATTCGCAGATTAACCATAAAACATGAGGTTGACTTTATAACTCTTTCCAGCTATCAGAGGGGTATGAAGAGAA
Source organism: uncultured bacterium (assembly GCA_964613215.1). Lineage (GTDB taxonomy): Bacteria > Krumholzibacteriota > Krumholzibacteriia > Krumholzibacteriales > CAZTHK01 > CAZTHK01. The sequence continues at coordinate 51,394 of CAZTHK010000015.1, read as the reverse complement.
GCAAGAATGTGGAAGTAAAGAATCATCTCAACTGCAACATAAGCAACCGTGACGTTCTTATAGTGGATGAAATAGTGGATACCGGTCATACCCTCAGCAAATTGATTCAGACCCTCTCCTGTCAGGAGGTTAAGAGCCTTAAAATATGTGCTCTTCTGGATAAATCATCCACAAGACAGGTAGAGGTACCGGTTAATTATACCGGATTCGAGATACCTGACGTATTCGTAGTTGGTTACGGGCTTGATTTCAGGGAGAAATACCGCGGTCTCCCCTACATAATAGAAATGAACAGGGCTAATGACTGCCATCCCTTCGGGGACGACCAGCCTGATCTGGAAAGTCCGGAAATCCATAATTCCTCTGCAGAAGCTAACAGGGGCAAACCATAATTCATTTAAAAAACGTATGGGATTCATCATGGACAAACTAATATTTTTTCATTATCTTGAAGTTGAAATTATACCGAAAGTTAGATTATGACTGATGAAAAGAACAATAAGGATCAAAAGGGAATGCCCCCCCGCAAATGGCCTCCCAAGGGTCCGGGACAGCAGAATTCTTCCCGTTCCATGGCAATCTGGATTCTGGTTATTATAGTATTTTTTCTGGCATTTCTATTCTATAACTCCAGCCAGAAGAAGGAATACAAAATCAGTTATTCTCAATTTATAAACGAAATAGAGAAGAGCAACATCTCCAGTGTCAAGATAAAGGAACAGGAAGTCCACGGGATCCTCAAGAAGCAGGTGATGATACCCACCGAAGACGGGCAGGAAATTGCCATCCGGAATTTCAAGGTCATTCTACCTGCAACCGATAAGGATCTGCCGGATAAGATCTGGAAAAACAATCCCCATGCCAGCGTAGAAGGTGAACTGCCGGGGAGTAATATATGGATGAAGGCGCTGGCTACCGCTCTCCCTCTGATTGCCCTGCTGGCACTGTGGATGATACTGATGCGGCAGATGCAGGCGGGAGGGAATAAGGCCTTTTCCTTCGGCAAGAGCAAGGCGAAATTAATGGGTGGAAATATGCCTCAGGTCACCTTCGATGATGTAGCCGGCACAGAAGAAGCGAAGGAGGAGCTGCAGGAGGTAATAGAATTTCTCCGGGATCCCAAGAAGTTTCAGAAGCTGGGAGGCAGAATACCCAAGGGAGTTATCCTTCTGGGGCCGCCGGGGACCGGCAAAACTCTGCTGGCCAGGGCTGTGGCCGGTGAGGCAGCAGTACCCTTTTTCAGTATGAGTGGCTCCGACTTTGTGGAGATGTTCGTGGGAGTTGGCGCCAGCAGAGTCCGGGACATGTTCGAAAAGGGAAAGAAGCACGCTCCCTGCATCCTTTTCATAGACGAGTTGGATGCGGTGGGCAGACACAGGGGAGCCGGACTGGGGGGAGGACACGACGAGCGGGAACAGACTCTCAATCAGCTGCTGGTAGAGATGGATGGCTTCGAAAGCAATGAAGGGGTTATTCTCCTGGCCGCTACCAACAGGCCTGATGTTCTCGACCCCGCCCTGCTGAGGCCGGGAAGATTTGACCGGAGAATAATTGTGGATATGCCGGACAAGAAGGGGCGGCTGGGAATCCTTAAGGTGCACACCAGGAAGATCCCTCTGGACGGGGGAGTGGACCTGGAGGTACTGGCCCGGGGAACTCCGGGAATGTCCGGCGCCGACCTGGCCAATATGGTAAACGAGGCAGCCCTCCTTGCCGCCAGGTACAACAAGGAAAAGGTGGAAATGGAGGACTTCGACGAGGCCAAGGACAAGGTCCTGCTGGGTCCTGAACGAAAGAGCCGTATAATGAAAGAGGATATACGGAGAATGACAGCCTATCACGAGGCGGGTCATACGGTGGTGGGGTCATACCTGGAACATGCCGACCCCCTCCACAAGGTCACCATAATCCCGCGTGGACGGGCGGAGGGTCTGACCTCATTCCTGCCGGAGGATGACCGAAGGGAATACTCCAGAGAGTGGTGCCTCGATTTCGTTACCCTTTCGCTGGGCGGCCGCGCAGCTGAAGAGCTGGTTCTTCACCGGATCAGCAGCGGAGCCCAGAATGATATCAAGAATTCCTCCAAACTGGTCAGGAGGATGGTTACCCAGTGGGGAATGAGTGAGAGGCTGGGGCCGATCGCTTACGGTGACAGGGATGAGCAGGTTTTTCTGGGCAAGGAAATAGCCGTTCAGAAAGATTACAGTGAAAGAACAGCCCAGTTAATAGATGAAGAGGTAAACAGTATCGTAACCGAATGCAGTAATAAGGCCAAACAGATACTTGAAGATCACAAAGATCAACTACATATTGTGGCCAATACGCTTCTGGAGAGGGAATCTCTTACCTCCGAGGATATAAAAATACTTCTGAATGGAGGGGAACTTCCTCCCGTCATTGGAAAGAAGCCGGAGGCCGGTGCTGAAGGAGCCGGGGATTCCGCCGCCGAAAAGCCGGGTGAAGAGGCCCGGACTGAACAGGTAGAGAAGACAGCTCCGGGGAAAGAGGGACAGGACCATGAAGCTGCCCGGGATGATAAATCCATCCTCAAACCGGAAAGCAGCCTGGATAATTCCGGTGAGAAATCATCATCACCAGAGGGGAAAGAACCGGAAAAAAAGAATCTCAGAAGCGGGACTCCTCAGGAAGAGGAGGGAAACCGGGCCAGAGAAGATTCCGGAGATAATGGATCCGGATAAACAGGCTATTTATCGATGTAATTAACTTTACCGGTTCTGCTTGCGGTCATCTTTTGCTGGCCGGGTTCTTTGAAGAAATATTATAATCCCATCATGAACTACAAAGCACGTCTAATTCACCTCTCTTCCGGTAGATTCCCGGGAGAATACCTGATTGAAGCCGGTGTAGACCCGGAAGGGATCAAAATCATAAGTGACAAAGCACGTAATATCATGATAAGGGTGGATGGGGTTTCGGCACCGGCGGCAAACATCATCAAACAACAGATGCTATCCCTGGGGGGGGATGCCGCTGTCCACCGGGATGTGATAAGCGGTAAAGACGGAAGTTCCACCCTGTTCATACTGGGAAATCTCAGAAAACTAATTGGACTTCCCGGTAAGCTTTCAGCCCAACCATTCAAGCTGCCGGAACTGGGAAAATACATTGAAAGGCTTCTTTACATACATCAGCATCCTCCCCGAATGATAAAGATACGGAAGGGGCAGATTAAGCTTGATTCACCGCCCCTTATCATGGGTATACTCAACGTAACTCCGGACAGTTTCAGCGACGGGGGAATGTACCTGGACCACCAGGAAGCCGTTCAGCGGGGCATTCAGATGGTCCAGCAGGGCGCCAATATTATAGATGTGGGGGGTGAATCAACCAGGCCGGGTGCCCGGCCGGTGGAAGCTGATGAAGAACTGGACCGGGTTTTACCGGTAGTGGAGAATCTGGTCAGCCGGACCGGCATACCCATCTCCATCGATACCAGGAAACCGGAGGTAGCCAGGGCAGCCATCAGCGCCGGAGCCCGCATAGTCAACGATATATCCGGATTCGAGAACCCGGATATGATTGAATTGGCAGCAGATAGCGGTACGGGTGCTGTGGTTATGCATATGCAGGGGGACCCCCGGACCATGCAGGATAACCCCCGCTATCAGGAAGCTGTCCCGGAAGTAGTAGATTGGCTGGAAAACAGAACAGAGAAAATGATAAATAACGGAATTCCCGGAGAGAATATCATAATCGACCCGGGAATAGGTTTCGGCAAGAGATTGAAAGACAATCTGGAAATTTTGAACCATATCGGCGATTTCAAAACTCTGGGGTTCCCGGTACTGACAGGTTACTCCAGGAAGTCATTTCTGGGTATGATCACAGAAAGGGATACCAGCCGGCGGCTGTGGGGAGGATTAGCCGCTCTGGCAAGATGTATCATGGCAGAGATATCATTGGTGAGGGTTCATGATATCAAAGAAAGTATTGATTTTATGAATGTCTGGAAATCCATTGAGAGGGGGGAGAAAACAAATTGAATATATTTCATTTCAACCTCACTCTGGATTTGCTGGATATCATAATTGTTGCCTTTATCTTCTACAAGCTGTTTATGCTGGTAAAGGGTACCAAGGCAGTCCAGATGTTTATCGGCCTGTTCCTGCTGGTGATCATATCCTTCTTCGCCCGCTGGCTCAATCTCAACGCTTTGAACTGGATACTGAACAGCCTCAAGACAGTCTGGGTGATCGCCTTTGTTATTCTCTTTCAGCCGGAGCTCCGGAGAGCACTATCCAAGATTGGTCAAAACAGGTTGCTGGGAATGTTCTTGAAGGTAGAGGAACCACGTACGGTTATCGATATAGTCAAGGGGTGCAATCAACTAATACAGAAGGGGCTGGGAGCTATAATTGTGATCGAACGAGAAGTGGGGCTGAAAAACTATATAGAAACGGGCACCCCCGTGGACGCCCGGGTATCGCCGGAATTGCTGGTAACCATTTTTACCCCCGCCAGCCCCCTTCATGATGGAGCTGTCTTTATCGAAAACAACCGGGTTATTGCGGCCGGAGGAATATTGCCCCTCTCTCATAATCCCCGTATCGGCAAATCCCTGGGAACCAGGCACCGTGCCGGCCTGGGGCTTTCCGAAGAGACAGATGCATTGGTAATTATTGTAAGTGAAGAAACTCAGAAAATATCACTGGCAATAGATGGCAAGTTAATACGTAATCTGGATATAAATGGACTCAGGAACAATCTTGTAGATATCATAGGAATCAAAACGGAAGAGAAACCGGGAGTATCATCATAACCGGATTTCCCAGACTGAAGGAAAGGAGTGGCGGCTACCCTTCATCACATCATCATCACCGGCCGACACTCCTCCCTCCCGTCCATCACATCAGCTTCCGGAAAGGCTCAATCCCCCTTCAGGTCACCGCTGGCTCAGGCGCTAATTCCATTACTACCATACAGCAATTTGAATACCCAATCTGGCAGGCAAAAGCGTTAAAACGCTAATTTATTATTTTGAAATGAATTAGGCTGATTTCAAATCCTGTTTTATCCATCAGGGAGGGGATATTACTGTTAACGGGATTAACACTGCCAGAATGAAAAATGCCCTAAGCTGATGCAGCGGAAAACCTTCAGAAATGTCAACGTTATTTCCACTGAATAGTGAAAGAAGTTTACTATCTAGGGATTTCCCAGCTTTATTCTTTCCCCTTTGACCAGCTCTTCCAGTTTTTCCACTATATTCTGATCGAACTTATCATTCTGCTGCTTCAGCTTTTTCATCGCTTCCTTCACGGTGTAAGCTTTTCTGTATGGGCGGTCGCTGGTCATGGCATCGAAACTATCTGCAATAGCGACAATCCGTGCCCCCAGCGATATCTCCTCACCCCTTAAACCATCCGGATATCCATCCCCGTCCAGCCGCTCATGGTGATGACGCACCAGGTCGCAGGCGGACCGGAGAAATTTCATATCTTTTATTATATTGGCTCCCATCTCCGGGTGGCTCTGAACAATGGACCATTCATCATCGGTGAGTTCCCCCGGCTTATTCAAAATGGTCTCGTAAACACCCAGTTTGCCGATATCGTGAAGCACTGCCCCGAAATTCACAGTTTCTCTCTCCTTCTTGGAGAGGCCCAGCACATCCGCAAGCATCACTGCATATTTTGCCACCCTCTCGGTATGTCCGCGGGTGTATGAATCCTTGGCCTCGATAGTGGAAACCAGAATCTTTATTGTGGAAAGATAGGTGGACTGCAGTTCGGCATACAATCTGGCATTTTCCAGTCCGGTGGCAGCGGAGGCACATATCGACCGGAACAGATCCAGATCGGATTCGGAGTAATCCTTTTCGTTTATTTTACTGCCTATCAGAACTACACCCAGCAGCTTTGATTTAACCACCAGGGGATAAATAGATTTGAAGCCCATTTCAGCCAGAAAACTTGCCTCCTCCAGCCCTTCCTCCGGCAGACCCTTATCATCCAGTTTCAGTATCTCCTCCTCTGACATTAGAACCTTAGATAATCCGGAGTTCCCGCAGATTCTCAGAGTTCGCAGTAAATTCTCCTTGACCCCCCTCCCACCTGCGAAACTCAGATAATCATCTGATTCATTCGCCCTGTAAAAAACAGCCACCGAACCGACCCCGAACTGTCCCATCAGGGTAAGAGAAAACACATTAACCAGATCCTCCGAGTCCTGGAGGCGATTAAGATCCTGACTGAGCTGAAACAAGGTCTTCATATCCAGGACCTTTTTCTTCAATTTTCTGCTGAGAAGCTTGTAATCGGTCTGTTCCCGCTGTAACTCATCCTCCAGCAGAAGGTTTCTCCTCCGTAATCCCTTCCTCCCATGGGCATTAGCGATCAAATTATTAATCTTGGCCAGAACTTCCTTCAGTGAAAAGGGTTTCTTTATATAATCCTGAGCTCCAGATTGATATCCCTTAAGCATCGACTCGGGAACACCATCAGCGGAAATAATTATAACCGGTGTTTCACTGTAAATATCGCTCTCTCTGATTTTATTACAGATAGTGAACCCGTCCATGTCCGGGAGCATTATATCCAGTACTACCAGATCGGGTGCGAGGAAACGGTATTTCCGGAGGGCTTCATCTCCTCTGGAGGCCACTTCGGCGTGATATCCATTATCGATAAGCGACTCGGCAAAGATCTCCCTCACATCTGGATCATCATCCACCACCAGGATATTACCCTTGAACTTCTGATCTTTCATCAGGAAACACTTCTCCCGGCACCTGCTGCCTTGGCAATTTCCTTCTCCATAATCCCGGCGAATTTCTCCACTACTTCCCGGTCATATCTGAGCCCGTAATTTTCTCTTAGAGTCTCCAGTGCTTCCCTCTCAGACAGAGCACGCCGGTTGGGTCTTTCGTGAATCATGGCGGCGTAACTTTCCACCACCGAAATTATCCTGGCTCCCAGTGGTATCTCTTTTCCTCTCAATCCCCTGGGATAACCCTCCCCGTTGAATCTCTCATGATGAGCACTTACTATATCCAGAACATGCTTATTGAACTTCATCCTTCTTAACATCTCAGTGCCGTCCATGGGATGTTTCTTTATAATATCCCACTCCTCCCTGGTGAGTTCACGGGGGCTCCTCAGAATCAGATCACTTATCTTAATCATCCCTATATCGCGCAGTACCGTTCCATAGATCAGATCCTTGAAGTGTTCCTCGGGATAGTCCATGCTCTTGGCCACCAGGCCTACATAACGGGACACGAATTCGGATGAACCCTTTAGCAGAGTGTTCTCCTCAATCAGGGAGATCAATGTTTTGACTATGCCCAGGGTTCTCTCCTTCTCTGTTTCGAACATGATGGTATTCTCATATGCCTCCTGGGCTATATTTATCAATGTCCTCATAAATTCGAAATCTTCATTCTTCATACTCCTCCCTGCTATCCTCTTACCCAGAAGTACCACCCCGGCCACTCCGCCGGAATCCCGGAAAGGAGATATATATTCAAACCCTGTCTCCTTGAGTAAATTTTTCTCCTCTTCATCCAGAGGGAAATCCCCGATATCCGAAATATCCGGACTCAATGACCTGTCACCTACAAAATCCGCTGATATCTGTATGGATTCCAGCCTGTTTACATTCACACCCTTGGATAACACCAACTGGAAGGAATCATCCTCTCTCTGCATAAAGGCGGCCGACTCCACCCCTCCCTGGGCAATGGAGGTCAGCAGGAATATGTCGATGAGTTTCCGCCTGTCCTTGATGGCATTGAAATCCGAACTGATGGAAAAAAGAGTTTTGAGTGCCAGAACCCGGCGCCTCAGTTTCTTATTAGTATCTTCAGGTTTATTGGAATCCTTCTGTTCCTGCCCGCCGGAATCCTTGAAAGGAGAGGTTGGTTTTTCAATCCACTCGGGGGGTTCAGCTTCTGATTGATCAATCTCCTCATCAAATATTTCTGATATAATCTGATTGGATTCTTCTGACAGTTCTTTCCCTGCTTGTCCGGTTTCATCTTCCTCGTCTACTCCCGCCCCTGCTCCTTTCACCATTTCCTCATCCTCTCCCAATTCCTCCTCCCTGCTACCATCATATGCCATCATTATAACCTGGTCTGTCTCCTCAATCTCATTCTTTTTTTCCTCCCGGTTCACTTCTTCATCCGGAATACCCTCCTCCTCTATACCTTCATCTCCGGGCTCTTTCTGCTCTCCGGTTTCCTCCTCAACAGAATCTTCTTGAATCTGCGACCCCTTCGCTTCCTGGAATGAGGAGTATACCGAAACCGATCCTTCTTCATCCTGAAGGAAGTCCAATACAACTTCATTGGTTATCACAAAACATACCCTGCCACCCTTCTCCTGGAAATCCCTTTCAAACTTCCTGAGAATTCTGGCCACCCCTCCACCCAGGGATTTGAGTTCCGAGAAATCAAAGATAACCTGATCAAAATTCCTCTTGAAACATTCCTCAGTTAACTGCTCTACCTTCCTGTTCTCGTGGAAACCGAGCTTGCCGTAGATTCGGAAGGCGGCAATACTGGGAATTCCGGTTTCGACTCTCTCGAATTTTGTTTTACTCATAACAATATACCCGATTCTTGAGTATCACTCGCTGCTGCTAATAACTTCCTCCTCCGCCAGCCACCGATCAAGGACACTCTTTAAAAACCTCCATTCGCTCCCCACCTTTTTAGCTGGAATCTTCTTCTCCTTGGCCAGCCTGCAAACGGTCTTGACATGCATTTTCAGATAATCGGCTGCTTCAACTGAGGTCATTACTTCACTGGCATCGTCGTTACCACCGATGATGATACTGTCGTAGTCCTGATGTTGCTGTTTCACCATGATAACCTCTCTCTATTTCTTGTCAGCCCACAACATTTGTAATAACTGGGTGTGAGCGATTACAGTTTAACACGCGGAGATCCTAACCAACTAATTTATTTACTTTTCCACTCCTCCCGAACACACCCCCACTTCCTTCAACTCATCACCTATTCTTCTCAATTTATCAGCTCTGGCCAGCACCTTCTTCATCTTCAGCACTGGAAATTCCCTCTGGTCAAGGTGCAGAGTCCGGTCGGCTATACCCTTCCATTCTCCAGAGGCAAATTGCTCTTCCAGACAGATCTCCTTCTTTATATCATCTCCGCACAGTATCCCTATGCGTCTCTCCGCCAACCCCGCCAGAATCAAATTGCTGGAGGACGTTTCCGCCCCAACCTCACCGGAAGCGAGCTCCTCCAGGCTATAGAATGGCAACTTCCTGCCTTTCACCATAACGTACTGTTCACCCTGATCCCCGCCTATACGGCTGTCATCGATATCCAGAATAGACGCAATGTTACAGCTGGGAACGGCCACCTGGTTGCCGGAGGAGTTCACTATACAGCATTCGGTCTTTCTCTCAGTTTTCGGAATGGTAAACCGGAAACGGGTCATCTCCCCTTCTTCCGGTTCTACCCATAGAAGACCACCTGTTCTTTCTATAATATTCTTCACCTCCATCAGACCCTTGTAAAATGCCACCGCATCCTCTCCGGCCAATTCGGAATCACTGAGAGAATCCGGCCCGTTATCCCTGATATCCACTATCAGATAACTTGCCCTGTTTGCTATCTCCATCTCGACCTTCAGGACAAAATCAAGTTTGTTCCTGTATCTGCTGCAGATATCGTAAATGCAGTTATCCAGAATAGAAATCAGGGAAGAGGCCAATTTTCTCTCTATCTCAAACTCATGGGATGAAATCACTAATTCCGCCTTCCATCCCTCGGCCCGCTGATAGAAGTCGAAAAAATCATTTATACCCCGGGTAACTATTTTACTGGACACCCCGGTGCAGGAATCACTCCCCTCCCTGCCCATCTTTTTTACTATGTTAGAAATAATACCGATAAAAAATTCGCATTCTCCGAAATCATTCTTCAGATACTGTGCAATCTCCTCTTGCCGTCCCGCTTCGGCCGGATAACTGTTAAGCCTCTCCCTGACCGAACCAGCAGAACTGGTCAAACCCTCCAGAATGGAAAAATCCCGGCTACCCTCCTGTACATTTAACCTGGAATCCTGACTGGGAGAACCGTCTTCTATGAATACTTCCTTTTCAGCGTGATCCGGTGGAATTTCATCTCTTGCATCCACTGTTTCTCCGGGACTGCTGAGTATAAATTCAATTTCCTTCTGCAGGCTATCGAAGCTGCATCCAGCAGTTACCTCGGAACAATCTCCGTCATACAGGTTTGCCACCACCCTCTCCTCCGATTCCAGCAGGTCCAGCACAGTCTGAGAAAGTTGATCATCCCATATCCTCCTGGTTCTTACACAGTTATCCAGCAAACTCCTGAACAATCCCAATACCTCGCTCCATTCATTCATCCCAATCATGCTGGCGCTGCCCTTCAGCAATTTGGTAGCCAGAACCGCCTTCTGGACCACTTCGCCCTGGAGTGCATCCCCGGCTTCCACTCCTATCAGCATATTGAGCTTCTCAATGTGATCTTCCACCTGTTTCCCGAAAAGCTGCCTGTTTTCCTGGCTTATCGACTGCAAAAGATTTACTCCCAGTTTTATATTTTGGATTCTTCCCGGTATTCCACCGCTCCCAACTCATATAGATCGTATATCCTCTCCTCCGAACCCTCCCTGGAAGAAACATTTTCCTGCTCTCCTCTATCTTCCTGTATAGCACTGTCACCCTCACCCATCTTCATATCCATGAACCCATCCGTATTAACCGGATCCTCCTGAAGAGATTGCATCTCTCCGGAGGCTCTCTCCTGCTGACCGTTTCTATGACCAGCCGGGTCACCGGTAATTCCTGCCGGCCCGCCGTCTACTTCCACATCTACCTGGTCAACTTCCTGTTTCTCCTTTTCCACGTCGATACTCACCCACCTGTGTCCAGGCATCTCCATCCAGCTTTCTCCTCTTCTCCCAGATGGCGACTCCTCACCCTGCTTCCCTGTTTCGGATGGAGCCTGTTTATCCATGGTATCGCCGGACTCAGCCGGTTCAATCCGGGATTCCTGCTGATCGACTTCTCCCAGATTCATCTCATCCATCTCACCGTCAACTTCAGGAGAAGCCGGGGGGGCATCGGGCTCTAATTCCCCGGCCTGATCCAATTCGCCATCCTTACCCCAATCTTTACTTCCGTGATCAATTACCAGTTCCGGATTGCTTTCCTCTTTTGATATCTGGTGACCCACAATCTCCAGATCTCCGGATCCATCCCCTTCCTCACCAGCAATGGATTCCAGAGAGACAGAAGATTCATCTCTAACGGCCTCATCTGTTTTTTCTTCTTTATCGGCTGTGTTGATATCTTTCAATCCATCCCGGAGGAGTTTATTGCTGTCGTGAAGTTCCTCTCCCGCTTCACCCATCAACTTCTGAAGTTCTCTGGCGCTGCTTCCGATCTCCCTGGAAACACTTATTATGGAGTTGAGTGCCTCCGGTACTACCCCGGTGGATACTCCTGCCGTACTGTCACCGGCAGCGGAACCCCACTTATTCATCAAGGAATGATTGATTGCGGTTATGGCTTTGCTTATCCCCTTGTGTCTTTCCGCACTTATTCTTATCTTCTCTGCCAGCTTGGCCAGTTTGTCCTCCTCCATCTCACCCCGGGCAGCCATAAGAGCTATATTAAGGGCAAGGTTATTATTTTCATCAGACAGTTTTATTATGGCCCGGTTACACTTATCCAGTTTCTTCAAGGACAACTCCACCTCACCCGGGGAAGCAGCCTGCTGCCCCGAAGCATTCTCTTCACCACCGGCCTGTTCCTGCTGAACCTGTTTAACTCTCCTGAACAGCTCGTCCACGGAATCTATAATGCCGATCAGCCGTTCACTGATCTTTCCTACAGACTCGACCGCCTTGCCCTGAGAGAGGCTGACCCTTCCTATTATCTCCCTGTTTATTCCGCCCTTCTTCTTCAGATCCTGGTTAAGTTCAGAAGTCTCCCTGACATAATTCTGTATCTTATTATAAAGCGGTGACCACCAACGCCCCTCGTGAGGAACGAAGTTTTTAACTTTGCCCTCCAGCAATGAATCTATCTCCAGCTCAAGGTCCACCGACTTCGTCTCCTCTCCCTTCTTCTCCATCTCCTCTGAAATCTCCCTGATCTGGTCACCGTAGTTCCTCAAAATGGACTGAAGCTCTGGGTATTCGGATAACCTGGCCACCTGGGTAGGATTGGTAAGGTCATCGATGCTCTCTGCCACCCTTATAATCTCCCGGTAATCCTGACCGGAATCCAGATAATATTTATAACGCCTCACCGCCGAGGCGATTATGAAATAGCTCAACAGAGAAATCAGGATTACGCCAGCTACCATGGGATAAATCTCTTTAAAGAAGGTATATGAGTCAACTCCCCATTTCCCCATTTCCGCATTCAACCAGGTCAGGTCCACATTGTACATATCCACCAGGTAGTACCCCACCCCGAAACTAACTACTAACAGAAGCATTGCCACCAGCATCCCTATCTTCCAGGGAGATGTCAAAACTGGTTTCTTCTTTCCTTTACTCACACCTGTTCTCCTTTGATTAAAAATGCAAAAAATAGGTCAATCATAATATTTCTGTTGCCCATAAATTGTTGACCGTCATTAATTTCGCAAGGAGTATGCCAAGGGAACATGAAGGGTATTATATTATATTATAAGGAGTTAAAGGGAATTATCAATAACCCTGAAGATTATCCGGAACAAATATGCTCAAATTGCCTTGCGTTTTGCAAGAACAGGCTCATTCATAAATTCGGATGGGAATCCGCCGCTGCTCTTTCTTTCCACATCCCATGCTACGGTTATCCGCCGGAAATCATACGTGGATTGATCCGGCCCGGGGATAACCTGCCGGGCTGTCCCGCACCTGCTTTCGATGAGCGGAGAAAAAGCTCCTACTTCTCAAGAATGGGGCTGTATACCGAGGTATAACGGTCTTCGAAGATATGATTGTTGGCTGTGATGTTCTTATCATCCGCTTCTTCAATATCTATCTCGGTCACCTTGAGAGACTCGCTCCTCTCACCGGCATATATCAGAACTTCACCCTTGGGATTAATAATCCGGCTTCCCCCGGTAAAGGAGAGGCTTATATTTCCTCTCTTCTCCTTTCCCACCCTGTTTGCGGTAATGGCAAAGACTCCATTCTCTATACACCTGGTCTTCATAGCCTCCTGCCCGTAAGGAAGTACCAGGTTGGAAGGGTGACAGAGGATCCGGGCACCTTTAAGACTTAATACCCGAGCTACCTCCGGAAAGAGCCAGTCAAAACAGACCATCATACCAAGTTTTGCTTGACCTGATGAAATAACCTTAAGCGACTTTCCCCTGGTGAAATATAGTTTTTCCCGGTCAAATAGATGCACCTTCCGGTAATAGACAACCTTTCCCTTCGAGGAAACGAAAACAGAAGAGTTGTAATACTTGCGGGAAGCCTTCTGTGCTATGCCGAATATAAGGTTGAGATTGTTCTTCTTTGCTATTTTCCTCATTTCGCTGGTGGTGTATCCCCCCGGGATCTTCTCTGCCATGGATGACAGTTCCTCTTTGTTTTTGAACAGATAACCGGTATTAAAGAGTTCAGGCAATACAATGGTTGCATCCTGGACTCTTCCCAGCAAGGTTACCGCTTTTTTGACGTTCTTTTTAACCGCTCCGAATTTTGGTCTGAGCTGGAGGAATCCTACTCTCATTTACCCTCCTTCAAATCTGAAAGTTTTAAATGGCAACAAGAATTTTCCATATTATACCAGATTCCGTTTATGATTAAACAACTTTTTTCAATTCTCCGCCATACCCCTGTCACCTGCCCCGTGGCACAGAGATTGCTGATGTTTATGTCAGTGCTAACAGCCCGACTTACAAGATATGCAACGGAGATGACTTATGAGTAACACATCCACACTTCATCCACCCCGGAAAACGAAGCCTGAAATCTCTCTTGAAAAACCGTCTTTCTTTATAATTGACAAGCTGTTACATAGCCGGATGGAAAAGGGCTTTCCTACCAATCAAAAGTTCCCCGATGAAGATGTAAACATATACCTGGCCCATCTTATTACCTCCCTGATGAAACCCCGCTATCAGGAGGATATTTGCAAATATGTAATACCTTATGATACCCGGTTGTTTGAAACCCTCAGGACCGTGAACAATCCCAGGTTGAAGTACAAAATATATAAGTTAAACGCCGATTATCTTCTCATAATGTCAGGAATATTCGATAATCCCCGGGGCCGGCGTCCACACTCCAGGCGGCACTTCCATACCGGCAGGGATACATTTGTAGGAAGGGGAAAGGCCTATTACAGTATTGCCTCCTCCTTTCTGAGGCAGGCCACCAGAACCATTTCTTCACTCTCGGAGGTATTACAGAAGCTGGCGGATGGCTTTGAAGACTATATGGGGGTTCTTTCCTACATGAGAGGGGAATATCTCAATATTATCAGGAAAATCAGTACAGGAGAAATATACCATTTCAAGAACTCCATCTGCCCTGATGTGGCAGAAGAGGAGCTGAAGAAACTCTACGATGAATTTCTGGATATATATTCCGAGCACATCCGCAATCCTTCTCCCCGCACCAGGGCCAGCCTTGAACACACCACTGCAAAGATCAAACAGATCCAACCCGATTTCAAGTTTGAAATTAAGAACTAGTTAAATAGACTGAATGTAATCTCCACCCATCCCGAACACCTGGTCACTGCTCTCCCCCAGAACCAGCACATGCCCCCCCTTCTCTAATAATGCGAACTTTGATTCCTTGTGGGAGGAGTATTTTTTCAGTCGCTTGAATCCCTTTATAGATACAACATTGTCATCCCTGGCCTGAATTACCATAACAGGCTTGTCCACTATTCCCAGACGCCTCCTGGTCCATTCCATCATATCTATAACCGCATACTCCGCCGGGGCGATTCTGCGCGCCACTCCGGGGAAAACAGTTTTCACCCACTTGAACAGAAGGTATCTTCCGGTTTTAACAGGATATAGAGCGGGAGATATCAGCACCCCCCCCTTGACCGGGTAATTTTCCATCAGATTCAAAGCCACCGTTCCCCCGAAGCTGAAGCCAAAGATGAATGTGTTGGGACTGTACTGCAGAAGCACCTCCAGGACCATCTCTGATTCCGCCAGGCATATCCCCCACTTGCTCTCCGGCACGGCAACTCCACCGCCGTTTCTCCTGGCATCCTTATCCCGGCCCACCTGGCCGGCCACCTTTTTGACAATACCTTCACTTGACGGTCTGGTCTGTAGGGGCATGTTATTGGAGTATACCGTATAACCAAGGGAATAGAGATAATCTCCCAGGGGTCGCATCTCTCCCGGTGAACCTCCCGCTCCGTGGAGGAGAAGGCAACAGGGTGCTTCCTTCTCCTGCAGAAGCAGAAAGCTACGGTCATCGGGTAACACCTTCCTCTTTTTCTCCAGATATATCCTGCTCTGGTGAAAAAATTTCAACAGATCCTTCCTGCTGTCCAGTTCACCGGTTTGATTATGGAGTTCTCTCTCCAGTTCCCATACCGACTGATTAATTTTTCCGTAAAGTCTACTCACCGATTCCTCCCAGTATTACTTTTATATCTGTTTTCACTGTCAACTCCGGTAGGCTTTACTCCCTTTTTCCATCACACACCCTGACGCACAGACCGCATATCATGGTGTTAAGTTTCTCGCTCCGGGAGAATCGCCTCAGTTGGGCCGCACACCTGTCCAGATTAAAATCTTCCGGCCTATCCTGGATTGCTCCCACCGGACACATCCTTTCGCAATTTCTGCAATCACCGCATCCGTACGGCTGCTCTTGAGGAGCCGCCGGCAGCGGCATGTCTGTCAATACAGTAGCATAGCGCACCCTTGCTCCGTAATCCGGATTCACCAGCAGATTGTTTCTGCCTATCCAACCCAATCCCGCCTTACGGGCAATCTCCCTGTGAGAGAGATGTCCCCGGAGATACTTCCAGTCCAGTATCTGTGAAGCCGGGATGGGTAAACTCCGGAATCCAATCCTCTGACATTCAATTCCCAGCCGGAGAGCCACCTGGTCCAGGGCATAATTAATATTCCGGTAGTGAAAATAGTATGTCCAGGTGGGGGCGGTTTCTACAGTTTCCAGAACCGGACCGGATAATCTCATTCCGATCACTACCGCGTACTTGAGGGACCGGGACATCTCTCTTATTGACTGATCAAACTCCCGCCTGGTTTCCCGGTCAATCCCGGTGGAAGATACCAGGTCTGCACCCATCCGGTGGGAAATCTCCTTCAGTCTGTCAAAATTATCATCAGTTGATCTATCTTTCATCCCTGTCCCCGGCAACATCCACTATTACTGTCGTCTGTAATTTGGTGCTTCCTTAGTAATTATCACATCATGAGGATGGCTCTCCAGGAGAGAGGCCTGGGTGATCTTTACAAAGCGCCCCTTCTCCTTGAGTTCTTCAATAGTGGAAACCCCGCTGTAACCCATTCCCGCTCTTAATCCTCCGATCAATTGAAATACATTGCTGGCCAGGCTCCCCTTGTAAGAGGTCCTCCCTTCGATTCCCTCTGCAACATACTTGGTTTCTTCCTTTATATCCCCCTGGAAATACCTGTCCCCGCTGCCACTTTTCATGGCCCCCAGGGAACCCATACCCCGGTATACCTTGTAGCTTTTTCCGGCATGGTAAATAATCTCTCCGGGACTCTCCTCAGTACCTGCAAACAGGCTTCCTATCATTACCGAATCGGCACCGGCTGCAATAGCCTTGACTATATCCCCGGAGTACTTTATTCCCCCGTCAGCTATAACCGGTATCCCGGCCGGAGAGGCCTCCCGGGCAACATCCATTATGGCGGTTATCTGCGGTACACCTGCGCCCGCAATAACCCTGGTGGTGCAGATAGCTCCCGGCCCTATCCCCACCTTGACAGCATCCACACCAAGTTCTATCAGATCGCGGGCAGCTCCCCCGGTACCTATGTTTCCCGCTACCAGCTGAATCTCCCGGTACCCCTTCCTGATATCTTTGATAATATCCATAACTCCGGTGGAGTGGGCATGGGCGGTATCAATAACTATTACATCCGCATTGGCATCTACCAGGGCTTCTACCCTGTCCATGGTATCCCGGGATACTCCAACCGCAGCTCCCACTCTCAACCTCCCATCCTCATCCTTGCAGGCATAAGGAAAATCCATCTTCTTCTGGATGTCCTTAACCGTTATAAGACCTTTCAGGCTTCCCCTGTCATCCACCACCGGCAGTTTTTCTATCCTGTTTTCATGCAGGATTTTCTTGGCATCTTCAAGCTTGATCCCTTCCGAGGCGGTGATCAGATTCTCGGAGGTCATGGCCTTCCCCACCTTCATGTCATCGCTCTCCAGAAACCTCAGATCCCTGCTGGTAAGTATCCCCACCAGAATACCATCCTTTATTACCGGCAGGCCGGAAATGCTGTATTTACGCATCAGTCCCTTGGCTTCACTGATCAGCTGATCAGGGTTGAGGGTGATGGGATTAACAATCATCCCGCTTTCACTCCTCTTGACCTTGCTGACCTGTTCAGCCTGTTCCTGAATAGTAAAATTTTTATGAATAATGCCGATTCCCCCCTCCCTGGCCATGGCTATGGCCAGAGCGGATTCTGTCACCGTATCCATAGCTGCAGATGTTATGGGTATATTTATGTCTATCTTGGGGGTAAGCTTCGTCTTTATATCCACATTGCGCGGATGCTCCTTCGATCTGGAGGGTATCAGAAGTACATCGTCAAAGGTAAGGCCCTGTTTAACTACTTTTTCTTCTTCCAATTGCGATCAGGAAGCCCAAGCTCCCTATCCCTTTCTGTTTATATCTCCGGCGGCTCCGATATAGATACCTATCGATATTTTAAGAAAAAATACTTTCTTAAAGAAGGAGTGTCAAGAAACAATAGGATAATACCCTATTAAAAATTTATTCACACCACCCAACTCCGCCGGTTTATAGCCGGAAGATTTTCAATCAGTCTAACGGCCGGATTATCCGGTTGATCCAAAATCACTCAGCGGATGGAGGGTTATCTTCCTTTTATCAAAGGTGGCGATACTCTGCACACCCGCTGTTTCCAGCAGCTGGAAGAGCTGGCGGTAATCACAGCCCACCTCCCCGGGACGGTGTGCATCAGATCCGAGAGTGACCGGAATTCCCCACTCTACGCAAATTTCGAGCATTTCCCTTTCCGGATAGGGTGACCCGGCGCCCCTCCTTATTCCTCCCGAATTTACCTCTAATGCCACTCCCCGGGCGCCAAGAGCACCTGCGATCCTTGCATATTCATCCCTGAAGGATCCCTCCGGCCTGAAATCCTCCCTGCGAATAGCATCGGGATGAGCCGCTATGTCGAAGAGCCCGGTCTCTATCATGTTGAAAAGTTCCTTAAAGTAGAGGGGGAATACCCGTTCCGGATCCTCCTCCCGGTACTGCCTCCTTCCCTCCCTGCTGGTGAAGTGCCAACCATCCAGAAAGTGCACCGCTCCGATAACATAATCGAAGGGCTGTGACCGGAGCAGCCGGGCTGTCTCTTCCTCATAACCGGCGAAATAATCGGCCTCTATCCCGAGTTTTATATTCAGTCTACCCCGGTACTTATTCTGTAACCGGTGTACCAGCTCCACATAGCGGGGAAGTTCATCCTCCAGCATAGCATGATATGGGTCCGGCTCCTTCACCTTGGGCAGATGAGCGCTGAAACCTATCTCCCGGAATCCCTTCTCCAGGGCTACTGAAACGTAACTTTCCAGTTCCCCTCTTCCATGCCCGCTGAAATTACCATGCAAATGATAATCTATCATTATATTACAATCCTAACCTATAGAAAAGGAATCCCGCCTTTCATCAGCTCCGTTGTAAACAATAAATTAACTCCGGCCGGGCTTCCAATGATCACCGGCTCCGTATTAATGATATATGATTTAATCATTCCTCACAACCTAACACTCCAGCCAGATGGTGGCCGGGAAATATTTCCCTAAAGTACTCCCCCATATAACCGATTGAAAAGAAAAGAGAAGGAGCTGAGGTGCATAGACACAAAATCATGATATACAGCAGGGACAGAGATACCCTGGATGAGATAACTTCCTGTCTGGACAAACCTTCCCATATTGTCCAGACTGCCCTGTCGGTGGCTGAGGCCAGAGCGCTTCTGGAAAGTGAGCTTCTTCATACAGTGATAATCGGAGAAGAAGAAAAGGCGGACATTCTCTGCCGTCTCATAAGAATGGTAACCGGCTCGCCCTGGAACCCGGTCTGTATAGTTTATCTTACCGGAGCGGACCGGGATACGGTTATCAAAACTGTAAATTCGGGTTGCTCCTACTTTATCTCCAGCTCTTCGGAACTGGAGGAGATCGACTCAATCATGGAACAGCTCAGAGATAATGTGGCCAGGGTATATCCCTTGCCGGAGGAAGACACCGGTGACATAATCAGGAGAGTAATTACCATGGCCACACGGATCCATTGCAGCGGAAAACTGTCCAGAAGACAAAGGGAGATACTCTATCACCTGCTGATGGGAAAAACCAACGCCCAGATATCCGCCCAGCTTGATATCAGCGAAAAAACTGTAAAGAATCACCTCTGGAAAGTTTACAAAAAATTCAATATAGATAACCGCACCCAACTCTTCCACAAACTTCTGACTTCATCCCCGGGATACTCCCTCCGGGAAAAGCAGGGAAAGCTTCATCCTCAACAAATCCTGGGCAGCAAGTCACCATAGGGAAGGTCTACCACTCTTCTCCCACCCAATTCATTTTCCATTATCACGGTACCCCCCTTACCCCCGGTTACCTCCCCTATCCTGCGGGCCCCCTCTCCATAAGGACATGAACGTATCATTTCCACCACCGGCCCGGCTTCTTCCGGATCAACTATTGCCACCAGTTTACCCTCGTTGGCGATATAGAGGGGATCCAGACCCATAAGCTCACACCCCTTCATCACCGTCTCCGATACCGGAATGTCACTCTCCGTCAGTTTTATGGCCACATCTGAATCCATTGCTATTTCATTCAAAACCGCTGCCAACCCGCCCCTGGTGGCATCCCGCATTGCCCTTATGCCATTGAATTCCTCCAGCAGGGGAATGGTGATACCGGATAGAGGTGCGGTATCGCTCTTAACTTTACCGCCGAAATGGATGCCCTCCCGCTTGCTCATAACCGCTATTCCGTGATCTCCCAATTCCCCGCTCACAATCACCACATCTCCGGGGCGGGCCGCCGCGGAGGATAACTTTACCCCGGCAGGTATAACTCCCAATCCGGAGGTATTAATAAACATACCGTCCGCCTTGCCCCTCTCTACCACCTTGGTGTCTCCTGTAACCACATCCACCCCCGACTCCTCAGCCGACCTGGTCGCTGAATCAAGAACCTTCTCCATGCTACTGAATGGAAGTCCCTCCTCCAGGATAAGGGAGAGAGACAGGAACATGGGCCGGGCCCCCGAGACAGCCAGGTCATTAACCGTTCCATTCACCGCCAGCTCGCCTATATCCCCTCCCGGGAAAAATATCGGATTCACCACGAAAGAATCGGTGGTAAAAGCTATCCTGTTATCTCCTATCTCCAGCTCGGCACTATCCTGAAGAGCACCTTGATCACCCCCCCCGGTCTTTTTCACAATCTCCTGAACGAGCTCCCTCATCAACACACCCCCGCCCCCGTGAGCCAGCAGGACCCTTTCAGAGTTCTTATCCTTCATCACCATTCAGACTCCTTTCCCCTGCTATTCTAAGCTTGAATCCCCCCGCCATAATTAAATCTCACCGGCCAGCACTTTCTCTACCCCCACCCCGGCCTGACCCAGGGAAACTCCTCCATCATTGGGAGGCACCAGGAAATGCTGATAATAATCTATGGAACGCTTGTCCAACAGGTCCATCACCAATTGGGATAGAACCCTGTTCTGGAACACTCCCCCAGAATAAACCACCCTGCTGCATTCAGTTGTTTTCAGCAACCTGACTACCATCTCCACCGTCATGATGGCAACACTCCGGTGGAAGGCGGCTGCAATTGCACCGGCTGGTATATCATGCTCAAGATCTTCCAGTACCCCCTCTATTACCGGGGCCGGATCTATAATAACAGGCCGGTTGCCGGATAGCCCAAAGCTGTAGTATCTTTGCTCATCTTCACAGCTTAAAGCAATATTTTCCAGGGCAACGGCAGCTTCCGCCTCGTATGATACCGTGGGAGAACAGCCCAGCAGAACCGCCACACTGTCGAACAACCGCCCCATACTGGAGTTGAGGGGGGAATTAATTCCCTTCTCCGCCAGTTTCAACACCTCCCCGGCCGGAAACTGCCCGAACAGCTCCCTGCCCGGAAAGTCCCTTTCCAGCACACTATTACCGAACAGGTTAGCGAGATGGATCAGAGCCATTCGCCAGGGTTCCTTTATGGCCAGCTCTCCCCCGGCCAGGGGAAGATACTTCAGATGTGCCAGCCTCTGGAAACCGGTGCCGTCCGCCAGAAGGAACTCACCTCCCCATAGTTTTCCGTCACTTCCGTATCCGGTTCCATCGAAGGAGACAGCCAACACTGGTCCGGAAAGCCCATGCTCAACCATAACACTGACCGCATGGGCATGATGGTGCTGTACAGCAATCTTTTGAGGGACATCAATCTCCCCGGCCAACCGGCTGGTAAAATAATCAGGGTGCATGTCATGGACTACCACCTCCGGTTGTATTCCCAGGATATTCAGAAAATCCTCCAGTTCCCGGCGGAAATTATCCCGGCTCCTGTAATCGCCCAGATCCCCCAGGTGAGGAGAGAGGAACACATCCCTTCCCCTGGTTACCGCAAAGGTACTCTTCTCCTGGGCTCCCAGGGCCAGAACCGGCTTGCCGGAGCCCCTTGATAACCTGACCGGATCAGGTACAAATCCGCGTGCTCTCCTGATAGGTACCGGACTCTTGCGGGGAACGAAAAATATGGAATCGTCGCACTTATGTGCTATCCTCCGGTTATGTATCATGGCACCGTCAGCGATGGCATCCAGAATCCCCGGCAGTTCATCTTCGTTGGATATAAGGGGTTCATCGGTGAAGTTGGCGGAGGTCATAATCAGGGCCCGGAATGGTTCCATCAGCAGATGATGAAGGGGAGTGTAGGGTAGAAAAGCTCCCATATATCCATTGCCGGGTGCTACTTCATCCGGAAGTGATTTCTCCCCCTTTCTCAGCAGCACTATGGGAGCCTGGTGAGAAATCAGAAGTTCCTCCTCCCTTTCATCCACCCTGCAGTACTGCTTAACCACCTGCAGATTACGGAACATCACTGCAAATGGCTTCACCGGCCTCCTCTTGCGTTTCCTCAGCTTAGCCACCACGGCTGCCTCATCCGCCCGGCAGGCCAGGTGGTAACCCCCCAATCCCTTTACCGCCACAATATCTCCGGAGCGGAGTATCTCTATTACCCTCTCCAGGGGATCGCCCTCCACCTCCCTGCCCCCGCTGTCGATCAGTGTCAGACGGGGACCGCATACCGGGCATGAAACCGGCTCGGCGTGAAACCTCCGGTCAGCGGGATCCCCGTACTGGCTCAGACAGAAGGGGCAAAGCCCGAATTCCTTCATGGTGGTAAGCTCCCGGTCATAGGGGAGCCCCTGGATAATGGTAAACCTGGGTCCACAGTTGGTACAGGTTATGAAGGGATATCTATAACGCCTGTTCCCGGGATCTCTCATCTCCCTGAGGCAGTCCCGGCACACCGCCGTATCCACCGGGAAAATCACATCCCCCTCCCCTCTCTCTTCACTCTCCATCACGGTAAAGCTGTCTTCATCTCCCGGTTCCATCGCCTCAACCTTAACCTCCTCAATTCTGGCCAGGGGTGGTGGTTCCCCCACCAGCCTCCTGCCGAAAGATTCTATCTCCCCGCCCCTTCCCTGAACTTCTATAATTACCCCCCTGCGGGTATTTCTGACAAAACCGGTCAATCCGGAATTCACCGCATATCGGTAAACAGTGGGACGGAATCCTACTCCCTGAACCCTGCCCCTTACTGTTATTCTAGCCCTGATATATTCATCCGGGGGAAAACCGGGAGTAACTATTTCCTTCCATCGCATACCGGTTGTATCCTCCTTCAGGAGGTCTGATGATAGCCTGGCATATCTTTTAGTCACTCCGTTGAACATAACCCCCACCGCGCGGTTTTTCCACCCAAAACAGACCAGGGCATAACTTTATCCTTGATACAACCATAAGGGGACAATAGAATATTAAAGCTGGAAAGGTGGTAATCACGATGGAGCAAACCCTATATGCTTATATCATCAGGGCTCTGCTGGCCACCCTGATAGGCGGCCTGATAGGACTGGAAAGGGAGCTGCAGGGTAAATCGGCGGGAATGAGGACTAATATGCTTATCTGCCTGGGGTCCTGTCTTATCATGATAATCTCCGTGGAAGTAGCCACTACCTGCCAGGGAGTGGCGGATCCCGGAAGAATAGCAGCCCAGGTTGTCACTGGAATCGGTTTTCTGGGCGCAGGAACAATAATAAGATCAAGGTTTCATGTGACCGGCCTCACCACCGCTGCCACCATCTGGGTGCTCTCAGCCATAGGTTTGACCATCGGAGCGGGCCATCTGCTGCTGGCGGTATGCCTGGCAGCCATAATCACTATCGTACTTACCCTGGTAAAATATCTGGAAAACGCCATAAGCAGAAGTGCCAGAACTCACAATATTGAAATCAAGATGTCCAGAAAGATCGGGGTAATAGGACTGGTAATGGAATCCTTTTCCAGGATGAAGGTACCCACAGAGAGACTGTATGCAGACCGTTCGGGGGAGAGATGGTATCTCTCCCTGGAGTATACCGCCTCACCAGAGAAACACCGTCAGCTTATAAACGAAATTTCCTCTCTGGAAGAGGTATTGGAAGTAACGGAGTTCTGATCACATGAGCGTTTACCCCATAATAGAAGAGTATTCCTTTGGCAATATCAACATAGGAGGAGAGAAACATACCTCCGATGTAATTATCTACCCGGGAAGAATAACCGGCTGGTGGCGGGAGAGGGGGCATTTCCTCCAGAAGCAGGACCTTACCGAAGTCATTGATACTGAACCGGATGTACTGGTTGTGGGCACCGGTTATCATGGCAGGATGTCGGTTTCCCGGGAGGTGGAGGAACTCTGCCGTCAGAAAAACATAACCCTGCATATTCACCCGACCGGAGAGGCAGTGGACCGCTATAACCGTTTAATCGACCAGGAAAAGAAAACCATAGTGGCCGCCCTCCATCTCACCTGCTGAACAGGCCGCCGGACACATATATCCGCCAATCATTAAAGTAGATACCCACGGGCAAGCCCGTGGCGCTGACTACAAGATTACGAGCTTCGCTCGACGCCCTACGGGCGAGTTCCCATTCATCCACTTGCAAGCATGTGGAACCCTGCCCTGCGGGTTATTAGAGAACAGCACTCGGAGAAAAGGGCAAACGGTTAGCTGTCCTGATCAATCTCCTTCCACTCCCCGTCTTCCAGATATTTATTTATAGCCTTGGCAGCATTTCTCCCCTGACCCATAGCCAGAATAACCGTAGCCGCACCCAGGACTATATCCCCGCCTGCGAATACACCTCTCTTGCTGGTCATCAGGCTTTCGCTGTCAGCCAGAATGTTGCCCCACCGGTTGGCCTTGAGATCAGGGGTGGTCTCCGGAATAAGGGGATTGGATGCATTACCGATAGCCACAATATAGGTATCCACATCAAAGGTAAATTCACTTCCCTCTATGGGAATAGGCCGGCGCCTTCCGGATTCATCAGGTTCTCCCAGCTCCATCTTGATACACTCCACCTTCTCTACCCATCCATCCCCGTTGCCTATAACCCTCACCGGGTTTCTGAGCAGGTGGAACTGGACCCCCTCTTCCTCAGCATGCTCGATCTCTTCTATTCTGGCCGGCATCTCCTTGCGGGAGCGCCGGTAAACCAGATAAACGTTTTCCGCACCCAGACGGAGAGCTGTTCTGGCGGCATCCATGGCCACGTTTCCTCCTCCCACCACCGCCACATTTCTGGAATTTGCGATGGGGGTATCAGTCCGGGGAAATGAATATGCTTTCATCAAATTGGCCCTGGTGAGATATTCGTTAGCTGAATATACCCCGTTGAGGTTCTCCCCCTCTATTCCCATGAACATGGGCAAACCGGCACCGGTGCCCACAAATACGGCATCATACCCTTCCTCTTCCAACAACTCATCTATAGTGAAAATTCTGCCTATTACATGATTTTCCTTGAGCTTTACCCCCATCTTCTGGAGGTTGTTCACCTCATCCACCACTATACTCTTGGGCAGCCGGAATTCGGGAATACCGTATATCAATACTCCCCCCGGCTTGTGGAGTGCTTCGAACATGGTAACCTCATGGCCCTCCCTCCTTACATCCGCCGCCACTGTAATACCGGCCGGGCCCGAACCCACCACCGCAACCTTCTTGCCGGTATCCGGCTTTATCTCGGGCATCTCCACCTCTGCTTCCTTCCGCTCCCAGTCAGCCACAAAGCGTTCCAGTTTGCCTATCTGGACAGCTTCATTTACGGATTTTCGGCTCTTACCCACTATACAGTACTTCTGGCACTGCTCCTCCTGAGGACATACCCGGCCGCAAACCGCAGGCAGAATATTTGTTTCCTTTATCTTGTTTATCGATTCCCTGTAGTTACCCTCCAGGATAGATTCAATAAAGGCAGGAATATCAATCTCCACAGGGCATCCCCTCACACAGGGAGATTTCTTGCACTGGAGACACCGCATGGCCTCTTTCCTGGCCAGTTCCTCGGTATAACCACGGGGAACTTCATTAACGTTATCTGTTCTCTCCTCTGCATCCTGCTCCGGCATGGGCTGAGGAGGAATCTTCATTCTTTCCTTGGGTGATAATTTCTTCTCTTCATTCATAGTATTCAGGGCCTACCCCGGCCATTACCTCCTTCTACCTGGAAGTATACAGATCCATAGATTTCTTTTCCTGCTTTTCATACATCTTCTGCCGCTGCATCATCTCTTCAAAATCAACCTGGTGGCCATCGAACTCCGGGCCATCAACACATACAAACTTTGTCTCATTCCCAACTGTCACCCTGCAGGAACCACACATTCCGGTTCCATCCACCATAATGGTATTGAGACTTACCACCGTAGGAATCTCATGCTTCCTGGTCAAGAGGCAGACGAATTTCATCATTATGGCTGGACCTATAGCCACCACCAGATCTATATTCAATCCCTCATTGATGAGCTTCTCCAGAGCGTCGGTTACCAGTCCCTTCATTCCGTAAGAACCGTCATCGGTGGTTATCAATAACCTGTCACTGGTGGCCTTCATCTTTTCTTCCATGATAACCAGT
This sequence comes from uncultured bacterium, assembly GCA_964613215.1. Taxonomy (GTDB): domain Bacteria; phylum Krumholzibacteriota; class Krumholzibacteriia; order Krumholzibacteriales; family CAZTHK01; genus CAZTHK01. The sequence continues at coordinate 24,969 of CAZTHK010000015.1, read as the reverse complement.
TCCCTGGTTCTTCCCCCCAGTATGGAAATCACCCTGTTGCCTGCCTGCTTCATGGCCTGAGCAATAGGATGAGATGGGGCTATCCCTATACCCCCGCCTACTATAATCACTGTTCCGTGTTTTTCCACATGGGTGGCCCTGCCCAGAGGCCCGGCCAGGTCATAGAGCGAATCCCCTGCTTCGAAACAGGAGAGAACCTTGGTGGTCTTCCCCACAATCTGAACTACCAGCTCTATCCAGCCTTCATCTGCATTTGCATCAGCGATGGTAAGAGGTATCCTCTCTCCCTCCTCCGAAGTCCTCAGGATTATGAACTGACCCGCTTGCCTCTTCCGGGCTATCACGGGAGCTTCCACCCTCATACGGAAAACATCGGAGCTTAAAAACTCTCTTTCCAGAATCTTACTCATAAAATTCCCCGCATTTGCTTTTGTCAAAATGTCTCAAATTAAAAGGATACAGAAAATGTTCCCCTCATCCTCCCCACCATCCTCCGGAACCACATTCTGTCCAAACAATTAAGATATATCAAAAATAGGTAGTTCAAAGTAGCAAGAACAGGCCGGTTAAATCAAGTAATTTTTCGGCTTAATCTCTTTTTGTCTCCCCTTCCCGCAGCAGTTTTACATCACCGGCGATCAGACTCTCCACCCCGAATTCACTCTCCACCCTTCCCCGTATCACAAAGGGACCCCTTCCACTGGCCAGCTCTCTGGCCACTCTCCTGTATACCCGGGGAAAGAAAATCACCTCACACCTGCCGGTGCGGTCGGAAAAGGTTACAAAAACCATCTCTTCTCCCTTATCTGCGGTGCGGGTAACCTTGGCAGTTACCTTCCATCCCACCATCTCCACCTCTTCGTCCCGGTTCTCCCCCACCTCTGCGGCATACATTCTCCTTCTCCTCCCTCCGGAATCACCTCCCTGCCAACCTCTTCCGGGCTTACCATGATCCCATATGGCAAGAGGATGGTCGCTCACCGCCACTCCCAGCACCTCCATCTCCAGAGCAACCCTGGTGGAAAGAGGATAATCCGGAAGGGAGGGGATGTATGCCAGGATGCGCCGTTTCTCTTCATCCAACAGCCCTGTTCCGGCCGTGCCGGAGCTCCCCCCGGGACTGCGGCCGATTCTCCCGGCATGGCGGCAGTGCTCATACAGCTCTCCCCGCTCTTGCCGCAGAACCGGCAACCTTGACTGCTCCGGGACACCAGCAGCATATCCAGAGCTCTCCCCCCTACCTCCCCGCAGAATCCTCAGCTCCCACAGTAACTCAGGCCGGCTTCGGCCCAGGGTGGCCATAGCTCCGCACTTGATCAATGCCTCCGTTTCTCCCCTTCCGGCTCCGGTCTTCCGGAGGAAACTCTCCAGAGAAGGGTAGGGCCTGCGGGACACTATCGCTTCGGTGGTGCTCCGGGAAAGACCCTTCACCTGCATCAACCCGACTCTGAGCCGGTTGCCCCAACCATGGTACCGCCATCCCCCCCGGTCGATGCAGGGAGGAAGGATATCCAGCCCCAGCCGCCGGGCTTCCTCCAGATATTCATCGGCGGTATAATACCCCCCTCCGTTAGAGAGCACCGCCGCCATAAACTCGGCCGGGTAGTGGGCCTTCCAGTAAACACTCTGGAAGGACTCCAGCGCGAAAGAGGCTGAGTGAGCCTTGCAAAAGGCGTAGCCGGCGAAGGAAGCTATCCGGTCGAACACCTCTCCGGCCAGCTTTTCCGGCACCCCCCTTCTCATAGCACCCTCCATAAAGGAGGTCCGGTAGGATTCCATGGTCTCGCTCCCGGGATTTTTGTATGACATGCATCGCCTCAACCCGTCAGCCTCAGCATAGCTCATCCCCGCTACCTCCACGGCAAGGCGGATAACCTGCTCCTGATATATCAGGCATCCGTAACTCCCCTTCAACACCTCATCCACCGCCGGCCATGTGCTCTCCACCGTTTCCAGCCCAAGGTGGCGGCGAAGATAGAGCCGCTTTCCCCCGTAGCTGGAAACACCCGGCCGGATAATGGAAGAGAGAGCGGTAAGTACCTCCAGGTCCTCACAGCCTGCCTGTTTGAGCAACTGTATCATCACCGGTGATTCTATGTAGAAACATCCCACTGTCCTCCCCTCTCTCATCATTCCTGCGGTGGCGGAATCAGCGGCACAGGAGGTCCCTTCCGGCCGGAGGGAGCGGCCGGTATTCTCACCGGCCATCTCCGCCGCTTCCTCTATAACCGCCAGCCCCTTCTGGCCGATTATATCTATCTTAAGCAGACCGGCTTCTTCCACCTGATACATGGACCACTGGGTAATCTCGCAGCCCCGGTCCCCCCTCTGCAGGGGAACCAGATCGGTTATGGGGGAGGGGGATATAACCAGACCGCAGGGATGAGTGGCAATGTGACGGGGAAAGCCGCTGATCCGTTCGGCCAGGGACAGCAGGGTCCGGAGGGGTTCCTGCTCCAGGGGAAGATCGGAAATAGAGGGGGAGATATCGCGCAGCCTCCGGAGATGCTCCACCGAGGCGTAGAAGGGGATCCTTTTTATCACCGGACTCACCTCCCCCGCCGGTATACCCAGGGCCCTGGCAGTCTCCCGCAGGGCCGCCCGGGCCCGGAGAGTGCTGAAGGTGCATATCATGGCCACCCGGTCCCTTCCGTACTTCTCAAAAACATACCGGAGCACCAACTCCCGGTCATCGGTGGCAAAATCTATATCCAGATCGGGGAGCTGCTCCCGCCGGGGATTGAGGAAACGCTCGAAATAAAGGTCATGCCGGAGAGGATTGATATGGGTAATGCCCAGTGCATAGGAGAGCAGGCTATTTCCCGCAGACCCTCTTCCCAGAGAGGGCATGCCCCGGCTGCGGGCGAAACGGACGATATCCCAGCAGATAAGAAAGTAATCCTCCAGCCCCTTTCCACATACCACCGAAAGCTCCTTATCCAGCGCCCTGAGCATCTCATCCCACTCAGGGGCGGAGACGCCCGGCGGGACACCGGCCCTGCTGCCTTTGCCTGAAAGTTCCGGAATCAGGCCATCCCCCCCTGCTTCACCAGCGGGATAATCTCCCCCCATACGCTTCCTCAACCCGGTCAGGCTGAGACGCCTTAGAAAAGCGGCCGCCCCCTCCTTCCCGGGCACCTGGAAACGGGGAAGCCTGCAACGGGAGAGGTCCAGCTCCACCTGGCAGTCGCCGGCAACGGCCATGGTATTGTTCAGAGATTCCGGATCATTGCTGAATACCTTTACCACCATCCCCGGATGGGGCATAAAGGCTTCCCGGGAAACGAGCTCCCCCGGAGGGATGGTTCCCACAGTGGTACGGGTGCGTATGGCAGTCAAAACCCGGTGGATAAAATGCTCATCGGGATCCAGAAAGAAGACCCTCCCGGCAGCCACAGCGGAAAGGCCCATCTGCGATGCCATCCTGCCGAGACGCCACCGGACCATGTCATACTCCCTGCCGGGAGCGGTGGGAAGGGGGACACAGGCCATCTTCCGAACCCCGGCGGCTTCCAGCACCCTCCGGTCGCCGGAGATGAGATACACATTCTCGGAGAGGCGTTTCAGTTCGCTGCTCACATGAAAATGGTCATTCAGATGCCTGCGGGTGACCAGCCGGCATATCTCAGCATATCCCCGCCGGTTCCGGGCCAGAAGGGTAAATCTGATCCGGCTTTCCCCACCCTCCTGTCCGGCAGCTCCGCTGCTGTCACCGTCCCACCCAGCCTCTATCTCCACACCGTATATTGGACGCACCCCCATACTCCTGCAGGCACGGCGGAACGGAACCACTGCACACAGGCTATTGGTATCGGTGAGAGCCATAGCCGGCATACCCGCTCCGGCGGCGGCAGCCACCAGTTCATCCACCGGAGTGGTACCTCCCAGCAGGGAAAAGTTGGAATGAATCATCAGGGGTACGAAACTCATGCCCTGCTCCGCCTCCACCGGGGTAAGCTCCGCCCGAAAGCGGGGGCTACTCCGGCCGGAAAGCTGCCCCGCAGATGATCCAGCGCCTCCCGCAGCTTCCGGATCTTACCCCTTCCCTCCTCCCCCCCGAAAAGTTTCATCTGCACCGGCTCCGGCTCTATACCTCCGGCAGTAAGGCAAAGAGAACGTACCCTCACCCGCCTTTTGTATATACGCCGGAAGGCCCTCTCCGCCGCTTCGAAGATGACCAGATCATCGGAGGAAAGGGGAAACGGTTTTTCTCTCCCCCTCACCATCATCCCATCCGAATATACCAGCTCCAGAACCAGCGAACCGGTCAGGGATCTTTCCCTCCGCAGCTTTTCCCCCATCCTCTCCGACAAACGGTACAGAACCGCCTCCATGCTGCCCCTCTCCACCCGGTCCGGCTGAAGGGTCTCCTCCACAGCATACCTGCTTTCCTCCTCCCTCCCCTCCTTCACCGGCGAGGTATCCTCTCCCCTGGCCCCGTAGTAGAGACGAACACCCCATGAACCGAAACAGAAGCGCAGCAGATCCGGGTCAAATGAAAGTATATCCTCTACCCGCCTTATCCCCAACTCCCTCAGAAGGGGAGCCCTCTTCCTCCCCACCGGGGGGAACCGGTGAACCGGGAGGGAAGCCAGAAAGGAACGCTCGTAACCGGGATAGACATCCACCAGGTGGGCGCACTTGGCCCTCCGTGAAGCTACATGACTGACCAGTTTGTTGGTAGCCAGCCCTATGGAAACCTGCAAGCCGGTCCCCTCCAGAATCTCCTCCTTGATCTCCGCACCGGCATCCAGAGCGGACCCGAACAGCCTGCTGCAACCGGTGTAATCCAGGTAGCATTCGTCCAGAGAGACTAACTCCACCGCCGGACTGTACCGTTTCAGGATACCGTTCATGGCCCTGGAGGCCCCCCGGAAGAGTTTCCAGCCGGGAGGGAGGAACCAGGCCCGGGGGCACAGCCTCCTGGCTGTAGAAACGGTCATTCCCCTGCAGACTCCATCACCGCGGGCCTCATAGGAGGCGGAAAAAACCACCCCCCGGGGAAGGGGACCGGCTACCACCAGCGGCTTTTCCCGCAGGGTGGGATCCTGCAGCCTCAGAACAGAGGCGTAGAAATCATCCGTATTTACATGAAGTATTGATTGTGCCATCTGCCCCACCTCGCTGTCAGAATAATAGATATGGTCAATGCCAGCGGCGCACCTGACACCTCATCCCCCCGGCGGAACCACCCGGCCCCCGGAGGATAATCCGTTACTATTACAGTTTTCTTTTTATTCCTATCACCACTCCCACTACGTCATTTCCCTCCTCCTCCCTCCAGCGGCCCAACAGCTCTACCTTTCCCTTCCGGACCAGGGTAAGTTCTCCCTCCTCCGGTATTCTGCTCACATCCAGCAGGAGGCGGTCGTTCTCCCTCACCTCGCCACCAGCATTGGAGGCCAGCACAAAATCTACCAGCCGGTAAACAAATGACATATTCGCCTACCCTCTCCGTTCAACGATACTGTCTTACCAGTCCTACTACCATCCCTCTTACTTCTACCCTGTCAGCCGGTACTACTGTCTCCTCCAGGGCGGGATTGGAGGGCTTCAGCCTGATCATCCCTCTCTCCCGGTACAGCCTTTTAACCGTAGCCTCCTCACCGTCGAGCAAAACCACAGTCAACGACCCATTTTCAACGGAGCTCCTCCGTTCCACCACTATCAGGTCTCCATCCAGTATCCCGTCACCAACCATGGATTCACCCTGGACTCTCAACACGAAGGTCTCCCCACGGCCCACCAGGTGGGGAGGCAGGGAAACACTCTCCGGTATCTCCACCGCCTCGATTGGTTCTCCTGCAGCCACCCGGCCCGCCAGAGGGACCCTCACCGCCTCGCCCGTCTCCACCGGCTCGATTGCCCGGGCCCGGTGAGCCTCCCGGCGGATCAAACCCTTACGGCGTAGGTTCTCCAGATGCTCGTGAACGGTGCTCACCGCTGAAAGGCCCAGGTGATCCGCGATCTCTTCCAGGGAGGGAGGATATCCGTTGCTCCGTTGGAAGGAGCTTATGAAATCGAGGATCTCGCGCTGGCGCCTGGTTACATATCCCATTGATATTTCCTCCGGCGAAAAAGCCAGATCCGGGCTTCTGCCTGTCTTCAACCCAGCTTCTCAACCACCCTGCCTCCTGAATTAGGCGTCGATTTTAACACTTATCCCGCCCCCGTCAGTACAACCTCTTACTGGATCTACGGCAGATTCCCGGTTCTTTCATCATCTCCCCCGCAACTCTGGCTTTACTTCCCCCCCCCGGCGTTCATCGTCACACCATAAACAGCATACCCGAAAAAAAACCGAAAATCAAGAAAAAAAATATATAACTCAGAGGCAATCGAAGAATCCAGTATATCCGGAGCCTGGTCAGCTGTCCCCCCCATAATGCTCCTCCATGAACTTTCTACCATATGCTTCCTCCGCCTCGAGTCTGTTATGCCTCCTGCACAGCAACCTCAGGTTACCGGGGGAGTTATCACCACCTCTGGCGAAGGAAATAATATGATCGAACTCCATATCATGGTTTCAGTTACACCGTTTGCTATTCTTGCCCATAAGGGAATTTGTTGGATAACAGGCTTTTGATTTTATTCAAGTTATCCATGAATTCGGGATCGGCCATGAATCTGAGCTCATAAGGGTTTAATCTCCGGAATCAGGGACAAAAATCCCCGGGCCAGGATTGATACTGTCTCGAACACACTCCTTCTGTTAGCCATTGTTATGCTCTTTTTTCATGCTTATATCTATACCGGTTGGACTCCGGAATACCTGCCCTGTATTTATAATTATAATTCTACCACCTGTGCTGATCGCCGCTCCGGGTGAGGTTGAGAAACTCCATCCGGGTCTTGCTGTCCTTGCGGAATGCTCCCAGCATCGAGCTGGTTATAATCAGGGCATCCCGTTTGCGCACTCCCCTCATGGCCATGCAGAGATGCACCGCCTCTATGGTTACCGCCACTCCATAGGGTTTGAGGTGATCCATCAGGGTTCTGGCTATCTGGTTGGTAAGCCGCTCCTGAATCTGGAGCCGCCTGGAGAATATCTCCACCACAGCAGGTATCTTGGACAGACCGATGATCTTCCCCCTGGGAATATAGGCCACATGGCACTTTCCGAAGAAGGGTAGTATGTGGTGCTCACAGAGGCTGTACAGGCTGATATCCTTCTCGATCACCATCTCATCATACTCCTCTTCGAAGATTGCTCCCTCCAGAACCTTCTCCACATCCTGACGGTAGCCGCTGGTAAGAAATCCCAGCGATTCCTTTACCCTCTGGGGAGTCCTGAGCAACCCTTCCCTGTCGGGCTCCTCTCCCAACTGCTGGAGCAGCTTGCGTATCGTTTCTTCCATAAGATTCTCCCGCCGGTAAGAGCCTGGCTTCATGTTCGACAAGATATAATCAATGAAATGATAGTACCACTATCACCCTGATTTTTCAAACTCGGAACAGACCCGGAAGTAGGATTTCCCGTCATGGATGCGGTAGCATTTCCCGTCGATCTGATAGGCGAAGAGTGGACGCCGGCGGTATGACCAGGAGAAGAAATCTCCCTCCCTTTCCTCCTCCCCCTCCTCCATCAGATATCTCTTCACAAAGGGAACCGACTCCGCGCTCAATATGAAAAGCCCTACGGGGTAGTAGATCCCGGCCTTCTCCTCGCCGCTGCTGTTTATGAAATCGACCACCCGGTTATTGGAGGTGACCAAAACCCCGCCCCGGCTCCCGCCAGCATCGGTTTTCTCCCGGCTGACTGCTATAATATCACCAGCCACCGAATTACTGAAACCGATAAAATCCTCCAGGGAAAAATCGAAGATAGAATCTCCGTCCGCCACCAGCATCTCTCCCCCGCCACTTTTAGCGTTACAGACATCATCTATCTCGCAGAAGAATCCCCTCCCCTCTTCGCTGCAATCTATCCGGTTGCTGGAAATCTCTACCTTCCCCATATAATCACACCTGCGGAGCCACTCCCTGAACAGGGGGTAGTAAAGCGTATTTGTCCTGACCTGAATCTCTTCTATACCGGGAAGTTCAACCAGTGAATCCAGGAGGTAGTCTATTACCGGTTTGTCCCCTACCGTCATAAGAGACACCGGAACATCTTCATCCAGAGATGAAGATTCATCCCTGAATCCGGTGGCCAGAATTAGCGCTCTCATTATAATACCCTCAATATATACAGACTGCCATCCATTATGTTTCTTTATATAAAAAATATTATTATATAGCGCAAACTTAATCTAACTATCAGTTAAAATATTCGCAGAATAATAACTGGCAGGCAACAAAAAACAGCCACCATCGCCGGGCATGTAAAGGTATTCCAGCCGGGCCTGCAATGGATTCATTTGAAGATCTGTTTAACTGTTCGGGTCATTCCATGGCGGATAGTGCCGGTTCAATCGCAGATACAACTCTGATTTCCGGCGTACCCGGAGTGAGTTTCCGGAGCCATTATTTATTAACCCAACGGGCTGCCCCGGTTCACAGAGGCAGCCCGTTTAATTGCATCAGCCGTTTAGCCCCACACTGCAGGTGATGGTGAGGGGATAATGACTATTTATCCCTTGGAAGCTTTGGCTTTGTCCCGATAGGCATAACAGTTCTTCCATAGGCTTCGTTGATCACTTCTGCCATGGCCAGGTATATGGCCGAAAGCCCGCAGAAGATGCCTTCGATACCGGTGATAGTGGCAAATGCTCCTCCCCAACCGAAGAAGTGTTGCAGCGCCAGCATCCAGAAGAGAACAGTAAGTGTAAAGAACACAACCTGCAGGGCCCTGTTTGCCTTCCAGGTGGCGATCCACATGAAGAAGGTGAACAATCCCCAGAAGAACAGGTACCATCCGGTGAAAGCAACCGGGTTCGGATCAAGCCCGAATTTTCCATTAAAATAAACCAGAAATACGAAGGTTATCCAGAAAAGACCGTACGAGCAGAATGCAGTGGTGCCGAAGGTGTTGCCCTTTCTGAACTCCAGCAGGCCGGCAAATATCTGAGCGAATCCACCGTAAAAGATACCCATAGCCATAATAACCGCGCTTATAGGAAATAAGCCGGTATTATGGATATTGAGCAGAACGGTGGTCATGCCGAAGCCCATCAATCCGAGGGGTGCCGGATTTGACAGATTATCTTCCGCCATCAAATACCTCCTTGATGATTTTGGGATGACCATGGAATCTGCGACCGGGGATAACTCCCTCTCCGGGGCAGCTCCCCACTGAGCATCTATTAACCATATTCCCCCGCCCGTCACTTCCCCGGTCCTGCCGGGATCAACCCATCCCGGATTCCACACAACTCTCCATTAATTGGCGCAGTATATTTGCACCCTTGCTTTATTTCAAGGTTTTTTTTGGGATATCCCGGATATTTAGCAATTTACCTGATAGGTGACTGTTTGAGAATCATAACACCTTTTTTCATAAAGCATTAATTTACAAAAACAGATAGGAACCTTTTCCTTCTCCACTCCATATTTGTTGAATTTGATCATGCCGGCACAAGCGACTCAGGAACCATTACTCTTAGTGAATCATCGATTTCACCCCTGGCTGCGAATTTCTGTAACCTTTTCAGTACGAACATGGTAACCTCCTGCCCCTTGGCCACCAGCAGCACACCCCTGTTGTTCTTAACATCCTGATCCAGCACCATCCCTGCTTCCAGCTCATCAACCTTAACCGACTTCCTTACCGAGGTGGTACCCGCCAGTACGATGTCCTCCATGGCCGCCACTATCACCGGATCATACTCTTCCGGTTTCAGTCTCAATTTGGCCAGAGCAGACTTTTTGGAAGACCCATGCATCACATACCTGTCGAACTCCAGGGTAGTTTTAAGTATCCAGGCTCCCACTTCCACCGGGTCCCTGTCCTGCAACTCACCTATGGATTCAAACCTGTCCCCGGGTTGCAGCTGCTTGGCAATAATCCCGGCCACCCCCTCCAGCCGGGGAATCTTCTCCAGAAGTTTGCTTCCCACCTCCGGGTGGGATAGAAAAGCTTCCTGCTCCTCCGCGTCAAGTTCCTGCCCGGCGTATATTTTCTCCAGGGTTTCGGGATGGAGAGTTATACATCCAATCTGAGACAGCATGGAGGCTAGTTTGATCTGCCATTTGTCCTCTACCTCCAGACTTTCTGCTATCTGTTTGACGTATCTCTTTATTCTGGAGGCCCGGCTGAATGCCATGGGGTTGACCAGGGACAGCACCTCGGTCAACACCATGACACTACCATTCAGGGTATCCTCTATCAGCTCCCGCTCCGCCTTCACCAGATGATACTGTTCCAGTGAAGCACGGATGGTCTTCTTGAGCATGGCCGGCTTGACCGGTTTGGTGAGAAACCGGAAGATATTCCCCTCATTTACCGCCGACATGGCAGCGTCCAGTTCGGCATGCCCTGTTATCATAACCCTCACCGAATGGGGGGACTTAAGCCTCACCCGGGAGAGAAAACTTATCCCATCCATACCCGGCATACGCAGATCGGAAATCACCACCGAGTAGGGGCCTTTCCTCTCCATTGTTTCAAGAGCTTCTTCCGCCCCCAGAGCAGTCTCAACACGGAAATCCCTGCGGAGCTGCCTGCGGTATCCGAAAAGTATTTTGGCCTCATCGTCCACACACAGAATCTTATCCTTCATGCCGGAACACCCTCCTCTTTTATCTCCATCAGCATCTCCTTCCAGGCGGCAATTTTCCCTTCCAGTCCGAGGCTGCCTACATACTCTTCATCCAGGAATTTTCCGGAACCGGACCATGGCCTTCCACCCCAACTGTTGTCTATGGAGCTGGCGATATGAACCGCAGTTAGTGGAGCAATCTCCTCTATTCCCGAAAGGGAGGGTTCATGATGATATAGTACAGCCTCTACCAGCTCCCGGTCGAATCCCCACAAACCCAGCAGTGCAGCCCCTGCCTCTGTATGACTGACACCCAACTCCCTGTCCTCCAGTTCAGTTATGGAAGCTTTCCTGGCAAAGAGATCATCACTGATCTTCCCGTACGACTGGGGGTATATCTGGCTCATCAGTATTATTCCCATGTCATGAAGACCGGCTGCGATTGCCGCACTGCTATGGTATCCCTTATCATCGGAAAGGGACCTCATTATTCTGCCGGCCAGGATAGAAGAAACCCGGCAGTGATCAAGAATATGCCGGAGCAGTGATTCACCTCCCTTTTCGACTTTGATGGCGGTAAGATCTTCCCTGTATTCATCCAATATCTTCCTGAGCGAATCCTGACCGATTATCTGAACCGCATTTTTTATCCCGGATGCCTTCTTATATCCCCCGTAAAATGCCGAGTTGGTTAACTGAAGAACCTTGGAAGCCAGGGAGAAATCATTGGAAATCAGCCGGGATACTTCCTTTATTCCCCCCTGCCCACCATCCAGCCATTCTATCAGCCCCCGGTATGCTTCCGGCATAAGAGGAAAGAAATCCAGAGCGGAGATAGCCACCGAAATCCTTTCATTACCCACCCTGCTCAACAATTGGCAGGTCCGGTTGATATATTTCTTGAGTACTTCCGCCTCGCACGGCTTGGAAAGAAACTGATGCGCACAGCCGACCGAGCGGACAATCACATCTTCCCTGGATTGCCCGGAAAGCACAAACCGCACCGCATGGGGATGTTCCTCCCTGACCCTGTGGAGCAATTCGGCACCATTGATGCCGGGCATTCGCATATCGGTAACCACAGCATCGAATCTATCCCCTTTCATTATATCCAGGGCCTCTTCACCTCCCTCCGCAAATACCATATCCCACTCCCCGCGCATGGATCTGAGCATCCTGCGAAGCCCCCGCAGGATGTTGGGTTCATCGTCAACGAATATTACTCTCAGTTTCAATCCTCATCACCTCCGGAATTCCCTCTGCTGTGCAGGGGCATCCTTATTATAAAGGTGGTTCCTTGGCCTGCCTTTGTTTCGAAATCGAGCTCTCCTCCATGCTTCTCCTCTATTATGGATTTGGCGATGGAAAGCCCCTGGCCTGTTCCCTTACCCACCTCCTTGGTGGTAAAGAAGGGGTCGAAGATTCTGTCGCGGTTTTCCTCAGGTATCCCGGTGCCTGTATCACTGATACGAATCTCCACCATATCGCCGCTGGTCCCTGTGTTTATGGTTATGGTTCCCTTCTTTTTTCCTCCATCCCCCACTACCTCTTCTATGGCATGGGCGGCATTAAGAACGATATTCAATATCACCTGGTTGAATTCATCCGGGATACAATCTACGTGAGGGAGGCCGGGATCGAGTTCGAGCTCCAGTTCGGAAACGTATTTGTATTCGTTCCTGGCCACTGTTACTGTACTGTTTATTGCGTCGTTGATATCCACAGAGGTCTTTCCCTTCGAACCCGGATGAGAAAACTTCTTCATCGATCTGACTATGGTTGCTACCCGTTCCACTCCCTCCATGGATTGCTCTATAGCCCCGGGAATATCCTCCAGCAGGAATTCCAGATCCACATCCCGGACAAGCTCATCCAGTTCCTTTGCCTCGTCCTGCCGGAGCAGATCATCTCCATAGCATTCGAAAATTTCCTGATATTTCCCGATCACCCTGTATATATCACCGAAAGCATCTCCCAGGAAAGAGATATTATCCCCCACATACTGGATGGGGGTATTTATTTCATGGGCTATGCCGGCTGCCAGCTGTCCTATGGATTCCAGCTTCTGAGCCTGGTTGAGCTTCATCTGAAGCTGGTTCCTCTCCGTGATATCGTGCAGGAATATCAGCAGGGAATCTTCTTCGTCATGCTTTATCTTTCCGTAGTTAACTTCTATCTCCACCCGTTCTCCTTCACTTCCATATAGCCATGTTTCCAGAAAATTACCGGTTTCCTGATCGTTCCGGCAACGGTGAAGATAATCTCTTATCCTGTCTCTCTCCTCCGGATGAAAAAGCTCGAAGAAATTTTTCCCCTTCACAACATTCCTGTTCAATCCGGTCATCTCACAGAACATGGTATTGGAGAACTTAACCGTATCGCCGGTAACGATTATTATTCCATCGGTGGCGTACTCCACCACATTCCTGTAATGCTCCTCGCTGACGGCCAGCTTTCTGCCGGTCTCCTTCAACTCCCGGTTGGCTTCATTGAGCTGGCTGTTCTGCTCCTTCAGCCTGCTGTTCAATTCATTCATTTCGGTACGGGCCGCTCTGAGCTGAGCAGTTTTTACATCTATTATGGTCTGGCTTCCCAGGGAAATTGAAACCTGAATGCAGAAGTCTTCGAACCTCTTCCTCTCCTCCCGGGTAAACATATCCCTGTTCCCTATCCGGCACAGGTTTATCATACCGATGAATTCACCGCTGAAGATGAGGGGTCCCACCATGGCTGAACCGCTATAATAGGGTTCCCGGTTCTCTCCGATGCTCTCCATATAGCTATCTACATCATCGATAATCACCGGTTCGTTAATATCAGCCAGATTGCCCGAGAAGCTCTCCCCCACTTTGATTGACCGGCATTCTATGCTCTCTTCCTCCACACCGGCAGTGGATTCTATCGCCAGCCTTCCGTCATCTGCCATCAGAAGCACAGCCATATCGCAGTTGAACATGTTAACCGCATCATTTGCCACTAAGTGTAAGAGCAGCTCCATGGTATCCGAATAATCGCCAGTATGTACTCTGCATTGTTCACCGAGCACCCCGGTTCCACCGGAATTGAAATTCTCAGTACCGGTTTCAACTGCCATTGAGATCACACTCCGTAATGTATGAATAGTCATGAAATGTTGTCATAACCAATAATCTCCGTTAGCGGCTGCCTTATATATTTTTATATGCCGGTCCCCTCTGGATCTGACTCCGGTTCAACCGGAATCCAAGCAGATCAAAGCCGCGGCCGCCGTATTGCCCGGACAGCCATTTTCCCGACACGGATAACCGTTCACCGGGCCGATATGTGCCAGCCATTCATCTATAAATATCGGAGGCATTACTGTTCACTTAAGCTATATCTGAATATCACAGAGTTATTTATTACTTGAAAGATGGCCCATTTTCAATTATTTTGGAATTCCCGTAAAACATGCATCAGAAAGAGGTATAAATATTGAAATCAATAACACCAGCAGGAGGTTTGGAAAATTTTTTCCACTATAGATGATCTCCGGTCTACCATCGAATCGATGGATATAAAGAACATCGACCTTAAATTCGTTGATCTGACAGGACGGTGGCATCACATTACCGCTCCCGCATCCAGTGCTGATCAGAGGCTTTTCCGGGAGGGATTCGGATTCGATGGATCCAACTTCCCCGGATTCACCACCCTGGAGGAGGGAGACCTGAGCCTGATACCCGACCTGGAAACCGGCTTTATAGAACCCTTCCGTGTCGAGCCAGCCATATCCTTCATCTGCAGAATAGTAGAGGCAGACTCAAGAAAACCATTTTTCAGAGATCCCCGTTCCATCGCCGCCAGGGCGGAAAAGCATCTGAAGGAGAGTAAAATTGCCACCACCTCCCTGTGGGGTCCCGAATTCGAATACTTTGTCTTTGACGATATATACCTGGAGGATTCCAGCACCAGCCAGAGCTATGAAATTACCCCCTCAGAGGGACTCTACCGGGGATGTTTCGGCCTTCAACCGGAGAATGGCTATCATGCCCTTCCACCCGAGGACACCCTCGCCGACCTGCGGGATAGAACCGTTTCCCTGCTTGAAGAAGCAGGAGTCGATACCATATATCATCACCATGAAGTGGGAGGACACGGCCAGGTGGAGATAGAGATAGAGTTCGGGCCCATGGTTAAGACGGGCGATCATTCCATGATGGTAAAGTACTTCGCCCGGATGGCAGCACACCAGAACGGGCAGATAGCCACATTCATGCCCAAGCCGCTGTACAACGAACCCGGCAACGGTATGCATTTCCATCAGCTGCTGGTAAAGGGAGGGAAATCGCTCTTTTTCAGCCGGGACGGGTATGCCGGCCTGAGTGTACTGGCACATCAGTATATTGCCGGTCTGCTCAGTCATGCTCCGGCCCTGCTGGCATTCACCAATCCCAGCACCAATTCCTTCAAACGTCTGGTACCGGGATTCGAAGCGCCGGTGAACTGCTTCTTCTCCCTGGCCAACCGTTCCGCTGCGATAAGAATTCCCAAATACGCCACCAGGGAGGATAACAAGAGGATAGAATTCCGTCCCTCCGATGCCACCGGTAATATCTATCTGGCTATGGCAGCTCAACTGATGGCCGGCCTTGACGGTATAAGGAACAGTCTTGATCCGTCGGAGCTTGGATTCGGGCCCTATGATAAAAATATATTCGAAATCAGCAGTGAGGAGAGGGAAAAGATCAAACCGCTTCCCTCCGGCCTCTCCCGGGCGCTGGATGCCCTGGAGGAGGACCATGATTTCCTCCTGGAGGGTGATGTATTCGATAAATCGCTGGTGGAGGAATGGATCCGGCTTAAAAGGAAAGAGGCCGAATCGATCAACCTTCGTCCTCATCCACTGGAGATAGGGTTGTATCTGGACTGCTGAAACAACACCGGGAGAAGAAAGACAACGTGGTAAAGATAAAAAATATGTATCATATGACTACCCGTGACTATCAGGAAATGGGGCTTAAGAGCGGTCTGGAGATTCATCAGCAGCTGGATACTGAAAAAAAACTTTTCTGCCGCTGTCCCGTCCTGCCATACTCCGATCAGTATCACGCCGAAATACTCCGTCACATGAGACCCACCCTCTCGGAGCTGGGAGAGTATGACGGAACCGCCCTGATGGAGTTCAAAACCAAAAAGGAAATTATCTACCAGATAAACAAGGATACGGTGTGTACCTATGAGATGGATGACACACCTCCCTTCGAAATCAACCGGGAGGCTCTGGATATAGGCCTGGAAATTTCCATGCTGCTCAACTGCAACCTGGTCAGCGAGGTGCACATAGCCCGGAAACAGTACCTGGACGGCTCTATCCCCACCGGTTTTCAGCGAACTACCATACTGGGAGTGGAGGGATGGATTCCCTACCGGGACAGGCGCATCGGTATAATCCAGCTGGGGCTGGAGGAGGATGCCTGCAGGGAGGTAGAGGACAGCGGGCATGTCAGGAAATACAGGACCGACCGGCTGGGGATACCCCTGGTAGAGACAGTGACCTGTCCGGATATGCACACACCCGGTGAGGTCGCCGAGGTAGCAGAGATTATAAGGTGGCTGACCCGTTGCACCGGTAAGGTCCGTAGGGGCTACGGATCAGCCAGACAGGATGTAAATGTCTCTGTGGATGGCGGCCGGCGGGTGGAAATAAAGGGTGTTCCCCGTATTCCCCTGATTCCCCTGCTGGTACACAATGAGGCCTTTCGTCAGCTTAATCTCCTGGAAATATCTGATGAACTCTCCCGGAGGGGGATAAACGATTCAAACTTTGAATCCGATATCAGGGACGTCACCGGCTTGCTGAAGGATACTCAATACTCCCCTATATCGGAAGCCTTGAGCAGAGATCTGAAGGCAAAATGTGTTCTGATAAGAGGTTACCGTGAAATTCTCTCGACTAACACCCAGCCTGAGACCACTTTCTCCAAGGAGATATCAGACCGGGTAAGGGTGATTGCATGTTTGGACAGGCTGCCTAATATGGTTCACTCGGATATGAAGGGTGAGACACTCTCTCCCACAGAATGGTCCAGTATAAAACGCCAAACCGGTACCGGCGAGAATGACGTGGTGGTAATCGTATGGGGAAACGAGGAAGATGTTGAAACTGCCGCCAGAGAAGTGGTTATCCGGGCCAGGGAGGCTCTGGACGGAGTTCCCAATGAAACCAGACAGGCGCTGCCGGATGGAACCAATGGATTCGAGCGTATCCTTCCGGGACCAGACCGGATGTACCCTGACACCGACCTGCCCCCCCTGGCCATACCCCCTGAGAAGATAGAGAAGATCCGGTCCGGACTGCCTGAACCACCCTTTCGGAGGGAGGAACGCTACCGCAAGCTTGGCCTTTCACCGGAAGTGGCGGGCAGATTGAGTATCTCCGGATATGCTGATTTATTCGAACGGACCAATAAGAAGGGGCATTATCCCACTGAGTTTCTGGCCGCTTTCATAATGAACAGGCTGAGGGGTATGATCAGGGGAGGGAAGCTTCCCCTCTTTACCGAAGAGCGCTTCATACAGTCCCTCGCCGAGGCAGCCAGAAACAATCTTCTCCGCGAGGCCCTGACCCCGCTCATTGAAATGACCTGCGGGCCTGACAGGGTGGAGCCCTCCCGGGCTGCCGAATCACTTACTCCCCTGGATCCGGATAAACAGCGGGAAGAGATCCAATCCGGGCTGGAAGAGATAAATCACCCTGATCTCCCCCCTGAAAAGCTCAAGCGGTATTTGATGCAGCATCTCATGGATAAATGGGAGGGTAAAATAAGGGGAAGGGATCTCTCAGAGATAACCGATCAGTATATATCAGAACATATCGGAAAATGAACAGGTTGCCCCGCTATCAAAGACAGGCTGCAGCCCGTAATATCGACAGCCCTGCTAATCTGTTTCCCTGTTATATGAAGTCAAACCGCTCTTCTTCTTCATCACTCCACCCAGTCTCAGCTCACCGGTTGGTCCCATCTTAAGCCCCGAAATTCCACTCCGGTAAGCGCTGAGCTTACTGGGATGAGCCAGCATAATCCAGGGCATCTCCTGAAAGAATATATCCTCCGCCCGGTAATAATACCCCCAGCGTTTTCTCAAGCTCAATACCCCCCTGGCGCTGAAAATCAATTTCTCGAACCTGGGATTCTGCCAGTGGATTTTGAAAATGGGAGGGTTGTCACCCAGGGCAAAGAGGTAGGAGTAAAAATCATCAGGATTACGCGAATCCAGAACCCAACCGGAGATAACGAAATCATAATCGTCTCCCCTTATCTTCTCCAGATACTCGTCCATGGTATCCACCGATATGTAACGGGTATGTATCCCCGCTCCCTTGAGATACCCCGCGATAATCCTGGCCATCTTGTTCGGCTCAGGGCAGTAGGGCCTGGCAAAGGGGAGCCCCACCATCTTGAATACCCGGCTGCTGTCTGCCAGGTACTCCCTGATCACCTTCTTCGCTTCCTCCGGCTTGTATGAAACCCGGGGTGGTCCGCTCTCCTTCCCCCCGATGGCAGGGGGAAGTATTCCCCGGCACTCCATGGCCTGACCATAGAGCACATCCCTGATGATATTCTCCTTGTTTATCAATTGGTTGAGAGCTCTCCTGAACTCAATCCGGTTGAGGGGATAGTTTTCTATATTCAGATGAACAAAGGTGATACTGGCACCTGTGAGAGCGGAGATCTTCAATTCATCATTCATCCCAATGATCTCCACCATCTGAGGAGGCACTATATCCATAACATCTATATCCCCCGCCCTTAATCCCTCCAGAGTCTCCTGCGAGCTCATGTTCAGATGGAATACCACCTCATCCATCTGAGATTTCTTTCCCCAGTATCCGGAGTAGGCCTCCAGCACCACCCGCCGGGGCGTCTCCCAGCTGGATATGACGAAGGGGCCGGTTCCCACTATGGCCCCATCATCCAGATGGCTGGTTATGGCATAGTCGAGCCCGGTAATGGTTTTCATGAATTCCAGCCTCTTCTCATCGAAGATGATCCTCACCTGTAAATCACCATCACTCTCCACTCTTCCGTTGAAATTGGCATTACTGCGAAAATGCTTGACCACCTTGTCTGAAGTCATAAGAGAACCGTCATGGAAGTGAACATCATTCCTGAG
Source organism: uncultured bacterium (assembly GCA_964613215.1). Lineage (GTDB taxonomy): Bacteria > Krumholzibacteriota > Krumholzibacteriia > Krumholzibacteriales > CAZTHK01 > CAZTHK01. Next base: position 6,193 of record CAZTHK010000015.1, on the reverse strand, counting down.
GGTCAATATCCATACTCTTCCTTCGTCACTGACCTTCCAATCCACCGCCAGAGCCGGTTCTACAGTTCTCCTTTCCTCTCCGTACTTGACCAGGGTCTCGAAAACATTGTTAAGCAGTAACGAGGTGGAAACAGCATCATCTATCTCCAGTGGATTTCTCGATTGGGGGCTGCCGGATATGGCTACGTTAAGCCTCCGGTCAGAGTTATCCCCGGAAATCACAGATCCGCTGGCAACCGCAACAATCATCAGGCACAGAACCAGTTCCCTGAAATGTTTTCCTTTAATAATATATATCATGTCCGGTTCCTTTTTTTAGCAGACCGGGGTGCGACAACATCCAGCATGTATGTATTTAATCGTCCTGTTAACCCAGAGCTTGATATCTTTTCCCTTTTTATCCGGAAAATTTCTATCTATAATAGGGCATACCGTTGTTTTTCTGCCTTATCACAAATCCGAAAGAAAGGAGCCTGTTCTGACTGGGGATAAATACAAGGGATACAGCGGAGATGCGCTGGAATGCCTCAAGAACCACCAGGTAGGGGTGTGGTACGACGTGGAGGTGGAATCGACCAGAGGAGAATTCGGGGGCATAATACTCCCCCGCTCGGAGACAGCGGACAATAACCATATCGTGCTGAAGCTGCATAACGGATACAATGTAGGCCTGGCAGTAGATACCATAGAAGAGATCAGAGAGCTGGGGCGGCGGGAGGCTCACTACAGGATCCCGGAGAAGGAGTTTCCATACGATCCCGCCAAAGCATCGGTTAAACTGCTGGGCACCGGCGGTACCATCGCATCCCGGCTGGACTACAGGACCGGTGCTGTTATTCCGGCTTTTTCACCGGGGGAGCTTTACGGCTCGGTGCCGGAGCTGGCGGATATTTGCAACCTGGAAACGGAAAAATTGTACGGTGTTTTCAGCGAGAACATGGGGCCGCCCCAGTGGATTGGAACAGCTGAAGCCATTGGCAAGGAAATAGAGAAGGGTGTGGATGGTATAGTAATCGGTCATGGGACTGATACCATGCACCATACCGCAGCCATACTCTCCTTCATGGTGCAGAATACTCCGGTGCCTATTGTGATGGTCGGTTCCCAGAGATCCAGCGACAGGCCCTCCAGTGATGCCGCCCTTAATCTTATTCATGCCACCACAACCGCAGCCGGATGTGACATAGCAGAGGTGATGGTATGCATGTTCGGCCCCACCAGCGACCAGTACGGGCTTCTCCACCGTGGCACCAGGGTGAGGAAGATGCATTCCTCCTACCGCTCCACCTTCCGGACCATCGGAGATATTCCGCTGGCTACAGTGGACAGGGAGAATTTCAACTATCTCAGGGAGGACTATCACAGGAGAAGAGAAGACCGGGAGGTGGAGATAAACACCTCTTTCGACGACCGGGTCTCCATAGTGTACTACTACCCCAACATGAAACCGGATATCATAGAATCACTGATAGAAAACGGATACAAGGGTATCGTAATAGCCGGTACCGGCCTGGGGCATGTGAACAAACCGCTATATCCCGCCCTGAAGAAGGCCCGGGAGCGGGGAATCCATGTATATATGACTGTTCAGACACTGTGGGGCTATGTTCAGATGTATGTCTACGACACCGGCAGGGACATGATGAACCTGGGGGTAATTCCCGCTTCCAACATGCTTCCCGAGGTGGCCTATGTAAAACTGGGCTGGGCCCTGGGTCAGACCCACCAGCGTGAAGAGGTCAAGGATATCATGCTGACGCCGGTGGCGGGAGAGATAACCGAACGGGAACCGCACAACGGCTATCTGATCTATCAGGGCGGCATACCCGAGGTGGAGAGTTTCATAAGCCGGCACAAGAAATAATCCCCTCCGTTGCTGAAGAAGCCTATTCCATAACCGGTGCATCTCCTCCGGAGCACCCCCGCATCTACCTCCCTGCCAAAATCATTTCACCAGTTTTATATGGAGTTTCCCTGAAATATCCGGGGATTTAATAAGATTACATATAACTATCAGTTATTAATATTGATAAGTGGAATATGCATACGCGGCGTTTTTTTCATCCGGTGCCCGGTATTTCAAAACCCCCACCTGTCGAGCGGGCATGGTTTTCTGCCCCGGAAGGGGCAGAAAGAGCGGGCCCGGGGCGCAGAGCTTAAGATTTCCGCGGCCGGCAAGAAACCGACAGCGATTTTGAAACACCGGGCACCGGAACAATACGGATCGAATAAAAATTGGGGAAACTCCAAAACAGCTTTATGGATTGACATAAATAAATGTTTACCCCTATACTTTTTCTCCCGGCCATAGTAAAAATATCTACAGGAAGGAGTGGTATGCTGAACTTCGATATCAGTGAAGAACAACAGATCCTGCGCGATTCTATTAGAAGCTTTGCCCGGAAAGAGATCAAACCGATAGCCGAAGAGCTGGACGCCAGGGAGGAATTCTCGGTAGATCTGGTAAAGAAGATGGCCCGGATGGGGCTGTTCGGAATATGTGTGCCGGAAGAGTACGGAGGGATCGATGCCGGTTACATTGCTTATGTCATTGCGGTAGAAGAACTAGCCAGGGTGGATGGTTCATCCGCCGCTACCGTGGCCGCGGCCAATTCACTGGGAATAGGCCCCATCTACTACTTCGGAAACCGGGAACAGAGGGAGGAATGGCTCCCCCGGCTTTGCTCCGGCGAGATCCTGGCCTCCTTCGGACTTACCGAGCCGAATGCCGGAAGTGATGCGGGGGCAACCCAGACCACCGCAGAGCTAAAAGACGATCAGTGGATTATAAACGGAAGTAAGATATTCATTACCAATTCCGCCACTCCCATATCCGAAGTGATAGTGGTACAGGCCAGAACCGGAGAGCGGGATAACGGCAAGCCTGAACTCAGCTGCATTCTGGTGCCCAATGATACCCCCGGAGTGGAGGCCAGGGAGATGCACGGCAAGATGATGTGGCGTTCCTCCAACACCGGTGAACTCTTCTTCGACAATGTAAAGGTCCCCCGGGAGAACCTTCTGGGCAAGCAGGGAGAAGGATTCAAGCAGATGCTCTCCACCCTGGACAGGGGACGGCTGGCCATTGCCGCCATGGGACTGGGGGGAGCCCAGGGTGCCTTCGAACTGGCCCTGGAGTATTCCGGACAGAGGAAACAGTTCGGACGCACCATAGCCAGCATGGAGGTCAACGCCTTCAAACTTGCCGATATGGCCACCCAGATAGAGGCAGCCAGGAATATGCTCTACAAGGCCTGCTGGCTGTGTGAACAGGACCGCCCCTTCGGTAAGCTGGCCGCCATGTCCAAGCTCTACTGCAGCGAGGTAATGGGCAGGGTGGTGGATAAGGCAGTGCAACTGCATGGTGGATATGGGCTTATGAGCGAATATAATGTGGAGCGTTTCTACCGGGATCACAAACTGCTGGAAATCGGAGAGGGGACCAGCGAAATCCAGCGGCTGGTTATAGCCAGAAGGCTGGGCTGTTTCGAACAGGAATAAAATTTCGATTTTATAATGGAGGTATGACTATGGATGTTATGGAAGAAGGAAAGGGAGAGTTGCTGGGGTTTCATGATCCCGATGCCCACCGCTCATGGGTGGTGGAGAACAAACCCCGCCGGCTGATAGACAAGAGAATGACCGTAGCCGAAGCGGTGGAGAAGTTTATCCCCCACGGCAGCTACATGGCCGTCGGAGGATTCGGCCACGTCCGGGTACCCATGTCCATAATATATGAAATCATCCGTCAGAAGAAGACCGGGCTGGCGGTAGCTGGGAAGACCGCTGTCCATGATCTGGATACCCTGATTGGAGCAGGGTGTGTTGACAGGGTGGAGGCAGCCTACTCCTTCGGCCATGAGCTGAGGGGCCTCTCCCCCGCCTCCAGAAGGGCGGTGGAATCAGGAGAGGTAAAGGTGGTGGCCGAAACCAGCAACGCCGGCTATCAGTGGAGATACCTGGCCGGAATGATGGGGGTGCCCTTCATCCCTGCCCGCAATCTGTCGGGGACGGAAACCTTCCAGTACTCCTCCTGCAAGAAGGTAACCGACCCCTATACCGGCAAGCCGGTGGTGCTGATTCCCGCATGCAATCCTGACGTGGTATGCATACATGTGCCCAGATGCGACAAATACGGTAACTGCCAGATAGACGGCATCCTGGTGGAGGATTTCGAACTCTCCCGCTGTGCCAGAAGACTGCTGGTAACCACCGAAGAGATCATAGATGAAGACGAGATCAGGGAGAAACCGTGGAGAACGGTTATACCCTACATATATGTGGATGCGGTAATGGAGGTCCCCTACGGTTCCCATCCCTGCCAGATGCCCTACAAGTACTTCTTCGACGAAGATATCATAGGGGAGTGGCTGAAGCAGTCCAGGACCCCTGAGGGAGCAGGAGAGTTCTTCGATAAGTATGTATTCGGAGTGAAAGATTTCCAGGAATACCTGGAGGCGGCAGGCGGCGAGGAGAAGATGAAACAGCTTGCCAGGGTGGAACATCTGGAGGAACCAATGACCGCTCCCTGGCTTAAACGGTAGATAATCTATTCCGGAATAACCATATGAACCGATCCAGTCAACCCGAAAGGACCAATTATGGAAGATAAGAACTATTCCCAGAGTGAACTGCTCGCCTGTGTGGCGTCGAAGATACTGGAAAACGGAACTTCGGTATTCGTGGGCACCGGCCTGCCCATGATAGCCACCATGCTGGCACAGAAGACCCACGCTCCCGATATTCTGGTGATATTCGAAGCGGGAGGAATAGGCCCCATCATGCCGGTGCTTCCCATCTCGGTGGGAGATTCCAGAACCTTCCACCGGGCGGTGGCCGCCTCCAGCATGCACGATGCCATGTCCATGGCCCAGAACGGATATGTCGACTTCGGGTTCCTGGGGGCAGCCCAGATCGACCGCTTCGGCAACATCAACACCACAGTTATAGGCCCCCACGATCCTCCCAGGGTGAGAATGCCGGGAAGCGGAGGAGCCAATGATGTAGGTTCCTACTGCCGGAAAACCATAATCATAATGCGCCAGGACAAGAGAAGATTCGTGAACCAGCTCGACTTTCTCACCACTCCCGGATTCATAGACGGACCGGGTGCCAGGGAAAAGGCCGGACTGCCTGAGGGCACAGGGCCTTACCGGGTTATCACTCAGCTGGGACTCTACGACTTCGACGAAGAAACCAGAACCATGAGGTTAATAGCCACCCATCCTGGTGTCTCTGTAGATGAAGTCAGGGAGAATTCCTCATTCCCCCTGGAGATTGCACCCCAACTGGATGTAACCGAACCCCCTACACCGGAGGAGCAGAAGATACTGCACAGCGAGATAGACCCGACCGGTATAGTACTGGGGAAATAGCCCGGATCCGGCCCGGCAGCGTAATTAATACATTACAGGGTGTAAAATAATATATACAGGTCAAGCTGTTGTTTTTTATGGAGATAAGTTTATCCGGCAGATGTGTAAATAATAATTTACATATTCTATTTCAGCCACTGGAATGCAAAATCGCTGAATTATAAATTATTTTCGCTATAAGCCTTTGATAAATATACAATTATAAATTACAAGAAATTACTGGAAACAATAAGTAACTCTGGCACACCACTTGCCCTAACAGGTAAGTGAGCGTAGTTGAGAGAAGCGAAAGGAAACAGAAAGAAAAAGGGGGTTCAAAATGTTACACTTCTCGAATATAGCTCTGATACTGGCCCTGATGTTTACGGTTGGGAAGAGTGTGTGGGGAAAGAGTGTCTGGTAAGCCTACAGGGGAATCAATACCAGGAAGAGCGGGGAGTTAAATCCCCGCTTTTTTTATGCAGTTATGAATAATTCCCCCCATAATAAATACTGTTCTGTATGCAAGTAGTTCAACCAGCGTAACTGGCTATTGAGGCCCTATGCAACAATAACATAACTTAAATCCAGTTCCGGCGCCGGAACTGATATTATGTTAACCAAAGCTGCATTATTTAATACCAAAAGTGCATTAACGCTGTTGCCCATTCAGTTAAGATCGTCATCCCCGCCGTTGCAGCCAGTTCTATTCCTTTACCCACAGGTAGCACCCCCTTTCCCGGCCCTGGGTCTTAAAGCCCAGAAAATAATATTAAGTTTACCAAGCCTGAATAATTCATAAACCTGATTTTTATTGTAAAATAACAGGGTATTCTCCG
>CAZTHK010000014.1:0-119592 GCA_964613215.1 uncultured bacterium | reverse complement strand
AAAGGAGCGCCCTTTTAATCATATTTTTAAAAGGCTATTTTGGACAGGTGTGATAAGTTATTAAATTTCCGGGCATATCACCCGGCCAGCCGTGGGGCATTCTGTGGCATGAGTGCGGTATTAGCGAATGTATAACCGGAAGAAGGGCTACCGATCATGAAAATAGCAGGCAGAATAAAAATTTCCATACCAGCCGTATCCTGTGTTTTAATATTCCTTGTTCTGCTGGCCAATCCGGTCTTTTCACAACTCAGCGAAAAGGAACGCATCCGGAAGCTCAACCGCCAGCTGGCTGAGCAGGGTGAATCATGGCGGGCCGGAATAACACCGGTATCGGGCCTTTCCATGGAAGAGAAGAAGAAACTTTGCGGGCTGATCCCTCCCCCTCCCGGAAAAGTGCAGTCGTTGCCCGCCGTAACCGCCCCCCGGGATGCATCCTATCCCCCCTCGTTGGACTGGCGCGATATGGAGGGAACCACTCCGGTCAAGAATCAGGGGAGCTGTGGCTCCTGCTGGGCCTTCGCCGCAGTCGGCCAGCTGGAATCCCATACCCGGATAGTCGACGGAAGGTTGGAAGACCTGTCGGAACAGCAGGTAATCTCATGCAACTCAGCCGGGGCAGGATGTGGAGGAGGCTGGGCTGGCAATGCCTACGAAGTGTTCGAGGATCCGGGGAGTGTTCAGGAACTCTGTATGCCTTACAATCCGGGCAATAATCCTCCCTGCACCCAGGATCAATGTGTCATTCATGCCCGTATTTCCGGATACTCATATATATCCAACAATGTAAATTCCATAAAGGAAGCGCTGTTAACCGGGCCGGTCTGGACCGGCATGGATGTCTATGATAACTTTTACGACTATCAAGTGGGTTGTTATCGCGGTGGGACCACTTATGTGGGAGCACATGCTGTCCTGATAGTGGGATGGGATGACAGCCGATGCGGAGGGGCCTGGATTGTCAAGAACAGCTGGGGACCCGGATGGGGTATGGATGGATATTTTTATATTCAGTGGGGTACTTCCGGTATAGGAAGGAGCTCCTATCAGATCGATTATATCCCCGGCACGGTGTATGTAGAGGTTAGCTCCCCTGACGGTGGTGAGATCTGGGATACCGGCGATGAATATGAAATTACCTGGGATACCAGCCGGGAAACACCGGATTCCGTCAGTATATTTCTGAGCATTGACAGTGGAGCAAACTATAACTATACCGTGGCAACCGGGTTGACTGGGGCAAACTCGTACCAGTGGTACGTGCCCATGCTTCCGGTAAGTACAGCCCGCATAAAGGTAGTAGCTTATTTCGGCGGTGACATAGCAGGGTTCGATTTCAGTGATCAGGATTTCAAGATTAAGGGTCCTCCCCACCGTTATGTTTCCCCCCAGGGTAGTGATATCTTTCCCTACTCGCTGCCACAGTGGGCCGCCACCAATATTCAGGATGCCATCGATGCAGCAGATCCCGGTGATACCGTAATGGTGGAGTCCAGCACATACAACTACCCCGTTACTGTTGATTCTCCGGTTTATCTGCTGGGGGGATGGAATTCCGGTTTTACCGTCAACAATCCGGACAGCCTTTCCACCACCCTGCAGTCCAATGGCAGTGTGGTATCTTTCATGTACAGCGGAGACAGCCAGTGCGGAATCGAGGGATTCACCATCACAGGGGGTTCCGGCAGAGCTGCCAGCATTCCTGACTATGCAGTATACGGAGGGGGTGTATTCAGCTATCAATCTTCACCGGTGATAAAAAACAACATAATTTCAGATTGCGGAGTGGCCAGTCCAGGTGAATACAGCGCCGGGGGAGCAATTGCATGCTATCAGGGAACAGCATTTATCCGGCAGAATATCATACAGGACTGTACCGCCCAGAGTGGATCGGGGATATATCTATACCAGGCGGAGGCAACGATCAGGGACAATACTATAACCGGTTGCTGTCCAAACGATGATTACACCGGCAGAAAACAGGGAGGCGGCATATACGCTCTTAACTCTACCATCTCTCTTCAAAACAACAGGATATATCAGAATACCGGTTTCACCAAGGGAGGAGGAATCTGCCTCTATCTGAGCCGGGGGTATCTCAACGGTGATACTCTCCGTTATAATGATGCCTCTGACGGAGGAGGCCTGTATTCATTTCACTCGCCACTGACAATGGAGAAAATCTGGTGCAGTACAAATAGCGCCACCGGCTCGGGCGGGGGAATATACCACCGGGCTGACAGTATAGTTATTCTGAATTCGGTCATGACTGACAATTCCAGCGGTATCATTGGCGGCAATGCCTCGGTGGACAGCTCCTGGGGTATGATCAGAAACAATACCTTCGACCGGGGCAACAGTACATGGGAAGGTGCCAACCTTTATATATGTAATCCCGTATCTCTGGAGATCAGCAGCAATATACTGAGCTATGGTTACAAGAACGGGTTCTATGCCACCAGCAGCCAGGGTATCACCATGAATTATAATAACTTTTTCGGCAATAAGCTTCAGGATGTATCAGGTGTTGATCTTGATTCTACCAATACCTTCAATCATCCCCGCTATGCCGACACCACTCTTTTTGATTATCATCTGGGCTTACACTCCGGATGTATCGACCGGGGAAATCCTTTCACCGGCACAGATCCCGATCTTTCCCGGGTGGACCAGGGTGCATACGGGGGAACCGATGCTATATTCTCGTCTCCACAATTCGTGGATACCCTGACCGCAACTGCAATCAACGATTCCGTCATAAAGCTTCAGTGGGATGCCATCTCCGATCAGTATATCGAGTTCTATGCCATATACAGCGACACCACCGGCGCCTTCATCCCCTCCCGGGAAAACTTTATCGACAGCGCCACTTCTTCCGGCAACTCGGAAATCTGCTTCCCCACCGGCGGTTGCCACTTCTTCAAAGTAGCCGGCCTGAACAGCTCCGGATATATGAGTGGTTTTTCCAATCAGGCCTCTGCCTGCCTGACCGGAGCCGATCTGATACCACCTTCTGTGACGGTAGTATTTCCCAATGGGGGTGAAACCTATCAGACCGGCGATACCATAACCATTGGATGGATTGCAGAGGATAATAATACTGTAGACTCGGTAAGCATCAGCCTGTCCCAGAATGGCGGTTCGGACTACAGTATAATCGCCTCCGGAGAACCAAACGATTCTCTTTTCCGCTGGGTCCCTCCCGCTATTCAATCAGATTCATGTACTATTAAAATTACCGCCTACGATCCCGCCCTTCAGACCGGTGAGGACATCAGTGATTCCTTCTTCGCCATACATGATATAACCGGCGCTGATGATACCCCCTCCTGTAGCAACTCTCTGAACCAGAACTACCCCAACCCCTTCAACGGCACTACCACAGTTTCCTATTCCCTCTCCCAATCATGCCGGGTAGATCTCAGAATCTACAACACAGCCGGTTGTTTAATCAAGGTCCTGGAGAATGGAGTGAGGAAACGAGGCATTCACAAAGTGATCTGGAGGGGAAAGGACTCCCGTGGCAATATGGTTTCTTCGGGAATATACTTCTGCAGATTGAAAGCGGGAAGCTACAAGGAATCGAAAAAGATAATCTACCTCAGGTAGCAGCTCTCCTGTTATATGGCAGGTGCTTACCCTAACAGGCGGAAACAGACCGATCGAGGCAATTAAACTCAATCCGTCAATGATATTTTCGCCCCCGGCTTCATTCTGGCTTATCCATACCCCTGTCTATGTGATCCCGTAAATTTGTTAACACCACCGGCTGTGGTGGAATAAACTGCAGCATGGTGCAGGTACGCCGCCGGATCTAAAGACTGTATCTCTGGTCCGGCCGGGATCATTTTGACGGATTGAGGTTAATTCATCCGTTCAACCTTTCCGTGATGAAGTCAATCCAATCCCGGATGATTACAGAGCCGGGCCGATTATAATTACCGATATTTATTCTTCTGTTTCAGAGCAGATGATATTCCTGACCTCTTCCACTACCGCCCTGAAATCACCTGACCCATCTACCACTATCCGGGCACACTTTCTCAGGGGTAGAACATACTCCCGGTACATGGGCATTACCTCTTCCTCAAACTGCCTCTTTACATCACTGGCAGCACGTCCTCTCTCCTCTGTATCTCTGCGGATCCGGCGGGTCAGGCACAGGCCGGGAGGTGCTTCTATAAAAATCCCCAGATCTATCATTTTGCGTAAATCTTTCCGGTAGAAGGTATGAAGACCCTCCAGTATTATCACCGGCTTGCTTCCGGAGGAGAAGGACAATTTTACAGTTCTGCCCTTGCTCAAGGGGGCGCGGCTATGAGATTGAAACAGATAATGGGGAACAGTTATCTCTCCGCCCGACATCAATGATTCAATATCCTGCACCAGGAGATCAAAATCCAGTGCGGCGGGGATATCAAAGTTCCTCTTTTCCCTTTCTCGGGGAAGGACATGGGAAAGGTCCCGGTAGTAGGAATCAAGGGGTATAACAACACTCTCATCCAACAGTTCATCTATAGCCCCGGCCAGAGTGGTTTTTCCGGAGCAGGAAGCTCCGCATATTCCCACCAGGTATGCTTTCATAATGCTCTGAAGAATCTCCGCCGGTAAACTAATAAAATGGGCCGCCCAGGACTCGAACCTGGCACCACCTGCTTAAAAGGCAGATGCTCTACCGGATGAGCTAGCGGCCCGTGACTTTTTGACATCTCACAAACGCTGAATTTAATATACTTCTCTCTAGCTGTCAAATGAATAGCTGGTTGCCCGCTTAACTGGTTGCCCGCTTAATAATCTCATTACGACCCGGCCCGTTGGAAATAAAGGATATCCTGACTTCCAGAAATTCCTCCATCTTTTCAATAAATGCCTTTGCCTGAGCTGGCAAGTCACTGTAGGAATCCACTTTCAGTTCACCCTCCTCCCAACCGGACACCTCCTCGTATACCGGCCGGCACCGGCTCAGTTTTGCTGCATTCTGGGGCAGGCTGGTGATCCTTTCCCCATCCAGCTGATATGCCACACAATATCTAATCACCGGCAGGCCTGAAAGAACATCCAGCTTGGTCATGGCTATATCGGTAAGCCCGTTCAGCTGAACCGAATATCTGGCAGCTACCAGATCAAACCAACCGCACCTTCGTGGCCGTCCGGTGGTGGTGCCGAACTCGTTACCCTTCTTTCTCAGGTTCTCCCCCTCCTGGTTATCCAGTTCGGTGGGAAATGGTCCGTTACCAACCCGGGTGGTGTACGATTTGAAAACCCCTATTATCTTTCCCAGGCTGAACGGCGGCAGGCCGCTGCCTGATATTGCCCCTCCGGCAGTACAAGTACTGGAGGTAACATATGGATAGGTACCATGGTCTATATCCAGCAAGGTTCCCTGAGCCCCCTCCAGCATGATCCGTTTACCCTCCCTGTTCATTCTGAATACCATCTCCTGGGTATCCGCAACAAAGTGGGAAACCAGATCCCTTGTATTTACTATATCACTGGCCACCTTTCTGGGAGACAGGGAGGGTATATTGAAAAGTTTCAGAATACGGTTGTTTCTCTCCACTCTCTTCTCCACCTCTTCGTAAAGCTGCTGCTTATCCAGCAAAAAATCTCCCATCCGCATACCGTTGCGGCTGTGTTTTTCCTCGTAAGCCGGCCCGATTCCCTTACCGGTCGATCCTATACTCTCATCCTTCCGGTCTGTTTCATAGACATTATCCAGGATTCTGTGATAGGGCATCACTACCGATGCCGCCGAGCTTATAAACAACCTGTCCTCCACACTGATCCCCCTGGTCATCAGCTGGTTGAGCTCCTCGATGAATGAAAATGGATCCACCACCATACCGTTTCCCATGATACCGGAAACATGGGGATAGAGAAGCCCGGAAGGAATCTGGTGAAATGCAAATTTACCTTCATCCGAAACCACAGTATGTCCGGCGTTAGCCCCTCCCTGGTATCTGATAACCACGTCATAGTCAGCCATGAGGTGATCTACGATCTTGGCCTTCCCCTCATCTCCCCACTGACCGCCTATTATCAAAGTTGCGGGCATCGATCTTCTCCTCTCCACATACTCGGTTTTCAAAAATTGAAAATCCAGACCAACACTTGGATATATTTAACATATATATTTTTCATCTGCAAATTAAAAAAGCTACACTTACCCCGCCATATCTCTTCATATCCACCGGCAGGCACAGGGCCCGGGTCATAAAATTCTACCCTCTCTCCCATTCTCTCAAGCCGCCTTCTCTTCAGTGCACCGGCAGGAGTACAGGGCTCCAATCTGCGTCTCATCACAATCCCGCACCGGCAATATAGCTTATTCCTGCAGGATGTTCCGGGATTGGCAATATAAATATGTATTAGAATTAATCTTCGAAGAGATTTTTAATCAGACCCCATGTTTTCTCATCCACCGAACTGGGACGGTCACTCACATCACCGGGATTGCTTCTCACTCTATCAACATCTGCTGTTCCGTCTCCATCACGGTCGCCCAGTTCCTCGCCATTACTGAAGGAATCACCGTCGGAGTCTTTATTGGCAAGGGTATAATCCCACATAAACCCGTTGTCCCTGAAATCTTCGCCGAACTTGTTCAAGCTGGATCCATCAGTCGGGCTGGGGGTGGTATGGCATATGGCGCAGCGAAGATTCTCATATACCGGCAGCCTGAGCATGTATTCATTGGTACTCAAGACCGCACTGGCAATAACGATTACTATAGACACACCAATAGCAGCTAAACACAGTTTAATCCCTGTATTCACCTCAACCTCCATACTTTTTCTCACTATTATTATATTTGTAAAACCGATAACTGTCAAGCAGGGTTATGCATGGTTACACTGCAACAGAGAGGTCAGGTAGACGGACCGAACGCATAAGTCCGGGTTAATGCGTTGATTTTGAGGATATTACATAATTATCACTATATATCGCAGTAACTATACCAGTATTTTTTTCACTATATTCACTATATTTTTTATATTTACAATCACCCCACTGTAAGCTACCATACCGGTATTGTAATGATAAGTGCCACAGTGGCAGGTCGACATAACGAGAGGATTAACATGAAAAAAGTAGGTATAATAATCTGCGCAAGATATCAGGATTGCGGCGGAGGTAAGTGTTTCAGGGCAGTCAGGAAAAGGGAAGGAGGATTTTCCCGGTATAAGGGTGAAGACAGGGTTGAAGTAGTGGGCTATTCCTACTGCGGGGGATGCCCCGGAGGCAATATCGAACATGTTCCGGAAGAGATGAAGAAAAACGGAGTTGAAGTGATACATCTGGCTACCGGCCTGGTGGTAGGTTATCCCCCCTGTCCCAGGATACGCCATTTTAAGGAATTCATAGAGAAAGGATATGAACTGCCGGTAGTTATAGGAACCCACCCCATCCCGATGAAGTATCTTAAGGTTCACCGGAAGCTTCCCTTCTGGGATGATATGAATATGAAAGAACTGGCCGCAGACCTGATGAGGGAAAACCAGGAGATAATGAAAGCATATGATTAGGGCTGCCTTTTTACCTCGGAAGCCGGCCGATATGCCGGCCCTGATATGTAAACACCATGAAAAGTTTCTACCTTGCCGGTCATTTCTGTCAATATGGTTTATCTCTTTTATCAGGGAAATGGTGCCCTGAGACTGGCGCGAGCTGAAAGGGAGGAGTTGGCTTCAACTACGGGGGAGACGGTAAAACCCCGGGCAAATAATCATGAAAGCTGCTCCTGGTATAATAGGGCAAATATCAGAAATTGTTATGGACAATGGCAATCAATCGAACAGTTCCCTCAACCCCTCTATATCCGAGAGGCTTTCTTCCGCTGCCCGGATATCTACATCCACCCCCAGGGATTCCAGTACATTTCCCATCGCTGTCGTAACCCTTTTCAGGAATTTATATCCGTGAATTCCGGGAAAGCCGGTTCTTATGACAGTCCCTCTCAACTCACCCTGACCATGGGCAATTATAACTCCATGCTGATGGTATAACCGTCCTACGATATCATCGCTGCTGCATCCTTCCGGAACCATGAATGCCTGAACCGCTGAAGATGGTCTGACAGGCAATTGTTCCAGATTGAGCTTTTCTGCAGCTCTTCTGAAACATCCTGATATCAACCTGTGCCTCTCCCGTATTCCCCTCCACCCTGTCTCTTTCATCCTGGTAAGGTTTGCATGCACCATCTGCAGATTTTGAATAGGCGGGGTGAAAGGTGTATTACCCTCCTTTAATCCACGGTGGTACCTGTCCAGAGACAAGTAGAAGAGATTGCGCCGGTTTCTCTTCATCAACTCCCTTCCCCTGTCCCCCAGAGCGATGAAGGCCAGCCCCGGGGCTGCTGCAAAAGCCTTCTGGGAGGAACAGACCACCGCATCTATCCCCCACTGGTCCATGTTGAGTTCTTCTACGCCGGCCGAAGCTATGGCATCCACGATAATCACCGGGTTTGATGAAGATAGGCTGGAGATCAGTTCATCGGGGCGAATCAGATAGCCGGTGGAGGATTCCACATGCACCATAGCCAGATATTCAGCTCCGAATCTATCCACCTCATCCGCAACTCTCTCCAAATCCACCTTTTCCCCCGGTTCGAAAGAGATGGTTCTGGTTTCGCAGCGGTATTCCCTGGCAATTCTCTCCCAGCGATGGCCGAATTTACCCCCGGCCACTACCATAACCCTGGAACCGGGGGAGGTGATATTTGCCATCACCGCATCCATACCACCGGTTCCCGAAGTGGTAAGCGGGTAAACCGGCGATTCTGTTCCAAGCATTTCTGCAACCATTTCACCGGTTTCCACTACCAGACTCCTGAACTCATCGGTCCGGTGATGCATGGGCCGGAGGTCCAACCACCTGCAATTGTAAAGATGAACCGGGCCAGGGCTGAATATCAGCATACTGTGGTAATCCAATTTGAAAATACCTCCGGGAAAAGATACCAGAAGCAATTAATCTTAAGAGACAGGTTCGTCTGATTGTAACATAAACTCTCGGCTCCCGGGAAAATAATAAATCTCAGGACAGGAGAGTTCCTTCCGGCCGGACTCTACCCCGGCCCATTTTACCAGGTACAGAACACTCAATACTGATAAAAGGGATCATGAATACTATCACTATTTAATTGGTAGTGTTACGAATGTAATCTGCGAAGAAATCGGATTTGGTCTTTCTGTGCTTAACCCCCCAGCTCAGTTTCCTGGAGAGAGCAATGCGGAGGACATCATCCATGTTACTCACCAGCTCTATATCAACCTTTTTCTTAACATCATCTGGCAACTCTTTAATATTGTTGCTGTTATCGTTAGGAATCAACAGTTTTTCAACCCCCGCCCTCAGAGCTGCCACCGACTTTTCATTCAGGCCTCCTACCGGCAGGATTTTACCTTTGAGGGTAACTTCTCCGGTCATGGCCACATACCGGTGGACGGGTATATTAAACAGCGAGGAAACCAGGGCGGTGGCCATTGCCACTCCTGCACTGGGTCCATCCTTGGGAATAGCCCCCTCCGGTACGTGTATATGAACATCCACCGAAGAGAGGAAATCATTCTGGAAGGGGAGCATCCTGGCTTTCTCCCTGGCGTAGCTCATGGCAATTTTCGCGGACTCCTGCATAACATCACCCAGTTTCCCGGTAAGTATCAGCTCACCCTTGCCGGGCATCAGGGTTACTTCGATATTAAGAATCTCCCCTCCCGCCTGGGTCCAGGCCAGACCGGTTGCTGTTCCAATCGAGAGCTCTTCATCAATCTCGCTCTCGGTAAACCTGGGTATACCCAGATATTTCTCCAGATTGCTCCTGTTAACCTTTAACTTTCTTGACTTTTTCCCGGAGGAGGCAATTTTCTTTGCTACCTTCCTGCATATGGAGGCCAGCTCCCTCTCCAGATTTCTGACCCCGGCCTCCCTGGTGTAAAGTTGTATAATATTCTTTATGGCCTGCCTGGATACACTGAGCTGATCCGGCTTAATACCATGTCTTTTCTTCAATTTGGGGAGGAGAAAATCCGTGGCAATGGCAACCTTCTCATGCAACAGATAACCGGGCAGCCTGATTATCTCCATCCTGTCCTTGAGAGCAGGAGGTATAGTATGTATCACATTGGCGGTGGTTATGAACATGGTTTCACTCATGTCGAACTCCACCTCAAGATAATGATCGCTGAAATGCATATTCTGCTCCGGATCGAGCAGTTCCAGCAGTGCGGATGAAGGATCACCCCGGAAGTCCGCTCCCAGTTTGTCTATCTCATCCAGAAGGAATACCGGATTACGGGTACCCGCCTTGATTATGGATTGTATTACTCTACCCGGCATGGATCCTATATATGTCCGGCGATGACCCTTGATGGCGGCTTCATCCCTGGTTCCGCCCAGAGAAACCCGGACAAACTTCCTGCCTATCGCCTCCGCGATAGACCGGCCCAGAGAAGTCTTGCCCACCCCCGGCGGTCCCACGAAACAGAGGATAGGTCCTTTGAGCTTTTTGACCAGCTTGATCACAGCCAGAAACTCCAGGATTCTATCCTTGACCTTGTCCAGGCCGTAGTGATCAGCATCCAGTTTCTCTCTGACTCTTTCTATCTCCAGGTTATCCCTGCTCTTCTTATTCCAGGGCAGGGATACCAGAGTGTCCAGGTAATTCCTCACCACATTGGCTTCAGGAGCAATGGGGCTCATCCTCTTGAGCCGGTCGAGCTCCTTGTTTGCCACCTCATCCGCCTCCGCCGGCATCTTGGCTTTTTCTATCTTCTCCTGAAATTCGGAATATTCGCCCAGATCCTCCGACTGTCCCAGCTCCTGCTTGATAGCCTTCATCTTCTCCTGAAGGAACAGCTCCTTCTGGGTCTTCTGTACCTGGCTGGATACCTTGTCATCTATATCTTTCTCCACCTTGAGTATCTGTATCTCTTCGGTGAGTATTCTGTTGAGGAGAAGATAGCGCTCCTTCAGCGATCTGGCTTCCAGGATATTCTGTTTAACCCTGTTACGTACCAGCAGGTGAGCTGCTATTGTGTCTGCCAGATCAGACCTGTCCTCCATTGATCTTACCAGCGGAATAACCTCTTCCGGCACCCTCTTGTTAAGATTGGCGTAATCATCGAACAGTGCGGAAACCTTCCGGCTCAGAGCCTCGATCTCCCTGGTACCCGGATCATATGCATCGATTGAAGATACTCTTACTGCGGTATGATTATCATACTCCACAAACTCATCTACCTCCGCCCGGCTCAATCCTTCCAGCATAACCTTGATGGTGCCGTCCGGAAGACGCAGGAACAAGCCGATTCTTACTATACTTCCGACTGAGTAAAGATCTTCCGGCTCCGGTTCATTCACCGAAGGGTCTCTCTGGGTAAGCACGAAGAGCATCTTATCACTCTCTATGGCTCTCTCCACCGCATTAACGGAAGGCTGTCTCCCCACCAGTATGGCTGTGGCCATAGATGGGAATATCACCACATCGCGAAGAGCCACCAGAGGGTACTCCTCCCCTTCTTCCTCTATCTCTTCTATATCCTCATCCAGGAATTCTTCCAGATCCTGGTTGAATTCATCCTTTTCCTTCATCATGCCCCGTTTTCTCCGATAATAGTTATTGAAATTAACAGCAACAAGTTACTGAGCCTTGCGCTCACTCTCCTTCTCCAGGAATATCTGCGGTTCATCCTGGTCGGTGATGGTTTCCTCAGTAATGAGGATCTTACGCACATTCGGCTTGGAAGGTATATCATACATAATATGAAGCATGGTATCCTCCAGTATAGCCCTCAATCCCCTGGCCCCGGTATTACGCTCCATGGCTCTTTTGGCAATGGCCTTCAACGCTCCCGGGGTAAACTCAAGCTCGACTTCCTCCATGTCAAACAGCTTCTTGTACTGCTTGATCAGAGCATTCTTCGGCTTGAGCATAATGTCTATAAGGGCCTGCTCATCCAGTTCGTTCAGGGTGGCGATAACCGGAATACGGCCGACCAGCTCGGGAATCAACCCGTACTTTATCATATCCTCGGGCTGGATGTATTTCAGGATTTCAGCCTTCTCCCTGGAGTAGTCCGGCCCCCGGTCAGCACCGAATCCTACCACTTTCTTTCCGATCCTGCGTTCAATTATATCATCTATTCCCAGGAAGGCACCTCCGCAGACGAAAAGAATATTCTTGGTATCTATCTCTATAAACTTCTGCTGAGGATGTTTGCGGCCACCCTGGGGTGGCACATTCGCTACAGTACCCTCCAGAAGCTTCAACAGGGCCTGCTGAACACCCTCGCCGGAAACATCCCTGGTTATGGACGGATTCTCGCTCTTTCTGGCTATCTTATCCAATTCATCTATATAAATTATTCCCCGTTCGGCGGCGGGGAGATTATAATCGGCACTCTGCAGCAATCTGACCAGAATGTTCTCTACATCCTCCCCCACGTATCCCGCTTCGGTAAGATTGGTTGCATCAGCGATAGCGAAGGGAACCTTGAGAAAACGGGCCAGGGTCTGCGCCAGCAGGGTCTTGCCCACACCGGTGGGACCGGCCAGAACTATGTTACTCTTCTCTATCTCCACATTGTCAGCACTTCTGTCATGCTGAATCCGCTTGTAATGATTATATACTGCCACCGCCAGGGTAATCTTGGCCTCTTCCTGGCCTATTACATAGCTGTCCAGATTTTCCTTGATCTCCCTGGGCTTGGGGAACTGCTCCATATCATAAAGCATGGTCCCGGCCATTTCTTCTTCCAGTATATCATTACAGAGTCTGATACATTCATTGCAGATATAAACGGAGGGGCCTGATACCAGTTTAGCTACCTCATCCTGCCCCCTGCCACAAAACGAACATTTTATTACCTCAGGGCTCTGAGATTTCTTCTTCATTTTTAACCCCCGTTCCTGCTTATTTGCCTGTACCGGATAATGGTCCGGTTCAAGTTAACAGGTGCAGATTTCTCTTTCGATTCTCCATATTTCTTCTTACAAAACTTCGTTCAAAAAATGCCCTATTTTTTCAAGTCACTCTTGGATGCAAGTATATTGTCCACCAGGCCGTACTCCTTCGATTCATCGGCGGACATGAAATAATCACGATCGGTATCCTTCGCCACCTTCTTTTTGGACTGACCGGTATGCTTGGCTATAATGTTATTCAATCTGTCCTTCAGGTTGAGTATCTCCTTGGTATAGATCTCAATATTCGAAGCCTGACCCTGAGAACCTCCAGAAGGCTGATGAATCATCACTCTGGCATGTGGCAGCATGGATCTCTTTCCCTCCGAGCCTGCTGCCAGAATCACTGCCGCCATGCTGGCTGCCTGTCCCATACAAATGGTAGACACATCACATGAAATATACTGCATTGTATCGTAAATTGCCAATCCTGAGGAAACAACCCCCCCCGGACTGTTGATATATACAAATATATCCCTCTCCGGATCTTCGGCTTCCAGAAACAGCATCTGTGCTATTACCGAGTTAGACAGGTTGTCTTCAATGGTAGTTCCAATGAAAATTATCCGGTCCTCCAGAAGCCTGGAGTAAATGTCATAAGACCGCTCTCCCCTACCCTTTGTCTCTATAACAAAGGGGATATGGACCTGGCTAGTAGTTTCTTCCATAATTTAACTCCTTCAATTCTCCCCGTCTTTATCCGGGTCAAGAATAATATTGAAAACCTTCCTCTCTATCAGGGCATTCTCCAGATCGCGGTAGCTGTCCCTCTTCTCAGCTAATTTCTCCTTCACCTCCTTCACCGTATCACCACTTGCTTCGGCTGCTTCCTCTATTTCTTTACCTATCTCATCCGGAGTTACCTCAACTTTCTCCTTCCTGGCAATATAGTCAATTATAAAGAATCTCTTGATGTTACGCCTGGCCACCTTGTCAAAAAGCTGATCCCTCTTCTCCTTTTCCTCTTCATCTTCGATCTTCCCCATGTGGGCTGTCTCGCGCCTCCTGTCATCATCCTTTATCATCTCACTTTTAAATCTTTCCACCATGGAAAGTGGTATTTCAAAGGGGTTCTTCTCGATCAGCTTATCTATTGCTTCCTGTTCCCTCTTCTTTCTTACATCCTTCTCCTTCTCATACCTGAGCCTCTTAGTGATATCAGCTTTCAGATCCTCCAGATTATCGAACTGATCAGTCAGGTTTGAGGCAAATTCATCGTTAAGGGGAGGAAGCCTCCTCTCCTTGACCTCCTTTACCATGAATTCATAAAGTATCTTCTGACCGGCCAGATGTTGAGGCTGAAAATCCGGGGGATATTCTATAGTCACCCTGTCCCTTTCCCCTGCTCTCTTTCCCACCACCGCCTCTTCGAAATCTTTCAGGATCTGCCCCTCTCCCAGCTGTATCTTATAATCCTCTACCTTCTTCTCCTGATCCATCTTGTCATCCAGCCCCACCGGCCCATAATCTATCACCACCAGATCGCTGGTTGCAGCAGCCCTGTCCACATCATGGTAATCAGCATTCTGCTTCTGAATTCTTCCCAGTACCCTGGACACATCCGCTTCATCCACATTCACATCATAATCGGTCACATCCAGCCCCCGGTAGTCTTCTACCTCCAACTCGGGTATTGTTTCGACATCCACCACGAATTTAAGCGGCTGATCCTCATCGCCGGTCTCGACGTCCCTGAATACAGGTTCGCCAATAGGGTTTAGCTCCTCGGTGGTAATAGCGTAATCATAAGCCACCGGCAGTATCTTCTTTAATGCTTCAGTCATTATCTGCTCGGAAAACCTCTGTCTGATTATGTTTCTGGGCACCTTGCCCTTTCGAAAACCGGGAATCTGGGTCTCCCTGGAGAGCTCTCCCACCACCTTCTCCTTCTCGCTGTTGAAACGCTCCCCGGAAATTTCCAGTGTTATTACCTTCTTGCAATCCTTTTCGTTGTTTACTTCAACATTTACTTCGTTACCTTTCAGTTCTTCCTGCATATCCACTCCCATTGTACAAAACCGGATAAAAATTTCCCCGATCTGGCAAGTTTATCTTGGTGCGAGAGGGGGGATTTGAACCCCCACGAGATATCTCACTGGATCCTAAATCCAGCGCGTCTGCCAATTCCGCCACTCTCGCTCCCCGATTAATTCACTAATTTATTTATTATCAACATGTTATGTAAGAGACTGTCTTACCCCTCCATTTTCAATAATCAACTTCAACTTAATTTTAATAGGCTAAAACATCATTATCAACTAATTTAATTTGCAATTCCTCTGCCACAGAGGTGATACAGATGAGCACGCTCTATTCAGATCACTCTTTATCCACTATCACCTTTTATCCATATACACTGAATATGGGAACCCACTGAACGGAATGTTAAGCCGGTTGAAGGGAAAATTAACTCTGCGTTCCTGATTATATATCAACGACCCTTGAATTCGGGCTCCCTTCTATCCAGAAAAGCTGAGGTTCCCTCCTTGATATCCTCGGTTCCACAGGTCAGGGCAAACAGATCAGACTCCAGCCTGCATCCGTCCTCCATGGACATCCCTGTGCCGTGAACAACCGCCTCCGCAATAGCTTTGAGTGCAAAAGGAGGCTTACTCAGTAGCAGTTCGATAAATTCCCCGACTTTTCCCATAAAACTTTCTAATGGCGCTACCTGATTTACCAGGCCTATCTTCAGTGCTTCTTCAGCACTTATAACCCTTCCGGTCATCATAAGTTCCATAGCTATACCCCTGGGGACCAGCCTGGCCAGCCTCTGTGTGCCGCCGTAACCTGGAATGGTTCCCAGATTAACCTCCGGCTGGCCCAACTTTGCGTTCTCCGCCGCAATTCTGATATTGCAGGCCATGGCGAGTTCACAACCTCCACCCAGGGCAAACCCGTTTATCGCCGCTATAACCGGCTTTCCCATGTTCTCTATGATATGGCACAATCCCTGTCCCCTGGCGGAAAATTGCTTGCCCCCCATAGCATCAAGTTCTCTCAATTCAACTATATCGGCTCCCGCAGCAAAAGCCCTGTCGCCAGCTCCGGTAAGAACCACCACCCTGGTTTCCCGGTCATCCCTGACCCTGGTAAATGCATCTATCAGTTCAATTACTGTCTGAACATTCAGAGCATTCATTTTCCTGGGGCGGTTTATAGTGATCCATTCGGCCCCATTCTTTTCCTCCAGCTTGATATTTTCATACTCCATAACCTTATTCTCCTTTCTGCCTTATGAGCAGCTATTTTAAAGAAAAGATCCCCCATACTGTCAACTGTTATCTTTTGTGGAGTTACTCCCGCGATATGTTAAGATCAATTTAACCATTTGAATCTAAACTGCCATTCTATATATTTTCTTATTAAAAGGAGTGTCAGCATGAAAAGATCTATTGGTTCACAGGCAATGCCATTTCCGGCACCCGTCTGGGTGGTGGGTACATACGACAGGGAAGGAAATCCCAACATGATGACTGCAGCATGGGTAGGTATATGTTCCTCCCAACCGCCCTGCGTCTCAGTGTCACTGCGAAAATCCCGTTATTCATACAATAACATAATAGAGCAGGGGGTTTTTACAGTTAATATTCCTTCGGTTAAGTTCGTGAAAGAGACCGATTATCTTGGTATAGCCTCTGGCAAGAATGAGGATAAATTAGCCACCGCCCGCCTGAACACAGTCAAAAGCGAAGTGGTGAACGCTCCTGTATTGGAGGAGTTCCCAGTGGCACTTGAGTGTAAGCTTGTCCGGCAGCTGGAACTTGGATCTCACACCGCCTTTATTGGTGAAATAAAGGATATCAGGGTTGAGGAGGAGATGCTGGATCCGGACGGGCATCCCGATGCCGAAAGGATAGAGCCGTTTGTGCTCTTCGACGGCTACAGGGCAATAGGTGATTTTGCCGGCAAGGCGTTCTCCATAGGCAAGGGGATCTGACCATCGAGTCCATCTCTCCGGTCTCCGGTAATATGGATTCCATGTTTATCCCTTAGCTTTTACATCAACCCTTTCCAATAAATATTAACTCCTTCCTTGACTGTCCGGGAGTATTTGGAGTATTCATTCTATTCAAGGTTGTGAAGAAGAGCAAAGTATGTTTGGAAAAACGAAGAATATCTTCCCGGCAAGATTTATGGATCCGGGTCAAAGAACCTCCCTTCACAGGAGGGATACTGCCGGTCATTTCTGTCTTCTCCTCCCCTCTAAGATAGTAATGGCAATATTGCTGTTTCTGATATTTCCGGGAGTGGCAAGGGGGCTCCAGAAAGCAGTATCCTCTCAAAACCAGGATCTATCCAGGCCTCCTGAAGAATACTCATCTCATTCCGGATCAGCCGCTACTCCATCCGGGGAAGATAACGGGGAAGCAGGGACGGTATTCCTCCGCCAGCAGCTTATCAACTTTCTCCAGAGCGAGAACAGGATTGACATAATACCACCCTCCCATCCCCTTTATCCACTCGCCAGAATACCACTGCTGGCCACCACCTCTTACATATTGATGGAACAAGATAATTCCCTGCTGGACCGTTTCTACCCCAACATCAGAGAACGGGTAATAAAAATCTTTAGCACCAGAAAAACCAGGAGCAGCGGTCTCATAACCGGAAGCGCCGTCGATCAGGATGATGGCAGGATACTATTCTGCCCCTCCGTGAATGCCCTGGCCGACCTGGAACTCCACATGCTTTCCCTAATGGCTACCAGAACCGGGCGGTTTCAGGATGCCATCGAAATCAAACAATGGGCCAGAGATCTTTCAGATGAGATATTGAACACCTTCTATAATTCCAGGAGAAACTTCCTCTTCCCGGTGGACAGAGAGTGGCACTTCGTCATCCGCTACTATCCTGAACAGATTCTTCCCCTGCTGATATGTGATAATACAGGGCCCGATGTCACCGCCTATATAATTCGCAAGCTTCTCTATCATAATAACATATCTCCCCCCCGGACAGAGTCAGCCCTCAATAATCCCTTCCTCAGACCAACTCTGATAAGCCTGCTGGAATGCTTCCCTCAAATCAGCGGGGAACAGCTCAAAGCAATCCGGTCGTTAAATATTGCCAGTGACAGCTCAGTAAAAACCACTGAAAATATCAGGCACTGGATAGAGTTCTGGGAGTCCGGGGTATCCCTCCGGGAGACTATTCTGCCTCCCCGGAGTCATCTGGCCTGTCTGGTAAACACCATATATCTTCTCCAGGATCAATCCCTTATGGAGTCAGATAAACTGCAATATCTAACCTCCGGCATGGAGATGGTTATCTCTCACCTGGAAAAGGATGAGCTGGACCTTCATAGCTACCGTGAGCTTATGACCGGTATCAACGGCCTTCTGGCAAAAATCTCATCCATCTCTACAAACATCGCTTCTGAGAAGAACCGGTGGAAGGAGATAGATGATTACAGATGGAAGGATATATCCCCGCGGGCCAGAAAACTGCTGATCCGCTCAAGCTCGGAAGCGGTGACTGAATTGAGAAGGATCAAGTGCAGATTCGCAGCTCCCCTGGATCGTGCCACCGGTCTATACACCGATCTCCGTCTCCCCGAAAAATCGGCCCGTATTGGAGATCCGGTTTATTTTAAGGGAGTCATCGGCTCCCGCCGGGATACCCTCTCTATTTCAAAACTGTTTGCCCAGGTGGAACAGAACCGCTGGAAGATAACCGCGGAGGATGAACGTATAATTCTGATTCCCGGTCAGAACCCTTACACCTTCCAGAGGAAGATCCCGCTGGGTCCCGATGCCCGGCCGGGACTTATCCATCTCACTTCATTCTTCGACTTCAAGGTGGAAGGAGAGAGGGTGGAGATCCACCATCACTCCAGTCTTCCCATTACCGAAGGATACGACCTATCCCTGAATCTTCCGGAGGGGAAAAAACTCAACCAGCACTCCAAACCAATCCAGATAGTACTCAGGTATACTCCCAGCCACAACGTACGCGGCACCGTAGAGGGTTCATTCCTGGACGATATGATCTGCAAACCAGAATTGCCTGCAGGTTTTCTGGTAAAAAAGGGTGATAACATAACCACCCTGCCCCTGGCGGTATCCTATCCCCCCTCGCTTGCCCCCGGAGAGTATCCCTTTTCCCTGCTGGTTAAATTAAATGGCCGGCCAATTGCTTCATTCGAAGATAAATTTATAAAACCCTTCTCCTGGTTCTATCTGGGACCATTGGCCAGATCCTCTTACATCATGGAAAATGCACTGGACTACCAGGATGATCTCTTTGCCACTTACTCTTCTCCGGGGGGAATGGATATAAGATGGCGTGAGCTTGCCTCCGGAGCAATAGATAAAAACGGATCTGTCCTCCCGGCAAGACTGATAGGAGAAAAGGATAACAGGTGCCTGCTTCTATTTACCGCCATCAGGATCTCCCCCCGCCGGAAGGTAAGGTGGCATATGGAATCATACAATGAAACCTCCCTCTGGATAAACGGAGTCCGGACAGCAACCGGGGACAGAGACGAGTATTCCTGGACCGGTAAAAGCGATCTGAGAAATGGCACTAACTTCATACTTATCTCAACATGCTGGGATGAGACTCCTCACCCGGTCTCATTCGAGATAACAGATGATAACGGGATGCCGGTAAAGGAGATAGATAACAGGGTAGAGAACATTATCGACAATGTGGACAGGCTCTTTTCCGCAGACGAAGACGGAGGGAGCACCATACCATCCTCAGAAGAGCCCAAAGAAGTGGTTCTGGCACTTAACCGGCCGGATGCCAACAAGGTGAACGTGATCGGTTCATTCAACAACTGGGATCCCTCCGCCACTCCCATGAAAAAAGGACCGGAGGGCACCTGGCGAACAACCCTCTACCTCCCACCCGGCAAGTACAGCTACAAATTCCTTATCGATGATAATACGAGAATTACTGATCCCTCCGCCGGAAGAAATGAACCGGATGGATTCGGGGGATATAACTCCATCCTCATAGTAAAATAACACCTTCCCACTTACATCTTTTCAAACAGGAACATATTAATTATATTCATTCAGAGGGCATTCAGGGTAATAGCAGGGTTAGTGGAAAGGAAGGGCAGGCGATCATGCGGGGTATTCCCGATTCAGGAAAAGACTGTTCCAGGATTATTTTTCTGTTGCTTACAGCGGCCCTGATAGTAAATATCAGCTCCTCCCCGGTACAATCAAAAGATAACAGAAGAATAGCAGCCCTGTTCTGTCCCACCTTCTACATAACAGATCCGGATTACTTCAATGTTAATAATTCCACAGGAGCATCGGTTGGATTCAGATATGAAATATACAGGGATACCTATTTTGAAAATTCACTTGGTGGTTTCAGGGACGGCGGTACAGGCTACAATGTTGATTCCTTCTGCTACCGTTTTGGTGTTACCACCCTGGTGCCCATCCTGATACCCTACCGTCCCCTGGCTCATCTGGGAGTTGCATTTCTGACCTCCGATCCTCCCACTGTGGTTCCCACCGAAACCTACCGCCCCTCTCAGACAACCTTCTATGTTGTAGCTGGAGCGGGGGTAAACTACTCCCTGGGATGGTATGATATCGCCGCTGAATTAAGAACCGATTTTATGATTACCCCCTACCGGTACGTAATATACCGCTTTTACAGAGACCGGGTGGAATCTCACCAGGAACGTTTCATGCATCTAACCGTATCACTGGGTTTATCTTACACATTCTAATAAACCCATACCAGCCGGGTTATATGAGCCTCTGTCACCGGAGATAGATTATCTTTATGGTATCCTCTATCTCACCGGTCAGAATATGGCAGAAGTAAACTCCCGGCGATACCTCACTCCGCCGCGGAGTCCAGGTCACCCGGTGCATCCCCCGGGGATATATCCTCTTACCGAAATCTTTCATCCTCCTCCCAGCTACGTCATATATTCTTATGGATACGGGGAAATTCCGGGGAACATAGAACCCTATGGTAGCAGTTCCGTTGAATGGATTCGGATAAACATAGGGAGGTGTCGAAATCGCAAAATCACCCCGTATGGTGATCTCCTCCTCACCCCCGCCCCGGAACAGGGCCGATATCGCATATGAATATCTTACTCCGGGCACCACCCGGTAATCCGCGTAACTATATACCTGGTCATCGCTTACCAGTGTATCCGGAGAGATAACCCGGAAAGGCCCGTCACCCGCTGACCGTTTGACCAGGCAGCCCGTCACATCACTTCCGGCCTTCAACCTCCAGCCAGCCTTGATATAATCCCCCCCTCCTTCTGCAACCGCTGACAAAAATGCCGAATTGACGTATACTCCCTCCGTAAATTCCACCTTCTGCCCGTCGGGACCGGTCAATTCAACCCCCCAACTTCCTCCCCACAGGGCCTCCCTGTCTATCACTGCTGATATATGGGCAGGGCCTGACCATACCGTCTCCACACATTCCACAGAATTATCACCCGCCACCAGGCGGCAGGAGGAACCTTCCGCGAAATTTTTGCCCCACAGATCCAGAGTATCCATGAGTCCATTCAATCTCTCTATTGTATCAGGTTCAATATACTCCACTACCGGCGGCGGAATGCCCCCCCTGAATGAGGCAGATGCTATGTCAAAGAAACTTCTTATCCCCTCAACTGAAATCAAAGTCGGATCTCCTGAATTATCCCTGCTGGATGGGGCGGTGGTTGAATTGAAAGATTCGCCACCTGAGTTCCCCCTAAAGGGATCGGTATTATCCCCGTAATCCAGATCCGGATAGTAAGATGAAATCAGATCGAACCTCCCGTCTCTCTCCTCCAGGACCACCCCCCTGGCAACCTGGTTGCTGAATCCCCCGCTGTTGCCCAGGTAGGAGTATGCTATACTGCTCTCCACATGCCAGATCAGCAATCCCTCTCCGTGCAGATGGCGATCGAAACCATTATTCTGCCTGTTCTCCACCAGAAAATACTCCACCACCCCGGAGTCATTCCTCCACCCTCCGGCATCCTGTTCAAAATCACAGTTCCAATCACCACAGTCTGAACTGAGGGAAAGGTTATCTATCATGAATGCCCTTCCGGGATCCGAATCGTAACCTCCGTCCGAGTCGCTGAAATTGTAATCGGTAAGTAACATAAACCTGAGACTGTAATGCCCGGATGAAGCAGTGACAGGCCCGGGGATATTCAGGATTTCTTCCCGGTCAACCCTGCCGGTATACCTTGCCAGGGTATCGGTGGCCCCTCCCCTCTCCATCAGAAGATAACCGAAATCATAATTCTCCTCCAGATCGCAAACTACCCGGTAGCGTACCTGCAGGTCTCCATTACCGCCGCATTGAAACGACCTGGACATGGATTCACACCACATGTTTCCGTAGCCAGCTCCCCCCACCCAGTTTCTGCCCTCAGCCTCCCCGGCGGTATACCCGCACACCAGGGCATAGTTACTGCCGCTGCCCGGAACATCTCTTCGCCTGAATCTCCGGGTGGGAAGATGCATCTTCATCACTTTGCCATTCAGGTTGGATGATTCCAGCTCCTTATGTTCCCTCTGCCAGCCCGCTTCCAGCGGCTCCAGCCAGCCCATCTGCTCCTTGGACCAGGCACAGGGATGAGCCGGAGATGAAGGGGTATTCCAGTTTCCCGCTCCCATCAAACCCCAGTGCCCTATACCGGTTCCCCCTCCGTTGTAGTCATACAGATCGGGAAGCCCCAGGGTATGTCCCAACTCATGGCAGAATACTCCTATCTCTATCATTACCCGCTCCGGCTTCCGGCAGCTCAGGGCGGGGCATATCATGTAATCATCCACCAGTATATTTCCCCCTCCCGCAGCTGCGTCACCGGTGGAGTATGGCAGGCCGTCGGAAGAAAAAAGGCTGTAAGAGGACGAATGGGACCAGATTCCCAGGTTATTCCCGCACTCAGCTCCCCGGGATGGATGAACCAGTACCAGAACGTCCACATACCCGTCATCATCTCCTGAATTGGGAATGTTGTCGGGGCCGTCGTTGTCGAATTGCCCGAAATCAACTCCGGGGTCCAGACTCTGGAGGGTCTGTTCTATCAATTCCCCCATCCTGGGTGGTTCAATTATGGTCCCGCTATAGTATGCTTCACTGCGGGGTAGGCGGGACCACTCCATAACCGTTCCCGAAACATTCAATTTTCCCCTGGAAACTTCGCAGTAATACTCCGACAGGGTACCATCCGGCCATGGCCCGGTGAACAGCTCCTGCTCCAGCTGATCCCTCTCCACCGGAGGAAATTCCACATCGCTGTATAGCAGCGGAGCCACCGGTATTACCAGATTACCGGCCACCACTCTGCCTCCCCTTTCATCCGCTACACTTCCACTCCGGAGCCAGCCAACCTCCCTTTCCTCCTCCCTGCCCTTTTTACTCCAGCCCCGAATAGTGACCGGCCGTTCTTTGGTGCCGTACATCAACTTTAAAACACCGGGCGGAAGTGCACCGCCATCACGCGGTGAGACAGCATCACCTCTACATCTACAGGGTACAAGGGTTATCAGGCAGGCAAAAAACAGGATGATACCGGTATGGATAACCGGTTTTGTATTAAATTGCATTAGATTAGCAAATCCCGTTTATTATTCGGGATTTATCACACCTATGTATGAAGTTGCCCTGACCAGGGGGAAACCTTCTTTACATTCGGCAACACCGAGAAAGTGACTCTTCTTGGATGGAAGAATGGAAATCTTGGCATTATCCAGCTTTTTGGTTACATTCATGGTCAAAACATGTAACACCAGTTCAGGGCCCGCATGACATGAAAACCGTTCGCTGATACCATAATCGAAAGTTCCCAGGCTCACGTTACGGTCAGAGAGATACTTGTCACTCTCTATCACCAGACCCTCGGGAAGATCCAGACGCCATTCCGCGGCGGTAATCTCCATATCCCTGGGAAATTTAATTATAATATAAACTCTTACCTGATCGGCTTCCGGGGGCAGTTCTATGGTATTCTTCTCTCCATCCCTGTCGAAGTATACCCCGAAGGAAACCTTATCCGATACCACCCTGGCCTCCTCCGCAGAACCCAGTTCAACATCCTCGAACTTCTTCGGCTCCTTCTCCTTCTCTCCCGAACAGGAGACCACTGCCATCAAAGCAAGAATCAGCAGAAAAGCTATACTTCTTCGGCAAAATACCATTATGGATCCTCCATTCTCCATAGCCAGTTAATAATTTATCTACCTGGTATAATAATATAATCCCCCAGAACATTTTACAATGATTTTCATCTATAATTCATTGACCGGAGGGAAATCTTTGAATAGTATGGGGGTATATTAAAACCGGGAAGAAGTTCAGGATGGTGTGCCCACTGAGCATTTTGCACGGTTGAATCAGTGGTAATCATTGAGTCACCGGTGTTTCAACTGCATTAGGATATCTCCCTCTACCTGCGGTAAGGGGGATAATCAAATTTGGATGGAGGCAATCTAATTGAAATCGAAAGAAGATAAATACAAGGAACTGGAGAAGAAAAATGAGCAGGCCCGCCTTGGCGGCGGGGTCAAGAGAATAGAAAAAATCCACGAGTCCGGGAGATTTACAGCCCGGGAGAGGATACATCTTCTCTTCGATGAGGGAACCTTCCAGGAGCTGGGCGTATTTGTCACACACCGGAGCAACTGGCCGGGGATGGCGGAAAGAAAGATTGTGGGGGACGGGGTGGTATGCGGTCACGGTATGATCAATGGCAAAAACGCCTTTGCCTTCGCCCAGGATTTCACCGTTTTCGGCGGCTCACTGAGTGAATCCAACGCCGGCAAGATCGCCAGGCTGATGGAGCTGGCCATGGACAACGGGGCTCCCTGCATTGGACTGTGTGACAGCGGAGGAGCAAGGATTCAGGAGGGGGTGTCCAGTCTGGGTGGATATGCCGACATATTCCTGAGAAACACTCTGGCCAGCGGAGTGATACCACAGATATCAGCTATCATGGGCCCCAGCGCAGGGGGAGCGGTTTACTCACCCGCTCTAACCGATTTTGTATTCATGGTCAATAATACCAGCCACATGTTCATCACCGGCCCAAATGTGATAAAGAGGGTTACCCACGAAGATGTATCATTCGAAGAACTGGGGGGGGCCCACACCCACAACACCAGAAGCGGGGTAGCTCATTTCATCGCCGATGATGACGAAGACTGCATCGATGCCATAAAGGAGCTGTTATCTTACATCCCGCAGAATAATATGGAAGATCCCCCCTTCCAGAAAACCATGGATGATCCCTCCAGGTGCCAGGAGGAACTCAACCGGATTGTACCCCAGGATGCCAAAACCGCCTATGATATGAAAGAAGTTATCAGAATGGTAGTGGATGATGGCGAGTTCATGGAGGTTCAACCCCTGTGGGCCCAGAATATCGTGGTCGGCTTTGCCCGGCTCAACGGGAACACTGTGGGCATAGTAGCCAATCAGCCCATGCATATGGCCGGTGTTCTGGATATCGATTCATCGGATAAGGGGGCCAGGTTTGTGAGGTTCTGTGACTGTTTCAATATTCCTCTTATAACCTTCGAAGATGTGCCCGGTTTCATGCCCGGAACCAATCAGGAGTGGGGTGGAATAATCCGCCACGGAGCCAAACTGATCTATGCGTACTGTGAAGCCACCGTACCCAAGTTAACCGTGATTACCAGGAAGGCATACGGAGGAGCATACTGTGTCATGTCCAGCAAGCACATCCGTAGCGATTACAACATAGCCTGGCCCACCGGGGAACTGGCTGTAATGGGTGCGGAGGGAGCCGTGGACATCCTCTACCGCCGGGACATCCGGAAAGCCGGGGATAAGGAAGCCATGAGAAAGAAGCGAATCGAAGAATATCAGGAACAGTTGGCCAATCCTTATGTGGCGGCCGGACTTGGTTTTATCGATGACGTGATAATGCCGGATAAAACCAGGCCCATGCTCATCCACGCCCTTCACGGGCTGCTGAACAAGAGACAGCAACTTCCTCCCAAGAAACACGGAAATATACCACTTTAAGCAGGAAATAGCAGGTAATCCGGAAAGACCGGGTTATCTTTGAGTGAAAATGCACAGATAAAACTTAAATTGAAAGGTCTTTTCTGATGTCCCGCCATAAAGACATAGAAGATGGCTACCGGGAATGGTATCAGGAAGTCTATCAGCCATTCAGAGAGAGAAAGGGTGAAAGGAAGGAAGTCTTCTCCACCACCTCGGAAATCGAAGTTCCTCCCCTCTGTACTCCCCTGGATGCTCCCGAAGAATCATATCCCCGCCGTCTGGGTTACCCGGGCAGCTATCCCTACACCAGAGGAGTTTACCCCACCATGTACCGGGGAAGGTTCTGGACCATGCGGCAGTATGCCGGCTTCGGTTCGGCCGAAGAAACCAACCAGCGCTTCCACTATCTTCTCAATAAGGGGCAGACCGGGCTTTCGGTGGCATTCGACCTGCCTACCCAGATGGGTCTGGATTCAGACCATCAGCTGGCGGAGGGAGAGGTGGGAAGAGTGGGTGTGGCCATCGATTGCATGGATGATTTCCGCATCCTCTTCAGCGATATCCCCCTTCACCGGGTCAGCACCTCCATGACCATAAATTCAACCGCTTATATTCTTCTGGCCATGTATGTGGTATTGGCCGAAGAGAACGGGGTACCCCGGGATAAGATAAAGGGCACTATCCAGAATGATATTCTGAAGGAGTACTTTGCCAGGGGAACCTATATATATCCCCCTGAGTCCTCCATGAGAATCGTTACCGATATATTCGAATGGTGCAGGGAAAATACTCCATCCTGGAACACCATCAGTATAAGTGGATACCACATCCGGGAAGCAGGCTCCACAGCAGTACAGGAGATAGCCTTCACCCTGGCCGATGCCACGGCCTATGTGGATGGAGCCCTCAATGCAGGACTGAACATAGACGACTTCGCTCCCCGGTTGTCCTTTTTCTTCGGTGTTCATAACAATGTTCTGGAGGAGGTAGCCAAATTCAGGGCAGCCCGCAGGATATGGGCCGGATTGATGAGGGAAAAATACCAGGCCCGGAAGAAACGTTCCATGCTGCTGCGTTTTCATACCCAGACTGCCGGCTGCACCCTTACCGCCCAGGAGCCGGAAAACAATGTCATCCGGGTAACCCTCCAGGCTCTGGCGGCGGTTCTGGGCGGGACCCAATCCCTACATACCAATTCAAAGGATGAATCCCTCAGCCTGCCCTCTGAAGAGGCTGTGCTTACCGCTCTTCGAACCCAGCAGCTTATAGCCGAGGAATCGGGGGTGAGCGAAACCATAGATCCCCTGGGGGGAAGTTATTTTGTAGAGAAACTGACCGACCGGCTGGAAGAGCAGATAACCGAACTTATGGATCAGATTCAGAGCATGGGCGGTATGGTCAAAGCGATAGAAGAGCAATTCCCCCAGCGAGAGATAGAGAAAAGCGCACTCTCCTACCAGCGCGGAATCGAAGACGGAAGTATAACTGTTATAGGGGTAAATAAATACCGGCAGGAGGGAAAACCGTCCATACCGTCCTTCGCCCTTGATCCCCGGACGTCTGAAAGACAGTGCAACAGGTTGAAGAGCTTCAAACAGTCCAGGGATGAGGGAAAAATCAGAGATCTGCTGGAGGAAGTGGCGGCTGTTGCGGAGGGAGGGGATAACCTGATGCCCCCGGTAATAGAAGCGGTAAAGGGAGGCTGTACCCTGGGAGAAATATCCGCTGCGGTGGAAAAGATCTTTGGAAGATACACTCCGCGGGGATAATAGTAACCCTGCCCGGGACCCTGTTGTCTGTCAATTACTCGTTCTTACCCGAGGGAGGTTACTGAATGTCATCATCAAAGTTGCAGGAGATCGCCCACATCGGAATAGCAGTGAAAAACCTGGAGGAGGCCAAGAGCCTGTACGGCAAGACCTTCGGGCTGAAGTGCAGCGAGGAGAAAACTCTGCCCGAAAGGGGAGTAAAGGTAGCCATAATGGAGACCGGCAACACCTGTGTGGAACTCCTGGAGGGCCTCGAAGAGGACAGCCCGGTGTCGAAATTCATCTCCAAAAGGGGCCCCGGAGTTCATCACATCTGTTTTGAAACCGGAGACATCCATGCTGCCCTGGAGAAAATGTCACAGGCCGGATTACGCCTTATCGACCAGACTCCCCGGCCGGGGGCGGAAGGCAAACTGGTAGCCTTTCTTCATCCCGGATCTACCGGTGGTGTTCTGATTGAATTACAGCAGAAGTAGCTGATGAAACAGCGGTTAATTATCCGCCATAATCATAAAATCCCTTTCCCGACTTTCTGCCCAGATAACCCGCCTCCACCATTTTGATCAACAGAGGGCAGGGCCGGTACTTGGGATCACCCAAACCTTCATGAAGTACCCTGAGGATATTCAGGCATACATCCAGCCCGATCAGGTCAGCCAGAGAAAGCGGTCCCATGGGGTGATTCATACCCAGTTTCATTACTCCATCAATAGCCTTTTCGGTAGCCACACCCTCCATCAGGCAATAAACCGCCTCGTTTATCATGGGCAGCAGTACCCGGTTAGAGATAAATCCGGGGTAATCATTCACTTCTATGGGTTCCTTGCCCAGTTTCTTTCCCGTCTGGATGATGGTCTCAGTGGTCTGGTCACCGGTGGCCAGCCCACGGATGACCTCCAGCAGTTTCATCACCGGAACGGGATTCATGAAATGCATTCCGATGAATTTCTCAGGCCGGGAGGTTGAAGCAGCAAGCCTGGTTATGGATATGGAAGAAGTGTTACTTGCAAATATGGTTTCCTCTCCGCAGATCTTGTCCAGCTTGCCGAACAGTTCAGACTTTACCTCAAAATCCTCGAAAACCGCCTCTACCACCAGATCCACATCCGACACCTTTTCCAGAGCGGTAGCAGTGGTTATCCTTCCCTTGATCGATTCCATGGCCTGCTGGTCTATAACTTCCTTCTTCACCAACCGGGAGAGGCTCTTATCTATAGCCTTCATCCCTCTCTCCAGGAATTCATCCTTAACATCCACCATGGAAACGGGGTATTCGTTCTGGGCGAAGACCTGGGCTATCCCGTTACCCATGGTCCCTGCACCAATAACCGCTATCTTTTCAACAGACATCTCTGACTTCCTTTCTTAACACACGGTATCATCTACTTTTCACTGTGCCCGAAACCTGCGGCACTATCCCGCAGATACGCCGGCCGGGGATATTACAGCATCTCCACACTGAGAGCTACTGCATTTCCTCCACCCAGGCAGAGAGTGGCCAATCCCTTCTTTCCTCCGGTATGTTTAAGAGCATACAGCAGGGTTACCAGTATCCTGGCCCCGGAGCATCCTATGGGATGTCCCAGTGCTACAGCCCCGCCGTGAATATTCACCTTCTCCGGATCCATCCCCAGCTCCTTCATAACGGCACAGGGTTGAACAGCAAATGCCTCATTCAACTCTATCAGATCAAAATCATCTATACTCTCCCCTGTCTTTTCCAGAAGCCTGGGTACTGCAACGGTGGGAGTCATCATCACCCACTCCGGCTTCATTCCCCCGGTGGCATAACCGGTCACCCTGGCTATCGGCTGGACACCCAGCTTGCCGGCTTTCTCTTCGGTCATCAGTACCATGGCGGCAGCCCCGTCACTTATCTGAGAGGCGTTACCGGCAGTGACTGTTCCATCCTTCTTGAAAACCGGCTTCAGCTTAGCCATCTTTTCCAGGCTGGAACCGGGCCGGGGGCCCTCGTCACGGTCGATCACCAGGGGTTCCTTCTTTCTGCGGGGAACCTCCACCGGCAGTATCTCCTCCCCGAACTTGCCATTCTCGGTGGCATCCACCGCTTTCTGATGACTCTCATAGGCATACTTGTCCTGTTCTTCCCTGGATATCTTGTACTTCTCAGAAACCAGTTCCCCGGTCATTCCCATATGAAAATCGTTGTATATATCCCACAATCCGTCGAACACCATGGCATCCACAATCTTTCCGTCATTAAGCCTGTAGCCGGTCCTGGCTTTGCGTAGAATATAAGGTGCCCTGGTCATATTCTCCATCCCGCCTGCCACTACTATTCCGGTATCACCCAGTTTTATGCCCTGGGTACCCAGAACCACTGCCTTGAGACCCGAGCCACAGACCTTGTTAATGGTCATGGCTCCGGCCTCCTCTTTCACTCCACCGTAAATGGCTGCCTGACGGGCGGGATTCTGGCCCAGTCCTGCTCCCAGGACGTTACCCATAATAACTTCATCCACCTGATCACCCGATATACCACTCCTCTTCATAGCCTCTTCCACCACCAGGCTTCCCAGGCGGGGCGCTCTTATTGATGAAAATCCTCCCATAAATTTTCCGATTGCTGTCCGTACTGCTCCGGCAATGACAACCTCACTCATGAAAAAACTCCTTTGTTTAATCAGTTGAAAGTTCTCTTAAGGTAGTTAACTATATCCCCGGTATCAGTTCCGGGCCCGAAAACTTTATCCACCCCCATCGATTCAAGCTTTTCCACATCTTCCACCGGAATGATCCCGCCCCCCATAATCTTTATGTGACCTGCGCCCTTCTCCCGGAGTATCTTCTGCACCCTGGGAAACATGGTCATATGAGCACCCGACAGGATACTCAAACCAACCACATCCACATCCTCCTGAATCGCCGATTCTGCTATCATCTCCGGGGTCTGATGCAATCCGGTGTAGATGATTTCCATTCCGGCATCCCGGAGTGCATTGGCCACCACCTTGGCTCCCCGGTCATGACCATCCAGGCCGGGCTTGGCAATCAGCACCCTGATTTTTCCAGCCATTTACTCACTCCTCCTGATAATTTTAAACCACGGGACAATTTAGAAAAAAGGCGGCTCTTCATACTCGCCGAATACATCCTTAAGCACCGCTATAATTTCTCCCTCGGTGCAGTAACACCGGGCGCAATCAAGAATTGCGGGCATCAGATTTTCGCTGCTCTCCGCCGTCTTCTTCAGATTCTGCAGTTCCCTGTCCACTTTATCATTATCCCTCTGTTCCCTTACCCTGCTGACCGCCGCTATCTGATTCTTCTCCACTTCGGGATCGATCTTCAGAAGGGGAACCTCCAGCTTTTCATCCTCCATCCTGAAGCGGTTAACCCCCACTACTACCTTCCTTTTCTCCTCCACTGCCTTCTGATACCGGTAGGCCGCCTTCCCTATCTCCTTCTGGAAAAAACCCTTCTCTATAGCCTTGATCACTCCTCCCAGATCGTCGATCCTCTGGAAGTATTCCTCCGCCTTCTCCTCCATCTGATCGGTCTTGGCTTCCATATAGTAGCTGCCCGCAAGGGGATCTATGGTATTGGCAACCCCCGACTCGTAAGCCATGATCTGCTGAGTTCTCAGGGCTATCCTTACCGCCTTTTCGCTGGGCAGGGCCAGGGTTTCATCCATGGAGTTGGTGTGAAGCGACTGGGTACCACCCAGAACAGCAGAGAGCCCCTGAAATGCGGTCCTCACGATATTGTTCTCGGGCTGCTGGGCGGTCAGGGAGCATCCGGCAGTCTGGGTGTGGAACCTCATCAGCAGTGACCTCTTCTTCTTTGCTCCGTACTTCTCTTTCATCCGCCGGGCCCAGATCCTTCTGGCAGCCCTGTACTTGGCTATCTCTTCGAAGAAATCCAGATGGGAATTAAAGAAGAAGGAGAGACGGGGAGCAAAATGGTCGACATCCAGACCGGCTTCTATTCCCGCCTCCACATAGGCAAACCCGTCGGCCAGGGTAAAGGCAAGTTCCTGCACCGCTGTAGAACCCGCCTCCCTGATATGGTAGCCGCTTATACTGATGGTATTCCATCTGGGAACATTACCGGAGCAGAACTCCAGAATGTCAGTTATTATCCGCATGGAGGGTTCCGGGGGGAAAATCCAGGATTTCTGAGCTATGTATTCCTTCAGTATGTCATTCTGAATGGTTCCACCCATCTTTTCGAAGGGTATCCCCTTCTTTTCACCGGCACAGAGGTAGAAGGCCAGCATTATGGAAGCGGGTGCATTTATGGTCATGGAGGTGGTAATTCCGGACAGATCGATTCCGTCGAAGAGTATCTCCATATCCTTCAGTGAATCTATAGCCACCCCGCATTTACCCACCTCACCCTCGGAACGGGAGTGATCGGAATCGTATCCCATGATAGTGGGCATATCAAAAGCCACACTCAAACCGGTCTGGCCGTGTTCCAGCAGGTAGTGATACCGCCGGTTGGTATCTCCGGGAGTTCCAAAACCGGCAAACTGCCTCATGGTCCAGAATCTTCCCCGGTACATGGTAGGGTAAATACCCCTGGTAAATGGATACTCCCCCGGCATACCCAGATCCCTCGGGTAATCCAGATCAGATACGTCATCGGGGCAGTAAATGGGTTCTACCTCTTCCGATGAAACGGTGGTAAATTCGAAGTCCTGAATTTTGTGCTTACCGTACTCCTCACGGTATCTTTTCCTGGCCTTTTTCAACTCATCACTGTTATCACTCATGGGGTCCTCACTTTTCTAACCTTACCGGTGTACCTGTCACTTTTCGGCTATATAATTAGAAAGTGTCTTCATGGAAACTGCATTCTATCAAAATTCCTCCGGTTGTTCAGCTAAAACTTTTCCCGCCGGCAGTTAAATAATCAGCAAACTCTTATCCCCTGATTCCCAGCATCCCCTCCAGTTCCCTGACCACCCGGTAGGGGGATAGATCTCCACGGTAGACCTCCTCCATCTGCCGGTTCATTATCTCTTCCACCTGGGGATCATCCAGAAATTTCTTCTCCACCTTAT
Source organism: uncultured bacterium (assembly GCA_964613215.1). Classification (GTDB taxonomy): domain Bacteria; phylum Krumholzibacteriota; class Krumholzibacteriia; order Krumholzibacteriales; family CAZTHK01; genus CAZTHK01. Next base: position 86,859 of record CAZTHK010000014.1, on the reverse strand, counting down.
CCATGAAAGCGCTCTTTACCCGGGAGCAAAGGATGCTCCTCCTCTTTGTCTCGAATCCGCCCTTTTCCTTGAGATGCTTCTGATGTTTATCTATTCCGTGGATAAGCTGCCCGGTTCCCTTTTTCTCCAATGCCGAAGTCAATACCACCGGCGGCCTCCACCCCCCCTCCCCTACCTCTTTCATCCTCAGCACCTCTTCCAGCTCCCTGGCTGCCATCTCTGCGTCGGGGTGGTCCGATTTGTTCATCACGAAGATATCACCGATTTCCATAAGTCCGGCCTTCATGGCCTGAATTCCATCTCCCGATTCCGGAACCAGAACCACCACCACGGTATGAGCCTTATCTGCCACCTCCAGTTCGGACTGCCCCACTCCCACCGTTTCTATTAACACCATATCCTTTCCGAATGCATCCATCAGATCGGCAACATCGTCGGTGCAGTTTGAAATACCCCCCAGACTGCCCCGGCTGGCCAGGCTCCTGACAAAAACCCCGCTGTCCCCCGAAAGTTTCTGCATCCTGATCCGGTCGCCCAGAAGTGCTCCCCCGCTGAACGGACTGGTGGGATCTACTGCAATAATACCAATCTTCTTATCCCTGGCCCGGTACAGTCCGGTAAGGTTATAAACCAGGGTGCTCTTGCCTGCTCCCGGGGGACCGGTAAAACCCAGCCGGGGGACTCCGTTGACCCGGTGAAAGATAGCATCCATGGCCTTCTCCGCTTCTTCGCCGCCATCCTCGATTACGGATATAAGCCGGGCTGCCGCAGCTACCTTACCCTCCTGGAAACCGGTTATAAGATCCTTTATTTCCAATATGCTACCTCTACGCTGTATATCCGCCGTGCATTTCAAACCTGTCTGGCTGCTCATTCCGGGTTTTCAGTACTCTATTCCCTCCCTCGATTCAATTCCCTTGCGGTAGTGATGTTTTATCTCAATCATCTCGGTAACTGTGTCCGCCAGCTCCATCACCCGGAGGGGAACATATCTCCCGGTAAAGATAAGCTCCAGTGATTCCGGCCTGTTTTTTATAAGCTCTATCACCCTGTCCGCTTCGATCAATCCGAAATCGATGGCCACATTTATCTCATCCAGAATGATCATATCCCACTCCCCACTCTTCACCGCCTCTACCCCCCTCTTCCATCCCTTCTCTGCCAGATCCCTGTCCACCTGGGCCGGATTTTTTGGGTTCACAAACTCATCCCTGCCATGCTGTTCTATAATAAAACCCTCCATCTTCCTGGATGCGGCCAGTTCGCCGTATAGCCTCCCCTTCATGAACTGTATCATCAGTACCTTCCAGCCGTGTCCCACCGCCCGCACCGCCTGTCCCACAGCTGCAGTGGTCTTACCCTTGCCATTTCCGGTATATACCTGAAAAGTTCCGGTTTTCTCCACCATATATAATCCACTCCATGGCGCAAGAAGAATCAAACCTGTATAAAAGTATCGGTACGGAAGTGGAGCGTCCTGCCCGCACCTCCTTTGTTCAGAATGGCTCTGCCAGAGTTTTAATCAAAACAGAGCAAGAAATTACAGGAATCAGTAGAATAAAGCATATCTCCTTTATTGTCAATTGTTCCCTGAAAATATATCAGCCCGGCCGGGGTGCGGAGGCATGATATAAGGCCGGAGGGTTAATCTTCCCTTTTCTCCTCCATGGGAGGCAGTGTTATTCTGAAGATTGTGCCTTCATCGGGGATGCTTTCCACTGAGATATCCCCCCGGTGTGCTTTAATTATCTTCTGGGCAAAGGCCAGACCAAGACCCGATCCCTTGTCCTTGGTGGTAAAGAATGGAGTAAATATCCTCTCCCTGTCACTTCGACTGATACCCACCCCGTCGTCATGGATCTCTATGATAATATTGCCCTGTTTATCCTTCTTCGATTCCACTTTTATCTTGCCATCCCGGCCCACCGCATCCATGGCATTCTGCAGTATATTCAGCACTACCTCGTGAATTTTAACCACATCCAGCTGGCAGCTCGGAAGATCGGGATGGTAACTCTTAACCATTTCGATATTGTTGCTTTCCAGATCACTGGAAATCAACTGGCACCCATCTTCCAGAACCTGGTTTACGTCGGTCTCCTCCAGATTCAACTCACCCACTCTCCTCTGGAGCTTTTCCAGATATTTCTCCAGCCGCAGTGATTCCTTCATAATTATCTCGGCTTTGTTCCGGTCAGCTTCGTTGAGACTATGGGAATAGTAGAGATTCCTGGCGAATCCCCCTATGGCCACCAGAGGATTCTTGATCTCGTGGATAACCGATGAGGTTAACTCTCCCGATATGGCAAGTCTCTCCGCCTTCATCATTCTTTCTTCGTTCATCTTTAATTTTCTGTAAGTATCCTTAAGGCTCCTGACATTCCGGTCCAGGGACTCCTTAAGTTGAGCCGCCCTCAGAGATGTACTGGCGTGACTGGTTATCATCTCCAGCAGGTGGGCGTCCTCAGCGGTAATCTTCTTGCCGGTGAAGATATTATCCACTATCAGCAGTCCCAGCTTGTCCTCGTCTGTGGCAATGGGACAGACACAGAAACCCTCCAGCCCCAGGGCTGTAGCCACTTCTATATCCGATCTGTTATTCAGCTCATTCCGGCTGAGAAATCTCACCTCGTGCATGCCTCTGGTAATAACGCTGTCCTGATTGGAGGTTGGCAGTGCCAGCTGGCGGGTCATGCTGGTAAGAGGACTGTTACGCAGGAAGTGAAGCTTCTGCCCCTTGCTCACCAGTTTCTCCAGAGAAATAGATGAATCCCGGTTCAGGATCCTCCAGATATTTTCAGCTTCCTCATAGGTGGATGGCCCCAGGGCGTATTTTCCCCTTAGTATCCCCAGTTCGGGACCATGCATGAACACGAAGGCGCGGTTAAACCCCAGACCCTCCTTGGCCGTAATCACGGTAAGGATGGCCAGCATGATATCCTCTTCCTTGTCCAGGCGTGCGATGATCCTGCTGACCTCTCCCAGCAGATTCATCAACTTGCTCCTTCTGATCACCTCCATATAGAGATCCTCCACCTTATTGGAATAGCGGGAGGACCTTTTCAGAGCATCCTCCATGGTCTCCAGGAGAGTTATATCAACCCATCTTCTCCCCTTCACCCTTGTCTTGATCATCTTGAAGTAGTCACAGTTGAAACAACACCTGATCAACTTCTCTTCCACCCTGGGGAAGACCCGGTCACGGCAGCGGTGACCGGTTATCTCCCAGCAGGGAGAGTTTTCACGGCCGTAGGCGGGACAGTCCTTATCCTGACAGTGGTTGAACTCCCAGCAGTTTTCCATCCGGGTATTTTCTTGTTTCTTCTCTTCTATTTCCATAACTGAATAATATTAGCAAAAAGTGAAATTTTAAGCAAAGTACAATTCAAATAAACAGGGACGGTGATGGAATATCTATTAAAAAGATACAGTCTGAATATTACTTTGCTTCATTCATGCCGCTCAACGGCTGAACTTCTGTTTAATGCTCCCCCAGCTTTCCGATTCCACTCCGGTGGTACACTGGTTGGGGGAGCCGGGAGTGGGTATACATCCGCTGCCGGGGATTCCACAGGCGCCATCACAGGGACTGTAGGCATCGAAGACTACCCAACCCTCCTGTGGATCGGCACTGATTCCCACCGATCTGTCATCGCCAACCACCTCATCCTGGTAGGTATAGTAATGGATGCATACAGTATCCCCGTTCTCTACCCGGAACACTGAAATCCGGTCACCACTGTTATTCAGGCTCAATCCATACCTGGGAAACTGATTGGACTCCTCCCAGGCCCTGGAATCACTTCCGAAAACCACCAGCACCTCTCCGGGCATCAGTTGTCCCGCCAATCCGTATCGCCACTGGGGCTCTTCAATACCATCGGCGAGAAGATAGCCGGATAGATCCACCGCACTGTCTCCCCTGTTCTTTATCTCAACCCATTCGTCATCACGGTAATTTACTTCACCGTCTCCATCCCAGTCGGTGGCGGGATCCGGCATGAACTCGTTGATCATAACCTGTGACTGAGAAGCAGTTGAAATAGAAAGAATTAAAACGGGAAGAAAAACAACAGTCATACTGATCTGGCAAACATTCCTCATCATCATCCTCCTCCTTCACTCTACGGGATACCGGCTATCGCAAACGGCCTTTCCGGCATCCGGTTTTCCATCACCGTCCTCTGACTGATGATTCGGAGTATATCATCCCCCGGGGAACTCTTCCAGAAAAAAATTATTTTATCTGTCATCCACGCTCATGCCCGTATCCGATAATAAAATACTGCCACCGGGCAGGAACCCGGCAGCAGTAGATTACCGTACAGGGACGGCAGAGAAAAAATTTAGCGATAAAGCGCCTTTACCTCTCCCCAGCTGCTGCTTTCAGTGCCGATAACAGCAGATCTGGCGATTTTTACCTGAAAAGCCAGCCTGGAGTTGGTAGGTGGATCACCCATCCAGGACAGTGTGGCAGTACCACTGATGGTGAATCCATCCATCAGGTCGACTCCGTATATCAGCAGGATGTCCAGCCCTCCGGAACCGGCGGCCTCAACGCTGTCGTTCACATTTTCACCATCTATTACCAGATCGGTGACGTTGATGATGCTTCCGGCATCCACAGCACGGCCACGTACAAATACTGCGTCGAAGCAGGAATAGGAGGTGGTATACTGAAGTGTCTCTCCACCCAGGGTAAAGGTAACCACATCTGTGCTGCTGTCATAGTTGATGGTAAAGGGTTCCGCCACTCCGTTCTGCCAGTTGTACTGTGCAGTTTCAGCCGGCGAACCGGTACTCTGGCCCAGGTCCAGCTCGAAAGTGGCATTCCCTCCCAGATCACCTATCCTTCCCTCTGAAACAAATAAAGTATCGGAGAGATACTCCATCAGCTCCGTGTCGGAATCGAGATGAATACTGCTTAGTTCAGCTGATACCGGAGCAACCGGCATCAGTATCATCACCATGACAAATAGAGTAAGGATTCTGAATACACTCATAATTTCCCCTCCTGTATTTTATATACCCGCGATAACAGAATCATTATAACATATATAGATATTTTATTCCACCATTAACAAGGGCTTGGATTTTCCCCGGTTTTATTCGATCCCCATTGTTCCGGTGCCTGGTGTTTCAAAACCCTCCGCAGGGTGAGCGGGCATGGTTTTCGGCCCCGAAAGGGGCAGAAAGAGCGAGCCCGAGGCGGGAGCTGCGATTTCCACGCTCATGCCCATATTGCTTTGATGTGCTGCCGCTTTAACCACTTCAATAATAAGAACTTCTTCCACTTGCCATGTCACTGCGCAGAGAGAAAACAGAGAAAAGTATCCACAAAGTGCCGCCAGGCCCGTGGCCCTTTCACTGAAACGAGAGACACAAAAGTTTGCGAGTGAGAGTTACTCTCTCACCTTACTTGAAACGAACATACTCTGTGCAATCACAGGTGGGGCATTGAGGCAACCTATCATCGTCGTTCAATACCACCGTTTCACCGCATTTATTGCATCTGTAAGTACCTTTTCCGGGTTTTTCGCCAGCCTTGCCCATCTCCAGCTCCTTTCCAGAAAAAAGTTTTCCCCTGTTTTAATTCAGTCCCACCCCTTCCCATACTTATATTCAGCTTACCATCTACCGGTCACATTTTTCAGGATAACAAAACCCTTCTCAGCAGCGGGCCAATTACATCCCTTCGTAAACAGTTTTAGTCATATTGAAGCTATCTGTTGATCTCCATCAAGGCACACCGGGATCAGTCTTCCTTTACTCCCCCGGCAATACGGTCGCCAATCCCCCTGTCGATATTGCGCCAGTACTGGAAAGCACGCTCAAGGACCGGCCCGGTTACTCCGTTCTTAAGATGCCCGGTCACGTTAGATACCAGCCGGTCACGCTGTGCATCATCCATCACCTCCCGTATCAGGGCTCGCGGCTGGACAAAGTCATCATCATCCTTGCGTCTGGTGTAGGCTGAGCGGATGAACTCACCGCTGGCACTCCAGACAGCCTGCTCGGGGTAGCGCTCCGGGTCGGCCTCGGGGCCACCCTTGGAGTTGGGCTTGTAAACGGGATCGGAAACGTTATCCATCCGCATGGTACCGCCTTTGCTGTAGCTGTGTACAGGGCTTTTCGGCCGGTTCACCGGGATCTGCTTGTAGTTCACCCCCAGGCGCGCCCGGTGGGCGTCAGCGTAGGAAACCAGCCGGGCAAGCAGCATCTTGTCCGGGCTGGGGCCTATACCCGGTACCAGGTTGTTCGGCTCGAAAGCCGCCTGTTCGATCTCGGTATGGAAGTCGGAGGGATTGCGGTTCAGTGTCAACCTGCCAACTTCCTGCACCGGATAGTCGCCGTGAGGCCAGACCTTGGTCAGATCGAAGGGATTGAACCGGTAGTCCTTTGCCTCTTCGAAGGGCATGATCTGAACTTTCAGTGTCCAGCTGGGGTAGTCTTTACGCTTGATTGCATCAAAAAGGTCACGGCGGTGATAATCGGCGTCTTCACCGGCGATACGGTCACCCTCCTCCTGAGCAAGGAATTCGATACCCTGGTCAGTCTTGAAGTGGTATTTTACCCAGAAGCGTTCCCCTTCGGCGTTGACCCACATATAGGTGTGGCTGGTGTAGCCGTTCATGTGCCGGTAGCTCCCGGGGATGCCCCGGTCACTCATCAGTATGGTGACCTGATGAGCGGATTCCGGAGACAGGGTCCAGAAGTCCCACTGCATGTCGTTATCCCTAAGGCCGCTATCCGCACGGCGCTTCTGAGAATGGATGAAGTCCTGGAACTTCATGGGATCACGTATGAAGAAAACCGGTGTGTTGTTCCCCACCATGTCGTAGTTGCCTTCGGTGGTATAGAACTTGAGTGCAAAGCCGCGCACGTCCCTCCAGGTGTCGGGGCTGCCGCTTTCGCCGGCTACTGTGGAAAACCGGGCCAGAACGTCGGTTCTGGTGCCCGGTTGAAACAGAGCCGCCCTGGTATAGGCGCTTACATCTTTGGTCACCTCGAAATAACCGAAAGCCCCCGACCCCTTTGCATGGGGCTGGCGGTCCGGAATCATCTCACGGTTGAAATTGGCCATCTGCTCGACCAGGTAATGATCGTGGAGCAGGACGGGACCATCCGGCCCGACGGTTAGCGAATACTCGTCGCTGGCTACCGGAATACCCGCATCATTGGTTGTGGGTTTTCGATCTTTGTCTGCCATGACAATACCTCCCTTTCTGGTATCTTCAGATTATATTACTTTCCATAAAATTGATACATATTTTGAAAAAACGGCAGCGGTTAATTATCCGCCTGATCGGAAGGTGCAAAGGTAGTAAGATATTGACTGCGAGGGAATAAGAGCGTTAATGTATCCCATGCCACATCCATTCTTTCCGGGAGGAAAATCCATGAAACTCCGCACTGTCACTGTGATCCTGGTGCTACTGACCCTCTCCGCCTGCCGCGACGACGACCCCGCCTCTCCCGGTGGGTCCGGAGGTGACACCACACCTCCGTCTGCCATCAGTGATCTCTATATCGCCTCCAGCACTGACACCACCATGACGGTCACCTGGACGGCACCAGGCGACGACGGGGATTCGGGCACAGCAGCGCGGTACGATATGCGCCACTCACCGGCGGCGATCACCGGGGATAATTGGGCGGCCTGCACAACACTGGCCAGTGTTCCGGATCCGGCGGAGGCGGGAACAGAACAGTCGCTGACCATCAGCAATCCCGGCGTCACCGGCCGCATGGAGGGAACACACGAATAAAGCCTTTTTATACCAGAATCATACCGGGGGAGGGATGCAATACGAAAAATATCCCAGGCTTTTTATCCATTTATTCGACATTATCAATTGACTTGCCTGATGCAAACCCGGATCTCTTCCCATCAAACCGGACTGACTGCTGATAATGCGCCTCCAGGCCGGTCAGGGGCCTGACCGGTGTACCTTCAAATCAGGTTGCCTCTATTCGAGATAAGATCCTGGTACATTCAGCATGATCAAAATCCTGACCATCTACCCTTTTCTGGATAGACGGCGAGCAGTACCGGCCCGGCTGAACAAGAAGTTATGTATCCTGCGATCGCTCCATCTCCTTATGCTTCCTTCTTTGAAGGTCCTTCTTCTCACCGATGGCCGACACCAGCAGCGCTGCACCTATGGCAAGGGGGCAGAGTCCCCACAGACCATGCTTCAAACCCGCTTCGGCTGCTATCCCTATGACCACCGCCACACCCAGAAAGGTCATCACCAGGCCCCAGGCCCGGAGGGAAAGATAGCGCGGCCTTACCCTCTCCTCCTTCTCCCGGGGTATGGGCAGACCCTTCTCCATGGCAATCAGCCTCTCCTTGTGGGCCAGTTCCTTTCTGCTGTTCTCGCTGTAGATTCCCACGATTACAGTGGCAAATACCCCTATCACCACCAGTATGGGTATCAGAATTGCTATAACACCAGGCTCAATATCTAACATGACCGGTACTCCTTTCATAAATCTGACGGCTGCCTCGTCTATTCCAATCTGTCTTCAGTTCTGTGACTGCCTTTCTGCACCGGATGTTTCATTTTTTCTGGTTTTTTTATTTTTCCGGCGGTGGGATAATTACCTGAAACAAAATTTCCACTTGAACAGTCTTATAATCATGGAAGATCCGGATCCGATCAGAATGAAAGACAGCAACCTTATAGAGAAAGCAAGGAGGGGAAGTGAAAGTGCTTTCAGTAAACTGGTGGAAGAATACGCCCCCCTGGTTTACTCTGTGGCAAGGGCGGTAATGGGAAATCATTCGATGGTCGACGATGTGGTCCAGGAGGTATTCATAAGGGTGTATACCAGGCTGGATACATTCAGGGGTGATTCGAAGTTTTCCACCTGGATCTACAGGATTGCAAGAAACAGAGCACTTGATTCAGTACATGATATGAATCGTATAACTGATAGTAATGTAGATGAGATACAGCTTGAATCAAGGGAGGCTTCACCCTCCCGCCTATGTGAGATGGGGGAACTCAGGAGCCACCTGGATGAACTTATCTCAGGCCTCTCCCGCAATCACAGGCTGGTTATCGAACTCAGGTACATGGGGGAAAAATCCTATCTGGAGATAGCAGAGATCATGGATATCCCGGTGGGAACGGTTAAAACTTACCTCTTCAGGGCGAAGAAGGAGCTGGCACGGATGGTGGCTCTAAAAGATTTCTCCGGCGGTGAGGGGATTTGATTGAATATGTTTAATTACAGGATTAACATTAATACAGGCGAGAATAAAATTTATGATAGTCAGTAAAAAGGGCCACATCGATAAAGGCTAGGAATCATATGAAGTGTAATTTCCCGGAAGAAAGCATTATCAGGCTGGCGGCAGGGGAACTTAGCGGAAGGGAAAGGGAAGAAGCACTGAAGCACATCTCCGGTTGCAGCCGCTGCAGTGAACTCTACAGTATTTATACAGGCCTGGAAGAATCACTGAGCTCGAGAAACAAACAGGTTCCCCCGGGATCAGCCATGGCAGAGGCCGTATCCGCCCGGCTGACCGGGGGGGCTGGAGAACCCCTGCTCCAGCGCCTGCCCCTGCTCCCTGTTGCGATCTCAATGCTTATACTGACAGGCTGCATCCCCCTGTACCTTTTCCGGGATTACCTGTGGTACGGTATCTCAAAACTCCACCTTGATATAATGAGAGCATCCGTCAGCCTGGTAAACACCATCGCCTGGTGGTTATCCCGTATCGAATCCGCCGATACTGCTATCCTCTGGATAGCCTACGCTTCAATACCGCTGATTATATCACTTATGGGGGGATGGAGAATAATGGCGGGAATCAGGAGATACTGAAATATCAGTCCTCCAGTTTGTTTCTGATCATCTGATTGGTAAGTTTAGGATTTGCCTTCCCCCTGCTCTCCCTCATAACCTGCCCTATGAAAAATCCCAGCAGCTTCTTCTCCCCCTCCCGGTAGCGGCTGACCTCTTCGGAATGATCATCCAAGACCTTATCCACCATGGATTCGAGTTCATCCTCAGAGCTTATCTGCTTCAACCCCAGTTTTTCCACTACCTTCTCCGCTGCTTCACCGGATTTTACCATCTCCCTGAACACATCACCACCCGCTGTGCTGCTGATTACGTCCTCACGGATCAGCCTAATCAGACCGGCCAGCCTGACCGGCCGAACGGGAAAATCCTCTATACTGCTTTTAGCCGCCTTGAGCTCCGCCATCACTTCCCTCATCACCCAGTTGGAACAGATCCCGGGATCTCCCGCATGTTCCACCACCTTCTCGAAATAGTCTGCTATGCCACCCTCGGCGGTCAGAACACCGGCGTCATAGGGGGAAAGTTCGTACTGGCTGATAAACCTCTTCTTTCTATCCAGGGGAAGTTCGGGCATATCCTCTTTGACCTTCTCTATCCATTTCCGGTCCACCCGCAGGGGAAGCAGGTCGGGCTCGGGGAAATAGCGGTAATCGTGAGCATATTCCTTCGACCTCATCATAACCAGGCGCTTTCTGTCTGAATCCCAGAGATTGGTAACCTGCTCGATCTGGCCTCCCTCCTCCAGCACCTTTCTCTGACGCTCAATCTCGAAGCGGATGCCGGTCTCCACCGCCTTGAATGAATTGAGATTCTTAATCTCCGTTTTTGTTCCCATCTCCTCATCCCCCTTCTTCCTCAGGGAAACATTCACATCACAACGGAGGCTTCCCTCCTCCATATTACCATCGCATATCTCCAGATACCTCAGAATCTGCCGGAGCCTCCGGAGGTATTTGCCGGCTTCCTCAGGCGATCTCATATCAGGATGACTGACAATCTCTATCAGGGGCACCCCGCACCGGTTGAAATCCACCAGGCTGGACCCACCCTGCTGATGGAGCAGCTTGCCGGCGTCGTCCTCCAGATGGATACGCTCAATGCCGATTCTTCTGTTGCTTTGCTCATTCTCTATCTCCAGATATCCCTCTCCGCAGAGCGGCTTATCGAACATGGATATCTGGTAATTCTTGGGGCAGTCCGGATAGAAATAGTTCTTTCTGGCAAAAACACTTTCACCGGCTATGCTGCAGTGAAGGGCCAGGGCCATCTTCATCGCCATGGTTACAGCGCCCCGGTTCAGTACCGGCAACGCTCCGGGCAAACCGAGGCAGACCGGACAGGTCTGGGTATTGGGTTCAGCCCCGTAGGTGGCAGAGCAGCTGCAGAATATCTTGCTCCGGGTAAGAAGCTGGGCGTGTACCTCCAGCCCGATTACAGGTTCCCATTCCATATTATTCATACTTACCCCCATTATCACCCGGAGATTCACCGGTTTGAAACATTCTCTCCAGTGCAGCCGCTCCCCTTATCACCATCTTCTCCCCTCCCCATCCCGCCAGCAGCTGAAGCCCCACCGGCAGTCCATCCGGCGAATGACCGCCCGGTATCGATATGGCCGGCAACCCGGCAATATTGGCGGTGGTGGTAAAGATATCGGAGAGATACATGGCCACCGGGTCATCCAGCTTTTCACCCAGCCGGAAAGCCGGGGTGGGCGAGGTGGGCAGCAGAACCAGGTCCACCTCCCGGAAAAGCTGCATGTAACTGTCGCATAACAGCGCCTTGACCTTCTGAGCCCTGGCATAGTAAGCCTCGTAATAACCTGCCGAAAGCACATAGGTTCCCAGAAGAATTCTTCTCTTTACCTCTTCGCCGAATCCCTCTCCCCTGGTCTGCCGGTACATCTCCTCCAGGGTTCTTCCCTCCACCCGCAGACCGTATCTCACCCCGTCGTAACGGGCCAGATTGGAGGAGGCCTCCGCTGTGGCAAGAATGTAGTAGCAGCCTATGGTAGCCTCCAGATCGGGCAGTTTTATCTCTCTGACCTCAACCCCACTCTCTTTCATACGGCTGATTGTGTTTTCGGTGACCTCTCTGACCGTCTCATCTATATCCCACTCACCCATTGAAGAGGGAACACCCACACTTACCCCCTCCCATCCCCTGTCCAGTTCTTCCCCAAGGATCGGGCACTCCTCCGGTATGGTGGTGGCATCGCCGGGATCATGTCCCCCTATCACCTCCATCACTGCGGCACAGTCGGCCACATTCCCGGTTATGGGGCCTATCTGGTCCAGGCTGCTGGCAAAAGCTACCAGTCCGTAACGGGAAACCCTGCCATAGGTGCCCTTGAAACCAACCACACCACAGAAGGAGGCCGGTTGTCTTATCGAACCGCCGGTATCGGAACCCAGAGCCACCGGGACCATTTCCGCCGCCACCGCCGCCGCAGAACCGCCGCTGGAACCTCCCGGAGCACGGGTGGTGTCATGCGGATTGGCAGTTGGGCCGAAGGCGGAGTTTTCACAGGATGAACCCATGGCGAATTCATCCATATTGGTCTTTCCCACTACCACAGCTCCCGCCTCCTCCAGCCGTTTCACCACAGTGGCACTGTAGGGAGGACTGTAGCCTTCCAGTATCCTGGAACCGCAGGAGGTAACCTCCCCCCTGGTACAGATGTTATCCTTAACCGCCACCGGTATTCCGTAAAGGGGAAGACCCGGGTCCAAATCCTCCAGCCTTACCGCCCTCTCCAGGGCTTTCTTCCGGGACAGGCGAAGAAAGGCGTTAATACCCTCATCCTGCCTATCAATCCGGCGGAAACAGTCTTCAATTATTTCCCGGGGACTTAACTCGCCACTCCGGTACTTCTTCAATAAGGCTGAAACAGTATAATTGCTTTTATTATTCATGATTATTTTTCCGGCCGGTTTTTCGCTGGAAAATACAGAGGGTTACTCCCTGTCGATTACCGGAGGTACCCTGAACATGCCCTTCTCGCTGTCCGGGGCCTGCTCCAGCACCCCGCCACGGTCCAGGGATTCCTTAACCTCATCCTCCCTCAGCACCGGTTGGAAGTCTCCCACATATGCCCTGGGTGAATATCCGGAGGTATCGATCTTCTCAAGTTTTTTAACAAAATCTATGATTCCGGACAGCTGGCTTTTAAGCCTCTCCCGGGCTTCTCCCTCCAGCTTTACACTGGCCAGCTTTTCGATATTCTTCAATTCTTCATCGCTGAGTTTCATGGTTTTATTCCTCCGGATTCGGTGCAGGCATAAGCCATACCTCCATTATTTCTTCCGTAGAAGGGATACTATATACAATGGCTCAACCGTGTCAACCTCATTCCGGAGAGGGCGGAATCAGGGGAGGGAAAAATCCTGGCGCGACAGGAGAAGGCATACCTTTTCGATCATGCCACCCCCGTCTCCAGGTTTGATTTTTCCCTGGATCTTACCTGCACTCTCAACGGACTGTCACCAGGAAGGTAGAAGATTCAGACCACTTTCAACTACAGCAATTCGGGAGCAAGTAGCACATTCGAAAATGAGGTAGAGATGAGACAAATGTGCGGCCGCCTGCGGCTTTCAGCATCGCCGGCGGATGGATCATGCTAAACCATCAGGTAATAGAATATATCCAACCCTGACCGGCGGGAGGGTTGGATAAGCTCCATTGAATCAGACTGAATTTTATCACAGCTTAATCAGCAGTATACACCATCCCCGGTCATACAAACCGGAAGGGAGCATACCTGGCCAGGAATTTCTTGGGGGGTCTGCCGTCGAATTTGACCGTTACCATCAGGTCATCACCACCTCCTTCCAGTTTGCTTATCCTCCCCCTCCCGAAGGCGGGATGATCGATCCGGGCTCCCACCCGGTAGCGGCTGTTCCGGGAGCTCACCCTCCTGTCCTGCGCAATCTCCTGTCCCATGGAGCTGAGAGCGTCCATTCCCAGAGATGGTATATCCCCGGTCTCCTTCTGTACCAGGCAATGATCCCGTATCTCATCCAGAAAACGGGATGGCCGGCTTCCCTCCCAGCTTCCGTATCTCATCCGGTTATCCGAGCATAAGAGATAAAGCTTTTCCCTGGTTCTGGTCATCCCCACATAGAATAGTCTCCTCTCCTCCTCCAGCTCAGCGGTGGACTCGAAACTGGAATAATGGGGCAACAGCCCCTCTTCCATTCCGGTAATAAAGACCCCCCTGAATTCAAGCCCCTTTGAATTATGCAGGGTCATCAGCGAGACCGACTGGTCCTCTTTCATGGTATCTATATCGCTGATCAGGGCAATCTCTTCCAGGAAGGCGGCCAGGCTCTTATCTTCCGATGACTCCACGAACCGCCTGGTCTCCACCAGGAGTTCATCCACGTTCTCCTTACGGTTCTGGGCGGTAGAGGGGTCACCCTCCAGATATTGCCGATAACCGGTTTCTTCTATAACCGAACGAAGCAGCTGATCCACCGTTTCGGTCCGGGACTCCAGCTCCAGCCTGCTCATCATGCTGGAGAACTTCTTCACCCTCTTCCGCCGGGCGGAAGGAATGGCAGCCAGTACCTCCTTCTTCTTTATTGCCGGAAGCGTGCTCTCTCCACCGGATGCCTTCCCGATTTTTTCAAGGGTGGCAGCCCCTATGCCCCTCCTGGGGACTTTAACGATTCTCCGGAAATTCACCTCATCCCGGGGATTGTTTATAACTTTGAGATATCCCAGCAGATCCCTGATCTCCATCCGTTCATAAAACCTGGTACCACCCACTATCTGATAGGCCAGCCCCCCTTCCCTCATAGCCTTCTCCAGAGCCCTGGACTGGGCATTGGTACGGTACAGCACCGCAATATCATTTCTGCTCCAGCCCCTTCTGATAAGTTCCATTATCTTCTCCCTGACCACCCTTCCCTCATCTTCTTCATCCATCACCTGATATATTTCTATAGGCTCCCCCTCTTCACCTGCAGACCACAGACTTTTTCCCTTCCTGCCCTGGTTACAGGAGATAAGACTGTTGGCAGCTCTCAGTATGGTATTGGTGGAACGGTAATTCTCCTCCAGCCTGATGGTAAGCACATCACTGTATATCCGGTCGAACTGAAGTATATTTTCCACCGTGGCACCCCTCCATCCGTATATGGCCTGATCATCGTCACCCACCACGAAAAGATTCCGGTGGCGGGAGGAGAGAAGATCAATCATCAGCATCTGAATCTTATTGGTATCCTGAAACTCATCCACGTGAACATAGCGGAACTGCCTGGCATATCTCTCCTTGACCCTGGGATGGGCGGTAAACAGCTCTACCACCCTGGTGATCAGATCATCGAAATCCAGAGCATTGCAGCGCTCCAGGGCAGCCGTATAGCTGCGGTAAATCACAGCCTGAAGTTCATCCTGGCGGTCGGCCGCCTTATCAGCCGCCTCCTCCGGTGTAACCAGCGAGTTCTTCCATCTGGATATTCTATCCCTGAACACCCGGGGGGAACATTCATCCAGACTCCAGTTTTTACTCTTTACTATCTCCTTTATCAGGGCGGTGGAATCATCCTGGTCATAGATGGCGAAATCCCTCCCGAAGTTAAGATAATCCGCCTCTTTTCTTAGTATCCTTACCCCGGTGGCATGAAAGGTACCCACCCAGAATGGTAAATCCCGGGTACCCAGAAGCCTGTGTACCCTGGCTCTCATCTCTCCGGCCGCTTTATTGGTAAAGGTAAAAGCCAGAATACGGGCCGGGGAAACTCCCAGGTCCCTTATCAGGTGAGCCACCCTCTCGGTGAGCACTCTGGTCTTTCCGCTGCCTGCTCCAGCCAGTACCAGAACCGGCCCCTCTGTGGTTTCTACGGCCTTTTTCTGTTGCGGATTAAGTTTACTCATATCCGTATCATCCCGGCAAACAACTGTTCATATTTTATTAGAATTGAGGACCAATGTAAAAGTGGAATACCGGCTCCCCGGTCCTGGAGAAATCGGTGGGCCAGCCCAGCTGGAAATTCAATATCAAATAACCAAATCTGAGATAGAAACCCAGACCAAAATCACTGTAGAATTCATATTCATCCAACCCCCCTATGGTCCTGGATTCGATACCGGCCGGTAATCTTTCTTTGAAGGTGCCCTCCCCCCACACCGCCCCGCTGTCCAGAAAAAGTGTTCCACCGATATTACTTATACCCCACCTTCCGGGCCAGCCGAAAACCAGTTGATCTATCATGGGAAAGCGGTACTCCAGGTTGAACAGCATCATTCTGGGCCCGGAGAACTGTAGATAGTCATATCCCCTCATGGTCATGGGTCCGCCCAGATAAAAGTATCTCTGGTCGTCCCCCTCGCTGATGGCACCGATAGCCCTGAAGGCCAGATAATTTCTGTAGAACAGGGGAAGATACTTACGGTAGTCCAGATAGGCGGTGGTTCTGGAAACATCACTGCCGGAGAAGGAAATGGACCTGGAAACACTGGCCATCCATCTGGAACCAATTACCGGGCCGAAGGACCCGAAGTAAGCCGAATCATGAACGAAGGAGATAGTGGGCTGAAAAAGCCTCCGTTTGGATTCCTCTCCGGGAATGATAGTGTAACCGTATTCGTCATACTGGACATAATCGAAGAAGCGCCTCTCTGAAATAAAGCCTTGAAACTCCAGGTCTACCCTGTCGAAGGTGGAAAAGGGGAAGCTAACCATACCGAACAGGCCATAATTCCGTTCGGTGAAATACCTGTAATCGGTGAAGGTCTCCCCTATAGAGGTCCCCCTGGAGTTAAGATAATTGTTGAACTGGAATACCCCCACTGCATAGTCTATCCTGTTCTTGAGATAGTAGTAGGAAAACAGAAAATCACTATCCTCCAGTGATCTGTAAATATTGAAAGACAGAAACATGTGATGATCGCCCAGCAGATCGCTGAAAGCTATCTGGTTCATAAGGCCGAACCCGAAACCTGTGGAGAAGAACAGCCCCATTCCGTTCCCAATATAATCGGGGGAAAACTCGATCTGGTATGGCTCCACTGTTCCCACTCTCTTCTTCATCCTCTTTTTCGCTGCTTTCAGGCTATCCGGATGAACATCCTCGGCATCAACATCCACCGATACCGGCGAATAATCATCCGGAGCCGGATAATCATTGCCGGGCCGGGATATTTGAGTTGCCCTCTTCTCTGCCAGCTCCACCTCCCCGGAGATTGAACCGGTTACTTCATCCTCCTCCGGGGGAACCTCAACCTCTTCATTTCCAGTCAAACCAGTGGTGTCAACAGCTGCCGCCACATCTTCGGACCCGACCGGCCGGGAGATGGTAGTATCCGACCGGCCTGGTTTTTCTACCTCCTCCAGATTGCTTTCCTCCTCTGCAGTAGCAGCCACTACAGGACCACCGGTGGAATATGATCTCTGAACCTTCCGGCTGAAGTTATCCATGATAAACAGATCGTACCCGGCGGTGTTAAAAGCGGAGAAAACCAGTCTGTCATCCTCTTCAGCGTAGTCCGGCTCAAACAGACCTCCCAGTACATCGGTAAACCGGTAATAACTTCCCATCTCCAGGCTTCCCCGGTAAAGGTTGGTAATACCACTCTCATCGGAGGTAAAAATTATCTCCTTTCCTCCGGATATGACCAGGGGGCTGCTGTCGTTACCGCTGGTGGCTATACACTCCCTTTGTTCCCCGGTAACCGCATTCACACTCCAGATATCTCCCTCCGTATACCTGACATTGTCCAGCGACTGAAAATCTATACCAGCCAGCCTTTCCACACCGGCACTGTCCGTTCTGAAAACCGGCTCCTTCATGGTCATGGGTGAACGGCTGTACAATATCTCCGAACCATCCGGAAACCATGCCGGATCACTCTCGTTATCCACATTATCGGTTATCTGCTTAACCCTCCCGTTTTCCATATTATATATGAACAGGTCCGTCTGTCCTTTCACACACCCTACCATCGCTATTCTGTTCCCCCCGGGGGACCAGGCCGGGCTGTAGAAGAAATCCAGGGGCAAATCTATCTTTCTCCGGGTATCGCCATCCTCTACATCCAGGATAAACAGCCGGTCCCTTCCATCCGATTTAGCCACGAAAGTGATCATGGAACCATCCGGGCTGAAGGTAAGTGATGATTTCATACTGCGGATGGATTCGAATTCCACTGACATGGAGCCGGTAATGAGATGTTTCTCTATCTCACCGGTTATTGCATTGATAAGATAGATTCCGTCCAGCCCCTTCCTGTCGGAATAGAATACTATAGCCTCTCCGTCTGGAGAGAAAACAGGTTTGGTGTTCATGTAATGATGACCCTTGATATGATCGGTCAGCCTCCTCCCGTAGGCCTCCGGTTCCTTCCTGTCGGCATAAAGCCCCCAGTATCTTCTTCTGAGATCCTTCTTCCACTTGCGGGTGAGCTCCTCGGTAGATATTCCTATGGATGTCTTAAGGGCCCGCTCCAGAGATCTCATATAGCCGGTATTATCCATGATCTCTATGACCTTTTCGGGGCCGTATATCCTGTTGATATATTCTAAAACACTCTGCCCCGCTTTATAGACCATATAGCCCCTGGCATAGTCGAGGCTGTAGGGAAGATAGCCGAATACGGTGGCATCCCGCATGAACATCTCTGCCTCTCTATCGTAGCCGATGGAGTAGTACTCGGAGATCCCCTCCATGAACCAGAGGGGCACCCCGAACAGCATGGTTCTGGAGAAGACCGATTTAAGCAGGCTTCCGTAGATGATATCGAATTCGAATATATGGGTCAGCTCATGTATTGCTGTATGAGTAAAGGAGTTATTCGAGCCGCTGTAATGAAGCACTATCCGTTTGTGAGTGGGCTCAGCGAAGGCCTGTACGCCCTCCGGAATAAGACTCCAGGTGACGTTGGTTTGCTGGAAATCGGAATGGCTCCCATACAGTATTACCGGTATCCTCCATGGGATACCATGGTTGAAATCCAGGGAGAGCTTTTTATAACCGTGCTCCAGGACCACAGCTGTACGGGCGGCCAGCTTCCGGTAACCTTCATTGAAGTGAATGTCAAAGTGGGGTGTTTTGAGTATTTTCCACTGGAAGTCCTTGTACTGAACCTTGTTCTTCCCGAAATACACACCCTGGGAATTGGCGGGAGAATGGACCACTGCAAGCATCACTGCCACAGCCGCATATATAATGAGGGCATCTTTGATTCTTCTTCTCAACATGTTCCCTTCAGTTCGATTACATCTATAAAATATGTTTAAACCAGCCCCACTTCAAGAAGATTACACCGCTAGAATTCCCATCTTAATTTAATATCCACATTTACCTCGTCACCGGCCCGCTGGCTCTCACTCTTCAGCGCTTTCTCCGAATACCTTATTATCTGGGAGCGTATCAGAAAGAGATCACTTATTCTGTATTCCACCTCTATCTGTTTGGCTGAAGAGATGGACAGCCCCTGCTTGTACTTCACATACAATCCTTCGGATAGGTACTTTCCAACAGCAATCATGGTTTCTTCCTCTTCGAAACTTCCCCCTACCGCCTTCCCACCGGCCGATTCCACCTCGATGGTCACACCCTCCATCTGGGAATTCAACACCCTTTCTATATAATTTGCGGCCAGGTTCTGAGCTGTACTTACCGCATCCCAGCTGGTACTTCCCTCTTCGGACGAAGCTACCACTCCCCCCCCCAGCATCTTCCAGATATCGGTCTCGCTGTATCCCGGGTCTTCATGGCTCAGAGACAGCCTGGGCTCCACATCATCCTGATTCCACACCAGATTCAGGTATATCTTCTTGCCCTGGGGATCCCTGGTCTCGGCCTGAATATCCACCACCGGGCGGAATCCCCTGGCATGAACAAAGTCAAGTTCCCCCGACTTAATATGAAACTTGTTGTTATAGACATTATACCATCCTCTCAACAGGCGGAGCCTCCCCCTGAGATAGTCTCCCCTCTGATCGTGGTTCAGGGTGACCTCTCCCTGAAGTTCTATCTTCGCATCAGGCGTTTTAAGCCACACATTACCCGGAATATCCAGATCCACACTGGCGACCCAGGAGGGCGGCGCCATGGTGGCGCTTCCCTGCTCCGACGAAAAATCATTTAGATCATAGTATATTTCACCTCTTTTCACTTCCAGCTGGCCTCCTATCAGTGGTACTATTTTCCCTCCCGCCAGGGTATCCATGCCCACAGTGAGATCACCGCTGACTCCAGCCATTATATCCGGCACGCTGGTTATCAGAATATTGTCCAGACTGGCTCTGAGCTGGTATTTCTCCGGTTTCCAGCCGCGGAGGAATATATTTCCCCGGCATTCGAACTCACCCTCTTTTCCTTCCTTCCCCTCCATCTTTTCTATACTGACAACGCTGTCATCCAGGGTGATTCTGGAATTAACCTGGTGAAAATACTCTCCCATTCCGGAGAGCCTGAGGGCGGCATCATCCAGAATAAATTCGCCGTTGATACTGGGTTGTTCCCACCTGCCGGCAATACCAAGGTTCATGGAAAACCCTCCCGATGACTCTGCAATAAAACGGGTTAATTCTGGAGCATTGCCGAAATCCGACTGTGCTATTTCCAGCTGCAGGGAGAAGTCCCTGTCCCTATCGACCTTATAGAAGAAATTCTTTTTCTTCAGGGGAATGTAGCCCTTAAGACTACCGGTGCTGTTCTGTGATATATGTACTGTCCCTTCCAGGTCCAAAGCATTCCGGTCTGCGGTGATATTAACCTCCACGGCGGGAATATACACCGAGGATATATACATTTCGCTGATGGTGCCATCCAATCTGAGCCGGGGATGGAAGGTCGAATCGGAAAGGATAATATTGCCGGAGAAGTACCCCTGCGAAGGCCGGGATTGTTCCATCAACCCCAGTATAGGGGAAATCTCCATCCCCTCACAGTGGAATGACAGCCGGGAAATCGATTGCTCAAGTGCCTCCGCACCCCTGCGGTACAACTCACCGGTGTCCACTCCAACTATCTCCCCCCCTCCTCTGACATAACCCCGGGGGGTTGTGATAATCAGGCTATCCAGCAGTAATTTTTTATCCCGCCACTCCCCCGCTACCTCCAGGGAATCAACCTGCAGAGTATCATACCATCCTCCGGTAATTCCAAAATGGGCAGAGATATCCGGACTATCCAGCGGACCGCTGAATTTGAAAACACCCCTTCCCTGACCCCCCAGTGTATCCGGTGCCACCTCAGCCCTGTTAAGCAGGGCCATATCCAGACGCTCCACCTCCAATTCACCATCCAGAAGGCTGTCCCCCCGGTCGAATCTGCCATCCAGATATACCGCTCCCTTCCTGGAATGCAACTGAAGATCTCTGAACTGTACCAGCGAATCAGTGGAAACCACACTGAATTCCCCGCCCCCCAACCATTTCTCACCCAGGGCATTCATGGACAATTCCTCCATATCGACTATGGTAGAATCATTCCTGTTTACCACCCTGGCAATAATATCCAGATTCAGGTCTTTCTTCTCCAGATAGAGTTTTTTAATCTGGGTTACACCGTTAAGATAGTCCAGTGATAAATTCATCCCCCCGAAACCGTATGAACCCACTTCGCAGCTGTCCGCCTCCAGATCGAAAAGCACACCATAACTGTCCTTCTTGTCGATCACCAGCTTGATTCCTCCACTGTCCACGCAGGCATGGCTGTAGTCGAGTCTCTGACAGGAACCGCTGGCACGCAGCTTCCAGCTGTCAAGGTTTCCCTGCCAGACACAGTTCAGATTCACATCAGCTCTGTAATCCTGGATATCAAAGTAGGAGAAGAGTGTATCATCCTTCTCGCATTTTACCTCGAAGAATACTCTGAGACTGTCCTTTCCCCATATTTTCCCGTGGGAATCCATCCAGTGAGACTGATCCGACAGCATCAGTCTTTCTATGGAAAGCACCCCCCCCGAATATTCAGCGCTGAAAAAACCATTATTAAAGGGGAGACCATCCAGATGGCCTTCCCCCAGCTCAAAGTTGAAGGTAAGATCCTCACTGCCGGGAAGATAAGTGAGTTTCAATTCTCCGTTAAAATTGGTGGGGGGCAGATCAACACCCTGAACCACACCCCGGGACAGATCCATTTCATTAACACCCAGCCGGGTATAGAATGTTTCCGGTTCATTAAGAGAATAGAATGCCGAACCACTGATGGATATTCCGTTCACCTGGCCGTCTACGTTCATAACCCTTATCCCCGATTCATCTATATACAACCGGGTAGTGAGATTCTCCATGGCGTAGCCGGAAAAAACACCATGGCAGTTTCCTTCTATCTGAAGGCTGTCCGGCCTCCCCCGGAGAAGGAATTTGCCCTCTATCTCGCCACGGTGAGATGTTTCAATACCCACTACGTCGGCCAGTTCAGCTATATTGGCCGGGCTGGCATTAACACTAATCCCCAAATCCAGGGGATCCGGATTTATCCTGCCGTCCAGGCTCAATCTGGAATCCTCCAGTTCAACCCTCAATCCGCTCAGCAGTATCTGGTATCCCGGTTGTCTTCCCTCCGGCTTTTCCCAGCTATCTTTTCTTATCACATTTATTCTGCCAGTCAGCTTTTCAAGACTCATCTCCCCTCTTACACTGGTGGCACTGCTCTCCACCACATCCAGGGATACCTCACTGGAAGTGGAATTGACCGCGCAGATCATGGAAATCTCCTTCACCACTTCAGCCTTCTCCCGTCCCTGGACAATTACCTGCCCCTTATCTATCTCCAACCTTCCTACGGTAAAACGGGGAAAACCACCGGTTCCGTTATCCCCCTCCCCCCAGGGTAGAATTTGATTGCCGGTTGAATCGGGTTTCAGCCAAACCCTTGGATTATCCAATATCAGTTCATGAATGGATGGGTTATCCTGAAAAACCGAAACCAGGTTATATTCCATCCTTATCCTGTCTACCCGGAGCAGATCAAATGAGAATTCCTCCCCCCGGTACCTGATAACCACTCCCCTGAGTTCTATGTTACTGACGCTATTTCCACCCATTTCATCTATGGAGAGGGAGAAGTCTGTTCCGCCGAACATGAATCTGGAAAGAAGGCGGCCGGTATTGGCAGCGAAGAAGTCAGTATGTATCAGGATCACAGCCATGATGAAGATGGTTACTATCAAACCTGTCAACAGGGAAAGCCAGGGCATTACTTTGGATTCCAGAATTCGCTTAACCATTAAACTTCATCCTCATCAGAAAATCTGTCCCAGGCTTATATGTATCCACGAGTTATAATCCATATCATCCGTCACCGTCAGGGGGAAACCAACATCCAGTCTTATCGGCCCCAGAGGGGTATTATACCTGATTCCGAATCCATAACTGTATCTGTAGTGGAGGGCGGAAACATCTTCGTCCAGATCCGTAATGCTGAACTGTCCCGGTTGTATCTCATCCAGATTCCTCCAGACATTTCCTCCGTCCAGAAAAGCTGCCCCGCTGATATTCACGGCTGAAAAGAAGGGGATGGGAAATCTAAATTCCATATTGGTAAGCAGCATGATTCTTCCTCCGAAGGGATTGCCGCCCTGATCCATCGGCCCGATGGAATTCTCCTTGTAACCCCTTACCGAATTACCCCCTCCCATAAAGAAACGGCTCTCTATTGGTATTCCCCTGTCCCGGCTTTCTCCGAATGGTTCACTGAAACCAGCTCTTAACCTGTAGGCAAAAACAGTCTTCCAGGGTAATGCCGTATAATTCTGGAATGAACTCACCAGGGAATAGTAATGGTCCTCCCCCCCCAGGAAACCACCGGCATACCTTCCCTCCACTGCCACATATTTTCCCCTGCGGGGATTAAAATAGAAGTCCCTGGTGTCCCTGTTATATGAAAAATGCAGTGATCTCCTTCTGGATTTTTCCCTCTCTTCAGGAACCCCCAGCCGGGTGACCCTTTCGTAGGAATATCCCAGCAGCAGGGTAGTTTTGCGGGAATACATCCGGGAAATATTGGCTCTATAGCTGGAAACCTTAACCTGGGCCGGCTCCACGGTCTGGTCATTCTCATACATGGCACCCATGGCAAAGGTATTCCAGGTTGAAAATATATGGGGAAACCGCAGTTCCCCCTCGTGGTGATAGTAGCTCCTCTCCATATCTATCCTGGAGAATGATATTTCACCCTCCTCGAACAGACGAAATGCATAATCCGTCTTCAGGTTCAGGGCATAACCCCTTCCCAGCAGGTTGCGCTGTCCCCACTCGGCGAATACCCTGTTTCCATGAACATTTCCCACTCCCAAACCTGTTTCCAGATAACCCATATCCCTCTCCCTCACCTTGATCTGCAGGTCCACCTCCCTGCTGGCCATATCGATATTTACCGGATCTATCTCCACCGAAGCGAAATAGCCGGTGTCATAGAGATTCTGCTTGCTCTCCAGCACCCTCCTGAGATCGAAATACTCCCCTCCCCGGATGGTCAGCTCCCTTCTGACCAAACCCTCCCTTACCCCGGTGTTGCCCTTTATGGCTATTCCCCTTATTCTCAGCGGATCTCCGGGCTCTATCTTCCAATCGATACCAACCCTGTAAGAATCCACTTTCACCTCTCCCTGGATGCTCGCCCCCAGATAGCCTTTTTCAAAAAACTTTCTGAAAATGGTATACCGGTCTACCTCCAGCAAGTTCGGATTATAGGGCTGGCCCTCCCTGAGCTTGATACCTTCCCGCAACTCTTCACTCTCCACCACTTTCTGAGGAGTAAAACTCAAATCTCTTACTATGGTCTGCGGTCCCTCATTAATCATTATCCTGATACTCACAGTATTATTCTTGCGGTCCCTCTTCACTTCATCTATCTCTACCTCAACACCGAAAAACCCATTGTGCTGGTAAAAGGTTTTGATGGCATCCACATCCCGTTTTAGAAAATCACTGCGGAATCTCGGCTGTTTGATGAAGTGATAGAATCTCTTCTCCCTGGTACGCATCTTTTCCTTCAAGGTGTTATCATCGTAGGTCTTGTTACCCAGAATTACTATCCTCTCCACCACCGGAAGATTCATACCAAAATCCTGAGAAAAGAGGGGGGAGGAAAAAAGCAGAACAGACAGGCAGCATGCCGGTATGAAGAGAAATCCGCCCCCGGGGCGTTTAAAACCGTTAATTATTGAATTTGACATCCACACACCCAATCTGTATCCTATCCAGCAGCCGGCAGTTAATTACGGCTCTTATAAGGAGACCCAGAATAATCATCCCGGATGCGGCGAACTGATATGAATACCCCTCTATCATCACTGCCTTTTAAGCACTTACCAGTAGTCA
Source organism: uncultured bacterium (assembly GCA_964613215.1). Taxonomy (GTDB): domain Bacteria; phylum Krumholzibacteriota; class Krumholzibacteriia; order Krumholzibacteriales; family CAZTHK01; genus CAZTHK01. The sequence continues at coordinate 61,757 of CAZTHK010000014.1, read as the reverse complement.
CGGTTGTACTGCTGGTTATTCTTTCCTCATGCGTTCCGGAAGATAGTGTTTCCCAGAAGAAGAATCAGACTCTCACACCGGATGAACGTTATCTTGTAACTACCTACATGAAAATAACCAAAATTGAAGGCGATCTTCAAGATAATCAGGAAAAACTTGAAAAAAAGTTGTTTCAGCTCAAAAACCGGACCGACAGTGTAAGGGTGGTCAGAACACTGGATAAACTGAAACAGAATCCCCAGCGCTGGCTGGCTGTATATAACAGAATAAATACCCTGATTCGAAGGCGGGAGGCTCAGAATCAAAGGTGATCTCACCTGAACAGATTGAAGATATCCATTGCAATAATAAAGGCCATTAATATTACAAAGATAACTATCCCAATCTGCATGAATATTCCCTTGATCCTTTCATTTATCTCCCTGCCGGTAACAAACTCGAAAAGGTGAAGAACGAAGTGTCCCCCGTCAAATGGCAGAAGCGGAATCAGATTGAATATAGCCAGATTGAGAGAGAAGAAAGCGATAAAGTAAACCAGCCGGTCCAGTCCCCAGCGAAGCATGTCTCCCGCCATGGCACCTATTTTGACCGGTCCTCCCAGAGCCTCGAAGGGGGCCTTTCCGGTTATCAGCTTATACAGAAAATCTATTATCATCACCGTCAGAGCCTTAAGATACCCGGCGGCATAACGGATTGCCCGGGTGAAGGAAACCGGCACCTTCTCCGAATATGACCTTACCCCTATCTGGCCCACCTGCACCACTTTGATCTCCTCTCCCTGCTCAGCTCCCTGCTGGGATTCCGGAATGATTATATCGGAATATATCTCCCCCTTATACTCCCAGGTTATCTTCAGAGAATCCTCCGGATGGGGATGAATGAATTCAGTGAGCTCCCGGAAGGTGGATATGGTGGTATCATTTACGGAGAGTATTACCGCCCCCGCCTTTATACCCGCTTTATCAGCAGGACTTCCCTTTTTAACCTTACCTATCCGTGGTTTTGGCGAGGAGCTCATTCCCAACTCCCACTGTTTACTCTCCCGATTGAACAGGGGACGGAAATTTGCCCTCAAGGTATCTCCGTCTCTGGCCAGAACAAATATATTATCCTCTTCCCGGTCAAAATGAGTGAGCTGGTAAATCTCCTCCCAGTAGTCCACCTTCTCTCCATTTATGGAAATCAGCCTGTCCCCGGGCCTGATACCGGCTCTGTCGGCCGGACCTCCCCGCTCCATTTTCTTTACTACAGTCTCCGGATTTACCTGCAGCCCCTGCATCATAACCAGTCCCACAAGAAAAACCAGGGCCAACATAGCATTCATCACAGGCCCGGCTACCACTACGGACATCTTCTGCAGGGGGCTCTTGCCCCGGTACAGCCGCTTCTCCGGGATCTGTTGTTCAATGGAATCCTCCTCATCCTCATCCTCAGACTCCCCGGCGAATTTAACGTAACCTCCCAGCGGAAGTATGGATACTGCGTACTCCGTTTCGCCGATCTTCTGCCTTATAAGTTTCGGGCCGAAGCCGAAGGAGAATGTTATCACATAAACCCGGTTTAACTTGGCCACCAGAAAATGTCCCATCTCATGCACGAAAACCACGATGGCTATAACCACAAGAAAGGCTATTATTGTGGACAGCATAATTCCTCCGCTAATTCAATACAGACTCGCTGTGACTGCGGGATATGAACTCCCTGGTCCACCGGTCTGCTTCCAGAATATCTTCGATTCTATTTATCTCTCCGGTCCGGTGTGCGGAAAGGGCTTCGCCGATCCAGGAGATAATGTCCAGGAATCCTATCCTTCCTCCCAGGAAGGCCTCCACCGCCAACTCATCCGCCGCATTCAGCACGGTGGGAGCGGTACCACCCAGGCGGATGGCTCTGATAGCCAGCTCGAAGGCGGGAAACCTCTCCTTATCGAAGGGATGGAATTCCAGGTTGTAGAGATGATCCAGGGAGAGATCATTCCAATGGAATGGATTAATTTCAGGGTAATAAAGAGCACTCATTAAAGGCAGCCTCATATCGGGAGGACTGAGATGGGCCAGCAGGGAACCATCGGAAAGGCGGATGAATGAATGAACCCTGGACTGGGGATGAATAACCACCTTTATCCGGTCCAGGGGAAAATCAAAAAGGTAGTGTGCTTCTATCACCTCCAACCCCTTGTTAAGCATAAGGGCGGAGTCGATGGTAACCTTCTTTCCCATATTCCAGGTGGGATGATCCAGCACCTCATCCACAGTGACATCCTTCAGAGATGACAGCTCCCTCCCGAAAAACGGCCCCCCTGATGCAGTCAGTATAATCTCCTCCACCTCACCGCGATACCCTCTGATACATCTGGATATGGAGAAATGCTCACTATCCACCGGAATGATATTCTCCCTCACCGCATCACCCAGTGATGAAATAAGCTCCCCCCCTGTTACCAGAGCTTCCTTATTGGCCAGAGCAACCTTACAGCCACTCTCCAGGGCGGAGAGGGTCGGCCTGAGACCGGATATGCCCACCAGGGCGTTAACCACCAGATCCGGCGAAGTCTCCTTAATAAGCCTCTCTATTCCTTTCTGGCCCACCCCGGCGGCCCTCTTGCCCAGGGAGTAATCCCTCTCCTCCAGTGCCGCCACCGACCGGTCATCCTTCATGGAGAAGACAGCCCGGGGAAACAGCTTCAACTGCCTCTCCATTTCATCCACGTTTTCTCCCGCTGCAAGGCCGGCTACCCGGAAGTTCCGGGGATCCTTGAGAATAACATCTATGGCCGATCTACCTATCGAGCCGGTGCTGCCAAGAATCAGGATATTTTTCAATTCCTTTACCCCTGTTCTATTCTTCCGCCCCTGTATTAAACTCTGTTCCCAATAAAATTAATAAATTACGCATATGTCATGCCCATATCACTTAACGATAAAATATCTTAGAATATAGTAAATAAGAGGGGAGGTAAAAAGCATGGAATCGAACCGGTCCAGCACTCCCCCGTGGCCGGGGATGGTGGCGGAAGAATCCTTTATCCGGGCATCTCTCTTTATCATAGACTCCACCAGATCACCTACCTGTCCCACCAGGGACGAAATGACAGCCAGTACCACCGCCTGAAAGATGCTCAAATAACCGGCTATCAAAAAACGTGCGACCAGGATACCCGCCACCGAAAAGACCAATCCTCCCAGAAGACCCTCTAATGTCTTTCCGGGTGATATGGAGGGGAATATCTTGCGCCTGCCTATAAGTTTTCCCACCGTATAGGCACCGGTATCGTAACTCCAGGTCATGATAAACACTATCATAACGTATGAAAAACCGAGCTGGTAATCCAGTCCTTTCAGATGGGGCAACTCCCTGAGAAGGATAAGATGGCCGCCCAGCCAGGCAACGTAGAAAACTCCGAATATGGTAACCGAAATATGATAGGTGGCGAATCTTCGCTCCCGCCGCACCAGCTCCAGGGACATTATCCCGATAAAAACAATACTCAGAAAGAAGTTGGCATATATACCCTGATGAAAATAGATATACCAGGAGAGGGCGATACCGCTGAGAATCCCTATAACTTTATAGGGCCGCAGCCCCTTGGCCTCCATCATCCGGTAGAACTCCCACAGTCCCACCAGAATCATTATATCTATCAGCATAACATAGTAGAACCCCCCCCGGCGGGTTATAATAAAAAGACAGGGAAGAAAAATAACAGAGGCCAGTATCCTCTTAAACAGCGATCCTCCGCTTCTGCCTTTTTCCTTTTTATCTCCGCTCTCTGCAACCATTTTCCCCTCCGGAAGAAATGCCACCGAACCTTCTTTCCCGGGTAAGATATTCCCTTACCGCCCAAATCAGTTCCTTTTCCCTGAACTCCGGCCAGAGAACATCAGTCACCAGAATTTCGCTGTAGGCAATCTGCCACAGCAGAAAATTGCTTATTCGCTTTTCCCCGCTGGTCCTGATCAACAGATCAGGATCCGGCATTCCGGGCTGGTACAGGAATCTCCTGAACCCCTCCTGATCGATGGAATTAATATCGGTATGGCCAGCCATTGCCGATTCCGCCATTTTCACCGCTGCGTCTACTATCTCGGCCCTTCCACCGTAGCTTATACATAGATTTAAAACCATTCCGTCGTTGCCGGACAGCTTATTCATGGTATCCTGCAGTGCTTCCAGGGTGGGGGGAGGTAGCAGTTCCAGCCTGCCGGTTGCCTCCAGCCTGATATTGTTCTGATTCAGCTCCAGATATTCGGAGTACAGAACCTGCTTCAGGAAATGCATCAACCCCTTCACTTCGGAGGGAGGCCTCTTCCAGTTCTCCAGTGAAAAGGTAAAAAGGGAAAGGAATGAAATACCCAGCCGGGCGGATGTCCTCACTACAGCCCTGACCGACTCCCTTCCCTCCTTGTGACCGGCCAGGCGGGGGAGGTTTCGCTTTCTGGCCCAGCGGCCGTTACCATCCATTATTATGGCTACATGCCGGGGCAGGCACTGACGGCCCCTTAATTTCTCAATATCACGATCTATCTGGTCACTCATACAATCGCTGCCTGTTCAGCCGGGAAGGATTAAAATTCCATTATCTCCTTATTCTTGGCCTCCAGTATCTGATCCAGCTTTTCTGTGTACCTGTCGGTGAGTTCCTGAATATCATCCTGAAACCTGTGGCAGTCGTCCTCCGAAATCTGATGATCCTTCTCCAGCTTATTCAATTTATCGTTGGCGTTTCTCCTTATATTCCTTATCGCAATCTTGGCTTCCTCGACTTTGTTGTTCACACCTTTGGCCAGTTCCCGCCTCCGTTCCTCGGTCAGAGAGGGAAGGGGAATACGTATAATACCGGCATCACTCTGGGGATTCAGACCGAGATCGGCAGTCTGTATAGCTTTGGCAATCTCCGGCACCATCGGCTTTTCCCATGGTTTTATGACGATCAGTTTGGGATCGGGCACCGAAACATTGGCGACCTGATTCAGTGGCACCCTGCTGCCGTAATAATCCACCTTCACACTGTCCAGTATGGCAGGCGAAGCCTTGCCGGTTCTGATAGTAGCCAGTTCATCCTCGCTTAACTGCAGGGTCTTCTTCATGTGGTCTTCGGCTTCCTTGAATATCTCATCCACCGGATCCATCTGATACCTCCTTAGTATACGATCGTTCCCAGCTCTTCTCCTTCTATAACCTTTCTGATGTTGCCGGATTCCAGAATGTTGAAAACAATAATGGGAATGCTGTTATCCCGGCACAGGGCCACCGCAGCTGCGTCCATGACACCGAGATTATCCCGGAGAACATCGGTGTATTTCAGTTCCTTATACCTTTCAGCTTCGGGATTTTCTACCGGATCTGATTTGTAGATACCATCCACCTTGGTTCCCTTGAAGAGACAATCGGCCTTGATCTCTGCCGCTCTCAGAGCTGCTGCCGTGTCGGTGGTAAAGTAGGGATTTCCGGTACCCCCGGCCAGTATAATAAGCCTTCCCTCATCCAGATACCTGATAGCGTTTCTTCTCACGTAGGGTTCAGCCAGCTGTTCCATGGACATTGATGTCATCACCAGGGATTCCACTCCCAACCGGTTAAGAGCACTGTCCAGAGCCAGGGCGTTAATAATAGTTCCCAGCATACCCATATAATCCGCGGTTACCCTCTCCACTCCGATACCACTGATCAGCCCCCCCCTTATAATGTTACCTCCACCCACCACCACGGCAATCTCCGTTCCGGTACGGTAGGCGGAGTCCAGATCACCGGCGAAGGATTCCACCTTGTTGAAGTCGACACTGTCAGACTCACTCTTGAAAACTTCGCCGCTCACCTTGAGGAGCATCCTGTTAATCCCGGGACATCTGTTCATCCAACACTCCTTTCACAAAAAGACGCAGGAACCGGAACTCCTGCGCCCAAAAATATCACAGCATCCTTAATAAAGCAACTTTCAGAATTACTCCTCCCCCACTTCAAACCGGCAAAACCTCCGAATTACCATGTTCTCTCCCAGCTTCCCGATCACAGTCTTCACCAGCTCCTCTACAGTAAGATCATCGTTCTTGACGAACTTCTGTTCCATAAGGCAGTTTTCCTGATAGAACTTTTCCATCTTGCCTTCCACTATCCGGTCCACTATCTCTTCCGGTTTTCCAGCCTGAACAGCCTGATTACTGTAGATTTCCTTCTCCTTCTGGATGGTTTCCCGATCCAGATCTTCCCTACGGATAGCCATAGGAGACAATGCAGCAACCTGCATGGCTACATTATTGCCAAGCTCTCCAAAATCATCGGTTCGAGCCACGAATTCTGTCTCACAATTTATCTCCACCATAACCGCCAGCCTGGATCCGGGATGTACATAGCTGAATATCCTTCCCTCCTTGGCCTCCCTTCCCGACTTCTTGGCTGCCTTGGACAATCCCTTTTCTCTGAGATGAACAATGGCTTCTTCCATATCCCCTTCGGATTTCTCCAGGGCCTTCTTGCAATCCATCATTCCAACACCGGTTTTGTCACGAAGTTCCTTTACCATCTTGGGTGTAATCTTCATCTAGATCCCTCCAGGTTGATATTATTTCTGGCTTTCCTTGCGGTCTGGCCTGGTTTTCTCTTTCTCCGGGGTGGATTTCCTGCTTTCCCTGTCCCCTCTCTTCTTCTTATCTTCTGATTTCTGTTCCGCTGTCCTGGCGGCCTTTTCCCCCGCCTCCCTGCTCTTGTTATACAGAGCCACCCCCTCCTCTATGGCATCCGCCAGCGCGCCGGCGAATAACCTGATGGAACGAATGGCGTCATCATTGGCCGGCACCGGATAATCTATCTCATAGGGATCACAGTTGGTATCCACGGTGGCAACAATGGGAAGCCCCAGCTTTTTGGCCTCCCTCACCGCAATATCCTCTTTTATGGTATCGATAATGATAAGGGAAGCCGGGATCTTCTTCATATCCCTTATCCCGGAAAGCATTTTGAGGAGCTTCTCTTTCTTCCTTCTTACCTCCAGTATCTCTTTTTTGGGCAACTTTTCCAGCCGTCCATCCTGCTCCATTGCTTCCAGATCTAACAGCTTGTGGATGCTGTTCTTTATGGTCTGAAAGTTGGTCAGGGTTCCTCCCAGCCACCTCTCGCTCACATAATACATCCCGCATCTTTCCGCTTCCTCCCTGACTATGTCCTTGGCCTGTCTCTTGGTCCCCACAAATATGATCTTCCTGCCCTGAGCGGCCACCTCCCTGACATGATTGCAGGCCTCCTCCAGCATCTTCTTTGTTTTGGTGAGATCTATTATATAGATGCCGTTCTGCTCTTTATAAATAAAGGACTTCATCTTGGGATTCCATCTCTTCTTCTGATGGCCAAAATGAACCCCAGCCTTGAGCATATCTTTTATGGTTAATTTCAAATTTCCCTCCTCAGGTTAATCCTCCATCTCTTCTGTAATTATAGCTGTAAATTCCCGCAGCGTTCCGGCCGTTCCGGTACAGTATCAGCCACTTCTACCGAACGGCATAAACCTGAAAATCAAAGTACCCCTCCTCCGCAATTTGGATGAGTACCGCCCGGGAACACCCTGGGCTATAGAAGAGATGTGTGTTCTTTTACATTATCTCTTGGAGAACTGGAACTTCTTTCTACGTCCGGGCTGACCGTACTTCTTGCGTTCCTTTCTCCTGGGATCTCTGGTCAGCAGTCCATTCTTCTTCAACGCCCTCTTAAAACTCTCGTCATAATCCAGCATTGCCCTGGCTATACCCAGCCTGAGTGCTCCGGCCTGAGCCGAAAGCCCTCCCCCGCTTATGGTAGCCTTAACATCATACTGACCTTCCGTCCCCGTAACGGCGAAAGGTTGTGTTACCGTCATCTTCAGACTGTCGCGGTTGAGATAGTGGTCCATACTCTTGTTGTTTATAACAATCTTTCCCTTTCCTTCACTCAGGAAAACGCGCGCCACAGCCGACTTTCTTCTGCCTATAGCATGGTACAATTCCTTGGCCAATTTACCACCTCCTCTCCGGCTTTGATAATTAACTCTGCCTATACCTCTACCTTCTCCGGTTTCTGGGCCTGATGGGGATGATCCGGCCCTGCATAGATTTTCAATTTTTTAATCTGCCTTCTGCCCAGGCGGTTATGGGGAAGCATACCCTTCACTGCATTCCTGAGCACGAAAGTGGGATCCTTTTCCATGATTTGCTTCAGGTTAAATCTCTTCAGTCCACCCGGATAGCCCCTGTGACGCCAGTATTTTTTATCCATCAGCTTGTTTCCGGTAAATACTATATTATCGGCATTTATCACCACTACAAAATCCCCCACATCCATAAAGGGAACAAATGAAGGTTTATTCTTGCCCCTCAGAATTGTAGCAATCCTCGAAGCGAGTCGGCCCAGGGTCTTTCCCTCCGCATCCACCAGCAACCATTTTCTGTCAACCTGATCCTTCTTGATTATTGTGGTTCTTTTCATTCCTCTCCTCCAGAATCACACATTACATTGGGAATTAAACAATTAAACTTAAATTCTTAACTCCCTTTTGTCAAGTCCATATTGTACGATACGGAGTTAAAACAGCAATTCTGCCGGCCTGCCGTGCTTATGTGGTGCAGTATCCGGCCATTAGCCCAACCCTGTCAAACATTCCCATCCGGTTCATCTTTCCGTTCATTTATTATTTTTAATCCTCCTCACCCAGAAATGACTTTATATCAGTACCGGCGGGATCCCTGATTACTCCCTCCTCAGTAATTATGGCGGTAACCAGTTCGGCCGCAGTACAGTCGAAAGCGGGATTGTACACCTCAACCGCCCGGGGAGCGGTACGGTTACCCTGATAGACCGTCACCTCTTCCCCCAGCCTTATCTCTATGGGTATCACTTCACCACTGTCCAGGCTAAGATCGAAAGTCGACCGGGGAGCAGCTACATAGAAGGGTTTTCCGTATCTGTGACAGAGTACCGCCAGTCCCAGGGTTCCGACCTTATTGACCACATCCCCGTTGGCCGCTATCCGGTCTGCACCTACTATCACTGCATCCACCTCTCCAGACCGGAAAAGTGAGGGGGCAGCGTTGTCACACAGCAGAGTCACTTCGATATCTCTTCCGATGAGCTCCCAGGCAGTCAATCGGGCCCCCTGGAGCAGTGGCCTGGTCTCACCTGCAAATACGGAGAATTTTCTGCCCTTCTCCCTGGCCCGGTTGAGTACCCCCAGAGCGGTACCATAGCCGGCAGTGGCAAGACCCCCGGCATTGCAGTGAGTCATAACACTCATTCCATCCTCTATCAGGGGAGCGCCGTGATCCCCTATCCTGAATTCCCGTTCCAGCTCCCGGTTATATATATTAAAAGCCTCTCCGCTTAACCTCCCGGCCAGATCAAGGGGATCACTGATGGACTGATCGGATATCACAGCTCTCATCCTCCTTATTGCCCAGAAGAGGTTTACCGCTGTGGGCCTGGTCTTCTCCAGAATACGGGACGCTTTCATTGCCTCTTCCCTCATTCTGTCCGGATCGGCCTGACCGCCGGGGAATGGCCTCATCTCCCTGTTCTGATCGAAAAAACCGCCCTCCGGAGGACCCATCTCCATTCTGAGGCAGTTTTCCACAGAAAGCAGAATCCCGAAAGCCGCAGCTATACCTATGGCCGGAGCACCTCTTATCTTCATATTAACGATACATTCAGCCATCTCCGCAACATCCTCCACGGAGATGATAACTTCCTGTTGGGGAAGAAGGCTCTGATCTATTATTCTGATCACACCCCCGGCATACTGTACGGTTGGAAGCACTCTCCGGCCATTCTTTTCCAGAAATTCCATAGCAGCTATTCCCCCGTTATATTTATATGTATCTTTCTCTGCCTGGGCCTGTTGTCGAATTCCAGGAATACTATCTGCTGCCAGGTCCCCAGCAACGGTTCTCCTCCGGAAACCGGCACAGTCAGTGAAGGCCCTACCAGGGCTGCGCGAAGGTGGGAAAACCCGTTTCCGTCACCCCAGGTGGCATCGTGATTATATTCAACTCCCGAAGGAATCAGCTTCTCAAAAAACTCCGGCATATCTTTCAACAATCCCGGTTCGTATTCTATGGTGGTAATCGCCCCGGTTGATCCGGGCACAAAAACGAGCAGCTGACCGTCCACCACACCACTCTCTTCCACCACCGACTTTACCCTACCGGTGATATCCACTATGGATCCGTCTCCTTCAGTTGAAAGTCTTATTTCCGATTGAAACGTACTCATGTACCCTCCCTTTCCATATCATTGCCTTTCCTCATACACTCTCCCCTCCAACTCTCTGAACATGCTGAACAGGCAGAAGACCGGCAGGCCTACCACATTGAAGAAACAACCCTCTATTCCCTCCACAAAAGCAGAGGCATAACCCTGGATGGCATAACCTCCGGCCTTACCGAACGGTTCCCCGGTATCGATATACTGCTCTATCTCTATTCCGCTGAGTTCCTTGAAAAATACTGTAGTACTGCGGCAGCCGGTTATGCGATGACTGGGAGGATGAAGAAGAACCACTCCGGTTATTACCTGATGCGACCGCCCGGAGAGGGTTTCCATCATTCCGGCCGCCTCCCTGTCGGTTCCCGGCTTGCCCAGTATATCCCCATTACAAGATACTATGGTATCCGCCGCCACTATAGTGCTCCGGGGCCGGTTACGCTGTACCTCCACACCCTTTAATTCGGCCAGGAGAACCGCTCTCCTCTCCGGATCATCCCAGATTACATCCTCCTCTATGCGGGGGGGGATTATCTCGAACTGAAAACCCAGACTCTCCAGAATACTTTTGCGCCTGGCTGATGCCGATGCAAGAACAAGCCGCTCCTGGAGATGGGTGGGTAAAAATGGATTCACCGTTGATTCCTCCTACAGGTCTTCCGCTTCCCGGTCGATTATCAGGGTTACCGGCCCGTTATTTACCAGACTCACCTTCATCCTGGCACCGAAAACACCCTCTGAGACCCGGTCGTAATATCCATTCATTATCTCCAGGAATTTACGGTATAAACCTGATGCCTCACCAGCGGGAGCACTCCTGGTGTAAGCAGGCCTCCTTCCCTTGCGGCAGTTGCCGAACAGGGTGAACTGCGACACTACCAGCACCTCTCCCTGTTCATCCAGTACCGAGCGGTTCATCTTGCCCTCGCTGTCTTCGAAAATCCTCAGCTGAAGGCATTTTCTGGCCATCCAGTCCATTTCCTCATCCGTTTCGCCCGACTTGAAAGCTGCCAGAACAACTATACCATTGCCAATGGAGGACACCATCCCTTCATCCACCTCCACGGAGGCTCCGGAGACTCTCTGAATTACCACTCTCATGCACTTCACTCCCTTGAACTGATTATATCGATGAGATAAAAAAACTGACTAGCCTTCAGAATACCGAATATCCCTTATTTCGATCTGTGGTTTTTCTATTCCCCGGTAGCAGTTCCTCCTGAGATGACCCACTATATCTATCCACTTACCGGTCAGTCGGCGGGGAGACCACCGTTCTGCCAGGGAAAACCCTATCATATCACATCCCCCTCCACCGGGGTGGGCCACCACCAGCTTCAGATGTCCCTTCCCTACCTCCCGGCTTCCGGGCAGAGCCTCCAGGCTCCTTATCAGAAAAACAGGTTCGGGATTCCGTGGACCGAACGGTTCCAGGCCTTCCATGAAGGAAACCAAATCCAGGGTACATTCACTCAGATTGAGTTCCCCGTCGAAAATCATACTCCTCTCCCTGATTCCTTCATCCCCCGCCAGCTCGGTCACTATCTGTTCGAAGAACATCTGAAACTCCGGAATATCCTCCACTGATATGGTGAATCCCCCGGCTTCCTTATGCCCCCCGAACTCCATCAGGTAGTTAGAACACCTGTCCAGCACCTCCTTGATATTTATTCCCCCGGGTGACCTTACCGAACCCTTTCCCAGCTTTTCCTTTACCGCTATCAGGGCGGCTACCCGGTTATACTGCTCCGCCAGCCGGGAAGCGCCTATTCCCACTACTCCCTCGTGCCAGGAGGAGGATGAAAAAACCAGAGCAGCAGGATCCCCCCTTTTTATAGTAATATCCGCCAGGTAACTTGCCTCTTCGGTAACCACACTGTCGTGATTCTTGCGCTGTCTGTTCTTCTCTTCGATCTTCCGGGCAATCCTTCCGGCTTCATCCACATCATGAGTGGAGAGCAGCTCCACTGCTTCCCTGGCGCTGGAAATCCTTCCGGTGGAGTTGAGCCTCGGTATTATGGAATAGCAAATACGCCGGGCCGAGGAACTGTCACGGTCCAGGCCGCTGATCTCACGCAGAGCCTCAAGACCCGGCCTGTTCCATTCCTTCAGCACCTCCATACCAAGTTTGACCAGAATTCTGTTTTCCCCATCCAGATCGACATAGTCACCCAATGTACCTATGGCAACAATATCCAGCATTCTTTCCAGATCCAGATCCAGCCCCATCTGTTTCTCCAGTCCCTGCAGCAGCTTGAAAGCCACCCCCACTCCGGCAAGATTCTGGTATGGATAGTTCTCACTGTTAAGTTTGGGATTAATAAATGCGGTTGCTTCAGGCACCCTCTGCCCTATTTCATGATGATCGGTGATAATAACAGACACGCCGCCATCCCTCAGGCAGGAAACCACCTCCCTGTCGCTGGATCCGCAATCAACCGAGATCACCATCCCCAGGCCTACTTTCATACCCCTCTCCATCACCCTTCTGGCCAGCCCGTATCCGTCTTTTTCCCGGTTGGGGATAAAATAGTGAACATCCGCTCCCATTTTCTTAAGAGCATTATACAGAAGGGCGGTACCGCATATCCCATCGGCATCGTAATCACCGTGGATAAGAATCCTCTGACCCTCCTGAATTGCCCGGTTTATTGCGTAGACAGCCCTCTTCATCTCATTGAATTCGAATGGATCGTGAAGATAGCTGAAGGAAGGAAATAGATACCTGGCTGCCTGATCAGCACCTCTGATTCCGCATACCGCCAGGATCCTCGCCTTCAGTGGCGATATTACCATCTCACTTGCCAGCCTTCTGACGGTCTCAGGTTCGACGGTCCTGGCTCTCCATACCGGCATTGATTGCCCTTCTGCTGTTATATCCTGATATATCACCGGCGGAGCGGATCTGTAAGCCGAGTTCTGTTCTCCCCTTGCGGGAAGATGGTGATCATTTATCTGGGACCGGCGTTACCGCCGGCCTCAATCGACCCACCCAAGAGTCAAACGAAGCGGGCCACTTCTCCTCTTCTTTTTGGTCTTTCTCCGGACGGGGTTTACCTAGCTGATAATGTCGCCATTATCACTGGTGAGCTCTTACCTCACCCTTTCACCCTTACCCTCCTTCGAGGGCGGTATCTTTTCTGTGGCACTTTCCTTAAGGTCACCCTCACTGGACGTTATCCAGCGTCCTGCCCTGTGGAGCTCGGACTTTCCTCGGGCACATCTTATATGCCCGCGATCACCTGATCCACTCCGCCCGATACTTCAAGTTATGAAACCATATTTAAAATGAAATATAACACGGGGGGAAGTAAAGGTCAAAAGAGAGAAAAATTTTAATTTTCCGGTGGCTTATCCTTCAATACGGCCGATGCGATTCTATCCGCCTCGTGGTTGTCTTCCCGGGGAATCTTTTTGAATTTACAGCTCTTAAAATAGCGGCACAGCCTTCTTATCCTGGTAAGCAGGGGTCTAAGCAACGGACTTTTCATTCTGTATTCCCCCGATATCTGTTTGGCCACCAGTTCGCTGTCCAGCCGGACCTCTACCCGGGCGGCCTTGAGTGCCCGGGCCAGCTTCAATCCCTGGATAACCGCCAGGTACTCGGCTACATTGTTGGTAGCTTTCCCGATCTTTTTTGCCGAGGTGGTAAGCATCTCACCGGAGGGAAGATAGGCTACAGCGGCCACCGCTGATGGACCGGGATTTCCTCTGGAAGCTCCATCTGTATATACTACTACCTCTTCCACCCGCCTCTCCACCCCACTCACATCCTGCTGATATAAAAATTTACCGGCGGTATCTCCTTCCACCGGTATCTCTTCAGCCAGCTTCTTCAATGCCTGCCGGGCCAGCGACAGGGAGGAATATCCAGCCTTTCTCCAGCCACTATCGATACTCCCTCCCCGGGAAAGATGAAGCAGCAGCTTTTTTATTTTACCCATCTTCCTCCTTCCCCCCGTCCATCCTTCCTTCGGGATAGTGAACCAGGATCCTGCCACATGTCTCACAAGTAATTATCTGATTGTTCTTCCTTACTTCATGAGCCTGCTGAGGGGGTACCCTGCTGTAACAGCCATGGCAGACATCATCCACCAGATTGGCCACTCCGGAATCACCCTTAACCCTCAGGATCCGGTTATACTTCTTTCTTACCCGGTCGGAGAGATGAGGCAGTATCCTCTTCTTCTCATCCTCCAGTATCTGCAATGATTCCCTGCTGTCAACCAGCTCACTCTCCAGTCGCGATTTCCGGGCCTCCAGATCTTCGATCTGGGTCTTCACATTCTTATTCAGCTGATCTATCTCACGCCTTCTCTTTTCGGTTTCTTCCAGGATCTCCAGTATACGGGATTCATCACGGTCTACCAGTTTATTCAGGTAATCAATCTCTGCGTTCATGGCCCTGAATTCCCTGTTGGACTTGACTGCCTGCTGCTTGACCTTCTCATTTTCGATCTTCTGATTATGGCTTTCGATATCCCGCTCCAGACTGCGCTTCTCCTTGGCAAGCTTCTCCAGCTTATTCTTACTCTCGGCCAACTTCTGGTTCATCAGATTAATCTTTCTGTCGATCTCCTCGATCCCGGGAGGATTATTCTCCAGAAGCTTCTTCTTCTTCTTGACTTCCCTATCCTTCTGAACCAATTTTATCAATAACTGGATATCCTCTTCTACTGACATACATTCACCTTTCATCAGCAAACAAAAATGCCTCCCTTCCGGAAAGCATTATTCGCCAATATCTTCTGGATTTCTTTGAATTTAACTTGTATAGTGCCGTGATCATCTTTCCTTTTTACATATCATCTTAAGCCATCAGATTTTTGCCAAATAAAGAACAAATGGTATAACATAATATAATCAGGGGTCAAGCTATTTTATCAGGAATTTTTTCTTTTTTTTCCGCCGGGGTATACAATTGAAAATGTTTCTGTCTGGAAAATTCTATTCCGCCATAACCATTGCCAGCGGCATGAAATTCCTGGAAGGGTCGGAGTTTGCAAATAATATTGCCGGATTAATCAGATCTTAATCATATTGAATCTGCCTGAGTGGGGTCTCCGCTCATACCGGAATAATCGAAGTAGAAGTTCCTGATCTTCCAGCTGTTTCCTCCATCTTCCGTTTTCAATATCAGAGTGTGTTTGAGTATCTTGCCCTCCATCTGCTTATCGTATCCCCATCCCAGAACCCAACCGGTGTCTTTATCGAGAAAGTGTACACTCCTGAGATCCTTTATCCCTTCATCCGGGGGGGTCACATCATTCCAGGTCTCCCCGCCATCCGCGGTCTTCAGAATTTTCAGCCCACCGACAGCAAACCCACGCTCACTGCTGAGCAATGAAAATTCCCTCACATGTGCCGATTCCAGCTGAGTTTCCCAGCCATCTCCCCCGTTGACAGTCTTTTTGATAGTATTTCCCCCGGTCCATCCGGTAGTGTCATCCACAAAATCAATTTCCATCACTGCTTCCAGCACAGAAGATTTTGATCCCTCCACTCCTGACCAGCTCAATGCGCCATCATCAGTCCTGTAGATAAGATTGGGATCCGATTGAGTCCATCTGCTTCCCAGCAGGTATCCTCTCTGTTCATCCACCATACTCATACCCCAGGAACCCCGGTAGGGCACCACCGGCAACCAGTAATTCTCCCAGTTCATCCCTCCGTCTTCACTCCGGTAGACTCCCCCGTATCCATGAATGAAACCCAGGGTGTCATTCATGAATTCCACCATATACAGATCGGTATCCTGAGGATAACCGTTAAAAGTTATCCTGTCCCATTCAATTCCTCCCTCCGTGGTTCTCAATATCGACCCGTCTTCCCCCACTATCCAGCCCTTTACCTGATCGAGAAAAAATACCCCTCTCAGGTTATAATCCTCCAGACTCACTCCACTCCAGTTTTCTCCTCCGTCAACTGTATACATGGCTGTTCCAGCTGCTCCCACCACCCATCCAAAGCTCTCATCTACAAAATAGATATCCCTGGGCAGGCAGATCTTGTTATCTATGTTTATCCCTTTTCCACCATTCTCTCCACCCGGACCGATTATTCCCTCCTCTGAACAGGAATGTATCTGAAAATAAATAAATGATATTATCATCAATACCAGAAGAAGGGTCTTCCTCAGCCATAATTTTTGCATTTTAACTCCTCTGCTTGCAATAATGGGGTCATAAAGATGACCGGGGACTCATCATTTTTCGATCTATCCATCCAACTGTTTGATATTCATGCAATTACAATTTTAGCTCAGATGCATTTCTGCCGGGCATCCAACCGCCCTTAATTGCTAAACTTAATACGCAAAATCCGGACCCGGATATAAACTGCCAGATGAACCTATCTGATTGCAGGGGAAAGAGTTGAAAAATACTGCAATCTATATGGGTAGTGATGAAAATGGATGGGCAAAAAAAGCCCCCTCCGGCATCTAAACCGGAGGGGTAACCTTCTATTCTGGTGGGCCCAACAGGACTCGAACCTGTGACCAACCGGTTATGAGCCGGTAGCTCTACCGACTGAGCTATGGGCCCCTGATCCATTCAATCCAAAATACGGCAAAACAGAATCTAACATGATGGTACCGGGAATTCAACAATTTTTCCATTAAACATCAATATAACCCTTAAGCTTTCTGCTCCTGCTGGGATGCATGAGTTTCTTAAGGGCCTTGGCCTCTATCTGTCTGACCCTCTCCCGGGTTACCTTGAATATGGTTCCAACTTCCTCCAGGGTTCTGGGGGTTCCGTCTCCCAGTCCGAATCTCAATCTTACTACCTTCTCCTCCCGGGGGGTCAGGGTGGCTAACACCTTGGCAACCTGGTCCTTGAGCATGGAATGAGCTGCCGTATGGTCGGGAAGGAAGGTGGAGTCGTCCTCGATAAAATCCTTGAAATGGCTGTCCTCGTCATCTCCGATAGGACGGTCCAGTGAAACCGGTTCCATACTCGCCTTCATCACACTCTTGACCTTTCCCACCGGATAGTTCAGACGCCTGGCTACCTCCTCAGGAGTCGGTTCCCTTCCATAGTCCTGAACAAGTTCCCTCTGGGTACGGGAAACCTTGTTTATTGCCTCGATCATGTGAACGGGAACCCTTATGGTACGAGCCTGATCAGCAATAGCCCTGGTTATGGCCTGCCTGATCCACCAGGTGGCATAGGTACTGAACTTGTATCCCTTGCGGTAATCGAACTTATCCACCGCCCTCATAAGGCCGCTGTTACCCTCCTGAATCAGGTCCAGGAATTCCAGGCCCCTGTTGGTATACCGCTTGGCAATTGAGATAACCAGTCTCACATTTGCCTCTATCATCTCCTGCTTGGCCTTTTCGGCTTCATGCTCACCCTGCCTTATATCCCTTATAATACTCTTCAGGGTCTGATAATTGATATTCTCTTCCCTCTCGATCCTCCTGCACTCCCTCTTAAGCTCCTTTAATTTTACATGAAACCCTTTCAGTTGCTTCACCGACCAGTTAAGTTGCTTTTCAATTTTCTTCTTTTTCTTCGAATTTTTAACCTGGTCCAGCACCTCCTCCATCTCCTCACAGGTCATTCCGGTTAATTCCTCGAACTGGGAGATTTTTTTATGCGGCTTTTCCATTCTGCCTAAAATATCCCTGATACTGGCAACCAGCTTCTCCAGAAAGGCGGGCCGGAGTTCAAACTTACTATACTCACTCTGGAGCTTCTTCCTGGTCCGTTCCATCTTGCGCCGGCATTCCCCCGCCTTCTTCTTACTGATCCTCTTATTCAGTTTTGTCTCCAGATCCGAGAGCTCGTCCCGCATCTTCACTATTTTCTTGAGAATAGAGATATATTTTCTCTTCTCCTTCTCGCTGGAAAAATGGGGATGCAATCCACCCTCTTCCAATTTGATAATATGCTTCAGCTTCATTTCTTCATCCTCCACAGCCTCAACACACCTCTGAAGTTGCCTGGTGGTAAAATCCAGACTCAACACCGCCTCTTTGATTTTTAAATTTCCCCTCTCTATCCTCTTGGCTATTTTAATCTCCCCCTCCCGGTCCAACAGGGGCACCTTTCCCATCTCCCGAAGATACATTCTAACCGGATCATCATATTTAACCTTGGAACGAAGGAGCTTTTTATCCTTTTCCTTCTCCTTCTTCCGGCGTTTTTTCCGCGCCTCAATCTTCATCCTGGCTTTATCCTGAGAATCGAAGAATTCAATACCCTCGGAACTCAGCCTGTCGTAGAGACTTATTATATCCTCCGTAGAGAAACTCTCATCGATCAAATTGCTGATCTCTTCGTTCAGTACGTAGCCTTTTTTATCCTGCTTCCTTCTAAGCTCGACCAAGATCTGATCAAATCTTTCAAGATTCATTTGATTCTCTTCCTTCCCCTGGACAAAAACTCTTCAACTTTTTTGTCACGTCCCTGTAATCCTCTACGATTCTTACAGCCTCTTCTGATTCACTCTTGCCATCCTCCTCGAGTTCAGTTAACTTCATTTTAAGATGATCTTTCCTGTCCCTGAGCCATGCCGATTTCAACCAGATCATGGTATCCACCAGGAAGCTTTCGACAGGGCCGGGGGGCAGGTCCATCAACGCCAGTTCGGAAACAAATCTGGCTAACTCCGGTTCATCTATACTGCCGAGGAATGCTGAATCTCCAATATCAATATTACTATCTACCGCCTGGTCAATCATGCTAAAAAGCTTGCGGTACAGTTCCCCCTCCAGAACCTCCATCTCGATCCCGTTCAGCAGGATTTCGGCGAAATTCTTATTCTCCAGAGCAATACGAAAAATTATCTTTTGAAATTCTTCCCGCTTGTTGCTCTTGCCGGATACTGTCTTCCTTCTGCCCCTTCCCCTCTCAACCCCGCCACGGAAGGATGCTCCATTCCTCAATGCATCCACGGGAACCTTGAATAATTCCGATATTTCCTGGTAATACAATTCCCTTCGAATGGGATCCCTGACTCTTTCGACAGAATTTAGCAGATGTTTTATAACCTGATTCCTCCTGTAGGTCTTATTCTTTCCTCTCTCAGCTTCCTCTCTGAGATAGCTAAAATAATTCGGAGCAGAACGCATCCTGCTCTTCAACGCATCTGCTCCATGCTTCTTTACAAAACTATCCGGATCCTCTCGCCGGGGCAGTTTTACTATCTGAACTTCTAACTCTTCTCCTATCAACTGGTCGGCAGCCCTTACCGCTGCCCTGGTACCAGCTTCGTCTCCATCATTTATAATATATACACGTTTTGCCAGCCTCGCAAGTATACCGGCCTGTTCTTTTGTTAAAGCTGTACCGCAAACCGCCGCCGCATTCCGGATATTTTTATCCCATAACATTAAGTAATCCATGTAACCCTCTACCAATATAACATTACCGCTTTTTCTTATATTTTCCCTGGAATCAGCCAGTCCATATAAAATTTTTCCCTTGGAATATATGGGGCTCTCTGATGAATTAAGGTATTTAGGCTCTGAATCATCCAGAACCCTTCCGGCCAGCCCTACATACCTCCTGGATAGCGACTTAATTGGAAATATCAGCCTGTTACGGAAATAATCATGCTGTCCGCCCCCCCTCCTGTTCTTTCTTACCAGATCAAGCTTCAGGAGGGTCTCCAGCCCGATACCCTCCCTGGTTGCGGCTTTCTCCAGATTATCCCACCCGGAGGGAGCAAAACCTATGGAAAATTCATCTACCGTCCCTGAACTGATTCCCCTTTTCTTTAAATATTGCTTTGCCTTACCGGCATCTTTCCTGCTATTCAGAGCTTTCTGGTAGAACCCGGCTGCGAACTCCATGGCCCTGTAAAAACGCTGAAAGCGGCTGCTTCGAACCTTATCCTTCTTGAGATACTGTTCCACCTCTACACCAGCATCCCTGCCAAGTCTCCTGACCACATCCACAAAACCGGTCCCCTCATACTCCATCAGGAAATTAATGACATTTCCTCCCCTGTGGCAGCCGAAACAGTGATATATCTGTTTCCGCGGACTAACCGTAAAGCTGGGCTTCTTGTCCTGGTGGAAAGGACACAGAGCCACATAATTCTGCCCCTTACGCTGAAGATTAACCACAGAACCGATTACTTCAACTATGTCGGTCCTGTCCCTTATTTCCTGGATAACTTCCTCTGGAATCATCCCGTTCCCTCACTTGAGTTCAACCACTGCTACTCCATCCCCACCCAGTGCCGGTTCACCCGGGTGTACCGATGCGACCCGGGGATCATCCTTCAGTTTTTTGTAGATAGCCTGCCTGAGAATCCCCCTGCCGATCCCGTGAATTATGGTAACCTTTCTTAAACCCTGCAGCACAGCCCGGTCCACGAACATATCCACCTTCTCCAGTGCTTCCATTCTGTCCATCCCCCTCACCATCAATTCCTTCGATACCGGTTTGAATTCGCCGGCCGACCAGGAGGCAGAAGAAGGCCTTCCCTTCTCCCGCGGCTTTTCACAGGGAATAAGTTCCTTCACCCTTGTTTCTACCCTTACGCCCCCCATAAGTTCCAGGAAAACCCTTGACTTACCAGCTTTTGACACCACCCTGCCCCTCTTGCCCAGCTTCTCGATTTCACACCACATACCGGGCTTTATCCGGTCAAAATCCAAGGGTGTACTATCCCTGGCTTTTTCCAGCTTCTCTTCCAGTCCCTCACCAGACTTCTCTATCTCCGATTTTGCTTCCTTTATAACACCCCTCTCGGCGCTGCTCGAACGTATCTTTCTGATCAGATTTTCCATATCCCTTCTGGTAGTGGAAACTATATTCAGTGCCTCCTCCCGGGCCTCCCGGGCCATTTTATCCTTCTTATCCCTGAAATCACGGGTAAGCTCATTGTAGGAGCTTACCAGTTGGTCCAGATATTTCTCCCGGGAGGAAATCTCCTCCCTCTCCCTATCCAGGGCCTGCTTGGTCTCCTCCAGATATGTCAGCAGTTCCTCCATCCGGGTAGCCTGGGACCCAACTATATCCCTGGCCCTGGATACAATCTCCCCCGACAGCCCCAACCTTCCCGCAACCTCTATCCCCCAGCTCCTGCCCGGAACACCCAACCTGAGCCTGAACAGGGGTTTAAGGCTCTCCTGATCGAACTCAAGGGTGGCATTCAAGGCTCCCTCTTTCACATGAGCCCAGATCTTGAGCCTTCTCATATGAGTAGTTACAATTGTTTTCACCCTCTGATCCACGAAATAATCCAGTGCCGCTTCAGCCAGGGCAGCCCCCTCATCCGGATCCGTCCCATCCCCCACCTCATCGATAAGGACCAGAGAATCCGGCCCGGCCAGCTGAGTGATAATATCCAGCCTCCTGATCCTGGAGGAGAAGGTGCTCAGTGATTTTTCTATGGATTGATCATCTCCTATATCCACAAACACACCCCGGCAGGGCGGTATAATACTTCCGTCCAGAGCGGGCACCGGCAAACCTGCCCGGTCCATCATTACCAGCAATCCCACCGTCTTGAGAGCCACCGTCTTTCCCCCGGCATTGGGACCGGATATAACTACTGACCATGTTTCACGTTCACAGTCGAAATCCAGGGGTTGAAGTGATTCCGCCCTTCCCTCCTCCGAGAATCTCTTCTCCAGCAGCGGATGTCTGGCCTCCCTGAGATTAAGCCGGCCTCCATCCTCATGACGGGGTCGGGAACACCTGAATCTTCTGGCAAAAAGTGCCTTTGAGTTGATAATATCCAGACATTTCAGAACATCCTGATTTTTCAGAAAACGCTCCCGTTCCTCGAAAATATAGCCGGTCAGCTCTCCCAGTATGCGCTGAACTTCTCTTTTTTCATCCTGAACAAGAGATTCCAGTTTGTTATTTTCAGCTACAAATTCTATAGGTTCGATATAGAGTGAGGCACCGCTGCTGCTCTCCTGATGGACTATCCCCTTAACTGAAGAAGCTTGATGACGGGGAAGGGAAACCACAAACCTCTCCCCTCTTACGGTGACGAATTCATACCCCTCTCCTCCCCCCTTTCTGGCTATGAAATCCGCCGATTTCTTCCGCAAATTATCCCTCAATGCCGATATCCCCCTCCTTATCACCCTCAGCTCACGGCTGGCACTGTCCAGTACCTCATAATCATCTCCGATTACCTCTGCAACCCTGCCTGTAAAATGACAATCGATATCGATCCCCTCCGAATAGCGGGAAATAAGCCCTGCTTCATCACGGTTATCATTCAGAAAATCCTTTACTTTCCGGCACCTTGTCTCTGCCTCAGAAATCTTTACCAGCTCTTCTGCGGTTGCTACGGCACCGGCATCCCGTACTGATTTTAATAATTCATAACTGTCCAGCCAGCCTGAGAGGGGTATCTCCCTTCCCATTTCATGAAGCTTCACCAGCTCCATGATCTCCCTCTGGCTTGTTTCCACCCTTTCGGTAGAATCCAACGGCTGCATGGAGAAAAGATCACTCCTGGTCCTCTGGGAGTGAGCATAATCAACCATTATCTCCACCACAGAGTCGAATTCCAGCTTCTTCCGGGCGTGCTTCAGTTCCTCTGGAAGTTTCTCATCCATGCCCATATACCCGGCATTATCCATGATATAAAAAGAATTCAATCGCTTTTAAAGGTAAATATATCTGCCCCGGTTCCAGCGGATGGGCCTAATTTACCAGTTTCTTCTTCCGGAGATCCACCTTTTCTTCTATCTCCGATGCTTTCTTCTTCATCTGGTCCACCGCCCGGCCGGCCCTGTTTTCATCTATTACCTCCTCAAAATCGAGGTCAGAGGGAAAAGCGGAAAGAACCAGATCGAAGAAGGCAGGCAAAACCGGATAAATCACCCGGACCATGGTATCGCTTTCTAATCTCTCCGATATATCCTCCGGGAGGGGCAGGGATAAAATTATGATCAGCAGAAGACTCACGAACAACACTCCCTTGACAGCCCCCAGAGCTGCACCGCCGATCCGGTCGAACATACCCAGGGGGGTAATATCTATCAGCTTCTGAATAGTAATACCGGCAAAATGAAATCCGATGATTATTCCCACAAACAGAACCACCGCCGAAATGATCACCGATGGTTTGTAGGAGAGTCCAAACTGCTCTGTAAATACTCCAGCCAGGTGGTGAGCCAGATAAAATGCCCCCACAAACGCTGCCACTATGCCGATGATGGCCAGGCACTGACGTATAAACCCCCTTCGCATACCGGAAACAAAGAAAACCAGAAGTATACCTATGATTATAATCCTTGCCACCGTAACCAGTTCCATAATCAGTCCTTCAACATTCTCGACACTATTCTATTGACCATCCTGCCATCCGCCCGCCCCTTGAACTCTGACATCATCTTTCCCATCACCTTACCCATATCACTCATCCCGCCGGCGTCCAGCTCCTCTATGATCCTGCCGGCTTCCCGCTCTATCTCCTCTTCGGACAACTGTTGGGGAAGATAGGACATCACTATCTCCAGTTCCCCCTTCTCCTCTTCTACCAGGTCATCCCTCCCCCCTTTAAGGTACTCCTTTATGGATTCCTTACGCTTCCTGGCATAGGAAGAAAGCTCAGCCAGTTCATCATCCCGGGATAACTCCTCTCCCTTTTCAATCTTTTTATTGTTCAATGCATTGAGCATCATCCGCAGGACACTTATCCTCTTCTTATCCTTCTTCTTCAAGGACTTTTTAAGATCATCCCGGATTGCATCTGTGATCTTCCCATTATCCTTCTTTTCCATGGATTAACCCCCCTCTGCCGGTCCGGATTCAAATCTAATATAACTGCCGGAAAGCTATCCTGTCAATTGCTGTAAATCAGCAGTAAAATTCTGAGGCTACAATAATTTTATCCGGGTGTCAACATCGCCCCCTGCTCGGGAGTGCACTGCTACCTTCCGGTCTCATTTGTTTGCTACAATATATTGTCCGGGCACCGGCGGTATCAACTGATTTATACATGCAGCTGTGCCTTCTCCTCATTATAAGGACCGGTCAGCCTATCCACCCGTGATGCGATATATTCCTGAAAGGCCAACTTGAATACATGCTTTGCCGTGAACCCGGGCAGTGATAGTATCTTACCAGGAGTATCCAGAATGCATGCAAACCACCAGGGAGATTGCTGCAGTTTCGCTTCTAAGCCTGTTGCCGCCGAGTGAAACGGGTATCACTCCCTTATCCATAAGTAACTTTTTCTCTTCCGGGGTCAACCCCCCTTCCGGTCCGACTATACCAAGAGTTCTTTCATCCGGCGCCCTCCCTTCCCTTCCCTCCATCCTCTCTCCGTCCCTGTCAGCCAGCAGTATCCTCTGATAATTGTCCAGTTCCTCCAACAGCGATTCAAAATCCAGCAACCCTTCCACCCGTGGAAAACAGGCCTGTCCGCTCTGCTTGCAGACAGCCTCTACCTTTCTGGAGAGTCTCTTTACCTTTCCGGCAGCCTTTTCCCCTCCTCCCGACCAGACACTTCTCCGGCAGGTGAATGGTATAATCCTTCTCAGGCCTACCTCCACACACTTCTCCACCGCCATATCCATCCTTCCAGCTCTTATTACAGCCAGGGCAAGACAGAAGGGAGGAGGCTCCCGGGCCGGGCGGGATGATACCACCCTTAAATCGGCACTTTGGGAAGAAATCTTTTCAATCTCAGCCCTGTACAACCCGCCCTCCCCATCCAGCAGCATCAACTCATCTCCCTCTGTGAAGCCCGACACCCTGCTGAGATGATGAAACTCACCGCCGGTTAAACAGACTCTTCCATTCCTGACCGAACCGGGATCGATTTTAAAGTACCGCTCACTGGACATAATGATGTTGATTTTACGGTTTAGTTATATATGGCTCCATAACCTGCAGAAAAATACCCCGCACTTTTCAGACAAGTACTATTCAATGCTTATTGAATTCCGGGAAAAGCCCTTCTGCTCCCAGGCAGCATATCCAACGCCGCCGCAGGTAAATGCCGGTTTAAAGACTACCTGGAATAAATCTTCTTCCCGCACTCAGGAGGCCTGTCTCTTACCTCTTCCTCTATCTTCTCGAAGAGCTCCTTCTCCTTGCCACTCAGATCCTGGGGAGTCCAGGCAACCAGTCTCACCAGCTGGTCGCCGCGGCCATGGGAATGAAGATGGGGGATGCCCTTTCCTTTCAGCCGGAATATCTTATGTGAGTGAGTGCCGGGAGGAACCTTCAACGCCGCTTTGCCACTGAGGGTGGGAACCTCAATACGGGCACCCAGAGCCAGCTTGGAGAAAGAGATGGGGTAATCGCACAGAATATCATCCCCGTGCCTTTCAAAAACATCATCCTCCTGCTCCTCTATTACTATTATCAGGTCGCCGGAAGGTCCGCCTCTGGGACCCACATCACCCTGCCCCTCCAGGGTAATGTAGTTGCCGGATGTCACTCCTGCAGGTATCCTCACCTCAACCTCTCTGGTATCTCTGACCCTTCCGCTACCGCTGCACTCGGTGCAGGGATCGCTTATGATGTCCCCCGAACCCCGGCACCTGGGGCAGGTGCTAACATTTACAAACTGGCCGAACAGGGACTTGGAAACCTGCCTCAATTCTCCGGTGCCGTTGCAGGAAGGACAGGTCTGCTTGGAAGTGCCCTCCCCGGCTCCGCTACCACCGCATTTCGGGCATCTTACCATCCGGTTGACCTTGATCTTCTTTCTGACCTCCCCGGCTACCTCCCTGAGGGTCAGTTTCAGCTTTACCTTGAGATTATTTCCCCTCTCTACTGTGGTTCTCCGCCTCCCCCTCCTTCCCGTTCTTCCGGTGGCGCCGAAGAAATCATCGAATCCGCCGAAGCCTCCGAAATCACGCATAAATGCACGGAGGGCATCGCTGATATCAAACCCCCCCGAGAAATCGCCGCCATAACCTCCCCCGCCGGCTGCGCCGGATACTCCGGCATGGCCGAACTGGTCGTACCTGGCCCGTTTATCCTTGTCCTTGAGAACTTCGTAGGCCTGGGTGGCTTCCTTGAACTTCTGTTCAGCTTCCTTATTCCCGGGATTCTTGTCCGGGTGGTACTTCAGGGCAAGTTTGCGGTAAGCCTTCTTAATTTCATCGTTGGATGCATCCCGGCTGACACCGAGTACATCATAGTAATCTTTCTTCTCCATAAACCCAATCACTCACCATGGATAAATCAAGGCTATGATATTACCTAATATCCAATGCCAATCAGGCCGCCACAGGAACTGGCCTGCTGCAATCAGCTCATACACTCCCGCCGCCGATCAGCGGTGGTTTTATTTCTCTGTAGTAGTGTTATACATTAATTCTGCTATTTTGTAAACAGCAGTCGACAGCTTTTCAGTGGATTTCCTGATTTCATCCGGATCTTCACCGGATTCAAGCTTCTCTTTCAAATCGGACAGGGATGATTCGATATTTTCCCTGTCCTCCTTATCGATATTCTCACCGTGCTCCTCCAGGGTCTGTTCAGTGGAGTAAATCAGTATCTCGGCTTCAGTTAAAACCTTGACCTTCTCCCTCCTGATCTCATCCTCCACGGCAAACTCCTCCGCCTCCTCTATCATCCTCTCGATCTCCTCATCCGACAGTCCGCTGGATACCTTTATCTCGATTTTCTGCTCCTTGCCTGTCCCCAGGTCCTTGGCGGATACATGCACAATACCGTTGGCATCGATATCGAAGGATACCTCTATCTGTGGCACCCCCCTGGGAGCAGGAGGCATCCCCACCAGATCGAACCGGGCCAGGGTGCGGTTATCCCTGGCCATCTCCCTCTCCCCCTGAAGCACATGGATACTCACCGCCGGTTGATTATCCGTGGCGGTGGAGAAGATCTGGCTCTTCTTACAGGGGATGGTGGTATTCCTTTCTATCAGAGTGGTCATCAAGCCACCCAGTGTTTCAATCCCCAGACTGAGCGGTGTAACATCCAGCAGCAGTATCTCATCCACATCCCCGCTGAGCACACCACCCTGTATAGCGGCCCCCATGGCCACCACCTCATCGGGATTGACTCCCCTGTGTGCCTCCTTACCGAAGAAATCCCTGACCATCCTTCGTACCGCCGGAATCCTGGTGGAGCCGCCTACCAGAATAATCTCGTCTATATCACCCCGCTCGATCCCGGCATCCTTGATGGCCGTCTTACAGGGTTCTGCGGTCTTCTGTACGATGGGAAGTATCAGTTTCTCCATCTCCGCCCTGGTCAGCGTCATATCCAGATGCTTGGGCCCTTCTTCATCCGCACATATGAAGGGCAGGTTGACGTTGGTCTCGTGCATGGAACTGAGCTCGCATTTTGCCTTCTCAGCAGCCTCATGAATTCTTTGCACCGCCATCTTCTCATTGGTCAGATCAACACCGCTGATCTCCTTGAATTTCTCGATTATCCAGTCGATTACCACCCGGTCTATGTCATCTCCTCCCAGCATGGTATCTCCACTGGTCGATTTCACCTGGTAGACCCCTTCACTGAGTTCCAGGATGGAGATATCGAATGTTCCCCCCCCAAAGTCGTAAACCGCTATCTTCTCGGCCTTCTCCTTGTCCAGGCCATATGCCAGAGCTGCTGCAGTGGGTTCATTGACTATCCTTTTGACCTTCAGACCTGCTATTTTTCCGGCATCCTTGGTCACCTGTCTCTGTGAATCGTTGAAGTAGGCCGGAACGGTTATCACCGCCTCCTTTATCTCCTCGCCCACATAGTCCTCGGCATACTCCTTCAATGCCCTCAATATTATTGCCGATATTTCGGGGGGACGGTATGATTTATCCTTTAACTTGATCAGAATCTCATCATTCTTACCCTTCTCCACAGGGTAACTGACCTTCTCGAGCTCCTCTTCAGCTTCAGAGTAAAGCCTTCCTATAAAACGCTTTATGGAGTAAACAGTATTCTCGGGATTGGTGATGGCCTGCCTCTTGGCCAGATGGCCAACCATACGCTCATTGTTCTTGGCCAGAGCCACCACCGATGGAGTGGTACGGCCTCCTTCGGCATTGGGAACTATAACAGGTTCGTCTCCCTCCAGAATAGATATGCATGAATTGGTAGTTCCAAGATCGATTCCTATTATTTTGCTCATATTATCCCCTTATCTTAATTCTGCATTATAATCCGGCGCCTTCCCCCTCTTCCTCTTCGCCATCCTCTTTCTCTTTCGCTACCAACACCTTAACCGGCCTTAAAAGCTGACCGTGAAATAAATATCCCTCCTGGATCACATTCGACACACATCCCGGTTCAACTTCCTCACTCTCTACCTCTGCCATCGCCTCATGAAGTTGGGGATCAAATTTCCGCCCCAGAGCATCTATCCTCTCCAATCCCTTCCGCTGGAGGGTCTCTACCATACTCTGGCAGATCATCTCCACCCCCTTATAAAATCTGTCATCGGTATCGCCTGACGCTTCCAGAGCCCTTTCAAAATCATCCAGAACCGGCAATAAATCCAGTACCAGATCTGATCCCGCCCTCTTTTTATGCAATTCCCATTCCCGTCTGGTTCTTTTCTTGTAATTATCAAATTCAGCAGCCAGGCGTAACAGTCTATCTTCCTTCTTTTTAAAATCTTCTGCGATTTTCTCTATCTGTTCCTCCTGCTGTTCCAGCATCCTGTTCTTCTTTGCCAGAAGTTCGATAATCTTCCCCTTTTTCAATTTGGTATAATCTTTCTTTTCACTTTCGGTCTTTCCGGAAGTAGATTCCCCACCCGCCTGTGTTTTCACACCACCCTCCCCTTCAACCTGCACCTCTCCGGCCTGTTCGCTTTTCGCGTTTTTCTCTTCACCCTCCTCCGGTCCTCTCTCCTCAACGGGTTCATCCATACTTCCATTCTTTCTATCCGTGCTACTCAATACTATGTCCTCCCTTAAAATTTGCTCAACTTTTCTCTACCTCATCCGGAACATGGTAAGCTGGTCTGCGAAACAACGCAGTAATTCCATAACCATCCCATAGCTCATACGGGTGGGACCCAATACACCCAGCAGTCCATTTCCCGCCGGAGTGGTAAATCTCTTGGTCACTATGGAGAAATCTTCCAGCTCCTTTATCTTATTCTCGCTGCCTATGGTAACCATCAGCTCCTTCCTCATCCTCCCTCTCATCAGGTCCACCAGAAGTCCTCTCTCTCCCATGATCTTTACCAGATTCTTCAAAGTATCAGGGTTGTTAAGTTCTATAGTTGCAATCTCATCGAGGCTGTTCTCAAAGTGATACATTAAGTCTACAGATGAACTGAAGAGCTGATCCAGCTCCCGGGAAACCAGATCTGTAATTTCACTCTCATCACCCACCCTGTTGCCCGTTATGGATTTGAGTCTTCTTACCGCCTCCTCCATACTGTAACCCACGATATTCTCATTTATCATCTGCACTGCGTAATCGATAACATATGGTGAATATCTTCTGTTAAATTCTATATAGATTAACCTTTTATCCAGATTTTTCAGCTTGAGCACCACCACCCCCCTTCTCCCCTCGCGCCGGTAAATCTTTACCCCCTCCACGATGAGGGATGGAGAAAACTTGCCCATTATCAATCCCATATAACTGGTAAGATCGCTGAGCAAGCGTGAAGTCCTTGACATAACCTCTCTTACATCAAACCAGTCCTGCCTCAGCCGGGTGGCTATCATCTCTATCAACCTGCCGCTGAGGTAGTTCTCCCCCTCTATCTCATTCACATACACCCTGTACCCCAGATCCGTTGGTATTCTGCCCGAGGATACATGGGGCTTATAAAGCAACCCCTTCTCTTCGAGCTCATGCATGATCATGCGGATCTTGGCACTGCTCACATCCAGGTTGCAGGCATCCTTTACCCCCCTGGAGCTTACCGGTTTACCGGTCGATATATATAGATCTATAACCCTCTTGAGCATTTCGGAATCGTAACTGTCTGTTATGTTCATACTTTCCATATTTGGCACTCAACGCTGAGGTCTGCTATATCCTCGCTGAAATTTAGATATTCACAGAACAAATGTCAAGAATAGCCGGATATTTTTACATGCAAATAGGATGCCCCCTGAAAGAATATCACCGGGATAAAGACACCCGGAGCAGGGCAGTTTATCTTATCAGATCGCCGATTCTTCCAAATCGCAACCAGTGTCTGTCATAATCAACAGAAAAATAGAGAAACATTGCCTTTCCCCGGATGTACTTCATATCCAGGGGTCCCCAGTATCTGGAATCATAACTCCTGTCCCGGTTATCACCCAGCACGAATATATGACTCTCCGGTACCACCACCGGCCCGAAATCACGCATTTTATTATTTCCGCCTACATATTTTGCGTAATCCTCTTCCACCTTCTTACCATCCACGTAGAGGTTCTTCCCCTTAAGCTCAACCGATTGCCCCTCCACTGCCACACACCTTTTGATATAGTCGGTCTCGCCGTCACCGGGAAACTTGAATATAACCACATCCCCCGGTTTTGGATCCCTCACCCTGGGCATGCGGGCATCAATAAAGGGTATCTTGGCTCCGTAGATGAACTTATTGGCAAAGAGAAAATCACCCTTCAACAGGGTATCCTTCATCGACTCCGATGGAATATGATAGCTCTGAATAAGCAGTGCCCGCACAATCAGTGCCAGTACCACCGAGGTAACAATTATCTCAGCATATTCCCTTAACTTTGATTTCTCCATCTTACCCTTTTTCCCCTTGGTCATATCTGTCTCCCTGCTGAATCAGTCATCAATTACTAATATTACAATAACAAGTTTCAAAAAAACATCCATCATACTCATTACAACTCTACTGGCCGGGCAGCACATAACTAATCAGAAATCAAAGGACAAACTGATTCCTCCACCCCCCCCGGAGGAATATTTCTCGATGCTGAAATTCATATCATGAAGCTTGGCATCTACATAGGAATCTATCAACAGTGCCACCATCAGCCCGGATGACCACCATACCCAGTCGATCGATCTCTCCCTGTACTCATTGTACCACCAGTCATGTTCACTCCACCTGTAGGGTTGGGCGCTTTTGTCGTAGCTGTCCCGCACCTTCCTCTCCCTGATGGCAAGCCTGCGGTTACGGAGTATCTGGTGGAGGTAGAAAACCTCCAGTCCGCAGGCTATCACCGCTTTCACCGGGCGCTCATTATACATCTGGCCCAGTCCGGGAAACAACAGGGTACAGAGCATGGCCACCCTGGCATTCTTGCTGTTGTGCCAGTTCCTCCGAGTTTCCGGAATTCCTCCGGTCTGATCGGTAAGTATATTCTTGAGTTCACTCACCCCCAGTTCCTGACCGGGCGATACCAGGTTGTCTGCAGAGGGGGCGGCCAGAGTATCCCTGCCCTCCTCCCTTCCCGCCCGGGTTGAATCGATACCGTTATACCAGGCGGAGGCATTCCCCCCTGCAATCACCACCCCCGCCACCAGCATAAAAAACAGCCCTGTCCTGAAGGCGATTTCTGGAATTTTAGAATAATTTCTCCCCTTCACCAACCTGACCTCATGATAGTAAAAAGCCTCTTTCTGATCAGCCCGTAACAAATAACTGGCGGGAATGTGTGGGAATCGAACCCACCCCGGATGGTTTCAGCATCCGGCAGAGGGATTTGAAGTCCCCGGGGTCCACCAGAACCCATCCATTCCCGCAATGGATCACTCTGACAGGGTTATCCACCCAGGTGGGCGATAGCTTCTATCTCCACCAGGGCATCCAGGGGCAGTCCGGCTGCCTGGAATGCCGCCCGGGCGGGGGGATCCTGTTCAAAAAACTCTCCGTATACCTCGTTGGCAACCTTGAAATCATCAATCGACTTGAGGAGCACGGTAGTCTTAACCAGCGCCTCCATGGAGGCGCCCCCCTCCTCCAGAATTGCCTCTATGTTAAGCAGGGCCCTCCTCACCTGATCACCTATCCCCTCCCCAGCCATCTCACCGGTGGAAGGGTCAATACCCAGTTGTCCCGATATAAACAGAAATTCACCCGCCCGGACAGCCTGGCTGTATGCTCCGATTGCTGATGGAGCCGACCCTGTACTGATAACCTCCTTCATATATTCCTCCTTCTTTCCCCCATCCGGGGATCCGCTTTATTCTACTCAACCGTAACACTCTTGGCCAGATTCCTGGGCTGATCCACGTCACAACCCCTCAATACCGCAATATGATATGCAATCAACTGAAGTGGTATTACCGCCAGCAGGGGATACAGAAAATCGAGGGTCTTGGGAATATAAATAACGTGATCGGCCATATCCGCCATCTCATCATTCCCTTCGTCGGTTACCGCGATGATCTTTCCCTTTCTGGCTCTAACCTCCGCTATGTTACCCACTATCTTCTGATAGGCACTGTCCCGGGGACATATGAACACCACCGGCATACTGTCATCTATCAGGGCGATGGGCCCGTGTTTCATCTCGGCGGCGGGATAACCTTCCGCATGAACGTATGAGATCTCCTTCAGTTTCAGGGCTCCCTCCAGGGCTACGGGGTAATTGGCCCCCCTTCCCAGGTAGAGGAAATTATTATGCTGGCAGTACTTGTTGGCTATCTCCTTGATCTCTCCGTCTCCATCCAGAATGTTAGAAGCCTGCGAAGGTATCTTCTCCAGCGCTTCCACTATCCCCTTACCCTCGGCACTGGATATGTTTCTCATCCTTCCCAGCTTCAACGCCAGCAGGCTGAGGACGGTTATCTGAGAGGTAAAAGCCTTGGTAGAGGCAACCCCTATTTCCGGTCCGGCGTGTATATATACACCACCGTGGGATTCACGGGCGATGGTGCTTCCCACCACATTACAGATCCCCATACAGCGGGCGCTGCGATTTTCCGCCTCCCGCAGGGCAGCCAGAGTATCCACCGTTTCACCCGACTGGCTTATGGCAAATACCAGGGTCCCATCCTCCATGATGGGATTCCGGTAACGAAACTCGCTGGCATACTCCACCTCCACCGGTATCCTGCACTTCTCCTCCAGCATATATTCGCCAATCAGGGCGGCATGCCAGCTGGTTCCGCAACCTATCAGAATAATCCTTCTGATATCTCTCAGTTCATCTTCGGCCATGGTAATCCCGCCCAGCTTGGCTTCACCGGTTCCCCTTATCAACCTGCCCCTCATGGCATTCTTGATCGTCTCGGGCTGTTCGAATATCTCCTTGAGCATGAAATGAGGAAAACCGCTCTTCTCTATCATTTCCAGATCCCAGTCGATCTTCTGAATATTATGAACCACCGATTCATTCTCTATGGTCATGGTCTCAAAATTATCCCTGTTGGCAACTATCATCTGCTGGTCTTCCAGATAGATAACCCGGTCGGTATGCTTAAGAATCGCCGCCACATCACTGGCTATGAAGTATTCCCCCGCCCCCACTCCCACTACCACAGGGGAACCGTTGCGGGCTCCCACAATCTTGTCCGGTTCCGAAACCGATACCACCAGCAGGCCGTAGGTGCCGTCAACCATCTTGAGCGCTTCCTGAACAGCATATTCGAGATCATCACCGTGATAATACCTTTCGATCAGGTGCGCCAGCACCTCTGTATCCGTATCGGTGACAAACTTATGTCCCTCCGAGATAAGTGACTTTTTCAATGTCTGGTAGTTTTCGATAATACCGTTATGGACCAGGGCTATTCCGCCTTTACAGTCGAAGTGGGGATGGGCGTTGGTCCGGGTTGGTTCTCCGTGGGTGGCCCACCTGGTATGGGCGATTCCCAATTTTCCGGAAATATCACGGTCAATAAGTTTCTGTTCCAGAGCGGCTATCTTACCGGCATTCTTCTCCCAAACCATTTTACCATCACGAACGATGGATATTCCTGCCGAGTCGTATCCCCTGTATTCCAGCCTCTTGAGCCCCTCTATCAATATATTCCCTACATTATTACTTTTTCCGATATATCCGATTATACCACACATTAGAACTCCTCTATTATTTATTCACCACCGGTCAACAGCTGTTCAGCCCTCTCTACCATATCCCGGGCCTCCTCCTCCCTTTCGGATTCGGCAATAATCCTTACCACCGGCTCAGTATTGGATTCCCGGATATGGACCCACCCTTCTTCCATATCAATTCTTATTCCATCCAGGTCGATTACCCTCCCGGAAAATGATTTTTTTAATATATGGTAATATCCGGTGAGATCCTGTTCAAAGGTTATCTTGGTCTTCACAATACTGTAAGGGGGCATGCTGGAGACCATCCCTCTGAGGGATGCCTTCTCACCAGCAAGCAGCTGAAGTATCAGGGCCATCCCGGTCATGGCATCCCTGCCGTAATGAAAAGGAGGATATATTACTCCTCCGTTACCCTCTCCACCCACCACCGCACCTACCTCCTTCATCATGGCGGTGACATTGGCCTCTCCCACCTTGGAGCGGTATACCTCCACCCCGTGCTTTTCTGCAATATGATCGATATATCTGCTGGATGATAAATTTGCCACCACCGGTCCCTTCTTCCTTCTGAGCACACACTCTGCAGCCAGAGCCAGGGTAAGCTCTTCGCTGCATACCTCCCCCCTCTCATCCACCAGCACCAGACGGTCGGCATCGGGGTCGCAGGCAAATCCCAGATGGGCGGAATGTTTTACCACCGCAGCCGAGATATCGTAAAGATTCTCCGGCCGGGGTTCGGGAACGTGGGGAAAGGGCGAATCGAAATCGGTGAAAAGCTCCACCACCTCCACTCCCAGTTCCCTCAGCAGTGCGGGAGCTATTTTGCTGCCGGCCCCATTTACACAATCCACCACCACCCGGAAACCGGCTGCCTTTATTGCCTCAGGGTCAATAATCTCCTGTTTCACTATCCTTCCAATGTGAATCCGGTCACCGCCGGGGTCTGTTTCCGCCCCCCCGTACCTGCCGGTATCCACAAACAGACTTTCCCCACCGGTAGCTCTCTCTATCACCGTGTTCATGGTATTACTGTCCAGAAATTCCCCCCCTTCATTCAGCAGCTTGAGGGCATTCCATTCGGGCCCGTTATGGCTGGCGGTAACTATGACCCCGCCCGAAGCCTCCCTCTCCCTTACCATTATCTCCACCGTCGGTGTAGCTGCAATCCCCAGATCGATAACATCGAAACCGCAGAACTGCAGAGCTGTTATAACCGCCCTGGAGAGGTAGATTCCTGATGGACGGGTATCCCTTCCCACCACTACGCATCCCCCCTCCATAGTGCCGGCAAAAGCTGCGGAGAAACGGGCAGCCACCTCCGGATTCATATCCCCGCCTACCAGCCCCCTCACTCCGGAAACACTCATCATCAGAGAATCAGTCATCAGCCGGGCCCCTTTATTCAAACGAAAAACCAGATATTACCTTTCAGAACCTTACATTAGTTAAATAAATGTTAATTGTCAACCAGCTGGACTTTTTTGCTCGACATTTAAATTATAAATGTTAATTTAGTATACACTGCAGCCGCAATAAACAGTATAATAATGTTTTTTTGTCAATCAAGATTAATGGAGGAAGAGGTTATGACAAGGAAAAAGGTTACCATTGATGGGAATGAGGCTACTGCATATTCAGCCCATAAGATCAGTGAAGTGGTTGCTATTTACCCGATTACTCCATCATCGCCAATGGGTGAGCTGGCGGATAAGTGGTCTGCTGAAGGCCGGACCAATATATGGGGTACCGTGCCCTCGGTCACCGAGATGCAGAGCGAAGCGGGAGCTGCCGGAGCGGTGCACGGCTCGGTTCAGAGGGGCGGGCTTACCACCACATTTACCGCCTCCCAGGGACTCCTGTTGATGGTACCAAACATGTTCAAGATAGCGGGAGAGCTTACTCCCGCCCTGTTCAATGTCTCCGCCCGTACAGTGGCCACTCATGCCCTTTCCATATTCGGCGACCACAGTGATGTTATGGCTGTCAGAACCACCGGATTCGGTCTGGTCTCTTCGTGTTCGGTCCAGGAAGCCATGGATCTGGCACTCATATCGGGAGCTGCCAGCCTGGAATCACGGGTGCCCTTCCTGCATTTCTTCGATGGTTTCCGCACCTCCCACGAGATCGCCAAGGTGGAGCTGCTGGATGATGAAGATTTCAAGGCCATGATCAATGATGATTTCATTCTGGCCCACCGCGATCGAGCTCTTACCCCCGACCGGCCGGTAATAAGGGGAACCGCTCAGAATCCCGATACATTCTTCCAGGCCAGGGAAACAATAAATCCCTTCTATCAGAAATGTCCCGGTATAGTCGAAGAGGTGATGAAGAGATTCGAAAAGGTAGTGGGAAGGAAGTATGAACTGTTCCAGTATGAGGGAGCGCCGGATGCCGACCGGGTTATAGTGATAATGGGTTCCGGTGCTGAAACCGTCCACGAAACGGTTGATCATCTGGTGGAAAAGGGAGAAAAGGTGGGATTGATCAAGGTCCGGCTGTACCGTCCCTTCTCCAACCGGCACTTCATCGACGCCCTGCCCTCCACGGCAAAAAGCATCTGTGCTCTGGACCGGACCAAGGAACCGGGAAGCCTGGGCGAGCCTATGTATGAGGATATTATCTCGGCCCTGTTCGAGAACAAGGCCTCCGGTAATGGTAAATTTGATGAGTTTCCCGCAGTGGTGGGAGGACGTTACGGACTC
Source organism: uncultured bacterium (assembly GCA_964613215.1). Lineage (GTDB taxonomy): Bacteria > Krumholzibacteriota > Krumholzibacteriia > Krumholzibacteriales > CAZTHK01 > CAZTHK01. The sequence continues at coordinate 24,984 of CAZTHK010000014.1, read as the reverse complement.
TCCTCAAAGGAATTCACCCCCGCCATGGTCAAGAGCGTTTTCGACGAAATGAAGAAGGAAAAACCCAAAAACCACTTCACCGTGGGGATAGAGGATGATGTATCAAAAACCAGTATAGATTATGATCGCGGTTACATTATAGACAAGCCGGAGCAAACCCGGGCCATATTCTATGGTCTCGGTTCCGACGGTACTGTCAGTGCCAACAAGAACTCCATAAAGATTATCGGTGAGGAGACGGATAACTACAGCCAGGGATACTTCGTCTACGACTCCAGGAAAGCCGGTTCCATGACGGTTTCCCACCTTCGCTTCGGGCCCAATCCGATACCCTCGCCCTATCAGCTGCAGAGTGCTAACTTTGTCGGCTGTCATCAGTTCCAGTTCCTGGAAAAGATCGATATCCTCAAGGTTGCTGAACCGAAGAGCACCTTCCTGCTCAACAGCCCGTATCCGGCTGATGAAACCTGGAACCAGCTGCCCGGGCATGTCCAGCAGCAGATCATCGACAAGGAGCTCGAATTCTACGTAATCGACGCTTACAAGATCGCCAGGGAGATAGGGCTGGGAGCCAGAATCAACACCATCATGCAGACCTGCTTCTTCATTCTCAGTGATGTCATCCCCAGGGAGGAAGCCATAGACAGGATAAAGGAATTCATCCGGAAGGCATATGGCAGCAAGGGAGAAAAGATCCTGGATATGAACTATCAGGCGGTGGACAAAGCTCCTGAGAACCTTCATCAGATTGATTATCCCGATCATGTAACCAGCGATAAAGAGATGCTGCCCCCCGTTCCGGATGAGGCTCCCGAATATGTGCGCAACGTAATCGGCCGGATGATAGCCAAGGAGGGTGATGATCTGCCGGTAAGTGCATTCGATCCGGACGGTACCTTCCCCAGCGGCACCACCTGCTGGGAAAAGCGTAACATAGCCCTGGAGATACCGGTATGGCAACCTGAGCTCTGTACCCAGTGCGGCAGATGTGTACTTATCTGCCCCCACGCGGTAATCAGGTCAAAGGTATACGATCCGGACATTCTTTCCGACGCCCCCGGTTCATTCAAGTCTACCGGTGCAAAGGGCAAGGATTTCAAGGGAATGAAATACACCGTCCAGGTATCACCAGAGGACTGCACCCAGTGCGGCCTGTGTGTGAAGCACTGCCCCGGAGTGGATAAGGAAAATCCTGACAGGAAAGCAATAAACATGGAACCGCAGCCTCCCATCCGGGAAGAGGAGAAGGAGAACTGGAAATTCTTCCAGTCCATTCCCTATATCGACAGGGAGAAGGTCAAGCGTACCAGCACCAGGGGAGTCCAATTCCTGGAGCCTCTGTTCGAATTCAGCGGTGCCTGTGCAGGATGCGGAGAAACACCCTACGTCAAGCTGCTCACCCAGCTGTTTGGAGACCGTGCCCTGATAGGTAACGCTACCGGATGCAGTTCCATATACGGGGGCAACCTGCCCGCCACCCCCTGGGCCAAGAACAGGGACGGCCGGGGTGTGGCCTGGAACAACTCCCTGTTCGAGGATGTGGCCGAATTCGGTTTCGGAATGCGTCTGGCCCTGGACAAGCAGAGGGGCTACGCCATGGAACTGCTGGATGAGCTGGCCCCGGAAGTAGGCCGGGACCTGGTCCAGCAGATCAAATCCGATCCCCAGAAGACCGAGGAGGATATCAAGAATCAGCGTGCCAGGGTGGATCAGCTGAAGGAAAAACTGATAGGAATAGATTCTCCTGAAGCTAAGAATCTTCTCAGTCTGCTGGATGTTCTGGCAAAGAAATCGGTATGGATCCTGGGCGGGGACGGATGGGCATATGATATCGGTTACGGCGGTCTGGACCATGTTATAGCCCAGAGGCATGACGTCAATGTCCTGGTGCTGGACACCGAAACATACTCCAACACCGGAGGACAGATGTCCAAGGCAACTCCCCTGGGAGCTATCGCCAAATTCGCTGCAGCAGGCAAGAGAACACCCAAGAAGGATCTGGCCATGATGGCTATGACCTACGGTAATGTCTACGTAGCCAGGGTGGCCATGGGAGCCAGCGAGAGACAGACCATAAGGGCTTTCCTGGAAGCGGAGTCCTACGACGGACCGTCAGTAATAATCGCCTACTGCCCCTGTATAGGACAGGGTTACAACCTGATTAACGGCAGGGAACAGCAGAAGGCGGCGGTCAAATCGGGATACTGGCCCCTGATGAGATTCAATCCCCGGCTTCTGGATGAGGGCAAGAATCCTCTGGAGATAGATTCCAAGGAGCCCTCCATGGACCTGAAAGATTACATCTACAACGAAAACAGGTACAAGAACCTGAAGAAGGAATCTCCCCAGGTGGCCGATATGCTGCTCGAACAGGCCAAAGAGGAGATCAGCAGGCGCTGGAAAACCTACCAGCAGCTGGCTGCCATAGATTACGGAAAAGAAGATTAAGCCAGGGCCGGCTCAGGCAGAAACCAGCCTCAGCAAGGCAGGCAGGTTAACCATAAAGCCCGGGGTGAAGGTTCCCCGGGCTTTGTTATCTTCTGAATATCAGGAATTCATTCAACCCCCTCAACCAGTGATTATCATGGCCGGCATAGAGGCAGCGGTATAGGTTGCAGCTATAACTTCCGCTTATATCGACCACCACCTCTTATCTCCTGAAAACAGCCGGAGTGATAATGATGTATGTAAATGGGTGGTTGCCGAACCGGACGGAACGAAGCCGGTTACCGGAGGTTGCTTCCCACAGCTGCCGGGAAATTTGACCTCAATCCGTCAATAATACTTTCGCCCCGGCTTCATTCCGGTTAATCCATACCTCTATCCATGTGATCCCGCAAATTTGTTAACACCACCGGCTGTGGTGGAATGAACTGCAGCATGGTACAGTTACGCCGCCGGATCTACAGCCTGTAGCTCTGGTCCGGCCAGGATCATTCTGACGCATTGAGGTTAACCTCCGGATATCAGTGTTGAAAACATATACATTCACCCTGAGAGCAGAGATATGGAGACAGAAAAATTACCGCCGGTTTTTCATGGCGGGTGGATTTATACCTCCCCCCTATTACTCTTTTCGGAAAATAAAAAGGGGCGGAGTATCTACAACTCCGCCCCAGATCAACTGAACCATATCCGATCAGTTACTAATGATCCTTGATCAGATCATCCACCACACCGGGATCCGCCAGGGTGGTAGTGTCACCGATATCCTTGCCGGCAGCGATACTTCTCAAGATTCTTCTCATTATCTTACCACTGCGGGTCTTGGGAAGAGCATCGGCGAACTGAATCTTATCCGGCTTGGCGATAGGCCCTATCTCCTCGCTCACATGGTTCCTCAGTTCCTTGATCAGATCGTCGCTCTTCTCCACTCCGCCGGCCACGGTAACGAAGGCATACAGACCCTGCCCCTTTACTTCATGAGGCATGGGAACTACTGCCGCCTCGGCAACAGCATCGTGACTGACCAGTGCACTCTCTACCTCCATGGTGCCGATACGGTGGCCCGAGACGTTGATCACGTCGTCCACCCGCCCCATGATCCAGTAATAGCCGTCTTCGTCGAAGCGGGCACCGTCACCGGTGAAGTAGAGGTCCTTGAAACGGGAGAAGTAGGTCTCCTTGAACCTCCGGGCATCTCCCCAGATAGTTCTGAGCATGCCGGGCCAGGGCTTGCGGATGATCAGATAACCGCCCTCGTTGGCATCACAGGGAGATCCATCCTCCCTGACCACCTGCGGGAAAATACCGGGGAATGGCAGGGTAGCCGAACCCGGTTTAAGGGGAAAAGCTCCCGGCATGGGTGTGATCATGATACCACCGGTTTCGGTCTGCCACCAGGTATCCACAATGGGGCATTTCTCTCCGCCGATAATCTTGTAGTACCACATCCAGGCCTCGGGATTGATCGGCTCCCCCACTGTACCCAGCAGGCGCAGGCTGGACAGATCATGCTTGGCCGGCCATTCGTCGCCATTCTTGGCGATGGCCCTGATGGCGGTGGGAGCGGTATAGAAGATATTGATCTTGAACTTCTCCACTATATCCCAGAAACGGTCCGGTTCGGGATAGCTGGGCACTCCCTCGAACATCACTGAAGTGGCTCCCAGGCTGAGGGGGCCGTAGGTGATGTATGAGTGGCCGGTGATCCAGCCGATATCCGCAGTACACCAGTAGACATCGTCATCCTTGATGTCGAAGATCAGCTTTGAGGTCAGGGTTACATACAGCAGATAACCGCCGGTGGTGTGAACCACGCCTTTGGGCTTTCCGGTGGTTCCGCTGGTGTAAAGGATAAATGCCACATCCTCCGCATCCATCTCTTCCACCGGGCATTCCGGACTGGCATCCTTCATCTCGTCATGCCACCAGATATCCCTTCCCTCTTTCATATTGATATCGCTCTCGGTCCTCTGAACCACGATAACATTTTCTATGGAGGGGGATCCCTCCAGGGCCTCATCTGCGTTTTTCTTCAGTGGGATAGTCTTTCCCTTACGGAATGAACCATCCGAGGTGATCAGCATCTTTGCCTCGGCATCCACAATACGGTCCTTGAGGGATTCCGCGCTGAATCCGCCGAACACGATGCTGTGGATGGCTCCGATCCTGACACATGCCAGCATGGCTATAGCCAGCTCCGGAACCATGGGCAGATATATACACACCCGGTCACCCTTCTCAATACCGTGCTTCTTGAGCACGTTGGCAAACTTGCTCACTTCGGCATGAAGTTCCTTATAGGTGAACTTCCGGGTATCCCCTTCGGGCTCGCCTTCCCATATTATAGCGGTCTTATCGGCCTTCCCATTCTCCAGGTGCCTGTCCAGACAGTTATAGGCAATATTCAACTTGCCACCCTGGAACCACTTGGCGAAGGGGGGATTCCATTCCAGCACCTTGTCCCATTTCTGGGACCAGTCCAGCAGTTCCTCCGCCTGCTCCGCCCAGAAACCTTCCAGATCTTCCTCGGCCTTCTGGTAAAGAGCCTTATATTCGTCCATGCTCTTGATATAAGCCTGCTTGGAAAATTCCTCCGGTGGCGGGAACTTCCTCTTTTCGTCAAGCATTGAAGTGATCGACTTCTTTTCCTCGGTCATATGGTACCTCCCATAGTTTGCACGTGACTGCTACTTGATAACAAATAGATACAAAGAAATACCTATTCAGTCAAGAATTTGCTATGCTAAAGATAAATTTGAGAATTGTCAAGGCAAAATGAGGTGGAGCAGTCTCGATTTTTCATAATCTGATTGAATAGTTGCCCGGATAAGGTAGAGTACCGTTTTAATATTTTGAAGCTGTAATCTTTATGGTGCCTCCCGGAGGTGCCTGGCCACTCGTTTCAAAACCAGAACTGACCCGCTCAGAACCATTTATCACCAGGGTACGCAGTGCCTTCACCACCCCTTCGCAGATTGACCTTGCCTTGCTCCGGTCCCGGGCATTCACCTCCACTATCACCTCTCCGTCCGGGGATTCAATCTGGTTGAGCCGGCTGGAAGCCTCCGTCAGCAACATGGATGAGGTTAACCCTGTCTGCCAGCTCCGGTTCCCCTTACCCTGCAATTGATCGGGAGAAAACATCAGAATAAGTTGATCATCCCTCTCCACTGCGTAGGGAGGCAGCCGGAAACCCCGGCCGGGAATATGGCTGATGTTTCCCCGGTCATTCTCCAGTTCGACCGTATATGAATACAGTAATCCCGGCTGAGCGGGTATTCCATCATCGTTCAGACCATCCCATACGATTTCTTCCGGCAATTCACCTTTATCTTCCATTATCCTGACCGTATCTCCCAGTGAGTTAGAAATAACCAAACTCCATTCCCCTGCCTCCTTGACCCGGTGACGGAACACCACAACCTTCCCCCCCCTGAAATTCATCATCCAGGGGCAGGCAAGATACCTGGAATGTGACAGGGATGTATTCATGACCAGGGGCTTCAGCATGTTTATCCTCTCCCATCCCTTACTCCAATTCAGAGCCACAGGTGAACGCACATCCAGCGCCATCTCCACCGGGGGCATATCCAGCGGCATTCTGGTCATATTCTCACCCTCCACCACCATTCTGCCGAACGCCGTTCCATCTTTGCTTCCCTTAAGTATCATGCTGCTGTCCGGCATACCGGGCAGAGTTTCATCCCCGTCCCGGTACCGGAAATACAACAGGCTGTCCGGGAGTTTACTCTCCTCTGCTGCACTGCGGGAAAAGTGAGTATTGATTTCCCTTCCTCCTCCGGGATTATGGTCCATAGCGGAAACATCCCCGCCGGGAGAAGATAATACTCCCATACCGGTTACAGATAATACGGTCAAAATAATAAGGCTCTTCCTGGTTGTCATAGCTATCAGCTCCCCTTCCGGAATACGGTTATCTTCTTCTTCCCCCGCTCTCCTCTATTCTGAATTCAAACGTTATCCTCCCCCATTGATTGGCGGATAGATTTCCTTCCACCGGCTGGAATCGCCAGGACAGGACAGCTTCTACTGCACTACGGTCGAAATCCTGATATCCCGATGTTTCTTCTATCAGAATATTATCATCCACCCTCCCGTCCGGTCTCACCTCGAAATAAATGCTGGCCGATACCTCAATGCCTTCGCTTTTAGCCCAGCCGGGATATCCGGGCAACCGGTATGACAGAAGAGCCCTGTCGGAAACAGGCCCTTCCAGGGATGCCTCTCCCCCGTCCACAGCTTCTCTGGTATCTGTTCTCTTCTCCGGCATGGGAAGGATGGATGCCTCGGTTACTCTGAGTTTCAGCCTGGCAACCTTCTCCCGGTTGGGATGCAGTTCCCGTTCTACTCCCTGTTCCCCCCGGATAAGTTTAATCCCGAAACGCCGGCCGGATGATTCAATACCCTTTTCCCGGTCTGTCCCGGGAGGGCGCCCCAGGGCCAGTTTGACCGCATCCATCAGGCCGCTCTCTTCTCTACTCCCGCCCTGCCGGATAATATTACTCAGCCTGGAGGCGGGGGGTTCGGGGACAGAATGATCAGGATTAACCGGATCAGCGCCTTTTCCCTTAACTTCCACAGGCCGGTTCCGTTTACTATCCAGATGACCCGAGCCGGTATTAATACCCTCATCTTTTATCCAGACGATCTCGGTAAAATCAGCTCCCTTCCTCATCCCGGTCTTATCTTCTCCGGTAAGAAGAATCAGCCCGACTACACAGTGCAGAAGGAAACTGGCCACCATTATCCTCCCGGTCCGGGAGGATATTTCATTCATCTCGAGGCTCAGAAGCTTAGCGTCCATTTATCCTCCCTCTCTATCTGAGTGGTAGCCACCGCTATCCGGGAAGCTCCGGCTGTCTTGACTATATCCAGCAGCCTGCTTACCTCACTGTGAAGACAGGATGCATCTGCACGCACCACCACCAGGGTGTTAGCTCCTGAACCACCACTCAGCCTGGTACTGATCAGTCCGGAAAGATTGCCCAGATGGATACTCTCCCCCTCTATCTCTGCAATTCCATTGCTGGTAAGGGTAATCTTGAGAAGGGGGGATTCATCCGATCCCCTTGTCCTGGCACCGGGCAGTTCTACCTCATTACCGGAAACAGACAGAATGGGTGCAGTTATCAGCAGTATTATAACCAGGACCAGGGCTACATCTATTATTGGAGTTACATTGATTCCCCACATCTCTGATATTGGTTTTACAGTATGTCTTTTCATCTGCTCCCCTCCCTTACGGAAATACCCGCTGCTCCGCTCAGCCTGGCCTGGTCGATAACATTCACGAAAGCGCCGTGGGATACCTCTCCTCTGCAGGTAATTTCAACTCTGCCGTATCCCCTTCTTCGAAAAACCGGTTCCAGCACATTACCCAGGTCTTCCCTGCTGACATCCTTTCCCTCCACCTTCAGGCTGTCTTCTGATACTATGGCTATCCTTACCTTTTGATCCTCCATCCCCTCCTGCTTCTCCAGTCCTTTCTCCCCCTTCCTCAGTATGATACTGGATTCGAAGGCCAGTGGAGTAAGCAGCATCAGCATCACTACCAGTACCAGGGAAACATCTATAAGGGGGGTCATATTGGCCGAATGGAGCCCCCTCTTTTTCTCTCTGTTAGCAGAAAACATATCTGATTCCTTTCCGGTGATCCTTCAGACCTGATAATGCCGCCCATCTTCATTAACCGGAGAGTTGATCCATCTATTGCCTCCGGCTGTTCCTTCGATCATGTAGCTCCCACCATTTCCGAAGACTCCATTCCCAACCCCGCATTGCTCCGTCCGGAATCCTCTGCATCTTCAGAAATTTCACTTCCCCTTCCGGGATAGTCATTGCCCGGCCCGTTTTCCATCATGGCAGCCTTCACCCTCCTGGCTCCATTTTCCGACACGGTAAGAATAATATTAGCCCGCCCGGAAAAGTGGTTGTACAGCATTATGGCCGGGACCGCCACCACTATACCTGCAGCAGTGGTAAGCAGAGCTTCCGCAACCCCCGCAGCTACCACCGAGGGAGCAGCCGAACCGGCCAGAGCCATATCCTGAAAAGCTCTCATTATCCCCCATATGGTGCCCAACAGTCCTATCAGGGGGGAGATTGCAGCCATGGTTCCCAGAAGACCGAGGTTTTTTTCCAGAAGCATCTTCTGTTCCTTAAGGGTTATTCCTATTCTTTCCTCCACCGGTTCTCCATCCGGAGAATCACTCTTGAATACCTGCGAAGCAACCATTCCTATGGGATGACGAGCAGAATCACAAATCCACCCGGCCCTCTTGAGATCCCCTGCCCTGATCCTCTCCAGCACAGAATGAATTATGGAATCGGGCCTGCGGTCAAGTTTGAGGTAGTAATAGATGATCCTCTCTATGGATATACCCAGGGTGATCACACTGCAACCTGACAGAATCAAAAACACCGGGCTGTTTTCAATGGTGCTGAACCAACTGAAATCTAAAGTCATGGATACTCCTTTACTGGAACTAAAGTTACCTCATTGCTGTTTCCAGTCTGGAAACCTCTTTCTTAGCTGCAACAATTACCTCCGGATTCCGGGCATGCCTGATAATATCCCGGTAAGCCTCTATGGCGGTCCGGTAATCCCCCTTCTGCTCGAACAGTACGGCGTAGCGGGCCAGGGCGGAGAGACGGAATGAATTCCTCTTCGCTTCCGATTTGAATGATTTACGGTATGCTGCGATGGCCTCACCGGTTTCTCCCATTTTCTCCATGCATCTGCCGAATAGATAAAGAATCTCCAGCCTGGATTCCTCCGGAGGCCCCTCCCGGAGTGCCCTCTCGAATTCCCGGGCCGCCCTGGCTGCCCGGCCGAGAGCCCGGTATATCTTTCCCAGGTGATAGGCCACCATGGAGGATCTGGGATCCCCCTTCTTCTGACCATCCCGGTAGGCTTCCAGAGCTTTACAGGCCTCTTCAGGATGGCCGGTTATCTGGTGGCACATGGCCAGGTTATACAATGCCGCCAGATGTATATCATCTGCCGGACCTTTGGCCAGCAACTCTTCGAACCCGGAGATGGCCCCGGAATACCTACCCTCCTGATACAACAGAGAGGCCAGATGAAAACGGGCCCGGGAAGCATAATCACTATGGGGGAAATAATCTACTACCTTACGGTAAGCTTCCCGGGCCTTTTCCCGGTGTCCGCTGTTTAGATAAGAATCGGCCATATATAAAATCACAGATCCGCCATCCCGGTAGTCCGGATAATCCGACATCAGTTTCCTGAATGCCTCTGCCGCCTTCCGGTATTGGCCCTGCCGATACCACTTCATGGCTATTTTGTGCTGGGCATGGGAAGCCAGAGAGCTGTTGGGATAATTTTCCACCAGTTCTCCCAGTGCATCTAAACTGTCCCCCTTCACCCCCAGAACATACAGTGAACGTATAATCCCCTTTACTGCCTGCGGATAACCCGGGAAATGGCGGTATCTCCGTGCCAGTTCCTTGAATTCCTTCAGGGCCTGAAGGGTATTTCCGGAGTTGTATTCGCACTGAGCAATCCTCAGCATGCCCGCCTCCGCAGCATCACTCCGGGGGAAGTTCTCCAGCAGGCCCAGGTAGCACTGCTTTGCCCGCTCATACTGATGAGCCTGAAAATAGACATCACCCGCTCTGATCCAGGCAGCTTCAGCCAGCCTGCCAGCGGTGGTATCTTCCACCACGGATTGCCACATGTCCGCCGCATCTCCCCCTCTTCCCATCCTGAGATAACATATCCCCGACTGATACTTAACCGTGGGTATCCGCTCATCCCGGGGGAAGAGTCTGAGAAATTCACGGTATCTTTCCATGGCCTTACCGTAATCCCTGTTATTGAAATGAAGCCGGGCTATGGAAATAAGGGTGGAAGCCAGTCCCTCCCGGTTATCCATGGCTCTATAACGTCCGGCAATTTTTCTCTCAATGTCCAGAGCCCTGGCCAGCTCTCCCTGTTCCGAACAGATCCAGGCTTTCAGTCTCTTCGCTGTCATACCCAGATGATGATCGGGATAACGGGAGGCTATCCTCTCCAGTCGATTCCCGGCCTTCTTAAAGTGCCCCCGTGAAGCCAGGGCGTGAGAATCTATCAGCATGGCACAGGCTCTCCATATGGAATCGCCGGGATCCATATTCTCCAGTATGTGGTGAACCGTGCCGGTGAGCTGACCGGTGTCCCCCGAGCAGTAGAAGGAATACGCCATCAGGCAGATGGAGGCGTCCATCAACTCGCTGGCAGCAGGAGTGTCGAACACGAATCTTCCCCCTCCTCTGTGGTCACCATAACGGTCCAGTACGAACTGAAAACAGGAGGCAGCCTGCTGGAATCTTCCCTGCTCAAGTATGTTCACCCCGGCCAGGTAGGCCGCGGCCGGTGCCACACCGGAGAGGGGATAGCCGGACACAATGGAAGCATATGTACTAACCGCCTGATGGGGCCGTCCCAGGGCATCCAGACACCTTCCCACCCTGTATAGAGCGGCCGGAACCAGATAATGGTCGTAGAAACCCGAGATGTAACGGTTGAACTCGGCTATTGCCTCCCGGTATTCCTCCCGCCTCCACATGGCCTCCCCCAGCATGAACTGGGCACGGGAGGCCAGGGGAGAATCCTCATGCCGGGATACGAAGTCTCTGAGCAGTTTACAGCTTTCCTGCTCACTCCCTCCCTGAAGCAGGGAGACTGCCTTCATCAACTCCGCCTTCCTTACCATATCCTCTCTGGTCATCCGTTCTGTCAATTTTCCGAAACAACCGGCCGCCCTGGCAAAATCATCCCGGCTGTCGAAGATAGTTCCCTTTATGTACCAGGCGTATCCGGCCAGGGGGTGACGGGGGTAATGATCCACCAGGCGGCTCAGCTCCACTGCAGCAGCGAATTCATCCCCCAGCTCTATACGGCAGAGTGCACGGATGTAATGCCCCGCCGCGGTCGTATTCATTCCTCTCCTTATCTGAGGAAAAACGTCTGCTTTTACGGACATGAAATCCCGGATTTCTCTATCCTGTGACAATGATATATTCAGGGGGTATATACCGGGACCGTTGCCTCTGCGGGGAGAAGGCATAAAATCTCCAGCTCTACACTCTTCAAAATCTCCTGCTGGCGGTTCTTCCAGCAAAGCCAAGGCTTTTCTGTATTTGCTGTTGCTATATAATATTATCGAACGGGCCAGTGATACCCGGTTGTCATTCTCCATCCATGGATATCTGGAAATCAATTCATCCAGAATTTCCTCCCCCTCTTTCCCCCCATCCCTCCGGAGGGCATTCCAGGCCCGGGCCAGCATGGCCTCGGGAAACAGCGGACTCTCCTGGAATCTATCCAGCCAATCCTCCCATTCCTCTGAAGCATCCCGGTCATTTCCCCGTGCCTCCATAGCGGTTATAAATGCAAAAGCAGCGTCATCCCGGCAGGTGGAAGCGTGGCAGTGCTCCAGGGAAAATTCATAATTGCGGGCCGCCTTTTGGTACTGCCCTGCCCGGTAATGCATCTCCGCTGCCAGGAATCTGACTGCGGGGTAAATCTCTCCGGAAAATTCATCTCCCGGCATTGAACTTATAACACCACTCCAATCATCCCCAGCCATCACTTTTCTTGCTCCGGAGAAGAGCAGGGCCCTTAGAACTTCTTCCCCGGGATACTTCGACACTTCCCCCTGATCCCATGAAGAAACCTCTCCATCCCCGGAAGCAGATATGGTATCCCCTGCCCAGAAACCCGCAACCAGGCACACAATCACTGCTACGCCGAATATAAGCTTTAATAATCGCATAAATCCTCTACCTCGTATCGTGGGGTGATTCCTTCCATATGGAAATGCCGGAGGAACATTTAATTATCCCTGCTTATAATAACGGGGAGTTCCGAACCGGTCCCCCCGGTATCTATCTCCACCATACCCCCCTCTCCCGGTATTTTCCGACCCTGCCGGTCTGTTACTACCAGCTGGTAATGATACCTGCCATCGGGAAGTGGTCTCCCCTCACCGGATTTTCCATCCCATACCAGCCTGGCGGGGGGATCTCCACTGCCTCCGAATTGCTTTACCAGCCGGCCATCCTTATCCAGGATGGTAAAACTCCACCGGTTGGCTCCCTCCTTTATTCTGGATTCCAGTTTGAACCTGGTGAACGGCCTCCTGCCCAGGGGGGAAAATACCTCAGGCCGGGCAGATGAGGAGGCAAAGAATCCACCAAACCGGTAGGATATGCTGAAATAGTGCATCATCCCCGGTTCACTGGCTTTCATTCCATAGCTCAGCTCCAGATCATCCAGGTCGAAGGTGAAGCCTCCGCTGGGATCCAGATCATTCAAGCCGAACCTCAGGGTCATGTTGCGGTAGACATTCATTTCTCCGCCTCCGTGGACGGTAGTTTCAAATCCGGGACAGTGATCTATCTCTGCGGTTATCATTCCCCTCCCCTCCATTACGGTGAAAGAGAAACCTCCCCTGAACTCGGAGGGAAACCTTTCCCGGCAATCCCTCAGCTGCAGGGCCGGTCCCCCCATATTCAGCAGGGAAGCGCCCACCCTCAGTCTGGGAGTCAGATCCAGCATCACTCCGAAATCAAGACCGGCACCGGTACCGCTGAATTCAGCTATGCTCTGTCTGGCCAGCTTGATATTGGTCCCCACGGAGATCCAGGGCAGCAGCCTTCTGGATGCCGAAACAAGTACGGCCAGATCACTCTCCCGGAAGGTGCCCAGATGCTCATTGTACTGATTGGTCCTCTCGAATTCTCCCGAACGGAGGGATATCAGAGTAATTCCCAGATCGGGCAGCCGGTCGGAAGGAACAGCCAGGCTCAAGCCGTTTATGGAGGTGCCCTCAAAATAGCGGGCGGTTTCGAAGAAGACCTGGTTACGCAACAGTTGAGACAGACCGGCCGGGTTCCACAGGGCCCCTACCGGCTCATCGGATACAGCCACGAAGGCTCCTCCCAGGCCGGTTATCCGGGCTCCCCGGTATGACGACAGCCATCCCCCCGGTACTCCACCGCTCTCACTTTCAGCTCCGGCTGGAATCACCCACAGCATCACCAGAGACAGCACTACCGGCAATACCAACAGAACTCCTGCATTTCTTCTGATAACTAAATTCATTTAAACAGCCTCCCTGGCAATGATCAACGAACCACTGCAATTCTTCTGCGCATGGAGTGAATGGTCTCACCGCTGCGCACCGCCCGCAGCATGGCTATATAACCCCCGCTGGAAACTATCCGCCCTTCCCCATTGCGTCCGTCCCAGCTGATCTGATTCATTCCTTCTGCTCCCCCGGCCCGGCCGGGTGGAAAGGTCTTTTCCAGTACCAGCCTCCCGGCCAGGGTAAATATCCTTACCAGCACCTCCGAGTCGGCATCCAGCTTGTAGGCGATGGTGGTGGATCCTTCATCAGGATGAAAGGGATTGGGATAGCTGGTAATAATTCCTCCCGGGAGAGCGGGATCGACCAGAGCGGTCCGGATCTCCGCATCCACGGAGAAACTGTCACTGACCGCCCGGATGATACCGGTTTCCGGATCTTCAGGGCTGAGAAAGACAGCTCCGGCCAGTCCCGTATCATCAGTCAGGGTATCACTCTCTAATATCCTTCCCCCTCCCTTCACCAGCTGAAAACTCACCGGTCTTGCGGCGATGCCATTATCAAATTGATCGCTAATCTTCGCTACGATCCGGGCTTTCCTTCTCCCCCCCACCCAGTCGGGGGTGGTGAGGTCGATACCATCCGGAGGTCCCGGATTTACCACCAGGGTATTGGTAACGCCCGGTTCATCACTGTAATCGCTCTTGATCTCCAGAATGATCGGTTCGGCATGGGTATAGGTCTGTCTCACCCTGCAGCGTCCCCGCTTGAACTGGATCTTCCCGGCCAGCAGAATTCCCCTTCCCTCCCTGGCGGTAAAGGAGTTTCTTGCCAGAACGGAGGCGGTTGAATTCACCTCCTGCATTACAGCTCCGGCATCGTTAGTCACCCTGGCCTCCAGAACGAAGGGCTCTCCCGCCCTTACCACCTCCGGAGTAACTTCAGCTTCGATATGAAAACCGTTGTTTATCATGCGTACCTGGTTCATATATTCCGGAATCCCCGGACTGGTGAGGTTACTGAGAATGATCTGCTGATATCCTCCCGAACCCAGCCGTATCTCCATCTCAGAACTTCCGTCCTCCAGAGGGGCGGGAGGAGGAAATTCAGCCAGGGTATCGGTGGATGAAAATGCAACCAGGTCACTTATCCCGTTTACCGGATTCCACCAGCTGTCGGTGGCAACAGCCCGGACGGTAAACAGATAGCCTACCGACTGATCCAGGGGAGTTCCCTTCAATCCCCTCTCACTACCCGGCTGAAGCTGCTGACCCGGCAGCAGCAGGATAATATTACTGTACTCACCCGGGACCACCTTAAGCCGGGAGGAGAGGTGAGAATTAACCTCCCGGGAACTTACATCTGATACAGAGAGACGGTGCATTCCGGAAGTAAACAGGGTAACCGGAACCCGGACATATCCGTCCCCCATTGCAATTTCTTCGGGGATCTGATAATATCCGTTATCACATTCAACCTTTATACTGTCATCCACACCGGGCACCCGGTTCCAGAACCGGTCCACCGCCCTTACCGTTACCGGAAAGACAGCTCCGGCGGTCTGTTCAACCGGACTGCCCTCTGCCGGAGGATCCAGCCCGCCCCGGGGGCTCTCCCCGGGAAGGAGAATCTGAAACCCCGCCATAGCTGCCGCTTTCACTCTGAACGCTTTACTTGTTCCTGTATTGGGTGGGGAAGAATAATCGAAGCATGAGACGGTAACCAAATCCACCGCTCTGCGGAATACCATATTGCCGGTCCAGGTGCCACCGCTGAACAATATATGCTCCGGCCCGAAAGATCCCGGGCCGGTACTGGCGGCCAGTATGGCCTGACCGTTATACTCCGGTATCAGATGGCCATGATTATCTACCACCCTTACGCTAACCTCCACCGAGTCACCTGCGGTAACCGGGGAGGGTAAATCATCTATTACGAAGTTGGGCTCAATACCTATTACCTTAATACCTTCGCTGGTTACAGGAAGAATGGAGGAATCATCATAATCCTCTGCGGTGAGGGTATGAATACCGGCCGATCCCAGAGAGAGCGAGAAGGTATCCGCCGGTCCTTCCAGAGAGTACGGCGAAGTGATGGCAGCAGCCGGGTCGCTGCTCTCAAGACCCACCCTGATAGCGGGAGAGCTGGCTGGTTCCAGGGGATTCCAGTATTGATCGGTGGCCCTGATAACCACCGGAAAAGCACAACCTGCTACCTGGGTAGCGATGGAACCGGATATCCCCGAAGGGGTACCGGGAACAGGCACCTGACCGGGCAGTATAATCTGCAGCCTGGAGTAATTTCCCGGATAGACCCTGAAAGTGGGACTGGTGCCCCTCAGCCCGGAATTATCCGGAAGCATGGCCATCAGGAATGAATTCCCCCTGCCATCCTGCCCGGTGCTAACATCAGCCAGGTACAGGGTAATGTTTCCACTCCATTCACCATCTTCCAGATCTATTTCCTCCGGTTCGATCCGTCCATACCCGTAACTGGTAATCTGCCTCAATTTGACCTCTCCGGAAAAATCAGTGTATATTTCACCTCCCGGCTCCACCGCATTCACGGTAACCCGGAGGGGAACACCAGCGGTAAGGTCTTCATCGATACCGGAAAAACTGAACCCGCCCAGCACCCCGCTCTGACGAACGGTAATAAGTGATGATACTCCTTCGATATGTTCATAATCGGTAATGTCCCGTGCAGTTACGGTAAAGTCCCCTTCTGAGTTGAGGGTAACTGCCAGGGTAACCTCCCCGTTGCAGAGCGCTGTGGGAGCGGGCAGCTCTGCGCTGCTGTCGGTGGAACTGAGCTGCATCACATGGTTCACATTATCCCTCAGTCGCCAGCTGGAATCGCATGCCCTCACCAATACCTGAAAGGGAACACCGGCGGTCTGAGGCTGGGGGGTGCCCGTTTTGCCACCGTCTGTACCGGGAGCAGGACTCTCTCCGGGAACCAATACCTGAAGCCTGTAATAGGGGCAGGCATTATCCGCACCGGCGGAAGCAGGCACAAGCAATACCGTCCCCAGCATTAGAATCGCTATCACCAAAAGACCATCTATT
Source organism: uncultured bacterium (assembly GCA_964613215.1). Classification (GTDB taxonomy): domain Bacteria; phylum Krumholzibacteriota; class Krumholzibacteriia; order Krumholzibacteriales; family CAZTHK01; genus CAZTHK01. Next base: position 8,357 of record CAZTHK010000014.1, on the reverse strand, counting down.
GTATAATCTCTCAAAGCTCTACCATCCTTTTCTCATCATATATCTTCTACTCGGCATCTTCTGATTCAGTCCATCTCAAAGGAGAATTCGGCAATTAATATACCACCGCAGAAACATCTGCCACTTGCCGGATAAACATCGGTGGAGTTACAAGCAACTCAACCACTTGGTGGGAAGGATGGATAAAGGTTACAGTAATGGCTGCAAAGGATGATAGGTAGATACCCGGGGATGGGGAAAACCAAATTTTCCCCCTGCCCGGAAAATATTGCTGGGATGTTAGTGATCCGGCGAGGTTTGATTCCGCCGTCCGGCAGGCAGTGCCCTCTTCCCAAAATCAGAAGCAGAAGTGGGTGCGCAGCCCCACCACGGTCAACCGCTGTGATGAACCCTCCTGGTTCTGAACTATCTGGAGGTGAGGGGACAGATATATCCATTCATTGAATCCGAACCGGTAGTAGCCCTCCATCAGTTTTTCATCCTTCAGGCTTTTATCACTGTGACGGCTCTCGCTGTAGGCTATTCCCGCTTCGGTGGAGCATCCGTAAAGCTGGCTGGAGTAATTTAGTCCCGCACTCCAGGCCGAACGGGTTCCATGGTAATCCGCCAGGCTGCCGGTATTTCTTCCATAACGGCCGAAGATACCGAAATTACCTATGATCAGCTGGTCGTAGCTCGCTCCATATCCCGCCTCTTCCCTCTCCGAGGGGTGCTGATAGAGGTACAGCCTCAGGTTGGCATGGTGGCCGGAGTCCGGAAAGAGTCTCACCCCTACACTTCCAATACCCAATACTCCCTCCAGCAGGTCTCCTCCCGCGTTATCACAGCTGGCCAGCGCCAGCTGAAGGTAGTATCCCTCCAGCAGGGTTGTCTTTGCCCTCACCCCTGCTGAATTATCCGGAACTGCCAGAGCAGAACTGTTTACCAGGGCACCGCTTATAAACTGGGTGGTCTCGTCATTGGCATAGTCACTGTTGTCGAAATAGTTGGTCAGATCTATCTTTCCCGCAGTAACCTTGAGTCTCTGCTCAAAGAAATCAAATTCAGCCCAGGCCTCCAGGACATTGATCCGGTCGATACCATCTTCTGACCGGTATGAACCGGCATCGTCATTCAACCCTGAAGAGGTTGGAGAGAAATAATCCGCTCCTCTTCCCCCTATACCCTCCAGATCGATGAACAGCAGAGTATGGGAACCCAGAGTGGTATGAGCATATATATCGAAGGAGCCGGCTCCGGCCAGGTATCCGTTCCGGTCATCCGGATTGCCCTGCAGTATGGTTGTAACTCCCCCGTTGAGATATAATTCCCCCGGTTGCTCCTTACCCGTCTCCGGCAATGCATTTACCCATCTCCTCCTGGCCCGGTCATTCCGGAATCTGTAAGGTCTTTCTCCCTCTGATGATAGCCGGCAGGGCCTGATCTCTCCCCTGACGAGGCTGCGCCATCCCCTCCCCCCCGGCCGGTCAATCTTCTCCAGTTGCTCTTTCAGTTCACCCACAGATTTCCGGAGCGAATCCACCTTTTCGGTCAACACTCTTATGCTGTCTGTTTCTCCTCCCAGGGCAGAATCAGAAGAATAAAATACCATAGCTGTCACTGAGATTATTATCAACATGCACCTGTTCATCGATATATCACCATCCTGTATGTACCATATCCTGATGTTATCATCTCAACTCCTGCTACTGAACCCGTATCCGGCACACATATTTTCACAGAATAATCTAACAGAATTGCCAGGAAAAATCCAGAATCACCTTACTTGTTGACAATCAACGCTTTAAGCTATAATGACCAGCAACACATTGACAGTTGCCATGACAGGAGGAGTGATACGGATTTTACCATCAACTCGCTGTACCGAAAGGCACCGGTTAATCAAAATCACCGGCAAGATATCCATATAATAAAATCATCAAGTTTGATAATGAAATATCCAAATAATAATTCTTTCCCCCCCCTGAAAGTAGCGCCACCCCGGGGGGTGGCGCTACTCTGTACATTGAAATTTCCGGTACCGGATGAGAAATCTTTACTTATCCGGCAGTTCGATGAAACCCTCGTCCTGGAGTTTATGAAATTCCTCCCGGGATTTCTTTATAGTCTTCTCGGCCTTGGCAAACAGCTCATCCCAGGTAAGATCCAGCCTGGCCACTCCCTGTTCTATAGCCTTTCTTCCCACCGATGCTGCTTCCCTGGGAAATACCTCCCACTCATCCATGGTGGGAACGAGATAATCCTCCCTCAATCCCTTGTCCTCTGCGGTCTTGGCCAGCTCCCTGGCCGCCTCCACACACATCTCGTCGGTTATGGTCTCTGCCATTACATCCAGGGTCCCCCTGAATATTCCGGGGAAACCGAGTGAATTGTTCACCTGATTGGGGAAATCACTCCGGCCGGTGGCCACTATCCTCGCCCCCGCCTCACTGGCCTCCCAGGGCCATATCTCGGGTATGGGATTGGCACAAACGAACACCACCGCATCCTTGTTCATCCGCTCTATCCATTCCTTCTTTATGGTATCGGGACCTGGTTTGGAGAGCGCTATCAGCACATCCGCTCCCTCCATGGCATCGGGGACATCCCCGGTTCTGCCTTCACCGTTGGTCTTCTGTGCCATCTCCCACTTTTCCCTGTACTTCTCCTGCAGTTCGGTACGGCCCCGGTGGAGTATACCCTTACTGTCACACATTATTATATTTTCAGGAGTTACCCCCGCCTGTATAATCATCCGGGCAATACAGATATTGGCAGCACCGGCCCCCACCATGGTTACATTCACCTTGGAAATATCCTTGCCCACTATCTTGAGGGCATTGAAAAGTCCTGCTACTGTCACCGCGGCAGTACCCTGCTGGTCGTCATGCCACACCGGAATATGACATTCCTTCCTCAGGGTTTCCAGTATCCGGAAACACTTGGGCTGGGATATATCCTCCAGATTGAATCCTCCGAAGGAAGGCTGAAGAAGTTTAACCGTCTCTATAAACACGTCCGGGTCCCTGGTATCCAGACAAACCGGGAAGGCATCCACTCCACCCAGGTATTTAAACAGCAGGGCCTTCCCCTCCATCACCGGCATGGAGGCTTCCGGTCCTATATCGCCCAGTCCCAGCACCCTGGTACCATCCGATATCACTGCAATGAAATTGGCTTTGTTGGTATGCTCGAACACCTTCTCAGGATTATCCCTGATATCCAGGCAGGGTTTGGCCACTCCGGGAGTATACCAGATAGCAAAATCGTTAAAGTCCCTGATACAGGCTTTGGGCATGACCTTGATCTTACCCTTATAAAAAGGGTGCAGCCGCATGGCATCCTTTCCCGGTTTCTCCGCCTTCTTTATCAGTTCCTCCTTGGTAATTTTCTCTTTCATCCATTAACCTCCTTCAAAATTATCACCACTCTGATTCTAACATAGCACAGCAAAAATATTAAAACAGAGTTCCGGTCTTTCCGGGACAGATCAGGCAGCCATCAGCTTCTTGCCCTCTTCGATCCCCTCGTGAAAAGCCTTAATATTCAATTCCTCGGTTCCCCTGGGGACCTTCGACTTGATAGCTTCCTCGGTTGATTCCCTGGATGCAAACCCTGAAATCTGGATAAAGATACCCAGTGCGACAATGTTGGTCACCACCAGCTTGCCCACCCTTTCCCTGGCAATCCTGGAAATAGGAGCTGAGTAAACCTTGAATCTGCCCTCCGGTATTCTGGACACCTTATCGGAATCCACTATAAGGATACCTTCATCCTTTAGATCTGCCACATACTTATCGCAGGATTCCTGGGTCAGGGAGAGAAGTACATCCAGGTTCATGGCCTTGGGATAATCTATTTCTCCTTCACTTATCACTACTTCGGATTTGCTGGCTCCTCCCCTGGCTTCGGGACCATAACTCTGTGTCTGAACTGCATTTCTATCATCGTAAATAGCTACCGCTTCAGCCAGGATCTTTCCTGCCAGAATCAGACCCTGGCCCCCCGCTCCACTGAAACGTACTTCATGCCTGTCCATGGTTACTTCTCCTGTAGCGAATCGATTAGTTTCTGGTACTCCTCCGTATACTCCTTCTTCTCCACATCCGTTATAACTCCGGTGCTGAATTTGCCCTCTCTCTCCTCCCCGGTAAGCTTCTGGTACCGGGACCGGGGTATGGCGTTTTCCTTCAGCCACTCCATCATCTTTACCGGATCCCCCATTTTGTTTCTTCTGCCGTATGCGGTGGGACAGGGAGAAAGTATCTCGGTGAGGGAAAATCCCTTCTTCTGGATTGCCGCTGTAATAAGCTTCTCCAGTTTCTGAACATGGTAGACATCCCCTCTGGCCACATATGAAGCCCCTGCTGAGACGGCCAGATCGGATATATTAAAGGCCGGCTCCCTGTTACCGTATGGAGCTGTAGACGCTTTCCCCATGGGGGGTGTGGTGGGAGAGCACTGCCCCCCGGTCATTCCGTAGATCCAGTTGTTGTAGAGGAGCACGGTAAGGTCTATGTTCCTTCTGGCAGCGTGTATATAATGATTGCCCCCGATTGCGGTGGCATCGCCGTCTCCGGTAACCACGATAACCTTCAGCCCGGGATTGGCCAGCTTCACCCCGGTGGCAAAGGCCAGAGCTCTCCCATGAGTGGTATGAAGGGTGTTGATATCTATATATCCGGGTGTTCTGCTGGAACATCCGATACCGGAAACCATTACCATCTCATCACGGGCCAGTCCCAGCTTATCTATGGCCCTTATCAGGGTCTTCAGAATGATACCGTCACCACATCCGGGACACCATATATGGGGGAAATTGCGCTCTCTGAGATAATGGAGATAATCGAACATTCAGATCACTTCCTTTACCCTGTCAACAATCTGAAGGGGTGTAATAGGTTCTCCGTCCACCCGGTTTAACCTGTGTACTTCCGCCTGGCATCTGCCGGCTCTTTCAACCTCCCGGGCCATCTGCCCGAGATTCATCTCGGTCACCACCACTGCCTCCACCCGCCGGGACATCTCAAGTACCAGTTCTTCGGGAAAGGGCCAGAGGACGGTGGGTTCGAACAGGCCGGCCTTTATCCCTTCCTCCCGGCACATATCAACAGCGCTTCGGGCGGAACGGGCAACCGAGCCATATGCAAACAGGGCAATCTCCGCATCCTCCAGCCGGTATGGTTTAACCTCAACTATATCTTCCCGGTGCATTTCTATCTTCCGGGATAATCTCAGGATGAGGCTCTCGATCTTTTTGGGGTCATTGGTGGGAAACCCGGTCTTATCATGGCACAGCCCGGTAACATTGTAACGGTATCCGCTGCCGAAGGGTGCCAGTACCGGAATGCAGTCATCGGTTTTACAATAGGGGCTGTACTCCTCGGGAGGAAGGGATGGTTTTTTTCGCTCCACCAGCTGATATTCACTTCTGTCCGGAATCTTCACCCTTTCGGTGGTATGACCCACGATTTCATCCAGCAGGAGGATGACCGGAGTCATATACTTCTCAGCCAGGTTGAATGCCCGGATGGTCTGCTGATAGGCCTCCTGTGCGGAGGAGGCGGTAATGGCGATGATACTGTGATCACCATGGGTTCCCCATCTGGCCTGCTGAACATCCATCTGCGACGGCGAGGTGGGCATACCGGTGCTGGGACCACCCCTCTGTACATTAACTACTACACAGGGGACTTCAGTCATTGCAGCGTAGCCGATATTCTCCTGCTTGAGGCTGAAACCCGGGCCTGAGGTAGCGGTCATGGATTTGACGCCGGTAAGGGAGGCTCCGATAACCGCTCCCATTGCTCCTATCTCATCCTCCATCTGTATAAACTTTCCCCCCACCCGGGGCAATTTAATGCTCATCCATTCCGCTATCTCAGAGGATGGGGTAATGGGATAACCTCCGAAGAATCTGCAACCCGCCGCCAGCGCGCCTTCGGCGCAGGCCTGATTCCCCTGCATCATTTTCATCTTTCCGGACATTGCTTGCTTCACCACAATCGCCTCCTTATAAGGGGCGTTAACCTGTGCTTGCCTCTATTGTAAAATGCCTGCCATTGTACACAGCAATAAAAAAAGGACCCACCCATTATGCGGGTCCTTCTATTCCACTGTAATTGCAAAGTCAGGACACCGGAGTTCACAGAGCTTGCAATCTATGCAATCCTCGGGCCTGGCTACCTTGACCTTGCCGTCCTCCAGCTCCAGTACATCCCTGGGGCAGAAGGCAACACAGATCCCACATCCCTTGCACCATTCAATATTGACCCGTATTACCGGTGATTCCTTCGAGGGCGATCGCTCCCCGGACATTACGATAATTTCTCTCCATCTCAGGCAATAAAAATATCGTATCCAACTGCTTATCCCGGATCTAAAACTGTCCGGGATTGGTTTAAACGGCAACAATATAAACCACTCCCCCTTATAAAGCAAGTGATTTCACCCACTGAATTTAAATTATCTGTAAATTATTGGAGAAAATAACTGCAAAGCGGATAATTTCATCCCGGTAATTTTACTCATAGCCCCGTTCAGCGGTTACCCTGACGGCAGGTGCAATCCGGACTGGCGTTACATTCCTTCCTTGATCATATAAATAAGCTGGTGATCGGACTCGAACCGATGACCTACGCATTACGAATGCGTTGCTCTACCAGCTGAGCTACACCAGCCTGAAAATTTTTCTCCGTTATGATAAATACTGGCAGCCGTATATGCAATCCATTTAACCCCCTTTTTTTCAATTTTTTTGTAGAAATGTTTTTAAATTTATGATATAGTAACAGTTGCTAAATGATAGATGGCAAAAACCCGTCGGGGCTTTTACCCGGAATGATGAACAACAGAGCGGGGAAGTGCCAGATCATCTAGGTTCGGAAGTGATTCTGAATCAACCGGTTAAGGAGAGTCCTCGGCCGGTCCTCAAGGTTTCAACCGCCGACCGCCGTTTGGAGATATTACTTGCTCGACACAAAGAATCTCTGACGGAGGAAACCTTTTCAATGTGGCGCAAACCAGAGTCCATTAGAAAAATGGAGGTGAAATCATTGTAGAGTTGGGCTCACGCGCCGCGAGGTTAAATTATCACTTCCAGATTAAATTCGTTTCTAATTTGGGTTTATTCTCTATACGATGGGGGGAATAAACGATGAGAAAAGCCTTAGTGCTATTACTGGGCGTTGCCCTGCTTGCAACGCTGGTCTGCTCGGTGTCGGCGCGCGATGTAAACCGGCAGGATATGCAGCCAATGAGGGCCTGGGATGAAAACGAATTCAAGGATCCCATGTTGATGGATCAGGGAATTCGCGACCTCCAGACCTCGGCTGCTGCTGATACTTATCACCTTGTCTGGTTTGACTTCGAGACCAATAACTGGCAGGGCTGGACTCGTGTTGATAACACGGCCCAGATCGATACTTTCTTCCACATTGAAGACTTTCTGGAAACTGGATTCTCCGGAAAGCTGGGTGCTCCCATAGAGGGTAGCTACTCAATGTGGTGCGGTGCCCATGCATATGGTGATCCGCTTGTTACACTCTGTGGGCTCCCATTCGAGTACATGTGCTCATGGGCTGCTGCTCCGGGTTATGGTAACGGCTGGAACCAGATGCTGGTATCCAATGATTTCGCTTTTGAAGGCCAGATTACCTTATCCTACCACGCCTTCTTCGATTCTGAACCAGACTACGACCAGACCGCCGTTGAATACGACGCTGGTGGTGGAAACTGGGTTCAGTTAGAAGATGGCGGGCTCTGGGACGGAAGAGTAGATACGATTGTTACATCCACTCTTTCTCTGACCCAGGCCAAGACCAAGCTTCGTTTCCACTTCATCTCCGATGGAGCCTGGAGTGACGAGGATGGTCTGTGGGATACCGATGGTGCGGTTGTACTGGATTCCATTTCAGTATCAGACGTAACCGGTACCATTGACTTCGAGGACTTCGAAGATGGAACCGATTGCGGTACCGGCACCGATTTCTGGCAGGCCAAGCCCGAAGATGCATTCGGAAGATATTCCGGACTGCAGACTGCTCTGACCGACAAGGATCCGTGTGCCGACAACTTCGGTACCCAGATAGTATTCTTTGTCGGATCACCCGAGCCCAGCACCAGCTATCCCGGCCTTTTCGACACACCGTTCTGTGAAGGCGGAGGCGGTCTGGAAGCTCCCTGCCAGAGCGAAGATGTGATCTCACCCGAGATCGACATAACCAAGTACAGTACCAATAATGATGACGTTCAGGATGCTGACATCCCCACAGCGGATCTGCCCAATCTGGGTGGCGCAACCCTGAGATTCAAGACCTACCGTGATCTGCCTCTGGCCAACCTGGTATTCTATACCTGGAGTGTCAGAAGCGTAACTG
>CAZTHK010000013.1:0-120108 GCA_964613215.1 uncultured bacterium | reverse complement strand
AAAGGATCAGGCATGTTTTTTCTATATCTTCTTTCCGCAACAGGAACTAACTAAGCTCATGAACAAAATCGAGAAATAATGAAAAATGAGTCTAACCGATATTTTCTTTACGCCAGGAAATCTTCTGAAAATGAAGACAAGCAAGTCGCTTCTGTTTCTTCCCAGGTTGAAGAACTGACGGATCTAGCCAAACAGATGAATTTAAAAATTGTTGAAATTTTCACTGAAGAGAAATCTGCTAAGGCTCCCGGAAGACCAGTATTTAACTTAATGATCGAATATATCCAAAAAGGGTATGCTGAGGGAATAATTTGTTGGAAACTGGACCGTCTGGCACGTAATCCCATTGACGGTGGTAAAATTAACTGGTTGCTTCAGAAATCAATCATCCGTCATATTCAGACTTTTAAACGCAGCTATCTACCAACAGATAATGTCCTGATGATGAATCTAGAGTTTGGAATGGCGAATCAGTTTATCCTTGATTTAAGCGCTAACACCAAAAGAGGACAAAGAAATAAAATTAAGCAGGGTTGGCTTCCACACAAGCCACCAGTTGGATATCTCAATAATAAATATAATCAGCCAGATAAACCGCCTATTTACCCTGATCCCATTTCATACCCAATAATGAAGAAGTTGTGGACGATACTATTGGAGAAGCGCTGTTCTATTGAACAGCTTTTTGAAATTGCCCAAGAAATCGGCCTTAAAAATAGCAAAGGTAGCAGGATTTCTCGCACTAACTTCTATCGGCTATTTCGTAATCCCTTCTATTACGGCTCGTTTCGATGGAATGGCGATGTTTATCCAGGCAAACATGAGCCAATGATTTCCAAGAATGACTTTGACTTGGCGCAAAGGATTATCGCTAGTAGGAGTAATCCTAGAGCAAAGATCCATGTTTTCGCCTTCACCGGCCTCATACGTTGCGGAGAATGTGGAGCACTTATTACTGCTGAGGAAAAAACGAAACAACAGAAAAATGGCAATACACATCATTACATTTATTATCATTGTACAAAAAGGATAAAAAAGAATTGCTCTCAACCATATATACGTTCTGAGGAACTCGAGAACCAAATTCTTAATGTGTTGGGGAAGATATCCATACCAATACAGTTTAGGAAGTGGGCAATAAAACAACTTAAAGAAGAGCATTCTAAAGAAAGTGTTGATCGCGAGAAAATCACTCAGGCATATAGACAGAACCTTGATGTATGCAATAGAAAATTAGACTCACTTTTTAACATGCGCCTTAATGATGAAATAAGCGCTGAGGAATACATCTGCAAGAAAAATAATTTAATACAGGAAAAACAGAAATATGAGGCTCTAATCGCGGATACGCAAAACCGCATTGAAACTTGGCTCAACCGGGCTGAAGATATGTTTTCTTTTGCTCAAACAGCTAAAAAACGATTCGAAACCGGCACATTAGAGGATAAAAGGTATATACTCTCATGTTTAGGTTCGAACCTAATCCTTAAGGACAAGCAACTTCATATTCAAATTGATAAAAATCTCGCTCTCTTCCAAGGAATAGCTCCAGAAGTACAAAACCTACACAAACGGTTCGAACCTGCCCAAGTCTCTGATTCTAATACCGATTACGAGGCTTTATACACCCAGAATAAAAATTGGGGTGGACAACGGGATTCGAACCCGTGACAACTGGATCCACAATCCAGGGCTCTACCAACTGAGCTATGCCCACCACAACTGTCTGAATTTTAATTAACAGCGCGGCCGGCTGCAAGGAAAAAGAGAATACGCCTGGCAGGATTCGAACCTGCGACCTACGGATTAGAAGTCCGTTGCTCTATCCAGCTGAGCTACAGGCGCATAATTCCTGCAGAATAACCCTTAGCAAACCGGCTGCAGGATATAAACACCACCCCGGAGGTGGTGTCGATATCGATATTTCCTTTCCAGCCCTCTAATATACTCGCCAACAGCCGGTTCGTCAACATGACATTGAAATGCAAACAGATGAAAAACAGAGCCTGCGCTGCGGCCGGCACCTGCCGGCGGAATGGCCGCTGCAGAATATTAAACCTCGCCGGCGTCAACCCCGAGGCTTTACAAACTCCCCCAGCTTCTCCCCCAGTTCGGCTGCGGTGTAGGGCTTTACTATCACATCGGAGAAACCGTATTTGCGGTAGTTTTTCATCACCTTGTGCTGACTGTCCCCGCTGGAGGCGATAATACTGGCCCGGGGGTCGATATCCAGAATCCTCCTGGCTGCTGTGACACCTCCCACCCCGGCTCCCAGGAAGAGATCCACGATCACCACATCATAACTTCCATCGGTGCGGAAGGCCTCCCTGTACTTCTCGACCGATTCTTCCACACCTGAGGCGGTATCCACCCCGTACCCCAGCTTCCCGATCAACCTGGGGATAACCTCCCGTATTATATCATCGTCGTCTATGAACAGAATGTTTCCAGACTGGTTATTCATATACATCCCCCTCCGTTATTCCTTGCTGACATAACTACCAGATATATTTCATATCATGAATCTTCAAAATCAAACCGTTTAAATATGTGTTTAATGATTAAAATGACCAGAACTGTCCCGAACTTTCCGTTCTTAAATTTAACAAATACTGAAATAATTTCCAGTGAAAAATGTCTTGATTCCGGTACCCGGCTGATTCCAGCTTATAACTTGCGGTTACGCCAGGAGATACCGGAAGTGTTAAAAAAAGATTAAGATTTCCAATATTTAGTGTTGACATATTTTAGAAGCCCCAATATATTGGGTCTTGCCGTGGTGATGATTTAAGCAACTTCAACGGAAAAGCGGGCCAGTCACTGCGAGCGGGAGCGACCCACAATCCGGGACTCCTCATACAATATTTCGCCTTTGACCTTCTTAGTCCACCAGATCAGAGGAGTTTGGCCATGGAAGTATCTTCCCAGGATATCAGAAACCTATATGAGAAAAACACAAGTCCGCAGTTCTCCAATATAGTAAAGCGCGACGGCCGGATAGTATCGTTCGACGCTTCCAAGATCACCGGGGCCCTGATCAAAGCGGGAAGGGCTAGCGGAGAGTTCTCCGAGGATACGGCCAAACTTCTTACCATGAGGGTGCTGACCCTGGCGCAGACAGCGCTGAGTTCGGAAATCCCGTCGGTGGAGGAGATTCAGGATATGGTCGAAGAGGTACTGCTGGCCTCACCTTTCAAAAAAACCGCCAAGTCATACATCCTCTACCGCGACCAGCATGCCCGCAACCGGGAGATGGTAAAGAAGGCCAACCTCAATCTGATCGACAGCTACCTGGATAAGCTGGACTGGAAGGTAAAAGAGAACAGCAACATGTCCTATTCCCTTCAGGGACTTAATAATTACATCTCCAGCGAAGTAAGCAAGACATACTGGCTTAACAAGATATACACCCCCGAGATAAGGGAGGCCCACAACCGGGGGGACTTTCACATTCACGACCTAAGCCTGCTGTCGGTCTACTGTGTGGGCTGGGACCTGCGTGATCTTCTGATGTGCGGATTCAAGGGAGCTCCCGGCAAGGTAGAGAGCTCGCCGGCCAGACACTTCCGCACCGCCCTGGGCCAGATAGTAAACTTCTTCTATACCCTCCAGGGAGAGGCGGCCGGAGCGCAGGCCTTCTCCAACCTGGACACCCTGCTGGCCCCCTTTATACGCCACGACGGATTGAACTACGATCAGGTAAAGCAGGCCCTGCAGGAGTTCGTGTTCAATGTCAACGTGCCCACCAGGGTGGGTTTCCAGACACCCTTTACCAATGTCACCCTGGATCTGCAGCCTCCCTCCACCCTGGTTAACGACCCGGTGGTGATAGGGGGAGAACCTCAGAAGGAGAGCTACGGAGCCTTCCAGGAGGAGATGAACATGTTCAACCGGGCATTTCTGGAGGTGCTCTCGGAGGGCGATGCCAAGGGGCGGGTGTTCACCTTCCCCATACCCACCTATAATATCTCCTCCGACTTCAACTGGGATGCCCCCGGGATCGAGCGGCTGTGGGAGGTAACCGCCAAGTACGGTATCCCCTACTTCGCCAACTTCACCAACTCGGATATGTCCCCCGATGATGCCAGGTCGATGTGCTGCCGGCTCAGACTGGACCTGCGCACCCTGGAGAAGCGCGGAGGGGGGCTTTTCGGAGCAAATCCCCAGACCGGCTCCATCGGGGTGGTAACCATGAACATGCCCCGGCTGGGCTACCTGGCCTCAGACGAAGATGACTTTCTCAACCGCCTGGACACCCTTATGGAGAAAGCCCGCAGCAGCCTGGAAACCAAGCGCAAGGTGCTCGAGCACTTCACCGAAAACGATCTCTACCCCTTCACCAAGTTCTATCTGCGCAACGTCAAGGAGAGGTTTGGTAAATACTGGCAGAATCACTTCTCCACCATAGGGCTGGTGGGGATGAACGAAGCCTGCACCAACCTGCTGGGGAAGAATATCGGCAAACAGGAGGGAATCAAATTCTCCACCAGGGTGATGAACCACATGCGGGAACGTCTGATGAGCTATCAGCAGGATAGCGGAAACCTTTACAACCTGGAAGCCACCCCTGCAGAGGGAACTACCTACCGGCTGGCCAGGCTGGACCAGGAACTTTATCCCGGCGTTAAGAGCGCCAATCATGAACTGGAAGACAGCCCGGATACGGAGCCATTCTACACCAACTCCACCCAGCTTCCGGTCAACTTCTCCGACGATATCTACCATGTGCTGGACCTGCAGGATGAACTGCAGACCCTCTACACCGGCGGAACAGTAATGCACATCTTTCTGGGTGAAGCCAGCTCAGACCCGGGAGCGGTAAAGAGCTTTGTCAGAAAGATCTGTACCAACTACCACCTCCCCTACTTCACCATGACCCCCACCTTCTCCATCTGCCCCGCCCACGGATATATCCGGGGCAGGGAGAGCAGCTGTCCCAGGTGCGGGGAAAAGACCGAAATCTACTCCAGGGTGGTTGGTTACCTCCGGCCGGTGGAACAGTGGAATGAGGGCAAGCAGGCTGAATTCGAGTTGAGGAAGAACTACTCCATAGACAACCAGGCCAATTAATCATGCTTATCGGCGGATTTACCCCATTCTCCCTGAGCGATTTTCCCGGAAGGGTATCTGCGGTAATCTTTACCCAGGGATGCAACTTCAGATGCCCCTTCTGCCACAATGGCAATCTTATAGGCAGGGAGAGGCCGGATGGAGATTATATTCCGGAAGGGGAGATATTCGAATTTATCAGACCCAGAGGCAACCGCCTGGACGGAATAGTAATGTGCGGAGGGGAGCCTTCCATCCAGCCGGATATCGCAGAGTTTCTGGAGGAGCTTAGAAAATTCGACCTGGAGATAAAGCTCGACACCAACGGTAGCCTTCCCGGTGTTATAGGCAGGCTTCTGGACAGGAATCTGGTCGATTTCATAGCCATGGACCTTAAAGCCCCCCTGGAATCCTATCACCGCCTGGCAGGGGTAAGGGTGAACACAGACAGGATACAGGAAAGTATCACCCTGATATCAGAAAGCGGTGTGGAGCACGAGTTCAGAACCACCGTGGTGAAACCACTGATGTCAGAGAAGGATATACAGGCCATACAGAAGATGGTTCCCCCCGGCTCCCCCCACCACCTTCAGGACTTCCAGCCGGAGAATGCCCTGGATTCCTCTCTGAGAGAGGGAATAAAGGTTTGACCCTCCCGCCGGCTATACCCTATAATGAATTCAAAAGCGCTTGATAAACTGAATATTCCGGTTTAATGAAATGATGCAAAATTGCCCCGCCGGGTAATAAGGCATAATGTCATTGCCGGAGAGAAGCCGGTAATGCCGGAGGGTTGACTGAAGGAAGTTGTACAGGGTGGCAGATAATTATAATAATGAAAAGCCGGCGACAGGGAACAGGCAGGCCCTTATTTACCCTCCCCATTTCTCCACCCGCCATAATAAGAGAACGAAGGTTAAGGCCCGCCAGAAGAATAAATCGGCTGCCTCCTTCCGCAATCTGAAGGGAGAGACAACTTGAACATTCACATAGTTGAAAATATGGACGATTTCCCCTCATGGATAGATTTCCGGGGGCTGACCGATTTCCTGTATGAAAGCCTCAAACCCTACGAAGATCCCAGGGAAGAGGTAGCCGCAGGGATCAAGAAATCTCTCACCCCGGATGATATGAACAGCGGTTTTGTAGTAATCGCCGGGGAGGATGAAAAGCCTCTGGGAGCCGTGGTTATGCTTACCACCGGGATGACCGGTTTTGTGCCCGAGAATCTGCTGCTCTATATTGCAGTCAGCCCCGATGCCAGGCGCAGGGGAGTGGGGAAGAAGATGTTCCGGAAGGTGGCGGAGCATACCGAAGGGGATATAAAATTACATGTGGAACACGACAATCCGGCGGTAAAGTTCTATGAAAGCATGGGAATGACCAGTAAATACAGGGAGATGAGATATAAAAAATGAACAGAGTAGTGATAAACCTGGAACCGCTCAAATATAATCTGACTCTTACCAATGACCTGATGCGGCTGCACGGAGGCAGATGGACCCTGGTCACCAAGGTTCTGTGCGGCCACAAGAAGACCATAAAGGCGCTGAAGCTGATGGGAGTTGAATCGATAGGGGATTCCAGAATATCCAATCTTCATGTAATAGAAGACCTGCTGCCCGCCTTCGAGTCGTGGTATCTGAGGGTACCCAACTACTCCTCCATACCGGATGTGGTGGAACTGGCCGACATCAGCCTGAACAGTGAGACCGGGATCATCGAAGCGCTCAATGAGGAGGCCGGGCGCAAGGATAAGATACACAACATAATAATAATGATCGAACTGGGCGACCTGCGGGAGGGAATACTTCCCGGCACCCTGATAAAGTTCTACCAGCATGTGTTCGAACTCTCCAATATCAATGTTATCGGAATAGGGAGTAACCTGGGCTGTCTGGCCGGTGTGGTGCCCTCCAACGACCAGTTCATGCAGCTGGCCCTCTACCGGGAGTTGCTGGAGCTTAAATTCGACAGGAAGCTTCCCCTCATATCGGGAGGGTCCACCGCCTCCCTGCCCCTGCTGCTCAACAAGGAAATGCCCAAGGCGATCAACCACTTCCGGATAGGAGAAGCCATATTCCTGGGAACCGATCTGATAAATGGAGGAACCCTGCCCGGCTACCGCTCCGATGCCATTCTGCTGGAGGCGGAGATCGTGGAGATCAAGGAGAAGAGGATGACCCCGCAAGTGGAGACCTCCTCTGAAACCACCCCCTTCGAGAAGGATGAGGAAGATCAGGGCTACTCCCCCGGTGAACGGGGCTACCGGGCCCTGATCAATATAGGGGAGCTCGACACCGCCCTCTCCGGGCTCACCCCCATAGATCCCAACCACCGGATCGTGGGCGCCAGCAGCGATATCACCGTGGTCAGTATCGGCGACCATACCGGAGGACTGAATGTGGGCGACCTGATAAAGTTCAGGGTTAACTACTCCGCCCTGTTGAGACTGATGAGCAGCAAGTACATCAAGAAAGAGATAAACCCGCCCCTGGATAATTTCGAAAAGATGATAGACAGGGAGCAGACAAGGATATCTCCCTCCCTGAAGGAAGAGGAAAAGCACGAAAACAATGAACCAGCATAATTCCGGTTTCAGTTCCGGAACCTTACATTCATTTATCCTGTATCGATGACCGTCTCAAATATCACAGAAGGGTCTACCCCGCCGGCCGGCAGCATCCCGGCGGGTCCGTCAACCGCCACGGCGGATTCAATGTCTCAGAGGGTGATCAGATGAAAACCCTCTTTGTCTGAATTTATCCTTCATTAATGTGTGAAATGCCTTTAGTATTAAAGCATATGAATTATATAACTTCCAGAGGAGGTCGATAAATGCAAGATGGAGTAATATTTACCAGACGGGCATCGGGACTGGTCAGGGAGCTCTCCTGGCTGGATGTTTTTATCTTTGTGGTAGCGGGCCCGGCGGCTTCGGGGGTGATGTTCTACTCCGTGTCCACCGCGGCTGACTTTCCGGGAGCAAACATTGCTCTTGCCTTCCTGCTGGGACTGGCCATCTTCATTCCAATAATGCTGCTTATTTCGATAACCTCCGCAGCTATGCCGCGTTCCGGAGGGCTGTACATAGCGGTAAGCAGGGTGCTGGGCCCCACCATAGGTTATATGAGCTCTTGGCTGCTGTTCATCGGGTATGGTATCTCCAGCGGTGTGCTGGGATATCTGGTGGTGGGAGTGATCGGCTCGGGATTCTCCACCGCTGCCTTAAGCGGCGGGATTGGCTGGCTGGCTGAAGCGGGAGCTGCAATGCAGACCGCTCTGGGGCAAACCATCGGGGGGGTTCTGTGGACAGTATTTTTCTGGTATATAGCCTATACCGGTATCAGAAAAGTAAAGAATATAATGCGGGTCGCTTTCTTCATTCCTCTGGTGGGAACTGTGATAGCCGTAATCTGGTTTTTCTTCTCCGGCGACATGGGAAGCGTTTCTTCAGCTTTCAACCAGACCTGGGGAGCAGGCACCTTCCAGGCCATCCAGCAGAAGGCGGCGGAGCTGGGCTGGCAGAGCGGTGAATTCTCTTTTCCTTCCACTGTCAGCGCTTTACTGGTGGTTGTATGGGCCTATGCCTCCATCACCGGTATCAACTACGCCGGAGGCGAGATCAAAACTCCCAAGACATCCATGATCAGGGGCTTTATGATCGGGGTGCTCTTTGTCGGTCTATTCTACGTTATCATTGTAACAGCGGCATACAGAGCTTTCGGCGACTTCATAGGTTCCTACGATTACCTCTACGACAATCACCCGGATGCTCTCAAGGGGATAATGGGGGATGTGGTCAAGCCGTCCGTTCCATTCTATTTCATGTCGATTTCGAAGAATGTCTGGTTCGGGCTGGTGGTAGCCGTTTCCATAGCCCTGTGGTTTGCCAACTCGATACTGCCGGGTTTCCTGGCAAATTCGCGTCTGGCCTTTGCCATGTCCATGGATAAGTCCTTCCCCAAAGCACTTTCCAAGGTCAACCGCAAAACCGGCTCACCCACCAATGCGGTACACCTCAACGCCCTGTTTGTCCTGCTGGGTGTTTTACTTATGTCCCTTTCGGTTAATGTAATTCTGGCTATTCTGACCATAACCACCTTCTTCATCTTCTGGCCCTACGGATTAAGTGCCATGCTCCTGCCCTATCATAAGCCCCATATCTACGAACGTTCTCCGGTACGGTGGAAAATCGGCGGGGTCCCGGTAATAAGCATACTGGGCGCTTTCACCTTTCTGGTGGGATGGTTCTTTATCTATATGGCCTTCAGAAACTTCACCCCGGTGGTGATGCTGACCTTCACCGGAGTTATCCTGATCGGTCTGATCGTCTATGTGATCCAGCAGAACAAGAATAAAAAAGAGGGTGTGGATGTCAGCAAGATATATTCGGACATTCCACCGGAATAAGGAGGTATTGTGAGTAGATTATTCTTTTCCGCGGATGTGCACGGCGCCAACAGTGTCTGGCGCAAGTGGCTCAACGTCCCCAAGATGCACGATGCAGACGCACTGCTGTTCTGTGGTGATTTAACCGGAAAATCACTGGTTCCCATTATCGAACAGGAAAATAACAGCTTCAAAGCCTTTTACTTCGGCAAGAATATGACTCTTGAGACCGAAGCTGAAGTGGACGAAATGGAAAAGAGAATCCAGGATGCCGGCGCCTATACCATGCGCACCAATCCGGACGAGGTGGCGGAGCTTCAGGAAAGCCCCCGGAAGGTGGAAGAACTGATAATGGGAATGATAAGGGAGAGGCTGGACAACTGGATGCAGCAGCTGATAGACAAAGTGGATGTGGACCGGGTGGATGTAATCGTGATGCCCGGCAACGATGACGATTTCCTGGCCGATGAAGTGATCAAATCTTACCAGAACGAAGGAATTCAATGGTGTCTGGACGAGGTGGTGGATATGCTGGGAATCCCCATGATCAGCCTGGATTATGTAAATCCCACCCCCTGGGATACACCCCGCGAGGATAAAGACAAGGGTATAGGCAAGAGGATAAAAAAACTGGTAGAGAAGCTGGATGATCCTTCACAGTCGATATTCAACTTCCATGCACCACCCCACGGGACCATGCTGGACCTGGCACCGGAGCTGGACGCCAACAAGAAGCCGGTCACCGTGGCGGGACAGGTAAATTTTGTCCATGTCGGTTCCAGGGCAGTTTATCAGGCCATAGAAAAACATCAGCCCCTGATAGGGCTGCACGGACATATTCATGAATCCTACGGAGACGATAAGATCGGTGAGACCCCTGTGGTCAATCCGGGCTCTGAATACGGCGAGGGAATATTGAGAGGCTATATCATAGAAATCGAAGGTAAAGATGTAAACAATTTCTGGAAAGTGGAGGGTTAGAATGGGAAGGCCGTTTCTGCCTGAAAAATCCGAACTGAGCAGACAGGATCTGGAAGCACAGGAAAAAATATTCATGGAGCTGCTTGAGCAGTTTATGAAAAAATCGGAGGAATTCGACTGTATCATCAGGGTGATAGGGTCGATAGCCTTCCGTATTAAAGCACCGGAGTACTCATATATAGAATATAAAAACAAGCGTTATCTTACCGATATCGATTTTGTTACCTACGCCGATGACATTATCAGGGTACAGGATATGTTCTTCAGCCTGGGCTGGGAGGAAGATCAGGGGATTCTGAGGCTTTTCGGCGATAAAAGGCGCATCTTTTATCACCCCCGGGAAGATCTGCATTCAGATATATTCATCGATAAGCTGAGATTCTGCCATGACATAGATTTCCGCGGCAGGCTCGAGATCGACAAACCCACCATCAGCCTGATCGACCTTATCCTGGAGAAGCTGCAGATAGTAGAGATCAACAAGAAGGATCTTGTGGATATTATGATTCTTCTCCGGAAGTATGATGTCTCATTCGACCACAGCGGCAATGACAAAATCGATGGAGGGTATCTGACTGGAATCTGTTCCAGAGACTGGGGGTGGTGGAAAACCGCTACCGGAAATTTAGATAAAGTTAACAGTTTCTCCGATGACTATTTAGATAAAGATGATGCGGAGATTGTAAAAAACAAGGTTAACATTTTGACTGAACATATCCAAAATCATAAGAAAAGCCTGGGCTGGAAAATACGCTCTCTGTTCGGCGAAAGATTCAAGTGGTACAACCAGGTGGAAGAGGTACAGCGGTAAGGCCCGTTTGGGAATGCCCCTGTGCCCCCTGATATATTCCCGATACCCCCAGGCACCATCTGACACCGGCCATAATTCCAGGAGAGACTGAGCCTCAATTTATAATTTGAAATTTTGGCGGATTGCCCTTACAGTCAGAATCAACCGGCCAATATCCGGAACATTGACACCGGCAATATTTAGATCTTCTGTCAAGGCGGAGTAGGATGAAAAAAAGCAAGCTGTTCAAGAAGTGGAAGGTATTCAACAAGGGATACGATGCCGATTCCATCCAGTGCGATTTCGCAGAACACCTGGAGTATTCTCTTTCCAAGGACCAATACACTGCCACCCTGCATGACCTGTATATGGCTCTGGCCTTCACCGGCAGGGACAGGCTGATCGAGCAGTGGATAAATACCCAGCAGGTATACCACCGGGAGGACGCCAGGAGGGTCTACTACCTCTCGGCGGAGTACCTGATCGGAAGAGCGCTTATAAACAACCTGATAAACCTGGGGATATACCGGCAGACCAGGCAGGCCATGAAGGACCTCAACCTGAACCTGGATGAATTGTGCGAACAGGAACCTGATGCAGGACTGGGCAACGGGGGGCTGGGACGGCTGGCCGCATGCTTCATGGACTCACTGGCCACTCTGGAAATACCGGCGCACGGATACGGAATCCGTTATGAATTCGGCATATTCGAACAGGCCATCCGGGATCTTCAGCAGGTGGAACTGCCCGACCGCTGGCTCAAATACGGTAATCCCTGGGAGATTGCCAGGCCGGAGTACAGTTTTACCGTGCACTTCTACGGAAGGGTGGAGAAGACCAAATGGCCCGATGGTGCGGACAAGTATGAATGGGTGGATACCAGCGATGTAGTGGGGATAGCATACGACACCCCGGTGGCCGGCTACGATAACAGGACAGTGAACACCCTCCGGCTCTGGTCGGCCAGGGCATCCAAGGAGTTCGACCTGGATTACTTTCAGCACGGCAACTACCTCAAAGCGGTGGAGGAGAAGAACATCTCAGAGAACATCTCCAAGGTCCTCTACCCTAATGACAACACCTTCAAGGGCCAGGTGCTCAGACTGAAACAGGAGTACTTCTTCGTATCGTGCTCCATCCAGGACATTGTGAGAAGATACCTTGCCGGGCATCACAACTTCGACAAGTTCCCCCAGAAGGTGGTAATACAGATGAACGACACCCATCCCTCCCTGGCCGTAGCGGAACTGATGCGCATACTTATGGACCAGCACCGGCTGGGATGGGATAGGGCCTGGAATATCACCACCAGATGCTGCGCCTATACCAATCACACCCTCCTTTCGGAGGCCCTGGAGAAGTGGCCCATCAGCATCTTCGGCAGCCTGCTGCCCAGGCATCTTCAGATCATATACGAGATCAACCGGAGATTCCTCAGGGATGTTTCCCTGCGTTATGTCAATGACACCAATCGCCTGAGGAGAACCTCCCTGATAGAGGAGGGGAAGGATAAGAAGATAAGAATGGCCAATCTCTCGGTGGTAGGTTCATGCCGGGTCAACGGAGTCTCCGCTCTGCACACCGATCTGCTCAAAGAGGATATCTTCAGGGACTTCGATGAGATGTTTCCGGACAGGATTGTGAACAAGACCAACGGGATAACCCCCAGGCGCTGGCTGCTCCAGGCTAATCCCGAACTGGCTGATCTGATAACGGACAAAATCGGAACCGGCTGGATCAAGGATCTCTACCGGCTCAAACAGATAGAATCCCTCTGCGAAGACGGCGGCTTTCAGGATCAGTTCAACCGGATAAAGAAGGCCAACAAGGAACAGCTGGCCGGAATCACCGATGACCTGACCGGTGAGATCATCGACCCGGACTCCATCTTCGATGTCCAGATAAAGAGGATACACGAATACAAGAGGCAGCTGCTCAACATCCTGCATGTGATATACTGCTGGCTCCGGCTGAAGGAGGATCCGGAGTTCGATATGCATCCCCGCACCTGGATATTCGCCGGCAAGACCGCCCCTGACTACTATATATCCAAGATGATCATCAGGCTGATCTGCCATGTGGGCGATACCATCAACAATGATGAGAAAACCTGCCACCGGATCAGGGTGGTCTTCCTGCCCAACTACGGAGTAACCCTGGCTGAGAGGATAATCCCCGCAGCCGATGTATCGGAGCAGATCTCCCTGGCCGGTTACGAGGCCTCCGGCACAGGCAATATGAAGCTGGCTCTCAATGGTGCTCTTACCGTAGGCACCAGGGATGGCGCCAACATAGAGATTATGGAGGAGGTAGGTGAAGAGAATATCTTCCTGTTCGGCCTCTCCTCCCGTGAAGCCAGAGAGCTGAAAAAATCCTACCAGCCGGAAGAATATATTGGGAAAGATCCCATCCTGAAGGAGGCAATCGACCTTATCCAGAGCAACTTCTTCTCACCCGACAACCCCGGTATCTTCCAGAACCTGATGAATCTGCTCCGGAAGAGGGACCCCTACCTTGTTCTGGCGGATATGGAGGACTACATCCGGTGCCAGACTGAGGTGGACCGGACATACCGCAACCGGCGGGAGTGGACCAGAAAGGCCATCCTTAATACCGCCCGGATGGGCAAGTTCTCATCCGATAACACTATCAGGGAGTATAACAGGGATATCTGGCATGCCCCTGCGGTGCCGGTAACCCCAGGGCATAACAGTAGCGGAGAAAAAAAGAAGGAAGAGGAGAGCCACCGGAAGGAATCAACCCATAAATAGAATTAAATCAAAACCAGCCCGTCTGTACCACTGTCCGGGCCTCCGGAAGGGATTCTCCCGCGGATAGAGCCAGCCACAGGCAGCTTCAATCCTGCAGATTGCCGGCTACGGAAGGGATTACCCCGGAAAACAGGCTTACCTCAAAAAACAACGGCCGGCTTCGATCGCCGGCCGTTATCACTAAAGATCCAACTTTGAGCAAATTCCCCGAACTACTGCGCCAGGGATGAATCGGCATATTCAATCTCGCTTTCAGCCCTGAGGCTGTCCAGATGTTCCATGACTATCTGCTGCTCCTGGGACTCACTGAGATATTCCTTTATTCTATCCTTCACTTCTTCGAAGGGTGTGGTGCCCGCTTCCTCCCTGCCGGTTACCTTGATCAGATGATAACCGAACCTGCTCTCTACCAGGTCACTTATTTCACCCTTCTCCATACTGAATGCAGCCTTTTCGAAGGGAGGCACCATCTGTCCTCTTTCGAAGAAACCCAGGTTGCCGCCCTCCTCCCCACTGGGGCCTTCTGAGTACTCCCTGGCCATCTCGGCAAAGTCTGATCCCTGTTTGATTTCCCGCTTTATTCCGGCAAGCTTCTCCTTCTTTTCCATTTTCTCCTGCTGGGTGGTATTGCTGTCCACCTTCATAAGAATATGGCTGGCCTTGACCCGCTCCTGCCTCTCGAACTGCTGATGGTAGTTGTTGTAGTAATTCAGCGCCTGCGAATCGGGGATGGCCGGCATATTGGCAGTCCATTCATCTATCATCTTCTCGATCCTGGTGCCGTCGAGTATCTGCTGCCTCAATTTTTCTTCGGTAATACCGCTGCTGGCCAGCTGATTATGATAATCTGCCTCACTATCGAATCTATCCCTTATTTCCTTAATCCTCTGCTCCGTCTTCTCCGGTTCCTTACTGTAACCACCTGATTCAGCAGCCTGTTCAAGCAGCTTCCTGTTTACCAGGTTAGCCACCGCCTGCTTTCTGGCCTGAGGCCTCATCCTCTCCATTACTGACGGGTCCCTTCCCCTGGCCATCTGCTGCAGCATCCTGGTCTCTTCCTTGGCTACCTCTTCTTCGATTATTACCTCTGAGTTTACCTTGACCACCATGGGAGATTCGCTGGCGCCCTGTTCCTGATCTTCTCCATTGTCCGAACAACCGGTCACCAGCCAGGAGGCTAATAAAGCCATTACACCAAAAAGAACCAGTCTTTTCATCTTACTCTTCCTTTCTCTGTTATCTTCACCATTTACAAGCTATTATTATAATTATAACAATCAACCTCAGCAACATAATGCTGGCTGTTGAGCGAGGTTTCATACTCCGATGGAAATCCTCTGGATGACTCCCGGAGATCAATCAGCAATATATCCCTCTACGGCAGACGAATTAATACTGTTGAATAACTTAACATCTATTACCTGCCATGTCCAGTCTATAAAGAGAGAAAACAATAGATCCGTTGTATAACCAACAATTTTCAAAGCGCTTCTCCCCTTCCCATTAACAGGATATCCTGCTGTTTTCACTTTAACCCCGGCAGCTTATGTGAGAAACTCCCGTAAGCAGCAGAACTGTTAAACCGAATGCTTGAGAGAGGCAGACAGTGAGCTCCCGGAGAAACAGCACTACCTATATCTTCATGAGTGTGGGGATACTGGGAATTATTCATGAGCTGGTGATCAGCAATTCTGCTGATATCATCCCGGTAATTCTATTCGGCTTCCTGGTACTGAGAGGGATATACCTGATCAAGGGCAATTAACGAATCCGGCCGGAGGCGAAAGATTGGACGACCACCAGCCCACCGAAATGCCCATAGACGGCACCCTGGACCTGCATACCTTCGATCCGGGGGAGGTAAGGGATCTGATCGGAGTCTATCTGGCCGAATGCAGAAACAGGGGAATCTACCAGGTCAGGATAATTCACGGCAAAGGTACCGGCACCCTCCGTACTATTGTTCACAGCCGGCTGAGCAAGATACCCTTTGTGGATTCATATCATCTGGCCGGAGAGGGCGGAGGGGGCTGGGGAGCTACCATAGCAATACTGAAACCTCTTCCCGGAAACTGAACTTTCATTTAAACGGTCTGTATTTATTCCATTACCCATATATCCAATAGCATAGAAATTTTACCGGAATAACTGTTCCCTGCAAGAGGCCGGGGCAGGTTGTATTGAATCAACCGGGCATTGTCAGGCTTTGCCTCCCGGTTTTTCAGAAAACCATTTTTTCAGCAGTTTTCCTCACTCCGGCAATTAACCTCAACCAGTCAATAATATCATTGATGCCGGTTAACTTTGGGGCTAATTGAAGGCCGCTTTCCCTGCCATTCCCGCAATCCGGCAGCTCCACCCCTGCGGAGGGATAAAAGGAGGCATAATAGGGGCAGGTCGCCCTATCGCCGCAAAGAATCTGCAGTCCGGTCGCCATAATTTTTACGGATCGAGGTTAATTATCCCTTCCGGAACTACTCCTCTGTATCTTTTTCCTCCAGCAGGTCCTCCCGCTTCTTCATTATCTGCTCCCCCTTGTATTTGGATATCAGGAAGGGATAGTCATTCTGGGAGGAAATGGCCGGATACTTGTTACTCTGGTTCATTTCAAAGATGGACAGAGAAGCCTCCTCAGGGGTATCCAGTGTGATGGTATATATGGGATCTTTAAAATCATCCTTGCTTCTGTCGTTGATATATTCGGTACACTTGAGATTATTCAGAGCGGTAATAAGCTTATCCAGCGCCCTTTCATCCAGCTGTTCGCCCGCTCCGGTCTCCCACTGTACATCCGGAGGAACAGCACCTTCCTCTCCGGACGGCTGCTCCGCCGCCTCCCTTATGCTCAAGCTGTCATCCGGGCAGGCTATATCCAATCCCCTGATGGCAGTCCTGGTAAAGGCCATAACCTGCCTGTCCCTGAGATCCTTTGCCTCCACCTCGAATTTCCTTCTTATATTATTCCTGCACTGATAGACATTGGGATCTTCGTTGAGCATCACATAGGTATGGTGGCGAGTGGGAGCAGCTTTGCCTATGACCAGACTGCGTATCATCTGATCATCCGAGTAAACCTTTACCTCTATCCTCTTCTCCGGGGATAGATCATAACGCTGATAGTTCCTGCTCTGGGATACCATATCGGTTATCTCCATATTCTCCATGGACTCCATCATATCGCTGAGCCGGGTTCCCCCCGCCGGATAGCCGTAAGGCATAATCTTCCACTCCCGGTCGTGATGCTTAAGTGTTATGGAGCTGTCCGGCAGCTTCACCACCAGGCGGCTGACTTCCGATTCTTCGATGGTGGCAAGCCGGGGAAGGGAATAGTGAGTCTTGTCCTGGCTTCTGAAAATCAGATAGAGTGACAGCACCACTATGACTATGGCAAGAAATATGTATTCCTTCTTCATCTTGTTTATTCCTCCATCATTTATTCCATGAACATCTGGCGTATCCTCTTCTTCCTGCTTCTCCGGCGCACCCATACCACTATACCGAATCCTATCATTATAACCGGCAATCCTGCGATGTTGAATGACTTAACGAATGTCTTGACTCCGGGGGAAGTCTCCTCCAGGGGATTGTACTGCTGTGTCTTGCTGCGCATTCTGGCGTACTCCACCCTGCCGTTGATATAATCCAGCAGGTTGATCACAAAGGTGGAGTTGGTGGACTTGCCCTCCTCGTCGATGACGTTATCCTTGAGTATCTCGGAGGTACCTATGACGAACAGTTTCCCCGGTTTTCCCGTCTTTATGATGATCTCCTCTTCAACCAGGGAATCGGGCCTTACTATACTCTCCTCCACCTCTTCCGCTACTTCCTCTGTCTCTACTTCTTCGCCCTCCTCCTCTTTGACCGGCTTCTCCGGTATCTCCCGGCCGGCGAAATAGCTGGGGAACTCGCCCTCCAGCAGCACCGCCAGGTCTCTCTTCTTCATCTCCTCGCTGTCGGCAGGGGGTGTTATCATCATGGGATTAAGGTTTATCCTCCCGCTCATCTCCCAGGACCGGCTGGATGAGGAGAATACCACCGATGCATTCAGCCCGTTCGCCTCGATGGTGTCATCCAACAGCTCCAGGGGAGCGTTCTGCAGGGTTATCAGCCCCTTGATATTCTCCATGAATGGGATCTCATTATTGATATTATCCTTCTTTATCATGGGAGCGTAGTATATATCCTGTTCGCCTCCTCCGTACATTCTGGGCATCCTCTGGCTGTAACAGTGCTGGTCCATTACATAGGCTTCCCTGAGCGACACCCCGTAGCGATCCAGCAGCTTCTCCAGGCCCGGCCTGATGGGCCGGTATATCGGCCTGCCCTGGTTGTAGTTCTGCTGAGGAGTAACCATCTCGAAGGGATCGGCAAAGATAGCCAGAGACTTACCCTTCATCAGGAACTGATCTATCTGGAAGAGTGCGTAGTCGCTCAGCTTCTCCCTGGGCCCCGCTATCACCAGGCAATCTATCCCCTCCGGAATACCATCCTCCTCCAGATCCACCTGCTGGATGGAATAGTCCCGGGATACCAGCCGGTTGAAATTGCCTATGCTGTTGTCCTGCTGGCCGGATGGCTGCATGGGAGAGCCTCCGCCAAGGGAGAGGGTCCCGAATCCGGAAAGGTAACCGATCTTCTTGTTAATATCTATCACATCATCCACCATCTCCCCCACCTTCTCATCCAGGTTATTAAGATCCACCATCTGATACTGGGTCCCGAATATGGGCATCCTCACCACCTCCACCAGGGGCAGGGACTCGAATTCATCCCCCTTCTCTACTACTATTCCGGCCACACCCTTTCCCCCCTTCAGATCTACCCCCCGGTCACTCCTGGGAGACCAGGTGAGGGAGTAGAGGTTGTACCGTGAGGCCTGATCATACATCCCGGGGCTGGCAGTGGGATCGAGAAGCTGATAATCGAGTTTGCCGTAGTATTTTCCATTCAGCTCTTCCACCGCCTCGGCAGTCTTTTCCGGAGCGTCCATTATCTCATTCAGCCTGGTGTAGGGAGCAATCTCATCCAGGCTGGAGGAGAAGAACAACTTGACCTTCACCGGGGTTTCCATATTGAGCAGGGCGCTGATCTTGTTGTTCATCTTCTCTATCCTGGAGGTGATCCTGTACTCCAGATCCTCGGTGGAGGTGATAGCCGGAATCTTGTCCACTACATCGCCGTGGACCATGGCCAGACCCATGTAGGCTCTCTTGAATTTGACCTCATCCTGTTCGATATTCTGAACCTGCACCGGATAGATACCGTAGCTTTTGGCCAGCCCCTGGTTCTTCTTCTCTTCTTCGCCGATACCACCCTCGCCGGGGCTGACATTGTAAAAACGATAGTTGAAATAATCGTTGGAATTAACGGAGTACTCCTCCAGCAGGTCTCTGAGATAGCGCTCGGTATTGTTATGAGGAGCAGGAAGATTTTCGGTGAAGAATACATTTATGGTGAGGGGTTCCGAAAGGTTACTCACCGCCTCCTTGCTGGCTTCAGAAAGGGAATACCTGTTGTTGGCGGTAAGATCGATCCTGAAAAACAGGGTAAGCCCCACCATGTTTATCAGCACCACCACCACCAGATAGACCAGAAACTTGTAATACTTACTGTAATGATTCTTTTCACTCATTTCCATCCCCCTATTGTCTTTCCTTGACTCTGAGATATGCTACATACAGAGCAATAAATATAATGCTGAAAAAGTAGATAAGATCCCGGGAATCTATGATCCCCCTGGCAATATTCTGAAAATGGGCATCCGCCCCGATATATTCGAAAAATCCCAGAGTAGACTGCGGCAGGAAGAATAGAATCTTGTCAAACATGGTCAGGGCGAAACAGATAATCATTCCCAGAATGAAAGCCACAATCTGGTTTCTGGTCAGGGTTGAGGCGAACAGCCCGATAGAGGTAAATGAAGCTCCCAGCAGGATGGAGCCAAGATAACCACCCACTACCGGCCCCCAGTCCAGATCACCCAGCAGGGATACCGAAATGGCGTAGCTCAAAGTAGGCAGCATCATTATGGCTATAAACGCCATCCCCGCCAGTGCCTTTCCCACGATAACCTCTCTCAGGGTAACCGGCAGGGTGACCAGTGTTTCATATGAGCCTACATTAAACTCCTCGGAAAACAGCCTCATGGTCACAGCCGGGATTATAAATGAAAAGATGATGGGGAGCAGATTGAAGAAGCTCCTCAGTTCCGCCTGGTTGTATAGAAAAAAGGTGGAGAAGAAGAACCAGCCGGTAACAACCAGAAAGATGGCTATGACAATGTAGGCGATGGGGGATACAAAATAGACCCTGAACTCCTTTTTAAAGATATATTGAATACTACTAGCTTCAGCCATGCTCAGTTCTCCTTTGTCAGTTCTCTGAAGACCTTTTCCAGACTCTTGGCTTCACGTTTCAACTCCAGAAGGGCCCATCCGGTCTTCTTTATTTCGTTGAAGATATTCTCCCTGATATCCCGGTCGGTTTTACACAGCAGATGGAAATTGCTGATCCCGTTCTCCGATCCTGCACTCTGAACTTCGGTGATGCCCTGGATGGATGAAAGCCTGCTCTGTACATCTTCCAGCTCCGCTCCCTTAAGGGATATATCCACCGAATACTCCGAGCGGGAGGATTTCTTCAGCTCATCGGTACTGGAATCAGCCACTATCTTGCCCCGGTGTATTATCACCACCCGGTCGCAGGACGCCTCCACCTCACTGAGAATATGGGTGGAGAGGATGACCGTCTTCTCCCGGCCGATCTGCTTTATTATGTTCCTTATCTCCACTATCTGGTTGGGATCCAGGCCGGTGGTAGGCTCATCCAGGACCAGTATCTCCGGATCGCTCATCATTGCATGGGCCAGTCCCACCCTCTGTTTGTATCCCTTGGATATCTCATGGATGGAGCGGTGCATCACCTCTCTGAGTCCGCAGATATCGGATAACTCCCTGATCCGCTCCTCCTTCTTCTCCCCTTCGAAGCCTCTTATATCAGCCACATATCCCAGGTAGTCATACACCAGCAGATCCTGATACAGGGGTGCTGATTCGGGCAGGTAGCCGATCATCTTCTTTATGGCCAGGGGATCGTCCTTAACCGAAATCCCCTTTGCCGTCACCGTGCCCGAGGTGGGAGCGAGATAACCGGTGATAAGACGAAGGGCGGTGGTCTTCCCTGCTCCGTTGGGTCCCAGCAGCCCCAGGATCTCACCCTTCCGGACCGAGAAAGTCACATTGTCCAGAGCGCAGAGATCCCCGTAATATTTAGTGAGATCAGATATTTCAATCATTTATGCTCCTTTCGCTATCAGAGCAGTTCCAACAACCTGCGAGTTCGTGCCAAGCCTGTATTATCGCTGTATCGCTGATTAAGCTGCGGTAATTATCCCCCTGCTCCCAACATTACATCCAACCCGGCCGCATGTCAGCGCCGTATTTCTCCATCTAGCTTAAAAAACCCGCTAAGTTCAACATCATCATAACATCAAACCGGGTGGGTGAGTATAAATTATATGGTGTATGCATATCCAGTCAATTAAAAACTTTGTCCTGTTTCCCGGCCGGGCTATTCTCTCAAGATAGCCCTGCAACACTTCCGAGGCATTCTGACTTTTCAAGCCGGTTTTTTAAATTTCCGGGTCTGCTATGTTCAAACCGGTTGCTGCATCATATCATACAGTCTTTGCACCATACATTCGTTTGTTTTTTTACAATCTATTTCCGGTTCAGTTCCAATTTTTTCAGACAAAGCGGAAAAAGCGCAATTTGTTACCCTCAAACAGATTAACTGGTAATATAAGCTACCGGCAAGGCTTCTCATCCCGGATTATGCCGGGTTTCCGGCCGGGTTTCCGGCCGGTTTTCCTCCGGCAGCGGGGATAGGCCTTCTGCCGGGTCTCCTTTTAAATACCTTGTCCGGCTCCGCCTCTGGCTGGTAGAATACCCGGTACGAAAAAATCATGGTGAACCTTTTACCATCTAAAGAAGGGATACTGTAATGAGAACGCTTTACTACCTTATGATTGTTTTGATTATCCCCACCGCTGTGACAGGTGAAATTGGTGAAGTAACCAGCCGGATCGATTCGCCTTCCCCCTGTGTTACCGGTATTGCCTTCGACGGTAAAACCATATGGGCGGCTGACCGGAAGACTGACCAGATCTACCAGGTTGACTGCAGCAGCGGCGAGATTATCAACTCATTCAGAGGGCCGGGGTATTTCATGACCGGTCTGGCCTGGGACGGAGAGTACCTGTGGGTATCGGACATGGACTTTGCCAACACCGCCACGGAATCCTACACCGGCAAGATATATCAGCTCGACCCCGCCACCGGCCGGACCATCAGCATGATCCATCCCCCCTCCCCCGATCCCAGGGGGCTTGCCTGGGATGGAGAGTACCTGTGGATGTCGGACAACGGAGCCAATACCATATCCCGTATCAGTTCCGAAGACGGAACCACCATCGCATCCTTCAAGTCACCCTCTCATGATCCGCGGGGGCTGGCCTGGGATGGAGAATACCTCTGGGTAGCCGACCGGTCCAGGGATGAAGTATACCGGGTGGAACCCTCCACCGGCAGGGTGATTATGGTCCTGTCCACTCCCGGACCCTATCCCTGGGGACTGGCCTGGGGAGAGGACCGGCTTCTGTGCTCCGACTACCAGACCGACCGTATATCCCGGATCACCGTAACCGGGGAAGAGAAGTACACCCGCTCGAAGGAGAGGTACTCCCGGATCGAGTTTACCCATGATGTCATCAATTTCGGACCGGCGGAGGTGCAGGATCTCAATGCATATCTGGCCATACCGGAAGACCTTCCCTCCCAGGAGATCATCTCCATATCCTACCCCCGCAAACCGGACGGCTTTCTGGAGGACAGATGGGGCCAGCGGGTAGCCCACTTCATGGTGGACCGGCTGGAGCCACAGGAGCAGTTTCAGGGTGTGATGAAGGTAAAGGCAAAGATCTACGATGTGATCTATCACATCCTGCCGGACAGGGTGGGAGAGCTCGAGGATATACCCGGTAAGATAGCCTCACGTTTCCTGGAGAATGATGACAAGTACAGGCTGAATGACCCGGCCATACAGAAAGCGGTTAGGGAAGCGGTGGGGGATGAGGAAAATCCCTACTGGATAGCCCGCAACATCTTCGATTACCTCCGGGAGAACCTCTTCTACGAGAGGGTGGGCGGATGGGACATCGCGCCCACTGTTCTTACCAGGGGATCAGGATCCTGCTCCGAGTATGCCTTCCTCTATATAGCCATGTGCAGGGCGGCAGGAATACCTGCCAGGTATGCCGGATCGGTGGTGGTCCGGGGAGAGGATGCCTCCTTCGATTTCGTCTATCACAGATGGGTGGATGTCTACCTGCCCGGATACGGCTGGATTCCGGTGGATCCCAGCCGGGGTGACAAGCCCTGGCCCCGGGAGCAGGCCCTATCCTTCGGCCATCTTACCAATCACTTCCTCATCACCACTGCAGGCGGTGGAGGATCGGAATACCTGGGCTGGGATTACAACTCCCATGAAACCTACCAGGCGGACGGCCCGGTCCAGCTGAGGATAGAAAAGATTGCCGAATGGGACCCGGTAGAGGAGTAAGAGCGCATTTAATAGATATCCAGGGGCAAGCATATAGCGCTTATTCTAAAAATACGAGTTTTACAGATGCCTCTCGTAAGTCTACTCGAAGGGAGGCAAGCAGGTTGAACCTCGGCCGGCAGGTTATCAGAAGGTGCGTCATCAACAATAAGACCGTGTATTTGCTATAGCTATCCATACAACTCCGGCCTTCAGCAGCACCGGACATACTGACCGGAAAAGATGAACTTTCTGCGAAGCTCAATCGGCATTAATCGCCCTCTTCTCTGCGTATCTCCTCCAGGGACCGCCCGCTCTTAACCGAGGCCGGCTGGGTGGATAAGGGTTTTCTCCGGGCATCGGCCTCCTGGTCATTCATCTTTATAAGCAGCCACTGTTTATCATCCCCTCCGGAGGTGCGGATCAGGGCGTAACCGCCTCTCAGCTTTTCTCCCTTGAGACGGATGGTGATATGACCGTCCCGGAACTGTTCGGAGACGGATTTAACCTTTCCTCCCTCCTCTTCCTTCATGTTCCGATAACTCCCTCTGTCCCAAACCATAACCGTCCCACCGCCGTACTGGGCTTCCGGGATAACCCCCTCGAAATCGGCATATGCCAGGGGGTGATCCTCTGTCAGAACCGCCAGGCGTTTATCACCCGGACCGGTGGAAGGCCCTTTGGGAACAGCCCAGGATTTAAGCACCCCGTCCACCTCTATGCGGAAATCGTAATGCAGCCGGGAAGCGTCATGCTTCTGAATGACAAAGACGGGATGCTCAGCCCACTCGAAATCTATCACTTCATCACCCGGTTCGGTGGTTTTGCCAAAATCGCGTTTTTTCCTGTATTCCTCCATATTGTCTTTCGAACCGCTCATAGTCTCCTCTTTGAAAATGACAATGATTACCTGCAGTCTACCTGTCTTTGAAAATGATAAATGAATCAGGGAGAAAAACAATTGAATTGTCCTGAGCCTTCTTTAATTTCTTTAACAGTGAGCGGAATAGTAGCCGTTGAGAAAGAATTAAGCCTGTTGAATATTGCTTTAAACCTGCAGCTTGGACAGGGATTTATTATACACAAAACAGTTCCGACGTCGGAACTGATATTATGTTAACCAGTGTCATTTAATTCCCGGTGGGAGAACCATTGGTGTCAAGTGCGTAAGATACAGGCAAATATTTTTACTGGCTGGTTCCAGCGCTGGAACCAATATTATGTTAACCAATGTCCTGCTATGATCTTCGGGGAATATATATGCGCCATTTCTGATTATCTGCGTACCGGTGTGAATATATTTATTTATAGGATCAATCTAATACCGCGGGAATAATGAATTGGATTTCTCCCAATTTTCCAGCTAAGCTCCTGAAGTTTTAGAACATAACTATAATTACGCTATCCAATTCCGGCCTGCGGTGGCATTGCATCTGCGTGATTGGGGCGGATCAATTACTCCCGCAGTTAAATAGGAATTAATTCCCTGGCTTATCTTATGTTCCATTCCCTTGTCTCAATATTATCGATTCTGACGGGGGACCATTCGTTACCATAGTCGGGCCGGCCATAATATCCCATTCCAGGGTAGGAAAAATCGTCCAGATCGAAGAGGATGTTCTCCCGCTCGAAGTAAATATCACCCGATTCTACTTCTGTGATAATTATATCGCCTTCATGGACCAGACCATCGTAGTTTAATTCAAAGTGATACCATGTATTGTCACTGAATCGCTGGGTCGAAGTATAAATATTTCTCTGGTCTTTGTCCCTTGCCCGGATCCTCCTGTCGATTTGGTCGGTCCAGTCAAATGACAGCTGGAAGGTTTTAGTTCTGGCATTCATGCCAGCCGGTTCTGCATCATAGAGATAAACTCCGGGATAGGCGCCCCGGTCCCCATGTTCGCACATAACATCAAACTCTATGGAGATGGATGAATATCCAGAAACCGGACCAAACCGGGGAGAATAGGCCCAGTATTTATCCTCCAGGTCATCATAAGTTTCCACACAGTAGTTTCCTGCCATGGTGTCCCAGTACGCACGGGAGGGAATACTGCCGGTCAGTGTTATTATGTGGGTGTTCCGGGAAAGAGTATCTACCTCGAATGAATTGCCCCGGCCTATTATGCCATCCCGGTCGGATTCCCATACCAGCATGCTGTCGGGCAGATATCCATCCTGGTGATCCAACCCGATCCCCATGAAATTCACAACGGATTGAGGCTAAAAGTAATCCCCACTCCGGGACTCTTCATCTTTTTCGGATGAGGATGCCAATGCACCCCATAAACTCGCCGCAGCTATAACCGCACCAAATATGTAAAAGTTCAACGATACAACCAGATTAAAAAACAATCCGCTTATAAACAACCAGAAGCCGGCCAGACAGATAATCACCCCCTGCCATGTCCTTCTGCCCGTTATCATAGGCAGAAAACCGGTTGCCACAGCCAGCAATCCGAACACCACGATATTCCACGGTCTGACCAGTACTGAGAAAAAGCCTGATATAACTAAATAAAGGCCGATAAAGAATGGTATCCAGAATGTCCACATAACTGCCTCCTCTTTGTATGCCCGGCATTGTATCAGAGAAGTGTCTACTCTCTGCTTTACTGCTGCTTATATTATACTTCCTGAAATTACCGCACAATGCCGGATCGGTTCACTAACCCTCTCCTGTTGCGTATTATTAAGCCTTCAGAGGGCATTCATTGTAACCTGCCGTTGTTTTATTTCATAGATTACTCCCTCCGAATATTCCTGTGCATCTCCCTGGATATCCAAAATTGCCAGGGAGTAACTTCTATCATTATTTATTATTTCCCGGTACCGGGCAATTGTGTGATTCCGGTTTTTACTGATTATTCTCTATATATATTGCTCTCGCATGTTGCGGGATAGAGATCTGGAGAAACCCGGGAAGAGGGGTGGATGGTTCTGCCGGTAAAGCGAAAAACATCATTCACATAAAAAGGCGGGAGGGACTGCCGTTCCCTCCCGCCGGATGAGGCAACCTTTACCTGCTGCTACCTCAACATAATCATTGACCTTCCTTTATCTCAAAAGGATCATCTTCCTGGTAGATACGAAATCACCGGCCTTCAGCTTATAGAAGTAAGTGCCGGAGGCAACGTTGGCAGCTTGGAATTCTACCCGGTGTGATCCGGCCGAACGCATTCCATCCACCAGTGTGGTTACCAGACGTCCCGACGCATCGTAAACCTTCAACGATACATACTGCCGGGTGGTCAGGGAGAATGCAATGGAGGTGACAGGGTTGAATGGATTGGGATAGTTCTGTTCCAGGCCGAAAGTCTCAGGCTCCGGCATTCCCATATCCTCCCTGGGGTTATCCATTGACTCGGCCATCTTGGCCATGGCTTCCTTCCTGGTGCACCCCACTCTGGGGAACTCTACCACCATGCCATTGGGAAGGGCGGCAAACAGCCCGAAGGCTGCTCCATCCTGATTGGCGGCAGGGTTGAGGAATCCGCTGGCAAATACCACCGCCGCTCCTCCACCCAGGCCACTGAGATCTACGTCATAGAGTCCCAGATAATCAAAATGCCAGTCTCCCCAGCCTGAGTAGTTACCCAGTATTAATGCTCTCTGCTTCCTGGCTTTCAAAGACTCATAGCCGGTCATATCACCGTACCTGGCGTCGTCTACTACAAGTTTGCCGAAGAAAACATAAACATCCACCATGGGAGCATCGGTCACACCATGCAGGGAGAAGAAATCGACCTTTTCAGGATCTTCACCCTCTTCCCTGGCGCTCTCTTTTACCAGCAGGGTAAACCCGATGTCACGGCCGTCAGGGTTGGCGGCAAAACCGGCGGGATCAAGAACACCATTGGCAACAGCCACATAGGTCTCATCCGCCATCAGGGTCACCGGGAAGGTGGCAATTATATCACCAGGTCCGGTGCTGGTACCGGGTGCAACCCCTATGGCCAGCTCAACATT
This sequence comes from uncultured bacterium, assembly GCA_964613215.1. Classification (GTDB taxonomy): domain Bacteria; phylum Krumholzibacteriota; class Krumholzibacteriia; order Krumholzibacteriales; family CAZTHK01; genus CAZTHK01. The sequence goes on along the minus strand of CAZTHK010000013.1, from coordinate 92,556 downwards.
GGCCGGTACATCTATATAGGGGGTGGCTTCCCTGAACCCGAAATCATCCAGCAGCAGGTCACCGTTGACATAGATATCTACCATCTCGGCAGCGGGATCGGCAGCGTTGTGAATCACCTGCAACCGGGCTTCGGTCAGGGCAGGGAACTCCACCACCGTGCCGTTGGACAGGGCGGCAAACAGCCCGAAGGCTGCTCCATCCTGATTGGCGGCAGGGTTGAGGAATCCGCTGGCAAATACCACCGCAGCTCCTCCGGCCAGTCCACTCAGATCAGCCTCAAAGGAGGCAACTATGGTGGAGTTGTCTCCACCGGGAGTAACATCCAGAACATAGCTGGAAGGCGGCACCGACAGATAATCAGTGATATCTCCATACGCCGCATCATCAACCAGCGTGGCTACATCCCTGGCTATCACATCCACGGTGGGAGCATCGGTGGAACCATGCAGAGCAAAGAAATCAACCTCGCCCATATCCATGGCCGCCTCACGAGCCCCGGCCCTGGTAAACAGGGTAAACCCGATGTCACGGCCGTCAGGGTTGGCGGCAAAACCGGCGGGATCAAGAACACCATTGGCAACAGCCACATAGGTCTCATCCGCCATCAGGGTCACCGGGAAGGTGGCAATTATATCACCAGGTCCGGTGCTGGTACCGGGTGCAACCCCTATGGCCAGCTCAACATTGGCCGGTACATCTATATAGGGGGTGGCTTCCCTGAACCCGAAATCATCCAGCAGCAGGTCACCGTTGACATAGATATCTACCATCCCGGCAGCGGGATCGGCAGCGTTGTGAATCACCTGCAGCCGGGCAATCTCAGGTTCGGGAGGCTCGGGCAACCTGCCGAAGAGCCTGATCTGTCCCCTGATCTCACCCGATACATAATCCCCGGGCACGGTATCGTCACCATCTTTTCCGTCGTCGGTGTGTACGTTTACATATGCTTTGCCTTCAGCCATGGCCTTGACCAGGTCGGCCAGTGGCTTGCCGGCGAGAGGACCCATAAGGTCATCTTCTGTTATTTCACCATGCTTGTAAAAGAATCTGTCAAAACCGCCACCCGGGTCCCTGGGACCATAAAGAGTGGCAACAGGGGGTCCATTCTCTCCCCTCTCTCCCAGATGTATGTGGGCTGCTACCAGATTCCGTATTCTCCACAGGTACATACTGAAATTCAGGGCACTGTAGTCATCTTCTACCCGCGCCAGAAAAACACCCCGGGAGGGTGACCAGTGGGGGGGTACCTCTTCCCGCCCGGTCATCCAGGTGTAAAAGAAATGGGTTGGACGGCGACCACCCCTGGTGATCATGCGCCGGTCACCCCCTCCGGATAGATCTTCTGACCTTTCCTGATTCAGTTGATACAATTCGGTGAAGTCATCCATGGCAGGATCGTCTCCTACCCTGTCGATCCAGCTCTCCTCCATAGGAGAGACCCTGGATTCTCTGTCCATAGCCTGTTCCTGGGCGAAAGCAGCCGAGAAAATCAGCGAAATGGACATCAGGGCCAAAAGAACTTTAACCTTCATCTTTTTCTCCTCTCAAAAATGATTCATTATCAAAACTCCCCATCTATATAAATCGCGATGCCGAAGGTCGCTGCGTGCTTGTGGCACCGTCAGCCGTTGGGGTGATACAGATCACCCCGGCTGTCAATTCCGTGCCGGCACCAGGCGAGATCCAGCGCAGCTGATGTCTTCCAGTGCTGTCTCTGTCGCGTTGTTTTATAATTGCCGTAAACATTTACTCTCCTCAGTTAACGTGTATATATTGTATTCATTTCTGGAATAATTATAAACTCGGTGAAATACCTGTTTTCCCCTGAATAATTACCAGTATTTCAGTCCCTGTTAGGCTGTCACTGACCCCACCGCTCTTGCTGCTCTCCTGCTTTTACCAGGCCCCGGATGGAAATAATTTGCCACACCGCTTTATATCGCCAGCTAACCGGCCTGATAAATATAGTGAATACTAACCTGGTAGTTTTACCCGCCCGGACCGGTATTTTCCCCAGTAGCTGTGAAGCTGATTAACCGTTAAAATTATATCCGGACAGGATAAATGGATACTTGACCCCGCTCTGTAAGGAAGAATATGAACAAGAGTAGAGTAATAATCGCCGACAGCAGCCAGAACTACCTGGAGGGAATCAGGGGGCTCCTGGAGACGGTATTCGATTATGTGATAATGGTAGCAGATGTGGAATCACTGATCGATGCCGCAGCCAAGATCAGGGCTGACCTGGTAGTGATAGACCTCTCCCTGGGGGTCAATCAATGCGCCGGTGCGGTCAAGGCCGTCAAGTCGAGATTTCCAGGTCTCAGGGTGCTGGTCATGAGTATCCACGATGATCCCACTGCACTCAAAAATACACTTGCCGCCGGTGCCGAGGGATTCGTACTCAAGCGCAAGGCCGCCAGCGATCTTATCCCGGCGGTGGAAGCAATCATGAAGGGCAAGAAATTCTCTTCCGTTATCTAGTCCCCTATCATACTATATTGAAATTATCCCGTGCTTTATGGCGTAGTGTATCAACTCCGCGCTGGTATTGAGGTTGAGCTCCTGCATCATGCTGTACTTGTGAAATTCCACCGTTCTTGCCGATATATTCAGCTGGTCGGCCACCTCCTTGGTGGAATATCCCTCAGCCAGAAGCTGAAGTACCTCTCTCTGCCGGGGGGTAAGCTTGGCCTGAACATCATCCGGCCGGATTCCCCCATCCTCCCGGTAGGAGCGTATAAGATCTCCTGCTATCATGGGAGTAACGAAGGTTCTTCCCTTAACCGCCTCTTTTATTGCTGAGATCAGTTCATCTGTGGCGGACTGCTTCATCACATATCCCGAAGCTCCCGCCTCGAATCCCCTGGTAGCATATGTTACATCGCCATGCATGGTAAGGAGTATCACCTTTACCTGGGGTTCAATCTTCTTTATCTGAATGGTTGCTTCGATACCATTGAGCTGTGGCATGGATATATCTGTAACCACCACATCGGGGTTTTTCTCCCTTACCTCCCGGATGAGATCCCTGCCATTTTCCACAACCCCGACAATTTCAAACTCATCCTCCAGCAGATTCCTCAATCCATCCAGGAATATCCTGTGATCATCGGCAAGCAGAATGCGAGGGCGTTTCATCTATTCCTCCGTGATTAAGCAAAGCGGTCCGGTTGGTTTTAACCGGCTGCCACCATTTCAATCAGGCCATGCTCAAGGGCACTTCCACGAAGATCCTGGTTCCCGAACCATCAGCCGACCAGATATCTATACTGCCTCCTATCAGAGCCACCCTCTCCCGCATGCTCACCAGCCCCAGCCCCTTCTTCTCCCCGCCCTCCCGGAGATCGAATCCCACTCCGTCGTCCCTGATGGATAACCTGAGCTTATCCTCCCGGACATCCAGATCAACCACCGCCTGTTCCGCCTGTGCATGCTTGGCTATATTACTGAGACTCTCCTGAATTATCCGGTAGAGATTCAGCGAGGTTTCACCGGGAATACCAGAGGGTATCTCCCCTACCTTAACTTCCACCGGTATCCCCTCATTACCGGTGAAACTACTGCACAGAGATTTCACTGCATCCGCCAGCCCCAGGTCATCCAGTATCCGGGGATGCAGCTGTCTGGCTATATCATGGACATCCCGGGAGAGCCGGGACATCTCCCTCTGAATTCTGTTCAGTACATCCCTTAAATCAGGATTATCCTTCTGTTCCAACTCCATCTTACCGGCCAGCATGGAGATAAGCGCCATCCGCTGGCTGAAGCTGTCATGCAGCTCCCGGGCCAGTCGTCTCCTGGCATCCTCCCGGTCAGATATCAGGTTTCTGGCCAGCTCCTGGTATTCACGTTGACTTTTTTCGAGGTATTCTTGACTCTGGTAAAGTTTCTCCTCGGCCCCCCTTCGCCTGGTTATGTCGGTATGGATCACCACCACTCCACCCTCCGGCCGCTTCAGCGGAACCACCGTCATGGCAAACCACCGCTCCTCCTGAGGTGAAGAGCAGGGATACTCCATTTCGAAGATCTCCTGCTTGCCTCCGATAACCCCCTCCAGCCCCTTGAGCGCCCTTCCTGCATATTCGCTTTCTTCATCACTGACCTCCCGGCATACTTTCAGGTAGTTGATCCCTTCAGCCAGGACAGCCGGAGATTTGGCATCGTTCTCACGGGCAAATCTTCGCCAGGCATCATTGACCGCTATAATGGTTCCATCCCTGTTCACCACCGCCACGTGATCATAGAAGGAGTTCAGAACCGCGGCAAGAAAAGCCTCCGACCGGGTGCATTCATCTTCGGAAAGCTGAAAACCCCTGCCTCGAACCTCTTTCGATTTGCCGGGCATAGTTTAATCCCCTCCGGGCACCGGGCGTTACCCTGGACAGATTTCTGTCTATTTACATCATATCAGAACCATGTCTATTATACACCTTTTCTGTTGTATACTCAATGTCCCGGTGTAAAAAACCATACTATAATCAACATAGAATTCTCCCCTCCGGCACAGCTTAAGATGCTCTGCCGGGGCAGAGGCATTTCTGTAAATCTCAACCGGCGTCAGCCAGGCAAATTAATTCTATTTTACTTTGTTCTCCCGGAATTATTATGATATAAAGTTTGCAAATTGACTTCTGAGCCAGAGTCACCTCCGGCAGAAAGGAAAACAATTATCCGGCACCGATATGATAATTGTCTGCTTCGGAGTATCCGCCATATTCTAGCCGGGGATGATAAATGGTCATAGCGGGTTAGAGCTTTTCAGGATGTGCCTGACTCAACCGGGAGGTCAAGATAAACAATCTAAATCCATCTCCATATCATATAAACGTTAAATAAAGGAGGATAATGCCATGATGAAATCATCCCGGATGGCCATACTGCTGATAATATTAATCCTGCTTGCCGGCTTCACCACACTCCGGGCGGAAGAAGATCTCTTCCGGGGGCTGGACACTTACATCCGCAACTCAATGGAGAAGTGGAAGGTACCGGGGCTGGCCGTGGCTGTAGTAAAGGATGACTCTGTGATACTGGCCCGGGGTTATGGAGTAAGGGAAAGGGGCAGGGGGGATAAAGTGGATCAGCACACCCTGTTCGCCATCGCCTCCAACACCAAGGCCTTCACCGCTTCCCTGCTGGGTATGCTGGTGGATGAGGGTAAACTCGAGTGGGATGACCGGGTGATCGACTATCTCCCCCGCCTGCAGATGTATGACCCCTATGTCACCAGGGAGATCTCCGTTTGTGACCTGCTCACCCACCGCAGCGGCCTTCCCACCTTCGGAGGGGACCACATCTGGATAGGCGGCACCCTAAGCGGGGAAGAAATTATAGCCAGACTCCGCTATCTGAAACCATCGGTTCCCTTCCGCACCAGATTTCAATATCAGAACCTGATGTTTCTATTGGCAGGAAAGGTGGTGGAATCAGTCAGAGGACAGAGCTGGAATGAATGCATCAGGAAACAGATATTCGAACCGCTGGAGATGAACCAGAGCAACACCAGCGTAAGATTTCTGGATAAGAAAGAAAATGTAGCCACCCCCCATGAAATCAGGGGTGGGCGGGTGGTAAAGGTAAAGTATGATAACGTGGATGCCATAGCACCCGCCGGAGCGATTAATTCGAGTGTAACGGATATGGCCGGCTGGATGATGGTCAACCTGAAAGAAGGAATATACCGGGGAGAGAGAATCCTGAGTGAAGAGGTGATGGAGGAGATGCATACCATTCATATCCCTGCCGGAATCACGGAATTCAACCGGGAAAACTTCGGAACCAGATTCTCCGGATATGGTTTGGGATGGGGGGTATGGGACTACCGGGGTTACCAGGTGATAAGCCACGGAGGAGGACTTTCGGGAATGATCTCCCGGCAGACTCTTATTCCCGGGGAGAAGGCAGGTGTTATCATACTTTCCAATCTGGCCCCGAATTCATTGCCCCGGGCGCTGACCTGCCGGATCCTGGATATACTGCTGTGGAAACCGGTCCGGGACTGGAACCGGATCTACCTGGAACGCCGCCGCAAACAGATGGAGAAGAAGAAACAGGCCCGGGAGAAACTGCTGGCAGAGAGGGTAACCGGCACCACTCCCGCCGTACCGCCGGACTCACTGACCGGAACCTATTACCATAAATTTTCAGGTAAAGCCCGGGTTGTGATGGAAGAAGGTAACCTGGTGTTCAGGTATAATCCCCGTCACACCGGCGATCTGGAGCACTGGCACTACAATACCTTCCGGGTTACCTGGCGGAATCCCATATTCGATATGCCGGAAAAATCGCTGCTTACCTTTTATCTTGATGAGAGGGGTGAAGTGTCCGGACTGGAGGTTACCTTCTACCACCCCATCTACTTCCAGAGGGTTGATTGATCCTGATAAGACGGCGAGACGTTCATTTATCCCCCTACTGGTCTACCGTGGAGAGCATATAAACCGCAAATGAGGCCAGCCAGTGTTCCCCCTCATAATTCCCGCTGGCTACGTGGGAGAGGGCATCACCGGCATGCCTTGCTGCTGCTTCGCTCAGCACTTCGGTCATGGGATCACCTGGCGGCAGGGCCGATACGATTCCCATCATGCACCAGGCCCGGCTGAGGTTCAGCCCGTCCAGATGTACTATCTTGGGATCGCTCCTGTCGGTAACAGTAGCCGGCCGGAGGAGATTATCCGGCTTGCCTTCTTCCAGCCTGGGCAGGAACTGCTCCAGCCAATGCCGGAAACGCTCCGGTTTCATCACCCTTCTCATAAGATCCGCCTCCATCAGGCAGGGGGAGAAGAAATCTTCCCCGCCCGGTTCCCATCCGGCGGGATAATCACTATCCTTGCTGTAATAATCGATACTTCTCTCCACCAGCAGGGATTCCAGCCGGGTTCTTCCCGCTTCACGGGCATAATCCAGGGCAAACGCGATTCCGAAGGCAGTGTTGGGATGAACTCCGGTACGGATGGGATAGGTCTGGCGGGGGAGAAAATCAAGATACCTCTGCTCAATCACTTCCACCAGGGGAGAGAGATTCTCCAGCCACCTGCGTCCATCCGGATTATCCCACCGGTGAAGTTCTTCAGCCAGCTTGAGCAACCATGCCCACCCGTAAGTGCGCTCGAAGGATTTCCTGTTCTCCTGCCGGAAATAATCCGCCTCCGCCCGGATATTATCTGCACTCAGATTCCCGTCCAGGGCCTCCCTTATTTCTTCCGACCGGGGCAGATCCGGGAATAGCCTGAGAATCCTCACCAGCATCCAGTGACCATGCACTGCGGAGTGCCAGTCGAAACAGCCGCAGAAGGCAGGATGCAGTTCTCCGGGACTAAGCACCTCCGTTGAGTCATTGATTACATGGGAGGGCTTGTTGGGATATTCTCTCCCGATACATTCCAGAGCCAGACGGCTGAACTGTGAAGCGGTCTCAAGGTCGAGCTCAAATGCCGGCAATGAAACGGATATACCCGGCCTTTTACCGGAATCCTTTTCACCTCCTTCAAGCGGGGATATCAGAAAAACCGAAACTGCCGCAAAGAAAAAAATAATCCATAACCTGTTATCAGCCATTATTCCTCCCCCTTATCCCGGGACAATACTTTTCCAAACCATAAGATATCAGGGCTCATCTGTCCATAAAATACCCCTTCGGATTTGCCGGATGGAAAATCACGGATGACAGAGTAGCGTGGGTTTTTTGATGGAACAGTCAAATAGTAATACCAGAAGCGGGAGCTTTGTTTAATAAGACCGAAAAGGCTCCATGCGCCTGACCCTGAAATAACGGCCTTTCCTGCAATCTCCGGGGAGTACCGTTAATACACCTGCGAGCAGATGGAACTCTGCCCTCTGGATTATTTGATCCCGCCACCGGCCCCGGTTAATCCTCCCTCACCTCCACACCCCGCCAGAAGGCCACATATCGGGCTATATTACTTGCAGCCGGTTTGGGATCGGGATAACTCCAGGCAGCCGCATCATTCCTCTCCCCCTCTACCACTACATCATAGTACTGAGCCTCCCCCTTCCAGGGGCAGGTGTAATGTTCCCGGTTATTCTCCTCCAGATACTCCATGTTTACATCGCCGGGGGGAAAGTAATGATTATTTTCCACCACTTCGGTGTTATCACTCTCAGCGATGACCTTATCCTTCCATACCGCTTTCATGATTACCTCCTGTTATAATGCACCTGATTCAAATCCTGAAGAATTCCTGACCCTTACCCAGTAGATACCCACGGGCAAAGCCGTGGCACATACCAAAAAATCACGAGCTGCGCTCGACTCCCTCCGGCCGGATTTCATTCACCCACGTTCAAGCCCGAGGAACTCTGCCCTGCGGGTTATTAGAACATATAGCCGGTGTTATATCCCATGGTAGGAAAGGCATAGGTTGTATTGGCAAATTCATCCACCGGCATTCTGTTCCTTATAGCTAATGCGAACAGGTTAATCACCTCCTCACAGCTAAATCCCAGAAGATGGGCTCCCAGTATAACACCGGAATCCTCCTCCACCAGCATCCTGTATCCCAGATTCTGATAGCCATGCAGTCTGTTATAGAACCAGTTGTCCGGAAAACCGGTGGTGGTGGCGATACCCCTACTGGTTAGTCCCGGCATATTTGCCGGCCTGTTCCTTCATCCGTTTGATCATGGCCGAGAGGCCCTCCGAGCGGGTGGGAGAGAGATGAGTGTCCAACCCTGTCCGGGTGATAAAATAAAGATCGGCATTCACAATATCCTCGGGCTTCCGGTTATTCAGAACCCGGAGTATCAACCTCAGCATTCCTCTGGTGATAACTGCTTCGCTGTAGGCACGGTAAATAACCAGGCCCTTCTTCAACTCGCTGCCGAGCCATAGATTGGACTGACATCCAGCCACAAGATTCTCCTCCCTCCTGAATCCTTCATCCGGAATCTCCAGATTCTTCCCCAGCTTTATCAGATACTGATAAACATCGGTCCATTCATCCAGAGCGGATATCTCCCGTATTATCTGTTCCTGCACTTCATCCTTCGACATTTTCAGCTGACTTCCATCATATTCTGAATCTTTCTGACTCCCCGGATCAGGCGGTCGATCTCCCCTTCGGTATTGTACAGAGCCAGGGAGGCCCGGACGGTTCCCTCTGTTCCCAGGGACTTCATAAGCGGCTGGGCACAATGAGTGCCGGTGCGCACCGCTATTCCCATCTTATCCAGGATCATACCGGCATCGAAGGGATGTATGCCATCCAGATTGAATGACAGCACGCCGCAGCGATTTGCAGAGGGCGCGTAGATGGTCACCCCCTCACACTTTTTAAGCCTCTCCACCAGCACAGACAGCAGCTTCTCTTCATGGGCGGCAATCTGCTCCAGCCCCTTCTCCTCTACATAATCGACAGCCCTTTTCAGGCTCACCGCACCCGCCACATTGGCTGTGCCGGGTTCGAATTTCATGGGCGGCCCGGCATAGCTGGTTTTGCCGATGTTCACAGATTCTATCATCCCTCCGCCACTCTGATAGGGAGGCATCGCCTCCAGCCATCTCTTCTTGCCGTACAGCACACCTATACCGGTGGAGGCATATATCTTGTGCCCCGAAAATACATAGAAATCGCAGTCCAGCTCACTTACATCCACCGGAAGATGCTGCACCGCCTGGGCTCCGTCCACCAGTACGGGAATATTATCCCGGTGGGCCCGCCGGATTATCTTTTCTACCGGATTGATCACTCCCAGCACATTGGACACATGGGTGACCGCAATAAGTCTGGTCCTCGAAGATATAAGCTCTTCCAGCCTGCCCAGATTCAGAGATCCCTCCATGCTGACAGGAATCACCCTCAGCCCCGCTCCCCTGTTGTGGCACAGCCTCTGCCAGGGTATGATGTTGGAATGGTGTTCCATCCCGGAGATTATAACCTCATCCCCCTCCCTCACCATCGCCTCCCCGAAGGAACCGGCCGCCAGATTTATTGCTTCGGTGGTACCGCCGGTAAAGATTATTTCTTCCCTGCTGCCGGCATTGATAAAATCCTTTACCCTCTCTCTGGCTTCCTCATATTCCCGCTCCGCCTGCCGGCTTAGAAGGTACACCCCCCGGTGGATATTACTGTAGCTGCGGGTGTAAAACTCCGTTATGACATCCAGAACCTGTCCGGGCTTTTGAGTGGTAGCCGCATTGTCCAGATAGGCCAGCTGCTGGTTTCCCATTTTACTGTTCAATATGGGAAAATCTCTTCTTATTCTCTCTATATTCAGCATATCGCTATAATTTCCTTACCAGGTAAACCAGTGAAAACCATTCCCTCCGGTCGGTGAAAATCTCCCGTATGGTCAATCCCGCTCTTTCTGCCAGCCGGTGTATCTGCTTCCGGGTGAACTTATGCGAGTTTTCGGTATGAATCATCTCCCCCCTTCTGACAACTATCCTCTCCTCCAGATGGGGCGATTCCACCTCCACATCCCGGTTGGCCTTCAGGTGCATCTCGATCCTGGAATGGGCGGGATTATAAAAGGCCACATGCAGAAAGTCGTCCGGGTCGAAGTTGGTGCCGGCATGGCGGTTGACCACCTTCAGTATGTTAAGGTTGAATTCCGCAGTTACCCCGGCGCTGTCATTATAGGCCCTCTCCAGCACTCCGGTGTCTTTGACCATATCCAGACCCATCAGCAGTTCATTTCCAGGATGCATGTTCTCCCTTATCCGTCTGAGAAACCGGAGAGACTGCTGGGAGGAAAGATTTCCCAGAGTACTCCCCAGGAAACAGAAGAACCTTCTATTCCCCTCCGGAATGAAATTCAGCTGGTCGATAAAATTAGCCGCCACCCCGTGAAACTCCACTCCCGGAAATCTGCTGTTCAGCATACGGGAGGACTTTTCAAGGGCGGAAGGACTGATATCCACCGGAATATAACGCACTGTTTTTCTCCCTGCCGGCGGTATTGCCTCCAGCAGGATTGAAATCTTGGAGCAGTCGCCGCTTCCTATCTCCACTATATCCACACACTGCTTAGAGCTGCAAACCAGCGGAGCCACTTCGCTTAATAGCTCAAGCTCCGTATGATAAAGATAGTATTCGGGCAGTTGGGTTATAGCTTCGAATAGTCTGGACCCGGTTTCATCATAGAAAAATATACTGGATATGTATTTCTTATCCCCGGTCAGGCCGGCCAGAATTTCATCCGGATGTACATCATTCCGGTTCCGGGGCAGAAAATTGTCTATGGTAACAGAAGGAGAGAAACTTATCTCTTTATTAATACTCATAAATTCCTGCAACCACTCACCCACAGTTCAACTAACATCCTGTTTCGACTCACTTTATCCGCTGGTTCCTGACCTTTAAATCCCATCTGCCCCGAGGAAATCAAGGGGGCGCCCCTTTTTCGCAGGGATTGCCTTCATGGTTACTCCATTGGAACCATCCCCCGTCGAATACCGATATCCGGGACCAGCCCATCAGCCAGGCTGAGATAAAAGCTTCGCTGGCCCGCCAGCCGGTCCCGCAGTAGAATGAATTGTACCTGTCCGGGGTAATGCCCCCCTCCCGCCACATCTTTTCAATCTCATGGTATTCCCGCATGGTATGATCCAGATTCCGGTAGTTCTCCATATGATAGGCATCACTTCCGCAGTTGCCGAAAACGGAACCCGGGATTCTTCCCCTTTTCTCTATATAGTCATACCCGCTGACCTCCCCGGTATATTCCGCCCAGCTTCGCACACTAACCAGGTTCCGGTCAGGAGCTTTCAGAACTTCCTTCGCCTCCGGCAGGTCGACGACAAATTCCGGATGAGCCGGGATCTCTGCTCCAAAGCCGGATACGGGGTGTCTCCCTGTTTCAGCGGTGGTGGTTTCATAACCCGCCTCCAGCCAGGCCCGCAGCCCTCCGTTAAGAATACGCACATCCTCCACCCCCGCATACAGCATGATCAGGGCACACCGCATGGCCGCCAGCTGTCCGGCACTGCTCCCGGGGAAGGGATCGCGGTTGTCCGGGAAGGAAAACCTTCCGTACAGGACCACGGTGGTACGGGTATCTATTCCCAGCTCCATCAGGGTTTCCTCTATCTCCTTGGGGCTGCGGCGGTTCCAGGTTTCCGGCGACTCCAGGCTGTTGGTATCCAGATCAACCGCGCCGGGTATGTGTCCCTCCAGGTAATCCTCCCGGTTGCGATAGTGAGCATGGGCTATCACCAGCCTGTCATTCTGGTACTCCGGAGCAGTGCCCGTATCCATCAGGCTCCTGAGCCAGCGGGGGGAAACCAGATGTTTGTACCGGGGCAGCCTCTCCATGGGAAGGTCCGGGTTGCCGCTCCATTCACCTGTAAAGTCAAGATAAACCGATACCGAAGGATATCCCGTCCGGATCAACTGCCGTGCCACCTTCTCTGTTTCATCCTTCCGGTAACCATAAACCGCCAGGTTGTCTTCAGGCTTTATATCCTTGTGCCGGACCATCTCGATCCAGTCAATGTAATCGGCCCACCTGGCCGGAAGGCTCCGGGCTCCCCTGATGTGCCCCCCCCGTTTCTCATCCTTCAGCTTCCAGCCATTATAGGCATCTGGCGAGCGTACATCGATCAGCTTCAATCCGGGATCTTCCAGGCGGACCAGCAGATCACCGGTGGAAATGCGAGGCAGCTTTATGGAATTGTTTCTTTCCGGCATAACTAATTTATACGTGATAGTTCTTTCACTTACAATTAAAAAATATCAAAAAGCCTGGCCGGCAACCTCAGAAGTGGCCCTGCCGGAGCCCGGACAGTTACCGTTGAGGTTAATCTTCCTTCTCCCTCTCCAGTATTTCCTCGAGCTCCTCACTCTCCACTGTTTCTTTTTCCAGCAGCACCCCGGCCAGATCCTCCAGCTTTTCCCTTTTATCCTTAAGTATCTTAACTGCTTTCTCCTCCATCCTCTTGATCAGATCCTCTATCTCCTGATCTATTATCCTGGCGGTATGTTCACTGAATCTCTTCTGCTGAGTCATCTCCTTGCCCAGGAACATATGCTCTTCGCCCTCCTGGAAATATACCGGTCCCAGCTTATCGCTCATACCCCACAGGCAGACCATTCTCCTGGCCAGCCTGGTGGATTCTTTCAGGTCGCTGGCTGCACCGTTGGAAATATCATCGAATATTATCTTCTCAGCCGCTCTGCCTCCCAGCATCACCGCTATCCGTTCCTCCAGATAGGCCTTCTTATAATTATGCCTCTCCTTCTCCGGTATCTGCTCGGTGGCTCCCAGGGTCTTGCCTCTGGGAATAATGGTCACCTTCTGCAGGGGATCGCTGTGGGGGAGGAACTCGGCTACCACAGCGTGGCCGGCCTCATGATAAGCAATCACCTTCTTCTCATCCTCGGTGATAACCATATCTATCCTCGGACCAAGCAGTATCTTATCCCTGGCCCTGTTGAAATCCTCGAAATCAACCCTGTCCTTTTTATTCCTTCCCGCCAGCAGGGCTGCTTCGTTTACCAGATTTTTCAGATCGGCGCCGGAGAATCCCACTGTCCTGGCTGCGATATTCTCCAGATCCACATCCCCGGCCAGGGGGACATCCTGGGTATGGATCTCCAGTATCCTGGTTCTGGCTTCCTTCCGGGGAAGATGCAGGGTGATCCGCCGGTCGAATCTTCCCGGTCTTACCAGGGCCGGGTCCAGCACATCCGGTCTGTTGGTGGCAGCCAGCACAACTGTGGCCTGTTTGGGTATGAACCCATCCATCTCTGCAAGCACCTGATTCAGAGTCTGTTCCCTTTCATCATGTCCCCCTCCCACTCCCGTTCCCCTGGCCCTGCCGATAGAATCGAGCTCATCTATAAATACTATGGAGGGAGCAGCTTTCTTGGCCTTCTCGAACAGATCCCTCACCCGGGAGGCTCCCACCCCCACAAACATCTCTATGAATTCCGAGCCGCTGATGCTGAAGAATGAAACATCTGCTTCACCTGCGGCGGCCCTGGCCAGCAGGGTCTTGCCGGTGCCCGGAGGCCCCACCAGCAGAATACCTTTGGGTATCGCCGCACCCAGGCTGATAAATTTATCCGGACTCTTGAGATATTCCACCACCTCCCTGAGATCCTTCTTGGCGTTGGACAGCCCCGCTACATCATCGAAGTCAGCTTCACTGGTCTCTCCGGTAATCCTTTTGGCCCTGGACTTTCCAATCCCGAATATACCACCACCCATGGGACCCCGGCCCCGACCGCTCATCCTCTTTCTCATATATACGAAAAAGCCTACAATCAGTATCCACGGCAATGCGTATATCAGCACAGTCAGCACCCAGGGCCTCTCATCGATCTCCGCCCTCACTTCCACTTCATTTTTTTCCAGAAGCCCCATCAATCCGGTATCTTCTATCTGCGGCTTTACCGTTTTGAAATACTGATATTCCTTCACTTCTTCCTGGTCCGCTTTTACCCTGTATACACCCTCGAACTCCCCCTTTATCCTGCCTCCCCTTATGGTAACCTTATCCACATTCCCCCCCTCCACCTGCTGTTTGAATTGAGAGTAGGATATCTTAACCCGCCGGGTACGGTGCGTAGAGAAATAGAGATATACAGACAGAATGACCAGCATGATTATCCAGAATATTATACCCATCTTCCGCTGTCTGGGGGTGTATTTCTCCGGCCCGAACTTGTTATTTTCATCCTTCATCTTTTCAAATACCTCAACAGCAGTTTCGCTGTGTCAACCGGTATAACCCTCCTTCCGGAGAACCGGGAATCAAATACAAAGCCGGGGAAATGTTCCCGGTTCTCCGGAACCAAAGAGCGTCCGGGTATAATAATGCACGGAGCCTCCAACCTGTCTAAAGGTTGCCGGGACTCCGTCTCATCCTTCTGCTGTCTCCCATTCCGGTTCAGAGCATAATTCCATTTTATCCTCTGTCAGGATAAGACCGGCGGGGCGCCTTTAGCCTGAATTAATTTCCCGCCCGGTTCAAGGCCCCCTCCGCGCCTCCTGTCTATTCCCGTAACTATTTGCAGTTTATGCAGTATTACACAGCGTAAATACTCACACAATTGGGCGATTCTCCTTTTCACCGACTTGTTTCTTCACCGCCTCCCGGGTTACTTCAATCCGTCGGCAGGAAAGTGACTAAAGCAGGCAGATGTATAATCAAGTCGGCACTTTTGTGATATTGGCCTGTTAACACAATGAATTTTCCTGGTATACTATCCGGAGAGCTGATATCTGAATCAGGACCCGGACCGGAAGGGAGAACCATTTGGATGATTATAATCAAAATATCCTGATACCCTCCTCCACCTACCGCCTTCAGATTACCCCGGATTTCGATCTTACCCGGGCTACGGAACTGTCCGGCTACCTCTCCCGGCTGGGCATCAGCCATCTATACTCATCTCCTTATCTCCGGGCTGCTCCGGGGAGTACCCACGGCTACGACATAGTTGATTACCAGGAGATAAATCCAGAACTGGGCGGGCGGGAGGCTCATAAAAACCTCTGCAGCAGTCTGGAAAAGCAGGACCTCAGGCAGGTGCTGGATATAGTTCCCAATCACATGTGCATCACCGCACCCGGCAACCGCCAGTGGCAGGGAGTTCTGCGGGAGGGCCCCCTGAGCCCCACCGCTCACTTCTTCGATATCCTGTGGGACTCATCCCGGCCCGGTCTTAAAAGCAGGGTCCTCCTCCCCTTTCTGGACAGGCCCCTCGGCCAGGCTCTCCAGTCCGGTTCCATCCGGCTGGAAATGGAAGAGGACGAATTCCACCTGGTCTTCTGCGGGCAAAAAACTCCGGTCTCCCCCGAAACAGAGGAGTATCTGGAATCCCTGGCTGATGCGGAAAACAGCAGGGAACCGGGCCATACCTGCTCCACCCTGATAGGGCGAATAAACCGTGACCCCGTACAGCTGGAAAAGCTGATTCACCTTCAGTACTATCTTCCCGCTTACTGGCAGGAGGGAAATGATAAAGTGAATTACCGCCGTTTCTTTCACCTCACCCATCTGGCCGGCATAAGAATCGAGGACAGGCGGGTTTTCGATCATGTGCACCGTCTCCCCCTGGAGTGGCACCACCGGGGCTGGGCAGAGGGATTCAGGGTGGATCATCCGGATGGCTTTGCCAATCCACAACAGTATTTCAGGAGGCTCAGGGAGGAAAGCCCCCGTGCCTGGGTGGTAGCAGAAAAGATACTAACTCCCGGCGAACATCTCCCCTCCAATTGGCCCATTCATGGAACCACCGGATACGATTTTCTTAATACCGTCTCCGGCCTGTTCATCCAGCGGCAGAATGAACAGGCCTTTACCAATTTCTATCATGATTTCACCGGGAGGACAGCATCCTGTGATGAAGTGATCCGCCAATCCAGACTGGAGGTGATCCGCAGCCATTTCGTTTCTGAGACCTCGCGTCTTACCACACTTCTGGCTGAATCGCTGAAGACTTCCCCCCCTGCCGGCGATTGGAACAGCAGTATCATCAAAGAAACGGTGGAAGAACTAACCGCAAGCTTTCCGGTTTACCGAACCTATATGGTTCCCTCCGGGGGAGAGATAAATGACCGGGACCGGAAGTATATCCGGGCGGCATTGACCGATGCAGCCAGAAAAAGGCCGGATATCGGCGATAAAATATGGGATTTCATCAGGAATATACTGTTATTGAAAGATCGGGGTGGTCCCAAGGAGGAGTTTGTCATCCGGTTTCAGCAGCTTACCGCCGCCGCTATGGCCAAGGGGTTTGAAGATACCGCCCTGTACCGTTATAACCGGTTGATCTCACTGAACGAAGTAGGAGGAGACCCCGGCAGGTTCGGAGTGTCCACCGGGGAATTTCATGATTTCTGCATCAGGTTACAGAGAGATCGTCCCGCCACCATGCTGACTACAGCAACCCACGATACCAAGCGGGGAGAGGATGTACGGCTGAGAATAAACCTCCTCTCGGAGATACCTCGAAGATGGATGGAGGCGGTGCGCCTATTATCCGCCGCCGGGCGGCCTCACCGCAGGGAAGGCCTGATAGACCGGAACACCGAATATTTTCTCTACCAGACCCTGGCAGGAACATGGCCCATAGGGACAGACCGGCTGATCCCATACATGATAAAGGCGGTCCGTGAAGCCAAGGAGAATACCTCCTGGACCGATCCCGACCAGGAATATGAAGAAGGACTGTGTAACTTCATCACCAGCCTGCTGGAGAAAGAGAAATTCAGGAAGGTGACTGGCAATTTCCTGCCCCCTGTGGCAGAAGCAGCCAGGACCGCCTCCCTCTCTCAGACCCTTATCAAGTACACCGCCCCCGGGGTGCCGGATCTATATCAGGGAACAGAGCTGTGGGACATGAATCTGGTCGACCCGGACAACCGCCGGCCGGTGGACTACCGGCTCAGGGAAAATCTTCTCAGGGAAGTAAAACATCTTCATACCGCTGATATTGTCTCCCGGATGGAGGAGGGACTTCCCAAGCTCTTTCTCATTCACAGGATACTGAAACTGAGGAGAGATCATCCCCTGCTGTTCGCCCCCTCCGGAGAATACACTCCCCTGTATGCCCGGGGGAGCCAGTCAGATCACCTGGTGGCATTCATGAGGGGAAACGATATAATAACCCTGGCCCCCCGGTTGACTCTCACCCTGGAGAAGTGGGGAGAGGATACCACTATCGATCTTCCCCGGGGGGAATGGACCAGCCTGTTTGCCGGAGGCACGGTATCGGGAGAGACTCCGGTAGGTGCGCTGCTGAGGGATTTTCCGGTTTCCCTGCTGGTAAGGAAAGGATGAACCATGATCAAATTCAGAGTATGGGCTATCCGTGCCCGCCAGGCAGATCTGGTATTACAGGACAGAAAGATAGCCATGAATCCGGCCGGGGGGGGATGGTGGGAGGTAGAGGCAGAAAAAACCGGACCGGGTACCGACTACAGTTTCAGCCTGGATGGCGGGGATCCACTCCCCGATCCCCGCTCCCAATGGCAGCCTGAAGGAATAGATGGTCCTTCCCGGGTGGTGGATCATTCTGATTTCCGATGGACTGATCATCACTGGCGTTCCCGCCCTCTTTCTTCAGCTCTGATCTATGAAATTCATACCGCCACCTTCACCCCGGAGGGAACCTTCCGGGCGGCAATTGATAAGCTGGACTATCTGGCCCGGCTGGGAGCGACCCACATTGAGCTCATGCCGGTGGGAGAATTCCCCGGGGAAAGAGGCTGGGGTTACGATGGAGTTTACATATTTGCACCTCATCACAGCTACGGCGGTCCAGAGGGACTCAAACTGCTGGTGGATGCCTGCCATGCCAGGGGACTGGGGGTTATCCTGGATGTGGTTTACAACCACTTCGGGCCGGAGGGTAACTACCTGGAACACTTCGGGCCCTACCTTACCGACCGCCATACCACTCCCTGGGGAAAAGCGGTAAATTTCGACGGGCCCTACAGCGATATGGTCAGGCGTTTCATCCTGGATAATGCCCTGATGTGGCTGCGGGATTACCATGTGGACGGCCTTCGGATAGACGGAGTTCATGCCATTATCGACACCTCCGCCATACACATTCTGGAGGAAATGTCCGAAGAGGTGCGCGACCTTCAGGCCATGTCCGGCCGCTCCATGTTCCTGATCGCCGAAAGCGACCTGAACAATCCCGTGGTGGTCAAGGCAAGGGAAGCGGGAGGTTACGGAATAGACGCTCAGTGGAGTGGAGACTTCCACCATGCACTCCATGCAGCATTGACCGGGGAAAGGGACGGCTACTATCAGGATTTCGGCAGCATCTCTAAAATTGCCACCGCCCTGGAAAAGATCTTCGTATACGACGGAAAGTACTCCCGCTACAGAAGGAAACGCCACGGCCGCCCGGTGGTGGGTCTCTCGGGAAGAAGATTTGTATCCTTTCTGCAAAACCACGATCAGACCGGGAACCGGGCCAGGGGCGAACGGATCGCCGAACTGGCCGGGTCAAAAAAGGCCATGATCGGCGCCGCCCTGATGCTTACCTCCCCGTTTATTCCCCTTATATTTCAGGGTGAAGAGTGGGCAGCCTCCACACCATTTCAGTTCTTTACCGATTATCAGGACCCCGGACTGGCAGAGGCGGTGCGTAAGGGCCGCCTGGAGGAATTCGAAAGGTTCGACTGGGATCCATCCGATATTCCCGACCCCCAGTCACCCTCCACCCTCCGGGCCAGCACCCTGGAATGGGAGGAGGCAGGAAAGCAGCCTCATTCTTCCATACTGGAATGGTACAAGGCTCTTATCTTACTCCGCAGCGTGGTTCCCGACCTGGCAAACGGGCACCTGGATTATGTGAAAACTTTCCACAATGAAGAAGAAAAGTGGCTGGTCATGATAAGGGGAAAGATCACCATCAGTTGTAACTTCTCCGAACACCGTCAACAGATCCCATTCCGGCCCGGCCGCCCAAACCACATCCTTCTTGCTTCTGATGAAAGGGTTAAGGCTCCCGGCAAATTAATAGATCTGCCAGGTGAATCGGCAGTTATAACCGGTCCTGAAGAATTCCGGATGGATTGATTTAACCTGACCGGCTAATTCATAAACTCGCTTATGAATGGCAGAATGGTAAAGGTTATGAAATAATGCCGTCGCTGGTTATTATCGCATATCCGTGAGGAGTCCCCTCCGTTTGTAGAGATTGATGATGAAATAATGCCGGCACCGGTCATTATCGCCCGGATGTGATCAGGCGGCTGAAAGATTAACCTCAATCCGCCAGAATGATCCCGGCCGGACAAAAGATACAGGCCGTAGATACGGCGGTGTGCCTGCACCATGCTGCAGTTCATTCCACCACAGCCGGTGGCGTTAACAAATTTCCGGGATCACATGGATAGAGGTATGGACTGACCGGAATGAAGCCGGGGGCGAAAATATTATTGACGGATTGCGGCTGAGTATCAGCAACTGTGATCTGAACAATCGGCATCGTCATTCCTGCCGGAGGAAATATGACCGGTATCTCCCTCGCCCTCCAGCAACTCCTCGATTCTGGACAGAAGTTTGCCCGGATGGATGGGCTTGGCAAGGCACCCCTGAAAACCGATTATATTCATCAGCAACGCATACATCTGCCCGCTGTAATATCCGGTCATTCCCAGGATGGGAATATGGGCGGTCCCGGGCACCCTGGTCAATTCGGTAGCCACCAGAAAACCGCTCTTACCCTCCAGTTTCAGATCGAGAAGGATCAGATCGGGCTTGGATTGGCGGGCCTCCCTGGCCGCCGGCACACCACTGGTAAAGGTGCTGGTCTGGTATCCCTCTTCATTAAGTAGATCCTGAAGTTCCTCCAGCAGTTCCTCATTATCATCAACTATCATGATCTTTTTGGGTCTTACACTCATTGCCATTACTCCGGTGTTAACTCTCCTTCGTAAAATTGCTCCCAAACCGGAAATGCGGACAGCCTCCCATACCGGTTCTACTCCATTAGAATTCTGAACCCTCCCTCAGCCCGGATTCAATACATCGACCGGATGAAAGTAATTCCGGCAATACTATCTATACATGCCACTCCGGCAATCCCGGGCTGCAGGGCAAGCCGGCTGTTCCGTTGATGATATTCAAACCCCCAGGGAAATCCTGCTAAAAGCTCTCAATCAAAAAAAACAGCGGCTTCATAAGCATGGCCATGCGGTTTGTCCGCACAAGCCTCTCAAATTCAATGGAGTAACGCCTCCCCTCAGCAGGGGATTGACTCGATTACCCCGATGTATCAAACGTTTTCCAGTATCACACGATTACAGTGCTCCATCAATTGGGAGATTCTCCTTTTAACCGACTTCTTTCTTCCAGGGACTGCTCCCCTTCACCTGAACGGGTGAACACAGCCTGGTCAGTGCGAGGGAGCAAGCTGAAAGATGAAGGGGGAAACTTCAGCATTACTGAATAATCAAGCGCTCAGCAGCATTAAGCGCTGTTCTTAAGAATTATGAGGATTAACGGTATTATTGCTGTCTTTCTGAATCAAGGGGTGCATGAGTTAACTTATATTTTCAACACAAAACCCGGCGGAGCCGGAGAGTTGCCCCGGTGCTTCCATTCAGGATACCAGAAACACCGGGAAAACCGGGTATCATATGGCAGATTCCTCGGAAAAATCTGCTGCCCCGCCGGGGAATTACTTGTTTCATCCCTATCCTCTCTTTTACGCTAACCGGAACCATTGACAATCAATTCCGGCATACCGGGAAGAAACCATATCCCGGACATGCCCGCTCACTGATTCTCATGGGCCCGCTTTATCATATCCGCAATATTTTCAATCTCCTCGCTAAATTGGGATATTGCCTCCCGTACCTTTCCGCCCAGCTCCCGGCTGCTCTCTCCCCTCTCCTGGTCCAGATGATCAAGCATAAGCACAATAAATTTCTTCTCCTCTTCAAGTTCTTCCGATTTTGTGTCGATGCCGGTCCGTTTATCCGGCGGGAGCTTTCGGGAACGCTCCTCCAGATGTTGCAATTGATGATCTTTCTCCCTCAATTCCTTCAATGTCCTGTTATAGTTGATCTGCTTCATGATTCTGCTCCCTTCATTACCCATTCTGTCAATTCCCTTCGGCTGAAACAATTGCCGGTTTCCGCCTTTTGCTGACCAGTTTCCACGCTCAATGTCGCTCTTCTCCATGATGTACTGATCATCCTGATAATTATTCTGAATACCTTCCCCGGGGTGGTACTGTGACCTCCCACCGGCTAATCAGCCACCCGCAGGTGATGGAGAGCCCGGAGCTTCGCCTCCGGGCCATCCTCCCGGGATGGCGGAATATTTCCGGCCGCCACCCGGGAGATCGAACTCCGATAATATCTGCCCTGCCTCCTTTACTGCGGGATGAAAGACGGTAACAAGGCACACCACTTCCCCTTTCAGCAGGTATAACTCCCGCCACCAGCCATAAATTCTACTGTCCCGGCTAATTTCATGAACCCGTCCTTGCATGGCGGGATTGCAATGATAACCGGCTCTTGCCGGCACAGCCTGTTATTATTCGGATATGATCAGCATCCGGGGGGCTTAAAGGTAGAATCGGCCGATTGATAATCCACCATGAGACAAGGCAGAATGTAAATGTACATTTCCACTCTAATGCAGCCAGCCGCTTACCTTAAAGGCTGAGCGGCGGGAGAAATGTTGGAACAATGAAAGGGGTCGAAGATGAACCGCAAAATTCAAATCCTGCTGACAGGGATGATAACCGCCACTATTATGCTGTTATCCAACTCACCGTCGGTATGTCAGGAGGATATGAAAGAGGAATTCGAATACTTCTTCGTAGAGAGCACCTACCTTCCCGAGGTCAAACTTGATCAACCCCCCCGGCCGCTGGAGGATGTTAAAAACCAGGTTACTAATTTCCGGGGTATGTTCTCCCTTCCCTTACAGCTCAAGGGAGGACGGTTTCTTCTGATCAATGAATTCTCCGCGAATGTGCTTCATTTCGGATATGAGAATCCTCCTCCCGGTCAGGAGGACTTTTTCCCGGAGAATGTATATGACCTGGGGTATTTACTGAAATTCCGGGGATATTACAGCGAGCGCTTCTGGATTGCCGCCGAAGCCGGTCCCTCCATAGCTTCAGATCTGAAGGAAACCGACCGGGACCACATCAATGTGGAGGGAGGACTGATAGTGCGGATGGATCACCGGGGGTGGCTCACCATAGGGCTGGGTGCTGTCTATACCTGCCGTCCGGGAGAACCGATGGTGCTTCCCGCTCTGGACCTGAATTATTTTTACTATGATAAAAATTCGAGCTGGACCTGCACCTCCCCCACCGGGGGGAGCTATGGTACAAGCCTGCCAATTCCGTGCATCTGGGAGTCAAGTCGGAACTTCATGGAAACAGTTACACCATCGGCAGTGACAAAGCCTTCTATACCGGAAGATCTACCCGGGGAACCCAGCTGAGATACTCCGTAATCACAGCCGGTCCGGCAGTCAGGGCCCGTTTCGCCGAGCGGTTATTTTTAAGTCTGGAGGCGGGTGCCGCCCCGGAGCATAGATTCCGGGTAGACGACGAGAATGACAACCGGATATCATCCCTGGACCTGGAGATAAATTTCTACGGACGAACAGGATTGTATATACATATGTAGCGTCTTCATCATTAATGAGGAAGAGCTGTAAAACCGGCGGCGAAAGAAGATATCATATTCTTTTACCGTATGCCTTACACTCTCTTAATGTGATACTGATTATCAGGAGGTGATATAATCATACCATTACGCAGGGCAAACGCTATATGGGAGGGAAACCTTAAAGATATTTATCGTTTTACTTAACCTTACGGAAGCATACCGGTCAGCCCGGGGGGGGAACATCCCCGCCCGGGCTCAAACCGCCGGCCAGTCCTTTCCAGGCGGACTACCAGTACTTTGGACGGCCGTAGAAATCGTAGAGTTTTACCTCATATTCACGGTTGATAGGTGTGGAGGGATCGTAGGGAGGACTCTGCTTGATCTCCTCCATGGTTAAGTCGACCTTAACCATGGAAGTAGGCCAGTCCACCGATTCGATCCAGTCCGGTGATATCAACACCTTACCGCCGGGCAGCCAGTTTCTGGTATCCACTATGATATACCGGATGGTCCAGGTCTCATCCTCCATGACGAAGTTATCCACATGCCCTATTTCACCGTCCCCGGCCTGTATGTGATATCCCTCCACCTCAGAAGTGGACCGTAGTTCACTGCTTGGCGGTTCTGGTTCTTCCCTGACCTCTTCCCTCTCTTCAGGAGTCTGATACAGATCCGGGGGATAGGCCACCGGCCCCCATATACCTCCCCCTCCCCAGTATACCGACCATCCGTAGTACTTGTACCATCTCTGCTCATACTCCCGGGAGACCGGTTGGTCGGCGGAAAGAGGAGGGCTGTTTTCTATCATCTCCCTGGTCAGCCTTACTGTGAATTTCCGGGTGTTCCGGTCCGGCTGGCCAAGAGAAATGGGAGATATCAGAACCTTGCGCTGAGGGAGCCACTTGCCCGTATCCGCTACCATGTAACGAATGGTCCAGTGGTGGTCATCGAAAAGGAAATTCTTACACCGCCCGATTTCTCCATCCTCCGCCTGCAGGACATATCCCCTGATTTCATCAAGATCTCTCAACATTATCTTTTCACTCCTCCTTCTTCTATTCTACCGTATCCCTGACCGAAATAACCACCCGGCGGTTTTCAGCTCTACCTTCGGGGGTATCGTTGTCCGCCATGGGCTGATACTCTCCATATCCCGAAACGGTAAGGCGATCAGGGTCTGCGCCGTGTTTTTCTATCAGATAGCGCAGAACCGCATTGGCCCTGGCGGCGGATAGTTCCCAGTTGGAGCGGTAGATATGAGTGTAATTTTCATCTATGGACACATCATCGGTATGCCCCTCGATCAGAACACGGCGGCCGGAATGACGCTGGAGCACCTCCCAGATCGAATCGATGGCTTCCTTGCCACTCCGGGTCAGACTGGCATGACCGAATTCAAACTTTATGGCATCGGTAATCTTTATCTTGAGAAGATCCTCCTTCTTTTCCATACAGACCTTAAGGTCTTCCCTGGCTTCACCAAGCTTCTTTCTCAATTCGGTCTGAATACTCCGTTTCTCCTCCCTGTTCTTCCTTAACTCGGTTTTAAGACTGTCTACCCTCTCCTCCAGGCCGGTAATTCTGGTATTCTTCTGTTTTATCAACTTATTGTTGCCGGCACAGCCTGCCATCACAAGAATAAGGAACAGGGCAGCTCCCCTGAAATAAATACTTCGCATAGTACACCTCCTTGTTCTTCTTGAAAAATTTATCTTCATATTTATAATGATAATATAGGAATAAAGATTACTTCCAATTGGCTCTATCCACTTTTATTTGACCGGAGTCCACCAACGGGAGAATTAAAACATCCGGATGAAAGTAGAAACAGGTCAGGGTAAAGTAACTTGGGAGCATTGATGGTAGAGAATGCATCTGAGAGTATCATGTAAGAAACTGAACCTGCCGCTGCACTGTCATTAACCGGCAGCCGGAAATATTGACCATAATGCATTCAACAACATTCAGGTTGAGGAAAACAAAATATGTATTCGATACTGATAGTTAAAGTTATCATCCTAACCGGTTTCATCCTCGGAGGACCGGCCAGCCGGATAAGGCTACCCGGGGTTAGGTGAATATGCTGAGACCGGATAATCCGGCTGTTAACAGAGATATAGGAATAATACTGCCGAAAGGGGGAAATGAGTTATGAAACGGGTGATCACCTTAACCATGAATCCTGCTGTGGATATGAGCGGAGAGATCGAGCACGTGGTGGCTGACCGGAAGCTGAGATGCGGGGCAACCCGGCGTGAACCTGGAGGAGGAGGAATTAATGTTTCCCGTGCATTGAGGAATCTGGGGGGGAAATCCTCCGCCGTTTATCCCGCCGGGGGCGAGATGGGCGATCTGATCCGGCGTCTGCTGGATGAGGAGAGAATTTCCCATCTTCCGGTAGTGATAGAGGGTCAGATCCGCGAAAATGTCAGCATCATAGAGACAGCAACCGGACAACAGTTCAGATTCGTTATGCCCGGACCCTCCCTGACCGGGGATGACTGGCGAAGATGTATCGACACGGTGGTGCGGATGGAACCTGAGAACGCCTATGTGGTGGCCAGCGGAAGCCTCCCCCCCGGTGTCCCGGATGATTTTTACGCCAATCTGGCCGGTGCGGTAAAGAAGGCAGGGGGCAGGATGCTGCTGGATGCTCCCGGAGATCAACTGGCGGCTGCCATGGAAGAGGGGGTATACCTGATCAAACCCAACCGGAGGGAATTCAAACAGCTGGCCGAAGGCAGAACCCACTACGATACCGAACAGGAGGAAGCTGCCCGTGAAATAGCAAACAGCGGCGGCGCAGAGATTATTGTGGTTTCCATGGGGGCAGCCGGTGCGCTTGCCGCCACCAGTGAGGGCTGTCAACGCTACAGGTCTCCGGCGGTTCCCCTGAGAAGCAAGGTGGGAGCCGGTGACAGCATGATGGCGGGGATAGTATTCAGCATCGCTCTGGACAATGTCCTGGATGAAGCAATCAAGTTTGGGGTGGCTGCTGGTGCAGCCGCAGTTATGACCCCCGGTTCGGAACTATGCCGGGGGGAGGACGCAGCCCGGCTGTACGAGCTGATGGAATAGGGGAATTCCTGCATGTCTTTTCTTCAGGAGGAGAAGAACAAATAATATGATTCGGTTAATGTTTTAAGTGTTCTTCTATACTGGCTATGAACTCAAGAGGCAGGAGCGGTTTCTTAAGTACATCCTGGATTCTGCTGTCGCTGCTAATTTCCTCCCTGTTACTGTCATCCACATAAGCACTGACCGCAATAATGGGTATATCCGAGGTATTCCGCCTGGATTTAAGTTCCTCCGCAATGTCCATTCCGTTCCCGGCGGGCTTGATGTCGAGCAGAATCAGGTGGGGCAACGATTCCTCTATAGCAGCCACGGCTTCATCGAGGTTAGAGGCCGACTGGGTCTGGTAGCCGGCATCTTCCAGCAGATCAATTACTTCCTCCACAAACTCGCTGTCACCGTCGATTATCATAATCCTGTTCTGTTTCATCCTTTCATCCCTCCATGCATACATGAGGTTACTAATTGACCCTCTGACTCTTTACTTTCACTATATGATGACAGGCCATTCCTCCCGGAACAAGTGCATGGTTCTTCATATTGCTGATTCTTTTCCACCATCCATCTGATCCATGGCCCTTCCGGATATAGAATATGACAACATTTTTAACGGTATAAATGGAGAATATGGTCAGCAGGGGGTGGATTCCATCTATTGATCGACTGAACCGGCCCCCTTATTGTTCCGGTTTTTTGGTTCGGTGGCCTGGAGGGTTGCCGGCCGGGCTTCACGGCCGGTGCTGACAGTCAGGGCAAATGGTACTGATCAGCCGCCCGGCTAAGCTCCCGACTGAAATTCATCCGGAGTTTCATGCGCACCGCCCGGAGGGATCTCCTTTCCGGTGCTGAGCTTTCTGACTGAATCGAGGATTTTATCGATGTCGAAGGGCTTCTCTGCAAATCCATCGGCCATTTTCAAGGATTCCAGATCTCCCCGCCCGGCCTGCTCCAGGTCCCCGTACAGTTCACTTCTCAGTGGTTTACCGGTCATAACGATAACTTTGGCAGAACAGTTCCTCTTTATATACCTCAGCAGATCACTACCTCCGAAACCGGGGAGCTTCAGGTCCAGAAGCACCACACTGTAATCCTTGCTTTCCACCATCCGTTTCCCCTCTATCCCATCGTAAACTTTTTCCACCGCAAACCCTTCCAATTTCAGCACTTCAGCCAGCTCATCGCACATCTCCCGGTCATCCTCCACAATAAGAATCCCGCTCCTATTCATATTTCTTCCCTTCCAGGGGAAGTTGCACCGACACAGTGGTGCCCCTCCCCTGTTCACTCTCAATCCATATACTTCCGCCGTTAAGCTCAACCAGCTCACGGCATATTGCCAGACCCAGTCCGGTCCCCCTGGCCCGCCGGGTAAAGAAGGGATCGAATACCTTTTCCAGATCATCCTTATCTATCCCCTTCCCGTTATCCGCAATATCTATCTCCACCCTTCCATTATCAACGGAGGCTGAGACATAAATCCTGCCCCTCCCCTCTATAGCCTGCACTGCATTGTTCAGTATATTGGTAAATACCTCCCCCAGCTGGGCGGGATCTGCCCGGAGGCTCCGTCCCCTCATCTGAGCCAGGTCCCTGGATATCTTCACCCTCCGTTTCCGGAAGCGATTCCTGACCGAGCTTATACTGTCGTTGATAACACTGGATAGCCTCACCCTTTTCAGGTCGGGAGCCTGCATCCTGGAATAGTAAAGCAAATTGTTTATAATCTCTACACTCTCTTCGATCTTCTTGTCGATATTATCAATGTGGCGTACCAGCGCCTGATTGTCATTCTTGCGCCTGAGATTGAATGTGGCGGTCCTTATCACTCCCAGGGGATTACGCAGCTCATGCGCCACCGTAGCGGCCAGCGAGCCGATATCGCTGAGCCTGCCGGAGTGTTCCAGCCTCATCCGGGCATCCCTCAGCCCCTCCTCCGCCCTCATCCGCCTGCTGGTATCAACCAGCATCAGCATGAGGGTGCTAATCTCACCGGATTCTCCAACTACAGGATGAATACTCCAGTCGAAGCAGGATTTGCTTCCCGCCTGCTTATTCTCGAACAGCTGAATCTTTCCCATGGCAAAGTAGGAATGGCCCTCCCGGAGTACCTTCCCGAATATCCATTCGATATCTTCATCCGGAAAAAGCTCAAAATGGTTTCTGCCGGTAATAAAAGGAGGCGGCATGTCAACAGCCCTGGCAAAGGTGCCGTTTATCCGGATATAGTTAAATTCCCTGTCCATTACCGCAATCCCCATGTGCCTGTTGGAAAATATCTTCCTGAGAACTTTTTCTGATTGAACCAGCTCGGCTGTTCTCTCCCTGAGTTTATCCTCCACCTCCTCCTTGGCATATATACAAAACTGCTCCCTCTGCACCTGCTCTGTTATATCATGCCAGGTGGAGACCACTCCGATTACCTCCCCCTGGTATGAGAGGGGGGAAAACGATCCCAGAGCTATATGCAGTTCACCTGCAGGGTTTCTAAAGCGGTAATAGACATTCCTTACAATCTCCCCCTGCAGGACATATTCCGGAACCGGCCTGTCCTGTTCTGTTCCGGATCCGCTGACCACCTGAAGATCCAGCTTCTTCCCTATCTCCTCCCGGGACATGCCGGTGGGATCGAATGCCATAGCTTCAACGGCCAGGCTGTTGGCGTATACCACCTTCATCTCGCGGTCGTAAATCAGGAATGGTTCCGGAAGGGAGGTAATAAGTTCGTGGGAGTATTGATCCAGGAGTTCTACAATATTGTCAGATCCGTAACTGTCCTGTAAATTTCCGGAGGCCGGTCCCGGACCCCCGGCTTTTCTGATTTTACCAGAATCCTTATTACTCATCAGGTTTCCACTCCGCCCGGGGGAGACAATTTTCCGGTAACTTCTTCCTCACCGGCTTTTTTCTTCGAATCTGGCGCATGCTCAGACTGTGATTCCCGGTATTGGGTAGGCGTCAGTCCGATAAGTTTCTTGAACATCCGGATAAACGATTCCATATTCCGGTAACCCAGCCGGTATGATATCTCATTAACAGTTAGACCTGTTTCGGTGAGTATCTCTCTGGCCTTTTCCATTTTTCTCGCCAGCCGGTACTGGTTGAAACCTATCCCGGTTACCTCCTTGAACAATCTGCTGAGGTATTTAGGGCTCAGATATACCAGCTCCGCCACATCCTCCAGACTCACCCTCTTGTCGTAGTTTCTCTCCAGAAATTCCTTTACCCTCTCGATCTTACCCTCTGAATCGGGGGCAAAATCCTCTCTGCCGCCCCCCTCCCCGTGAAGAAGACTGTGAATACTCCTTTCCATCTTTTCGATATCCACCGGTTTTTCGATATAGTCGTCCGCATCTCCCTTCAGGGAGGCTATGGCTACATTCTTGGAGCTGTATGCGGTCAGCATGATAACACCCAGTTCGGGCTGACGCCGTTTGATCTCGGTAAGAATCTCGGTCCCCTTCCGTCCCGGCATTCTGACGTCCAGAATTACCAGGTCTACCTCATTGGGCTGGTCCAGAATCTCCAGGGCTTCATCACCCGTTCCAGCATGTACGATATGATAATCTTCCAGAAAAGCATCCATTTCTTCCCTGAATTCGGGATCGTCATCGACCAGAAGTATGTTATAAGACATTCACTCCCCCTGATTAGATTTCCAAAGTAGATATAAGTCAGTATAAAGTATGGTGAACCAACTTTCCAATCTTTTTTTAACATTAGCCGGAAAAATACTAATCCATATAATTCATAAAAACATTAACCATTTTTATAGCAGAACACGGTTCATGGAACAGGACGGTACCGATAGGGTGCCGGGTGGCAAGGATCCCTGTGTAGGAAGGGGAACCGGAACAA
Organism: uncultured bacterium; assembly: GCA_964613215.1. Lineage (GTDB taxonomy): Bacteria > Krumholzibacteriota > Krumholzibacteriia > Krumholzibacteriales > CAZTHK01 > CAZTHK01. Next base: position 62,552 of record CAZTHK010000013.1, on the reverse strand, counting down.
CCGGAAGTCTTCGCCGGTGGATGACTCAACGGCGGCAGAGCCCGGGGCAGGCCGGTAGACATACTCTTCCTGCCCGGCGGTATTATACTGGTGTCTGATGACAGAGGGGAGCGGTATACCGGATTCGCTATTCCGGCTGATCAAAGGGGGCTGAAAAAGGGTTTCAGAAAACCTCTGCACCCGGCTGAGGCAGGCAAAATGGGTGGAAAAGGGTCAGCGAAAAGTGGATAAGGCCGATTTACTCTCTGTCCTTCAACAGGTTAACATATTAACGATGCAAGTCAACACCAGCTATAACGGTTAGATTAGAGAATATCCAGATGATTTTTTCATCAGGGTGAAGCTATGTTCAAAGACAGAAAAGATGCAGGAAAAAAACTGGCCCGGTCTCTGGAAAATTACAGGGGAGAGAATCCCATTGTACTGGCCATTCCCAGAGGTGGCGTGGAGGTGGGGTACCATGTAGCTCTTCACCTGGAATCCGATTTTACGCTGATTATCTGCAGGAAACTCCCCTATCCTCATAACCCCGAATCCGGGTTCGGAGCTGTTGCAGAAGATGGAGATCCGGTCATTCTGAGTTCGGCCGGGTATCCTTCCGGAGAAGATATTAACCGTATCATACAGGAACAGAAAGATGAGATCCGAAGGAGAGTGGAGGTACTGAGAGGGGGAGAGCCCCTGCCTGAAATAGAGGGTAGAACCGTCATCCTGGTGGACGACGGTGTGGCCATGGGTTCTACCATGAGGGCGGCACTGGCCCTCTGCCGGAAGAGAAAAGCGGGCAAGATAGTTGTAGCCGCCCCGGTAGCCGGCCCCGGGGTGGCCGGCAAGCTGGAAAAAATGGCGGATGATGCAGTGATACTGGAGACTCCCCCGGGTTTCCGGGCGGTAGCCCAGGTCTATCAGAAGTGGTACGACGTGCCGGACCGGGAGGTGCTGGATATTATGGCCGGATCGGAAGAGACCCAACGGGTCAGCCGGAAAGGAGGGGGGAAATAAAGTTGATACCCGGAAATTTACCGGATATTTCAAAATCATCAGAAATAGCCCGCCGGTGAAAATTCGATTATTCCCCAACACAAGGGATGGAGCTGTAATTTTGCGGCCGGCTGATAACCATAGAAGGAGGTCACTGAGATGAAAATATTAATTGCAGGAAGATGGGGGAAAGCCCACGCCATAGGAAAGTCTCTGGCCAGCGAGGGGGTGGAGCTGTATTCATTCATGGACAAGAAGAATCCCGGAATCGCAGAAATCTCCACCGGGTTTCAGATAGGTAATCTCAAGGACAAATACCAGATTCTGGACTACGCCCGAAAAATCGGAGCCGATCTGGTATTCGTAAGCCCGGAGATGACCCTTAAGAGGGGAACAACCGATCTTCTGGAGGAGGAGGGGATACCTTCTGTTGGACCCAGTCAATTCTGTTCCAGGCTGGAATCGGACAAACTCTTTGTAAGGAACTTCATGAGGCGGCACGGGCTCAACATGACTCCGGATTTCCGCTCCTTCCACGACCTCAAGGGAGCCCTGGACTGTATAGATAATACCGACCGGGACTTTGCAGTAAAACCGGCCGGGGTAACCGAAGGAGACGGAGTAAAGGTGATGGGAATACAGCTGCACAGCAAGCAGGAAGCAAAGGATTACACCAGGGAAATCTTCGAAGACAATATAGGAGGATTGCCCTATCTGCTGATCGAGCAAAAAATCGAGGGGGAGGAATTCACCCTTCAGGCGTTCATCGACGGCAGAAGTGTTGTCCCCATGCCCCTGACCAGGGACTATAAGCTTCTGGAAGAGGGCAATCAGGGACTGAATACACCCGGGATGGGTTCCTACAGCGACAGCGATCACCTGCTTCCCTTCCTGAACAGGAAGCTTTTTCAGCAGGCCCTCGACCTGATGCAGAAGACCATAGATATACTGAGAGAAGAATACAATGAGGAGTACAAGGGGATACTTTCCGGTCAGTTCATGCTGACGGAGAATGGGTTGATGCTGCTGGAATACAATGTTAGAGCGGGAGATTCCGAGATACTGAATATCGTACCCATACTCGAGACCCCCATGAGCGATATACTGGCAGCCATATCGGAGCAGCGCCTGGATGAACTGGATATAGAATTCCAGTCGAAGGCCACGGTATGCAAATATCTGGTTCCTCCCGGTTTTCCCACTCCTGCTGAAAATGTGCGGGTGGAATTCGATCCCGGTGAGATCGAAACTGAAAACAGGCAGATGTTCCAGTCCTGCTTCGAGGTGGAAGAGGGAGTATATCAGCCCAGTCCCAGAACATTTGCAGTCACCGGCATCGGAGATACCGTTCCCCGGGCAAGAACAATTTGCGAAGAGGGCCTGGACAAATTCAAAGGCGGAGGACTCACCTACAGAAAGGATATAGGATCAAAAGAACTAACCGAAGAATACCTGGAGAACCGGAGAACCCCTTCGGATCTGACTACAGGTTAATCCATGAACTGGCAGGCAGGTGCAGGGGGCTGGTTCAACACCCGGTCCATTTCTACAAGATCATGCAGGAATATTTCGGGGATTCCATATTCATATACCGGCACGGCGACCGGCTGGCCGGATACGTGCTGGGATTCAAGTCCCAGAGGAACCCCCGGATATTCTTCCTCTGGCAGATAGGGGTATTGAAGGAATTCCGGGGCACCGGCCTGGCAGTTAAACTGGTCCATGCCCTGCTTGACAAGGCGCTGGAGAGCGGAGCAGAAATGATGCGGGTAACCGCCGAAATAGATAATATCGCCTCCTGGAAACTATTCCTCAAATGCGGTTTCAGTAACATCAGCGATGGCCATACGATAGAAAAGCACGGCCAGAAGGCCATGGTGGATTACTACGGCTCCGGAACCGACCAGGTTCTGCTGGAGAAGATCATCGAACTCCGGCCGTAAGGGCCCATCCACTGAACGGCCGGGCATCCCGGGAAATTGGCGGGTGGTAACCAGATTGTACTCCCGGGCCTGAACTCTATCCCCGTTCACCTCCACAGTATCAACCCGGCTATAAGTACTTACGGAGCGATAGGAGAGATGCCCCGCCAATCCTCCCCAGTTATACCGGTGTTTGAGACTCTGATAGAAAACCTCCCATCCCATATCCTCTATGGATCCGGATGCATAAGCAGTAACCCCAAATTGTAATCCCCCAGCATATCACTGAACAGGAATGATGTCCCCCCCGGCACGGATGAACCGAACCGGTCTGCGGCAATCCCCACCGAGGTCATACCCGCATACACCAGCTTCAGGCTGGGATGGTAATCGCTTCTGTCGAAACCGGGGCTCCGGGGGAGGGTGGCATCCGTTTTCTCCAGATAACGTTCCACCGTAACACTCCCCGCCGTTTGGGGAGTAAAACCGCTATCCTCCTTCAGATCATACTCGAGATCCAGGTTTTCTGCTACCTTCCCCACCTCTTCTGAAGCCATGGAATGAACCCGGTATTCCATATCATAAAATACGTTGAAGAAGAGATCGCCGGTCTCACCGGCCACGGTGAGGGCGGGGGAGAGACCGGTCAGCCCGGATATGCCGGTGGCTATGCTGGCAATACGGGAAAACTTCTGTTCATTCAGACTGTACCGGAATATGTCGCTGAACCCCTCCGGGTCGGCAACCATGTAGATATATTCTCCGTCCGGAGAGAACCGGGGGTTGATATGTTTGGAGGCGCCGGGCATTGAAATAACATCCGTCTCTTCAGTGTCCAGGTCCATCAGGCCGATAACCACCGGGCCAAAATCCAGCTCTTCCATATCGGTCGATTCAGATCTGTCTGTTACCAGGGCTATGGTTCTTACATCCGGAGACCAGGCGGGCTGAAGCCGGGCAAACCGGTCGATGGTAATCCGCTCTGTTTTTCCACTGTCCAGACAGTTCATCAATTACCCGGTCACCCCAGCGGGCGGTTATAAAACTCCATATGGCGTGTCCGTAGCGATAGGGGAAATAGGAAGGATCACGGCTCACCTCCATGATGGTTCCTATCCATTTCTAAAAAGCTTTTCGCAGGGCGGATATTCATTCAATCTCCAGATCCGGTGTTATGCTGACTGTATACCGCCGGGCAGGGCAAAAAATCATCATCACTCTCAATCCTCCCAAACAGCCTTAATACCAGTGGTCTTATGCCTTCATCAGGAGAGTAAATCCGGATCCCCCATCAGCAGACTCAGAATTCCAGGGAATCTATCACATCCCTGATGGTCCGGGCGGATTTATCGAACAGCTCCCGTTCCTTATCATTCAGTCCCAGATGGAGTGTCTGGCCCACCCCCGATCTATTGACCACCGAGGGCATACCCAGGCATACCTCACTGACCCCGTACTGTTCCTCCATCATGGAGGACACACATAGCAACGAGTTTTCATCCCGCAGTATGGCAGAGGTTATCTTCAGCATGGAGAGGGCAACCGCATATGAGGTGGACCCCTTGGCCTCCACTATCTTGTAAGCCGAATTTCTTACTTCATCCAGAATCTCTTCCATCTCCAGACGGTAGCGGCATCCTTCCCCGCAAAGGGGACAGTACTTCTCCAGTTTTACCCCTCCTATATTGGCCATGCTCCATACCGGGAGTTCGGTGTCACCATGCTCCCCGATCATATAGGCATGTACATTTCTCACATCCACCTTGCACCGCAGTGCTATCATATAACGGAATCTGGAGGTGTCCAGAACCGTCCCCGAACCCATAACCCTGCTGCAATCAAATCCGGAGATTCTGAGGGTAACGTAGGTCAGAACATCCACAGGATTAGTCACCACCAGTATGATGCTGTCAGGGGAATGTTCTACAATCTTCGGTATAATATCCCTGAATATAGCGGTATTTTTCTGCACCAGGTCGAGCCTGGTCTGACCGGGTTTCTGAGAAGTCCCGGCGGTTATTACCACCAGGTCGGATCCCCTGCAATCGCTGAAATCCCCGGAATGAATGTTGACCGGATTGGTGAAACTGAGACAGTGATTCAGGTCCATGCTCTGGCTCTCGGCTTTGGCCCTGTCCCTGTCCACCAGTACAATCTCTCTGGCCATACCGCTGTTCATCAGACTGAACGCATAGGTTCCCCCCACTGCCCCAACACCTATCACTGAAACCTTCGGCCTTCCCTGATCCTGCATATCTCTCCTCCCCCGCTGATACAAAATTCATTTACCGTCATTCTACACCAGCGAAGAGGCAGCAAACACCGTCTCAATCCACATTATCCTGACCTCATTCTTCACCCGGGCGGTTAAATGCCTGCCTGAAAGCTATGCTCGGCCACTCCCAACCGTTTTACCATTACGGCGACCTCCCACGGCGTGGAATAAAGTCAGAATATTAAAGAATCAGCCACTTTAACCAATCCTGCAAAGGTGTAAGAATGCATTCAAGAACCGGATTGCGGCTGGATTTCCCACAGAACTCCTGCTGGAATCCGGCCGGATCTCCGGATGGTAATCCGGATTGATTAACAATGGAGAAAGGGATGTGATATCTATGGCATTGATAAGACATAGACCGGGAAGGGGGCTTTCCAGGACAGAAGAGTTTCTGGACAGGCTGTTCCCGGAATTCTTCCCCATCAGATGGATGACCAGGGAACTGCAGCCGGATGTGGACTGGATACCTGCAGCCGATCTGGTGGATAAGAAGGATCACTTTCTTCTCAGTGCTGAATTGCCCGGAGTGAAGAAGGAGGATACCCACATCCCGGTAGAGGGAAGCACCCTTAAGGTCACCGGCGAGATGAAGAGGGAAAAGGAAGAAGAGGAAGAAAACTACTACTGCTGCGAACGCAGTTACGGCTCGTTCGGACGGGTCTTCCGCCTGCCCGCAGAAGTAGACGAGGAAAATGTGGATGCCCGGCTCAAGGACGGACTGCTGGAGGTCAAGCTTCCCAAGAAGGAGCATAAGAAGAGGGAAAAAAACAAGATAGAGTTAAAATAGATTAACAGCCGGAGGGGAATATATATTCCGGCAGAACCCCGGAGGGAGCCCGAACATCTACAATTAAGGTAGTGAAATGGTATGCCATCCCGCCAAACACTGCCTCTGGCCCAGGGCTCCCTCTTGTTTTCCGGCAAGCAATATCAGCTTTAGTTCCCGGACACCCTGCCATTATTATTCATAAAAATCTCAGGAGTTACACTGGGCCGGGTGTCCCTGAGGGAATCTTCGAAGAAGGCCATGGGGACGGTATCGGCATCAGGGTCATTTCTGAGAGCCTCCAGTCCGGCCTTCCGTACCAGATTCTCCAGATCCGCACCGGTGTACCGTTCGGTCCGGTCCGCAATTGATTCACGGTCGACATACTCCTCCAGCGGCATATCCCTGGTGTGTATCTGCAGAATCTTAAGCCGGCCCTTCTTGTCCGGAACGGGTACATATATCAGTTCCGCCCGGACCGGTGGATGCCACCATCAATCTGATCTCGAACATGCCATAAGTATGCTGTTCCATTGCCTACATCGCTCGATCTTGCACTGGCAACCTTAAGATCGATTGATTTCTTCTCTTCCCTGGCCATGACGGCTTCTTTCCTGATTAGTCCGGATTTAGAATATGTTGCTTCAGCCGGAAGGTATTACTCACCCAGGCGGTGATCAGCTGATCAGTCGGACAGCCTCCCGGACCATCTGATGGGAATAGCCCCATTCGTTGTCATACCATGACATTACCTTTACCAGATCACCGTCCACTACCTTGGTCATAGTGGCATCCACTATGGCCGCATGGGGGTCCAGGATGATATCCGATGATACGATGGGATCATGTGACACTGTCAGTACATCCTTATACTTATCCGTTTCGGATTCCTGGATGAAAATATCATTCACCTCTTCCGCGCTGGTCTTCCGTTCGGCCAATATGGTGATATCGGAGACCGAGCCAAGGGTAACCGGAACCCTCAATGCCACCCCGTCGAAACGGCCTTCATACTGCGGAAGAACCTTGGTGGTGGCGATGGCGGCTCCGGTGGTGGTGGGAACGATGTTGGCTGCAGCGGCCCGCCCCCGGCGGTACTTATCGGCCGGTCCGTCTACTAATCCCTGCGTGGAGGTATAGGCATGAATGGTGCTCATCATGGCCTTCTTGATTCCGATATGCCGGCCGAAGATCTCTACTACCGGAGTTATGGAATTGGTGGTGCAGCTGGCGCAGGAGAACATCTCCGGCTTTTCCTCAGAGTTAACTCCGTGAACCACAGTTACTATCTCGGGACTCTTCCCCGGAGCAGAGAGTATGGCATGCCCGGCTCCGGCCTTGAGGTGTTTCTCCAGACCCTCCCTGGTGGTAAACAGGCCGGTGCACTCGAATACTATCTCAACTCCCAGTTCATCCCAGGGGAGCTCCTCCGGGTCCTTGACGCTGAGGGCCTGGCACTTCTTGCCATCCACCACCAGAGTGCCCTCGCCTGCATCCACAGACCTCAGATACTGTCCGTATGCGGTGTCATACTTGAGCAGATATGCAAGATTCTCCGGAGGAACCAGATCATTGATGGCTACCAGATCCAGTTCAGGCCGGTCCAGTATGATCTTCAGAGTGGCCCGTCCTATCCTGCCCAATCCGTTAATTGCGACCTTTGCTGCCATATTTACCTCCCCTGCTTATTGATTGAATGGCATCTTCGATCTATCCGCTGACAAAATCATATCAACATCCCTCTACTCATGAACCATCCCGCCGGCTGTTCCGGGTCAGCCGTGAAAAATCTCAAACCGGAATCGGCCATTCCGCCCGGAACGGGTGCATTCCATGATATTGGTGATTTATTCTCCCGGGGCGGGTGTAACCATTCCACGCTTCAGAATGATTCCCGGCGGAGAGCACCAGTCAGAAAACCCGTTCATGCTGATCCCCGCCTGATACTTCATTTGATATCCGGAGGCGACAACCAGCCGGACTGTCACAGAAGGCAACCCTCCGCCTGGCCATCTCCTCCTTCCTGTACGGCATCCCGGTTGCGTGCTCACCATCATTCCGGGATGCAGTATTTTTCCCCGCTGGCCTCTTTCAACCATTTGTGTCAACGCTACTTGAATATTCCCTTTTGGTTCAATTGGCAGGTTCTCCTTTTACCTGACCTGTTTCAACCCCGGTGCGCAGTATAAACCGCCGGTATCCGCGGCCGCCAAACCAGTGCCAGCCGCATCATTTTATAACCGGCCTGCCGGTTCTGCCCGCCTAACCAGGAAGCCTGTTCGCCGGCGCTACAGACCTCAGACTCTTAGACCATTATCCGGAGGGCACCCCCTTATCATGCTCTTATCACTATTTGGAAACTGATATCCTGATGCAGCTATTGAGTAAACCCCTCTTGAATTCCGGCTTTCCAACCTGATAACATCGGTCAAACAGACAGGCAGCCAATGGAGGAAATGCGGTGCATCTGAAAATTCTGGGAACCCTGGGAGAGGTGGAGAACACCGCTCCCTGGCACAGCCGTCAATCCGGGGTACTGGTGGACGGTTCCATACTTCTGGATATGGGAGAGAGGGAATATCTGGACCTGCAGCCGGATGCAGTAATTATTACACATCTTCATCCTGATCATGCCTTTTTCGTAAGGAGTGGCAACGAGCTTAAGGCCAGCATACCCCTGTATGCACCGGAGAAATACCGCGGTGAGGTCAAAGTCCGGACCATACCCCGGAATCTCCGGCTGGGAAATCATAACATCCGGGCCATCCCCACCCACCACAGCCTTAAGGTCCCTTCCTCCGCCCTGGTGATCGATGACGGCACACACCGCATCTGCTATACCGGCGATATGATATGGATCAACAAGGAGTATCACCATCATCTGGAGAATCTGGATCTGGTGATCACCGACGGCAGTTTTGTCCGGAAGAACGGTATGATCCGGAGGGACCGGGAAACCGGCCGGATATACGGGCATGCCGGAATACCCGATCTGATCCGCCTGTTTTCCAGATTCGCCGGCCATATTCTGCTGGCCCATTTCGGGAAGTGGTTCTTCCGTGACATATCCTCAGCCCGGAGAAAAATAAAGGCTCTGGGAAGGGAATACGGAGTGGTTGCCAGGGCCGCCCGCGACGGACAGGAGATAGAGGCGGAAGATTACGCAAATAATCCCGGCGGATGAACCAGCGGGCAAGATCGGATACCGGTACCATGTAACCGGGGTCAGCCCCGGGGTATTCAGGGGACAACAGATTGACAAGGGGGAATCTCATCCTTATCATTGAACATGCATCCAGGCTCTTTAAAGGCCATAAAAAAGAAGGCGCCTCTCTATAATGACCGGAAGATCCAACCTGGTACGCGACAGCGAAGCCTGGGACAACGTTGAGTTGTTCCTGGTTTCGGCAGTAATTGCCATACTGTTTATTCGATCCTACCTGAAACTTACCGGATACCCCAGTATCGGCGGAGAGAGTCTGCATATCGCCCACATGCTCTGGGGCGGCCTGCTGATGCTGGCTGCGGTAATAATTCTGCTTATCTGGTGGAATCCGGCTATGCGCAGGTTCGGAGCCTTCCTGGCGGGACTGGGATTCGGAACCTTTATAGACGAAATCGGAAAGTTCGTCTCACATGACAGTGATTATTTTTTCAAACCTGCCGCCATGATTATCTATACCCTGTTCATCCTGGTATTCCTCGCCGCTCGCTCCCTGTTGGGCAATCATCCAATAAATCCCAGGGAGGAAGAGATCAACCGAAGTATGAGAAGCTTCTTTCCTGAATCAGGTTCCTCCCTCCGCTCCAAGCTCGATTTCTATTTCAGACTGAAGCGAAGGCTGGCCGGCGCATACAAATCGCTGGTACTCAAAAAATGGTTCAAGCTCATTATTACCGCCGGGTTTATCGTGGTAGGCATTACCGGTCTGATATCGGTAATCAGAGCGGTAACGGAACAGCCCGCCACGGAACCGGGTGTTTCGGCTGCCCAGATGGCTGCATCCACAGCCAGTATGGCCTGCATCTGGGTGGGCATATGGTTTCTGAGAAAATCGCGCCTGAGGGCCTACATATGGTTCAAGAGGTCGGTTTTAATCAACATATACATTACACAGTTATTCGTATTCTACCACTCCCAGTTTGCCGGTCTGGGAGGGCTGGTCCAGTATCTTATGCTTTACTTTGCACTCCACTTCATGATATCCCGGGAGAGCCGAGCTCTTCCCCGGTCAGGGGGTGATTTTCCAAAATATTTCTCCGGTACCCGATGAAAATGGCAGCTCCGGTGGCTTCAGAGAAGCAGGGGTACCTGCACCGCTCACCTGTAATGGCCGCGTTAAAATAGGGGAACCGGTCCCGCAGCCGGTGTATGCTCCGGTCATACCAGCCCGGGATCTTTCATAATTATTATTCCCGGAACTGCCGGCAACCGGATCAATAAATATCAGGGTATACCCGGTTATCAGCTTAAATGTCCTTTAATCAGGACATTCATTCTCCCGTATAGACCAGCCGGTCAAGAACCAGCCGAGCATCCATAATCCCTTAACCTCTTGAGTTGCATAAGCATACATTATTTCTGCATAAAGGGAACACATTATGCTGAAATAATTGACAGAAACGCCACAGGGGGCGATTTAGAACAGGAGGTGTACCATGAAAAAGATAAGAAAACAGCTGGTGGGCCTCACCATCCTGACCATTATGGCCGGGCTTAGCCTGACCGGGGACGCCGGGGCGGGAATCCGCAGGAGGGTACCGATCAAATCCTCCGGCAAAGTAATCCGCACCCTCAGAGTATCCCCGGCATACCAGTCCGGATTAACGGTGGTACGCTATCCTGTATACCGGCGACGTATCCCTGTATCAGCCCGGAGCAGGGCCATAGCCATCCGGCTGGCCCGATATACCGGGGTTTCGCTGCGGGAAATCTACAGACTGAGACGCTGCGGATACAGCTGGTACAGAATTGGGAGATACCTCCGGTTGCCCCGCTCTGTGGTGAGAACCGCGATGCACAGGCGAAGCTGGAGACGCCTGCTTCGCGGCCAGCTGCTGCACAATCACCGGGGAGCTGCAATCAGGGTAAGGCACTGCGCAGTCATCCGGTGACTTATAGAACCCTCCATCGAACCAGAAAGGCAAAACGGGCCGGAGAGTGATACCGGCCCGTTGCCATTTATCCCGCCGGATCCTGCCACCACCGGCTGCATACCGGTTAAGGTAAATATCATCGATCCGCCCGGGAGCCCTGAATTTGATATATTAGTCCGGAAAGCAGCTGCCGATTCCTGAAGCCGCTTTGCTACAATCCCGCCTGGAGAAGAAGTTCTCAGGTGGCTGCCTCTTAACAAGCTGCTTCCCTATCTCATTATTCCACTGCATCTTTTGTAATTGCCGCCACATCGAGGAACCCGCTTTTCCGTAGAATAACATATCAATTGACTGTTAACCTCAATCCGTCAAAATTATAATGACCGGACTAAATATTCTTTCCGTTGACAGGTCAACCCGCCCGCATCACCCCTCCCTTTACCAGAAAGTTTTGAAACACCAGGCACCGGAATAATACCGGTATAATAAAAACAGGGAGACTACACCATTTCTGGACTACACAAATTATTTCATTGACATAATTTTCTTTATTCCTTATAATATCCGCCATTATGCACATCCCTCATCCGGGCTGGGCAGAAAATCCATTAAATAAATAAGGAAAAAGTATTGAAATACAAGCTCTCGCTCCTGATTACCACGGTCTGTTTACTCCTCCCGGCCCGAATCCTTCCGGCCGCCAGTATTGATGATGACCTCAAGAAGATAACCACCATCGAAGCAGAGATACGGAAGAAATCGGTGGCACTGCTCTCGGTCATCAAAAGAATGGGGCCATCCGAAGAGGTGGTAGAGGAATATACCACGGTAGAATCGGTCAAACTAATAACAGGGGAATGCAATGTTTACGAAAGCACGGATCAATCCTCCCGGGTGCTTCTTGCCCCTGGCATAAACGATCAGTTCGAGCTGCTGGAAAGGGAGGATGAATTCTACCGCATCAGGCTGCAGGATGGACGGGACGGATGGATTCCGGCATCATGTGTGCAGGTTTTCGCCGAAGACCGCAAAGTGGAGGGGTTGTCCTTCGAGGGGCTTGACCGGGGTGAAATAAAAAAATACATGCAGGTGGCCGAACAGCTCTACGGTATGATCGAGGAGCTGAAGATCAGGGCAGACAGGATCGCCTCCGGTTACATCGACCAATCGGGCAAACCGCCGGGAGTTTCCAGTCCGGATAAATGGGAAGACATGATCGCCTCCTATAAAAAGATCCAGAAATACACCGGCTACGCCACCTTCTTCTACAATAAATACATACATGGTTATACACCCCCTCCCGGTGAAGAAAGAAGGCTGGAATACCGTTTCTCCGGCTGGGGAGAGATTCTGCTCGGTTCCAGCGACTTCACCACCAAAAGAGAAAACCAGAAAAACATAACCGAGGATGGAAGAACCAGCAATGTGGCTTTCGGCGGAAACCTTACTGTCAACGAAACCTCCCGGGTCCGGTTCGGATTTTCCAGCCGCAGGGAGATAATGCAGACCCCTTTCAGATCCACCGATCTCAATGCCGCCTACAGTTACCGTCCCTCTGAGGGAATGGGTATCCTTACCAGGGTCAGATATCATAAGTATTCAGATAAGATAAACGAACTGAACGATTACGGCCGGCTTAGCCTGGGGGCCCGTGCCGACCTGGTAAATACGGACAACCGCTCGGTATTCATCGACTACACCCTGATGAACAACAACTACAGCGAATCGGACAGCGACGACTACACCAGCAACCGGATCAGGGGAGAGGCCAGGTTCAAATCCGGGCAGGGATCGGACTATCTGTTAAGGCTCGACTCCAACTTCGAAACCAGTGACGCTTCATTCCACAAGTTTGTTCACCTGGTTCCCTCTTTCTCCTATATCAGACACCGGGGGGAGGGAAAATTCAGATTCACCGGTTCTTATGAGATGCTTAATTACCAGGATGCAGGATTGAAAAGCTACAATAAGGCCACCATGGGAATTGCCAGCAGCAGTTTCGCCGGGGGCAAGCGAAAGCTCAAATCTCTGGGCCTGTTCTACAAGCAGTTTCCGGATAATGAAGTGTCCACCTACCTCCAGGCCAGGGGCCGTTATTCCCTGAGCCGGACGGGGGTTACCAGCAAGCGGGTCTCCGCAGCTTTTTACACCAGCATATTTCCGGAAAACAATGAATCCAGTTTCACCGACCTCCGCCTGGATGCAGGGGGCTCCTCCACCGGACTTTATGGAAATATTTCCACCTTCTTCAAATTCCGTCACAGCCCCGGCGAGGATACTGATTCCACCGCGGTCAGGCCTCATGTCCTGGATGTATACGGCAAATTCGGTGTAATCATCAAAAACCTCCGGATCGGTCCCACCTTCGGCCTCCATACCCTGGTGTCGAAGGGGGAGAAGTTTCTCAAACGCGACGGGAATCTTTTCAGATACGGAGGCAGCGCGGAGGGACGTTTCATACTACCCCACCGTATCAACCTGACTCTGGCTTTTCTCTATGAATACGGGCATGTCTACAACAGCGAAATAGAAAGTGTGGATGAATTCGGAAACGTGATATATGGTGAAACCATGGAACGCCATCCCACCACCTTTCAGTTGAATGCTTCGCTGCAGGTTCCCATAACCAGCTCCCTGGAGCTTTCGGCAAGGGCAAAGACCTATCAGATAAAGACAGATATGAATGAAGAAATCAGCAGGGACCCGGTCACGGAAAACACCAGATTCACCATGTTCGCCGGACTCCGCTACCGGTTCAACTAACCGGCGGATTTCGCATTCGAGGAGAGCAATGTGAAAAGAATTAGCCAACTAAAAAGAAAATCAGCAATCAGAAGATACATCACCGCATCCATCTGGCTGGCGGTGGTGATACTATCTGCCACCGGCAGCCCGGCTGAAGATTTCGACCCCGACAGGGTCCTCTCCATACCGGATATCCGGGAGGGAGCAAAGAAGATACAAAACAACTCCGAAGCCAAGGATCTTTTCCTGACTCATTCCAAAGCCTTCGGTGTCTCCAAAACCATCTTCGATTTCATCGACAAATTCTCCGGCGGTCACTATACCAAAAATGTCCAGGCAATAATGGATGTGCCCAAGCAGAAGTGGGACATGCACATAGGGCTTATGGGGGGGTACCGTATAGAGAAGGTCAGGGAGATAGTGAATACCAACCGCCGGGTCCCCATAACCTCAAGGCTTGCGCCGGCCATGACCAACATCTCCAACGGCCTCCAGGTAATTTCCATCATGCGCGATATAAAGGCCGGTATTGAGGGGGACGATATGAAGAAGCTCTCCGCCATAGAGGGAACGGTCAATCTGGTGCAGGGTCATATTATAAGCGAGTATGGCGGAAAGGCCATGGGGATGGCCATGCTGGGACCGGCTGTTATCGGCACCGCCCTGAAGAAATTCATGGCGGAAGCGAAGGGACAGTACGGCGCATACTGGTGGGAGGCATACAGCTCCTATCTGAACCAGAAATATCCCAAACTGGTACAGGGGGATAATTCGTGGGCCTCATTATCGGAAAGTGGAGGCTATGCTGCGGTGGAGAGGAGACTGTACGAATTCTGGGACAGCCCTTACGCCAACGCAGCGGAATACCATGGAAAGGCCGGTATCCAGACCGCTCCCGCTCTGGCCGAACGCACCCTCAAGGATAAATTCGCAGCCAGGTACTACCAGTACTACGTTCACCAGACGCTGAAAACCTACTACCGGCGCAAGGCGGAACAGGCAGAGGCGGCAGCATATATCAAAGCCCGCCGTGCATATGCTGAGCTCAAGGCCATCATTTCAGATGCGGAGGTCATAATGGCCGCCATCCAGGCGGCAGAGGAATTCCTGGAAGATGATGTCAGCGAGCTGACCATTACCCCGGCATCAGCAGAGATTAAGCTTGGCCAATCGGTTACCTTCCAGGTAATGGCAACCACTACGGATGAAGAAAAACTCAATGTTACCTCGCTGGTAGAGTTCCCGGGAACCTTCCAGGGTCCCACCTACACCCCGGAGGAGAGCGGCCAGCTGGAATTCCGGGTGGAATACGGAGGGGCGGAAGCCACCGCTACTGTTACTGTGAAAGAACCCCGGGAGGTTATCCTGGAGCCTGCGGATGTGTCCCTGAAGGTGGGCGAAAGTGTCACCTTCCGGCTCATTGCCGTATACGGGGAGGGTGAGAGGGAGGATATCACTGCCCTGGCCACCTTCCCGGATATCTTTGCAGGGGCCTCATTCACCGCCGAAGAACCGGGCGATATCAACTTCACAGCCAGTTACCGCGATTTCGAGGCAGCCGGCAGTATCACAGTAATGGAGCCTTCCGGCATAACCATATCACCCTGCGGAGGCAAGGTTAAGATCGGGGAGAGTGTAACCTTCTCAGCTGCGGCCGGATATGAAGACGGCACCACCCGGGATGTTACTTCAGAGGTTAACTGGCCCTTTGCCACCGGCAATGTACTGACCGCCGGTGAGGCGGGCGAAATTCTGTTTGAAATAGAATACTTCGGGGTCAGCGGAGGATGCAGCATCATGGTAGTGGGAGCTGAAAGGCTGGTCTTCAGCCCCGCCTCCGCCACGGTCAAACCCGGCGAAACGGTTTCCTTTACCATAACGGCCGAATTCGAGGATGGGACCACCTCCGATGTCACCGGCAGGGCCACCTGCAGCGGCATAGCCAGCGCCCCGGCCTTTACTGCCGGGGAACCGGGAGTGGGTGTACTGAATGCCGAATACTACGGCGCCACCGGCTCCGCCGAGATAGTAGTACTGGAGACGGGGGATATAACCATTACCCCCGCCACCGCTAAGGTGAAACTGACTGAAAATGTTGAATTCACCGTAACCGCCGAATGCATCAATCCCAAAACAGGCAGTAAAACCCGGGAAGATGTAACCGGACTGGCCTCCTTCACCGGTGCGGAGGGTGGAGTCTTCACCGCCGTGGAGACGGGAGATTTCACTGTTACGGCAACCTACGCGGGGAAAAGCGCCTCTGCCTCTGTCACCGTAATCGGTCCCAGGGAAATAAATATCGATCCCGTGGAGACAACCCTCAGCCCGGGTGAAACCGCAAGCTTTATGGTGGCAGCTATATTCGACGACGGAACCATCACCGAAGTCACCGAACAGGCTGCCTTCACCGGAGCGCCCGGTGGTGTGTATACCGCCTCCCGCCCGGGTGAATATACCGTAACCGCCTCCTTCGGGGGCAAGAGCTCCAGCGCCACGGTCAGAGTAAAGGATATAGACAAACTCACCATCTCCCCGGCCGGCGCCACCGTGGAGACAGATGAGCCGGTCGACTTCACCGTAACCGCCACCCTGGATGAGACAGATACCAGGGATGTTACCTCTCTGGCCAGTTTCACCGGTTCACCGGGACCCCGTTTCTCATCCCCGGAGCCGGGAGAATTCACCGTGACTGCCTCATATGGAGGAAAGTCCGTTAGCGCAAATATTACCGTAGAAGAGACAGAAGAGGATGAAGAACCCGATCTCGACGATGCGGTCGATGCTATGACAGGCGAGGACGAAGAACTCTGCCAGCTACTGGATATTCCGGGCCTCCACGGGAAGATGCAGACACTGGTTTCGGCAGGCAATTCAGCCTACTCCGACTTTCTGAGCTATGCCGGCAAATTTGAAAAGGAGCTGGACGACCGGGCCGCCGAGCCATGCAACAACGGGATGATAGCATACTGCTATGCGGGAGCCAGCCGGACAGCGGGGGAACTGACCTCGGTGGTTGATCAGGCAGCCGATCTCAGCACCGAAATACTGGCCTCCGCAGCCTTCTGCCCCGAAGAAGCTTCCGGGGCGGCGGAGTCCGGCTATTCCACCAAAGCGCTTATATCCGCTATAGCAGATCTTGGGCACAAGCGTTCCCGGGCGGAGAGCCGCCTTGCTTCCATGCAGGGAAGGCTGGATGAATACGGTTGCGACCAGGATGAGATAGAGCAGAACGGCGAACGCTATACCCAGGATGAGATGGATCCCGATATGATGCAGGATGGAGGTTCCATGACGGAGGTTCCGGGAGACGGGGTGGATAACGACTCCAACGGCCTGCAGGATGAGAACATAGATGCCCTGGCCGGATATAACATTACCATGGTTCTTTTCGACTCGGGCAACCTCAAGGATGATGTATTCGACCTTTCGGTAAGCGGATTCGGAAGGCTGGGATCCACTCCGGCCGGGGGCCTGAGAAAGTTCGGCCTGAATATGGCCGCCGGAACCTACACCGCTACCGTTCATATCGTCGTAGCCCCCGATAACATTGGAACTTTCACCCTGCTGGTAATGGAGAATGGCCGGACCATCGGATCGCTGGCATGCGGCAGCATGGGTGACAGCTGTCCCCGGGGAGCCAGCATGTCGGTATCATTTACCGTAACAGGGGAATAGATCATTACATGGGCAATATCCATCCTGTTTCCGGATTCAATGTCACGAAGATACAGGGGGACCGGCCAGTGGTATTCCGGCCTGCGGGTTATTTGAAATAAGATTCATTTTCTTATTAATTTTCACCACTCTGTCATGATATGTTGTATTTGTGCTGATTAAGTTGCGAGAGAAACTCCTCCGCTCCAATCAGCATATGCAATGCCGCCGCAGATCAACATTGCGCTGTAATGTATCCTGAACCTGATACAGCCGGATGGAGGAGGAAAGAATGAACCAGTTACAGCTGATCGACCTGGATGAATGTGTTATCAATGCCCTGAATCTCTTTGCCCGGGAGCAACTGCCCCGACTCAGTTTCGACTTCGACAGGCCCATGGTGGTAGGATCGGGAAACGCCGCCGCCACCGGAAGGATAATATTCGAGAAGAGTGATGCGGTATTCGCTGATGAGAGCAATTTTGATATGAAACTGGAGAACATCCCCGGCATCGACGGGGTGATCCTGATATCCGCTTCCGGGGGAAAGCATGCTCCGGTTATCGCAAAGAAGGCCAGGGAGATGGATAAGGAGGTGGTCCTGCTGACCAATAACCGGGATGCCCTGGCCATGGAACATGCCCACCGAAGCCACGTATTCCCGAAGAATGCGGAGCCATATACCTACAACACCTCCACCTATATGGGCTTCATCCTGGGCGCCACCGGTGAGGACCCGGGAGAAATTCTTTCCTTTATCAGAAACAGTATAGACCATCTGGACTTTCCCGATTTCGGAAAGTACCGGGGGTATTTTCTGATTGTGCCGGAGAAGTTCGGGGGGATAGTCAGAATGCTTCAGGTAAAATTCATAGAACTGTTCGGAAGGAAGATAGCCAGGGATGTGGAGACATTCGAATACATGAAGCATGCCGTTACCGTGGTTCCCTCCAATGAGCTTTTCATCAGCTTCGGACGGGAGAATGATAAATTCGGGGAGGACCGCTTCTTCGTCCCCCTGCCGGAGAATGCCGGCTACGGAGCGATGATGGCAATAGGCTACTATATAACAGGTAAGATTCAGAAGAGCCATCCCCCCTGGTTCAAGCAGAACATAGAGCGTTACGCCGGATTCGCATCCGAAGTATTCGGACAGGAGATAAAACCTGTTGTGGAGTAGACGGTATGATTGAAATTGTCTTCGCTCCCAAGATGGAATACCTCCTCCTGAGAGCTCCCGGAATAGCGGAAATTTCAATTTATCGATTATCCGGTAAGAAGAACCCTGTCATACTGGCGGAGTGAAAAACCATGGAAGCTATATTATCAGCCATTATGCTCGCCTCCTTCCTGGGGGTGGTTCAGTTTTTCAGCGAGAACATCATCAGCGTATGTGGCAGGTATTATACCCACGTCATCTCCTTTTCCGCCGGAGTTTCAACCACCTACATATTTATCGATTTAATCCCCCATTTCAGCGAGCAGGCTGTTCATATAAACCGGTTCATGTTTTTATCATTCCTGGCAGGATTCGTGGTAATACACCTGATAGAAAAATATATCTATCAGCACTCCCCTCACCAGCGCCTGGAAAAGCGGCTTGGATTTGAAAATCAGGCAGCCTCCTTCGCCTATCACTTTATCCTGGGAATTATTATTCTGGAATTTGCCGGCCGGAGTTTCGGAGAAGCCCTGCTGCTTTTTATTCCTGTCATGATCTTTACCGCAGTCAATACCCTGCCGGTACATAAACATCCCTCCCCGGGAATCAACATCCTGGTTTCCTCCTCCACCCTGCTGGGAGTTCTTTTTGCAGGATTCATATATACCTCCATCAGTCCTGCGGTCCAGACATCCCTTCTGGGTTTTATTATAGGCGGAATACTCTTCTCTGTGATTCGGCATTCACTTCCAGGGGGGACCGAAGGAAAACCGCTCTACTTCTTTCTGGGGGTGGCGGTGTACTCCCCCCTGATAATAGCAAATTGGATAATGTGATCATTCAGTCCCAATGATTTATGGTGCCTGCCGTATTAAAAGGAGATGCCAATATGCTTATACCCTTACTGAATCCCATCGGCCCATACTGTAATTTTATAAATTAATTGAATATCGAAAATATTTCCGGTATCATTTCTTCAGGCTTTTTCGGTTAAAGTGCCGGGGAATATAATAGCTTAAAGCGAAGATATTTAAAATGGAGCACTATTATGCCCGGTTACAAGAGAATCGAACAATATGGTATAATCGGAGAGGAAACCAGTTCCTCCAGCCGGAATTCCCTGCA
Source organism: uncultured bacterium (assembly GCA_964613215.1). Taxonomy (GTDB): domain Bacteria; phylum Krumholzibacteriota; class Krumholzibacteriia; order Krumholzibacteriales; family CAZTHK01; genus CAZTHK01. Next base: position 42,822 of record CAZTHK010000013.1, on the reverse strand, counting down.
GGAATCCCTGGAGGATACCGTATCATTCTGGCGCAACTGGGCTCACCAGTGCGAGGGGCCGGAGAAGTGTGTATTCACCGCCGGTCCCTGGCATGATCTGATGGTGAGGTCCGGACTGGTGCTTAAGCTTCTGACCCACTCGGAGACTGGCGGTATAACCGCTGCTCCCACCACCTCCCTTCCCGAATGGATCGGTGGGGAGAGGAACTGGGACTACCGGTACGGCTGGGTACGGGACAGTAGCTTCACCGTCCAGGCTCTCTACAATCTGGGGCATGTGGAGGAGGCCAGATCATACATGAACTGGTTGATGGATATATGCACCGAGACCTTCGATCCCCGGGATCTCAGGATAATGTACGGTCTCCACGGGGATCAGAGCCTGAAGGAAAGGGAGCTGGATCATCTCTCCGGATACATGAATTCCCGTCCGGTCAGGATTGGAAACGCAGCCTCGGAGCAGCTGCAGCTGGATATATACGGGGAAATGGTAAATGGAATCTATGAAACCACCAGGTACGGCGAGAGCATCGACGACAGCACCTGGCAGTTCGCAAGAAAGATAGCTGACCATGTGTGCCGGGTCTGGAATACGCCCGATTCCGGGATATGGGAGATCAGGGGCCAGCCCCGTCATTTCATCAGCTCCAAGCTGATGTGCTGGGTAGCCCTGGACAGGGCAATAAGAATCGCCACAGAGGGAGAGAACAAGAAACCGGAGAATAACTGGAAGCGGGAAAGAGAGAATGTCCGCCAGGCTATTCTGGAAAGGGGATACAATCAAAGTATCGGCAGTTTCGTTCAGTCGTACGGCTCGGATATCCTGGATGCCACCAGCCTGCTCATACCGGTAATGGGGTTACTGCCTTTCAGAGATCACAGGGTTCAATCCACCATCGATGCTACCATGAAAGAGCTTACCTCACCGCGGGGGCTGGTTTACCGCTATCTGGGTGAAGACGGTCTCTCCGGCAGGGAGGGTGTTTTTATACTCTGTACCTTCTGGCTGGTGGATTCTCTTACCCTTTCCGGCCGGCTGGAAGAGGCGGAAAAGCTGTTCGGGAAGGTGCTGGAATCGGCAAGCCCTCTCGGGCTTCTGGCGGAAGAGATCGAACCTGAAACGGGAGCACACCTGGGGAACTATCCCCAGGCCTTCAGTCATATAGGGCTGATCAACAGCGCCCTCTATCTGGGTAATGCCAGGGGCGGAAAACAGAAGGGCCCGGAACCGGTGGGAAAGGAAGAAGAATGAAACGATTGGAATACAGAAATGCCCTGATTACCGGAAGCTCCTCAGGGATAGGTAAGGCCATAGCGGTTCGGTTTGCCCGGGAGGGTGCCAATGTGGCCATAAATTATCTCAAAGGTCCGGGACAGGCCAGAGAAGCAGAAAACCTGGTCAGGGAAGCCTGCGAGGAGATCCGCAAGGCAGGTTGCCGCGACATTATGGTCCAGACGGATGTCTCGGACCAGGATCAGGTGGAGGAGATGTTCGATACCATACTGGGCCACTGGGGGAGACTGGATATCCTGGTCAACAATGCCGGCATTCAGATCTCTTCCCCCTCCCACCAATCCACCCCGGAAGACTTCGATAAGGTATTAGCTGTTAATCTCAGGGGTAGCTACCTCTGTGCCCGGCGGGCTATCAGGCATTTTCTGTCCCGTGAGGAGAGTGGAGTCATAATCAACGATTCCAGTGTTCACCAGATTATTCCCAAACCGGAATACCTTGGTTATTCAGTCAGCAAATCGGGGATGGGAAATCTTACCAGGACACTTGCTCTGGAATACGCCGGCCGGAATATAAGGGTTAATGCGGTGGGACCGGGGGCTGTGGTTACACCCATCAACAGATCCTGGGAGGACGACCCCGAGGTCAGAGCGAAGGCGGAAAGCCATATGCCACCGGGAAGGGCGGCTTCACCGGAAGAGATAGCGGGAGTGTTTGCCTTCCTGGCCTCTGACGACTCCTCATACATCACCGACCAGACCATCTTTGCCTGCGGCGGCCTCACCCTCTATCCCGATTTCCGCACCCCCTGGTCATCGGATGGATAACAGAAAGGAGATTAAAAAATAAAATGATTAATTTACTCAAATTCACCGTAGTCACACTGATGGTCATCTCTGTCACATTCTGTGATGATGATAACAGCGCACCCGGCTCACTTTCCTATCCGGGTGACAGTACCATAGTGATAGTAGACCAGACCGGCAAGGAGTGGGACATCACTCACGCTGTCCACCGTTACGGCCTGGAGAGGGATTCTTTCATGTTCGGACTGGGGCCCAATGCCTTCACTCCTGTAAACATGCCGGAGATGCTTTCCCCCGGGCAGGAGGGTTATCCCCCGGCCAACCAGAAATTCAGGGTCATAGGGGTGAGTATCGAAGGCGATGCCAGGGCATATCCAATCACTCCCCTCTCATCCCACGAGGTGGTCAATGATTCTGTGGGAGGTGTTCACCTTGCTGTCACATACTGACCACTCCAGGATCTGGCTGCCGTGTGCAGCAGGGAAATCAATAACGGAGTAATTACCTTGAGTGCCAGCGGCTGGACCTACGGCTCCCGTTTCGTGCTGTACGACTATGAAACAGAAAGCATGTGGTTCTGTATGGACATCAGGGGGGAAAACAACTGCGTCTATACCTGCATCAGCGGGGTCTTCGCCGACCAGAGGCTGGATATGTACCCTTCGGTCAAGACCAGCTGGGACCAGTGGAAAGCTAACCATCCGGAGAGTAAGTACGTGATTCTGGATCAGAGCGGTATTCAGTAAGTTACTACCTGGATATCTTCAGTCAGGATATTCTGCAGCGGGACTGACTTCCTTAAAGTTCTGTTTCAGATAAATTTCAAATAAATCTGTACTTTTCTATGTATAAGCGACCTGCGGCAGGGATGCATATTGCCCGCAGGAGCAGGCCGGTATCTCTCACAGATGGACCGGCTATATACAAAAATGAAAAAAATACTTGACAAAATGTATAGTATGCTTTACTATTTGTAAAGCATGGTTAACAAGGATAACATAAAAGGAGGTCGGATGGTGAAACTGGGCAACAACCTCCGTCAGCTGCGTTTCAGCCGGGGAGAGATGACCCAGGCTGCTCTGGCGGAGGAGGTGGGGGTGACCCGCCAGACCATTATCTCCCTGGAGAAGGGAAAGTATGTCCCCTCCACCCTGCTGGCCCTCAAACTGGCCGGGTTTTTCGAAAAACCGGTAGAGGAGATCTTTTATATAACCGAAGATAACGATTCCTGAAAGGAGCGTACATCATGGCAATTTCCGGAAGATATCAGACCGCAATCGTCTCCGCCATTACCATAGCAGTCATACTGGGCGCCCTGGGACTTCAGCAGGGAGGGGAGGAGAGCGGAAAAGCAACCGTCTATGAAAAGATCATCAAGGGAGTGGTGCTCCTGCTGATCTTCGGCGGTGTGGCATCCTATCTTATTATACCCGGAACCAGGATTGCCCGGAGAGTAAGAATGACCGAGGGGGTATATACCGCTACCTCTGTCTGCGGTATTATATGCGGTCTGGCCGGGCTTGCAGCTACGCTGATGTGGCCTCAGAAGATAGTGGAACTTCATCTCTTCGAGCTGATATTCATACCCTTCGCCTTGATGTACGGCTACTGGGGACTGATCATGAAGATCCGCCAGACAGAGGAGATCACCGATATTCTGGACGAAAAGCAGGTGGAGAATATAAAGAGAGCCGCAGCCACTACCTGGGCGGTGGTAACCGGGCTGCTGCTGATATTCTTCTTCATCTCAACATCCGGCACCCTGCAGATTCAGGGGAGGGTATGGTTCATGTCGTACTTCTTTCTCTCCCTGCTGATCTTCTCGGCAAGCACGGTATATTACTTCAAATGGGATTAGGAAATGTTTTCCCCCGTGATTTGAAACAACCAAAACAGGAAGCCGGCTGTCAGATTCTTATTTCAGAACTTCGACGGCCGGCTTCGAAATATACAGAAATGGCATATCCCCCGTTTCGGAAGTAAAATAGGGGATATAAAAAGCCCCGAAGTCGGATATCCTCCCTGTGGTGGGATCAACCTGCCTCCATCCCTCTCCCTCTATAAGCACCTCCACCCATGCGTGCCCTGCTGTCTGGTACACCCAACCTCCTACCAGCCTGGAGGGTATATCAAGCGAGCGGCAAAGGGTAATGAACAGATCAGAAAAATCACAGCAGCGTCCCCTCCTGTTCTCCAGCACATTATCAACCCCCCACCGGGTCCCCTTCTTTTCTCCCAGCTCGATATTCCGGCCGGGCTCAAGCCACTTGAGTATTGCTTCGACTCTCTCCTCCACCGTCTGTGTCCCTGCAGTAATCTCACGGGCTAAATCCCCTATCTCAGGGTTATCAGCAGGCCAGTGATCGGTGGCACAAACCAGAGAGGGATCCGGCTTCCTGCCCGTTGGCAACAACAGACTATCATTGGCCGGTATTTCCATGGATACAGTCACATAGGGAACCCCGAACCGTTTCTTTTCATCCCGGAAATAGTATTTCACCGTTCCTCCGTTGAGCTCCTCCTCCTTTACCGGCTCCGGCTCGAAACTGTACTTTATACCTCCCAGCCGGGGATTCCGCAGCATCAGAGAATTTCCGAACTGGTAGCTTTCCGCCATTTCTCTTATCCGGCCTTTCACTTCCTCTCTATTTTCAGCTTTATCCACGTTGAAAAAGATGTTGGTCAACTCATTAGCAGTCATATAGTCAGGTTTTTCAACCAGAGCTATATCTGCTGTTACCCGGTAGCACATCCCGCCGGATAAATCGATATCACTCTCAATAATTCCCAGTTCCGAAGCCACCTTTTTCACCAACAGGCCGCCAGCCTTATGGAACTCATAAACAAGCAAGCCCTTGCGCAAACACCTGGTAGTATCCCCCCGGTGCACCTTGAGCAACAGCTGATAAAATTTCTCAGCATCCGCAGAAGAGGAAGTCTTAACTATGTTTATCTGAATTTCTCCTCCATAAGCTCTTAAAATAGTGTTTGATACCCTCTCTATCTCCACTCCGAATTTCTTGCCTATAGCTTCGAATTTCTCCGGAGGGGCATAGAATGACCTCTTTATGGATATACCGGGGGGCAGGTTTCTGAAACACTCCGGTACCTGCTCCTCCTGAGCCGGAAGCAGTGGGGAAAGAAAAACGATAAAAGGCAATACAACCAGTAGAACTCTGAATCTGGACATCAATACCTCCTTGTTTAATGTTAAATTTCTAAAAGAGCCCCTGGTTACTTTTATCACAGCACTGTCGGGATTGCAATGGTAAAATCCGCTACTGTTCCGAATCCTCCCGCCTCATCAACAAAGACCGCCGGAAGGTCGCTCCGGAGTGGTAGCAGCAGTGATATATAAATAAGAATTAGCCGTAGCTGAAATTAAAGATTAGTCAAACTGACTCAATTGGCCTGTGTTTCCGCCCGCCGGAGCAGCTTCATGGCGGTGTTTCTGTATTCGGAGAATCCTGTGGCGGTGTTGAGCCTCTCTATGGCCTCGTCCACCTCACCCATCTCCAGGGCACAGTACCCCATCATCAGATAGGCACGGCCGTAGTCCGGGTCCATCCGGACGCACTCCCCGAAGGCCCTGTATGCCTCCCGGTAATTATCATCCATATAGTGGAGGTCACCCAGAAGGGCCCACAACCGCACGGTGGGCTTTCTGGCCAGAGCCCTTTTCAGGGTGGAAAGAGCCTGGTCATAATCGTAGGCGGCCAGATAAGCCGAGGCCAGTTTCTCGAAATCCCTGGCCGGGCTGGTATCCGATACAGCTTCGCTGTAGTATCCGCTCGCTTCCGCCGGCACACCTATTGCGTTGTACATATCCCCCAGCTGAACCCGCTCATCAGGCTCCAGAGGACGCAGGTAGCCCACGATGGTCAGCGCAACGGCGGCCTGACGGTAGTCCCCGCTGCCGGCATAGAACCGGAAGGCCAGTTTCCAGGCATCCGGATTGCCGGGAAAGTGATCTATCATGCTCTCTATTGCCCTTTCTCCCCTTCCGATAACCTTTGCATCCAGACAGGCTGAAATCAGAGCCCGGTACCATTTCAGCCCGGGCTGGCCGTACCTGCCCGATATCAGCTCCTCCAGCAGGTCCACCGCCCTGATATGCTCTCCCCCCATGATGTATGCGGCGGCAGCATAATGAAGAAGATGGGCTTTTCTGTCTGCGCTCAGTTCGAAGCCCTTAAGGATGGCCCGGGCGGCCAGGGAGTACTGCTCCATCTGATAGGCGGTCTCTCCCAGATTGAGCCAGCCCTGAGAGTAACGCGGTTCCAGCTCCACCGACCTGCGGTAGTGCTTTAGCGCCTCTTCCCTATTCTCCAGTCTGGCCATATACATTCCCAGGTATGATCTTATGATGTAATGGTCGTTATCCGGGTTTTCCCTCAGGAACTTCTCCAGTATTTCCGCCGCCCTGCCGAATTCTTCCTCTTCCACCGCCTTCCGGGAGTTGAACAGGGCCAGCCTGCTCTTGCGGGGAAGATCAGAGACAGTTTCCAGCTCATCCGCATCATTACCCGCCGCCGGGGCTGCGGCAACCGATAAGCTCAGCAGGCTGATGATTAAAAATATGGTGGTTGTAATACTCTTGAACATATTCCTTCCTCCAGCCGGGGCGTTAAAGCTGGAACCTTACATTGGTCACCACCCAGGCAGTAACAGCCTCTCCTTCTATCTTTCCCGGATTGAACTTCCAGTTGGGAACAGCTCTGATCACCGATTTTTCGAAGTATCCCTCCGGGCGGGCATCCAGAATATGCAGTTTTCCCACCGTTCCGTCGGTGTTTACCAGCACCTTTATCTGAACTATGCCCTCTATCCCCTGCTCCCGGGCCTTGTATGGATATACCGGAGGCACTCTCACTATTACCTGAGGGGGTTGATCCAGTTCGTACGCCTCGAAGACGAATTCCTCCTGCTGTATGCCACCCCCTTCAACATTGCCCAGATTCACCACCACTCCCGGATCCAGCCCTGCGGAGCTCCGGGACAGCTGAGGCTTTACCAGGTCGGGCTTGAAATCGTCCTTGTTCTGGGGCTGCGGCTTTTTAAGCTCCTGTACATCCTCCGGCTGGGGAGGTTCGGGTGGAGCAAGCTTTACCAGGCTTATGGGGACGGGATTGATAGCATCCTCGGGAATACCCCGTTCATGAGAGAGGAATGAAGCCAGAGCCATAAGACAGATATTGATAAATATAGCGCCCAGCAGGGCGGGAACTACCCATTTAAGCCCCCCCATCCTCATCAGGATTACTCCTCCCCCCGTTTCGCCGCCAGGCTAACATTCTTTGCTCCAGCCATCCTGCACTGATCCATCACCTTGATGATGGATCCGGTTTCACTGTACTTGTCCGCTACCACCACAATTCCGCTCTCCGGATCTTCCGCCAGGGCCCTCTCCACCAGGCTGCGGACACTTCTTATGTCTATCCTCTTGCCTTCCATATAGACATGCCCCTCAGAAGACACTCCGATCAGAATGTTACCCCTCTCCTTTACTTCGGCGGTGGCGGCGGTGGATTTCTGTACATCTATCCCTGCTTCCTTTACAAAGCTGGTGGTAACCACAAAGAATATCAGAAGCAGAAACACCATATCGATAAGGGGACTGATGTTGATGTTCACTCCCCTGTCGCCTCCCCTTATGGTCTTACGCACGTTGATCATAAATCACCCGCCTGTCCTTTTACATATTATTCCAAATTAACCTGTCCGGCCGTCCTATGCATTGCCCAGGGAGGGAACCGAAACCATGGCGCCCTCTTCCCGGTACTCTTTATCATCAAAGGTATCGGGAGTGCGGCGGAGGTCTATGCCGGCAGGCTTTTTGAGTATCCGCCTCAATATGGTAACATCCTCCTCCATCCTGGTTTTGAGTCTCCTGGAACGGCGCATCAGCACCCCGCTAAGGAACATCCCGGGGATGGCTACCAGCAGACCGGTTTGAGTGGTGACAAGTGCTACAGAAATTCCGCTGGCCATCGCTTTGGCGTTTCCCGTGCCGAACAGGGAGATGACTTCGAAGGTCTCGATCATACCGATGACCGTTCCCAGCAATCCCAGAAGAGGGGCAATGGCGGCCATAACTGCAACATAGGAAAGAAACCGATCCAGTCTGGATCTCTGCTCCAGGGCGCACTGATGCATTATTTCCCTGTCCAGTCCGGGCGAGCCGGACCGCTCCCTCAGAAACCCCCTTACCAGAGATACCCTCAAACCCCCGTTGGCGGGTACATCCAGGGCCCCTGTCTTGACCGCCTTAATGGCCTGGTGGATGGAGATGTCAGACCGCTGCATATTCCTGAAGCTGTAAAATCTCTCCAGAATAAGCGCCCACATCACCAGTGATGCCAGCACCAGCGGCACCATAATCCATCCCCCCTGCTGGAAATATTCGAATGTCTCGATTATCGATTCAATTAACAATGGAATCCTCCGTTTCTCCAGTCTCCTGTTCATGGAAATCCTGTCCTGAATTCTTTCTGCTCCGGTTATGCTGTTTCTGAATAGTGTTGGTCAGATAAACCGCCTTCTCCTCCATCTCCCCTATTATGTTCTCCGAGCGGCGGGAGAGATAGGTGTGAAAGAGCATGATGGGGATGGCCACTGCCAGCCCCAGCTCTGTGGTGACCAGGGCTTCGCTGATACCTCCCGACATCAATTTGGGATCGCCTGTGCCGAAAAGGGTTATCACCCGGAAGGTATCGATCATACCGGTAACCGTGCCCAGCAGCCCCAGAAGTGGCGCCACCGCACCGAAAACAGCCAGTACGGAAAGCCCCCGCTCCACTCTGGGCATCTCCCTGAGTATGGATTCCTGCAACACACTCTCCAGAGTCTCCCTGTCCTCATCCCGGGCTTCCAGCCCGTCCGAGATAACCTGGATCACCGGCATCTTCTTACCCCTGTGCTCCCTTACCATATTCTCGCAACCAACCCAGTCCCCCTCCGATGCCATCCTGTTGACGCAATCCATGATTTTATCTGTCTGACCGTGCACCTTCTGAAGGAATACTATCTTGTAAGCCACCATTCCGAGTGCTATAACCGCGATTATAAGAATAGGCCAAACGATGGGACCGCCCGCCTGGATATGTTCCAGAAAACCGGTCTGATGAGAGATCTGCCTGAGCGCCGCCCCTCCTGATATATCTATGGTTACCGCTTCGGTTTCTCCGTTCATGTATTCCCTCAGGTTATCCTGGATTCCACCGGAGGGAAGATTGGACAGAGCAAAAAATCGCTGGCTCTTGGGAGAGTAGTTGAGAAATCCCACCTCTTCCTCTCCCCGGTAAACTGCGGTAAACTTACCCAGAGTTAATATCTCCCCCACATGATTCCCGCCGTCACGGCCGACATATTCCCCCTCCGCCAGCCCAACCTGTCCGGCCCGCCTTATCTCATCGAAATAGACCCTGGTCATTTCGGTGATGTCATCTATGTCGGGGAAGTAACCGCTCTTGAGCAGGGGACGTATCCTGTCCAGCCGGCCGGGGGCTATGCCACTCAGGGGTGACTGTACCAGCATGGTTTCCAGATCCCTTGCCGCCACCCTCACATTACCAGAAATCTCCCGGAAATCCATCTCCCTCCGGGACCACTTTTCAGCCAGCCGCTCCCTGCGCTTCTCTCCCACCTCTATCTTTCTCTCCAGCCCGGCCAGATCACTCTCCAGGGATTTCTCCCTGGCTTCCAGCTTGAGCACCTCCCGGCGGAGTGCCTTGCGGTCGGAGAGTATCTTCTGCTCCACCTGTCTGGCCTTCCTGGCCGCTTCCTCCCGGGCCTCTCTTGCTTTCTTGAATGCCTCTCTTGCATCCTCCCGGGCCAGGGCGGGAAGAGTAATAACCGAAATCAACAGAATTGATATAAAAATATTCAACAGTCTATTCATCGCTCAACCTCCCCAGTGGCAATTCTATAAGCTCAACGGGACGAATCCGGGAGGCCATTTCCATAGCATCACTTATGGACTTGTTGTACTTATCCGGCAGTTTGATCCAGGAACTGCTTCCCGGATCATATCCCCCCACCAGTTCACCATCGGGGGTCCTCCAGAATACCGAGACCCTTCCTATATGAAGAACATCCACGAAAAGGGTGTCCCCCTCTACCTCTATCTTCTGCTGGTATACCTCCACATTCCCCCCGTAGTTGGCTTCCACCTGAAGAGCTTCCAGTAGTCTTCTGAGTTTTTCCGCTCCGGATACATCAGGCTTAACTATCTCCCTTTTAAGCTCCCTGATCCTGGCCCTTCTCTCCTCCATCAGGAAGGGAATATCCCCGTATACCCATATCTCCAGTTTATTAAGAACACTGTTGAGAGTGTCCTGAAGGCTGTTCTGCAGTTTGTCCGATTCCTCCAGGCGCCGCCCCAGCTCTGCAATTCTGTCCATCAGGGCGTTGTATTTCTTTTCAACCGCATCTTTTCTCTTGCTCAGGTATTCCACATTTGCCTTGGCGGTACGGTACCTGGCCTCCAGCTCTGACTTCTCCTCCTCCCATTCATCCCTCTTCTCCTGGGTCTGCTGCTGTATTCCGACGGTTCCGTCGACCGTTTCCTTCAAACGGTCACCCTGGGAATTATCCTGTGCGTAAGACTGGAGGGGGAAAAGTAAAGGCAGGATAACTAATAGCAGGAATTTCTTCATATACTTCCCTTTCATCTCCGGTTAAACCTTTAATAGCTTGCCTTTAAAGGGTCCATGAAGCCGGTGTTCCCGGGGAAATCAGAAAAATCACCAACTCAACATCCGGACCGGTCTGCAACTATAATCACCATTGCGAAGTTAACCCGGCGGTGCGGGATACAACAAGTTAGTTTTGTGTAAACCTAATATTAAGATTATATTAAGCTGCCCCTCCACTTTGCTGTTCAGGATTAACCGGTTTGTAACATCCCCTTAAAAGCGTTCTAACACCGGTCCATTATAATTCCCTTCCGAATGGAATAAAGCCGGGCAGCATTTCCGGCCGGCCCCTTCGCCGGGAAGAAGCAAATGAAATTAACCGTTTTGCAAATCAGGGCTGAAATGAAATTAACAATAGATTGTTAAAATAATAATCAGGATCGGAAATATTGCGGTCTGCTCCCGGGCAGCGGACCGCCGTCAAAAAGAGAGCAGCATTTAATCACCGAATTAATGCTTTCGTAATTTGATCTTAAAAAAGGCTTAACAATGTACCGGTATATTCCATTCCCGAATGAGTTCTTTGGATCAACCAGGGCAAGGCATCATCAGGATGGTCTTAAAAGAGAAGGAGTGGAAATTGGCAAGAGGGCTAATGAAGTGGGTCATAATTATATCTGTCTTATTGATCGCCACCGGTGCTATGGCGCAGACGGGATCCCTGTACGGGGTAATATATGATGAGAAGACCGGAGAAAAACTGGCCGGAGCCAACATTCTTCTGGTCGAAACCACCCTGGGAGCAACCACCGATCTGGACGGAAGATATCAGATTGCGGACATACCGGCGGGCAAATACGACGTAAGGATAACCAGCATGGGATACACCCCCAAGGTAATAGAGGGCATCAATATCAAGCGGGGCAAGAGGGTGAAACTCAACGCCTCCATCCCACCCATCGGTACAGCGGATGCCTACAGAATAGAGGATGTGGTGGTCTCCGCCGAGAAGGTGCTGTCCACCGATATAGCTGTACTGGCGGAGAGAAAGAAGGCCGCCACCATCGGTGATGCCATCAGCCTGGAACAGATCTCCAAATCGCCGGATGCCACCACCGGGGATGCTCTGAAGCGGGTAACCGGGCTATCGGTAAAAAACAACAAATTCGTCTACGTCCGGGGAATGCCGGAACGCTACAGTTCTACCAATGTGAATGGAGTCCCCATATCAAGCACCGAGACCGATGTGGATAAGAAGAGCTTCTCCTTCGATCTGATACCGGCCACTTTTCTGGAAAATGTGACTGTTCAGAAGACTGCCACCCCCGAAATGACCGGGACATTCTGCGGAGGCCTGGTGGAGATCAATACCCTGGCCTTCCCGGAGAGGCGACAGTACTCTCTGGGCCCTTCGGCTTCGTACGACGAGTTCTCCACCGGCGAAGAGCTTCTGCTTTCACAGGGGGGAGACAAAGACTGGCTGGGTTACGACGACGGGACCAGAGCACTGCCGGAGGGAGTGCTCCCCCTGGAGGATGACGATTACAGCAGAAATCACAACTACCTGGCAAGTCAACTGCCCAATAACTGGGTCCCCCGGAGCAGGACAGCTTCCATCAACGGCTCCTTCAAGGCCTACTACGGAGACCGTTTCAGTATAGGCCGGAACGAGTTCGGGATAATCGCCGCCGGGGGTTATTCCAGCAGCTACAAGAAGGCTGATTTCGAGGAGATACCGATTTTCAACCCCTCCGAAATAGGAAGAGCCCGTTACACCGGAACCAAATACACTCATTCGGTAAATCTGGGAGGGCTGGTCGGCGCCGATTACCGGCCAAGCGGCAGCCACAAGTTCAGTTTCCTGAATTTCTACCGCAGGCTGGCCGATGACCAGGTCAGAATGGCTGCAGGAAAACCCGACCGGGGCTCCGACTATCAGGAGGTGCAGGAGATAGAATGGCAGGAGCGGTCCATATATCAGGCCCAGCTCCGGGGTGATCACACCTTCGACTTTCTCAACGGCCTTCAGGCCGAATGGACCGGGTTCTACTCCGATTCATATGCGGAGGAACCGGACAGAAAGAGGGTGGAATATTCCCTTCAGCCCTCCGGAGCAATGGTTGAGCACGGAAATCACCGCACCTGGTACGATATGCGGGGAGATATGGGAGGATTCAAATTCGATCTCAGCTATCCCTGGAAGGACGCCCGGCTCAAAACCGGTTTCTTCTCCATGAACCGTACCAGGGAGTTCGCCATCGCAGATTTCTATGCCGATCCCTGCGTGGGCAGGGAGTGCGTACACGGCCTTACCATACTTCCCATAGACGAAATATTCGAGCCCGAGAACTTCGGACCCAACAAGTTCACCATGATCCTTTCAACCCCCTTCACCGGCGACTACGACGGCAAGCAGGAAGTAAGGGCCGGCTATCTCATGCTGGATTACCCCTTCAGCCTGATGGACCGGCAGCTCCGGATCATCGGAGGAGCCAGAGTGGAGGACGCCAATATAAAGGTTAATACAGTGGAATCGGTGGATAACAAGGAACCCCTGATATCCGAAATAACCGAGACCGACGTGCTCCCCTCGGTAAACCTCAAATGCCAGCTGTTCCGGGATACCAACCTGCGCCTGGGCTACTACCGCTCGCTGAACTGGCCGGAGTTCAGAGAGATGGCCAATGTCAAGTACTATGATTTCGATGCCTGGCGCCTGATCAAGGGTAACCCCAACCTGACCAGGGCGGTCATCGACAATTATGACATAAGAATGGAATGGTTCCCCCGGATCGGAGATCTCCTGGCGGCCAGTTACTTCTATAAGGTTCTGGAGGATCCCATCGAGGAGAAGGTTTCAGAAGCTTCCACCCCCTATGTCAGCAGCTGGAAAAATGCTCCCAGGGCAAAAAATTACGGTTTCGAGCTGGAGGTGAGAAAGAGGCTGGGATTTGCAGGAGATTACTTCGGCAACTTCACCGTACTGGGAAACTACAGCCGGGTATGGTCTACCATCGACGTTATCAGGGAGGAGGGCACCAGACTGGTCGAAGATACACGGCCCCTTCAGGGTCAGGCCCCCTGGACCATGAACCTGGGATTGATGCTCGAAGAACCCAACCTGAATACCTCTATCAGCATACTCTATAACAAGATCGGAAGGCGTACCGAAGCCATCGGGGTGGATGAGGACCGCAAGAGGGATATCTGGCTGGAACCGGTAGATATGCTGGACCTGGCGGTCAAGTACGAATTCCTCAAATACATGGATCTCAAGTTCACCATTAAGAATGTTCTGGGAGAAGATGAAAGATTGACATTTGGCCCCGATCCGGATGAATTCCTGCACAAAAGTTACAACTACGGGGCCAAATATTCTCTTTCCCTCTCCTACAAATACTAATAGAGGGAGTTAACCATAGGATGAAGATGATGATTGCCGCAACACAACATGAAATACCTGCACATCAGGAATCATTTCTTCATCATGAAAGGAGGTGGTTACCGGCACAGAAATTTTCGTTTCCCGTACCCCTGAAATCCTTCTTCCTGTCTTTAATGCACATCCATTACTTACTCGACACAAGTAATCAGAAAGTGCAGCAGCAAGAATACGTTAAATAAGGAGGGATTTAAACGATGAAGAAGGGTATACTGCTTTTAATGGCTGCGGTTATCTGCTGGAGTATTTCAGCAGAAGCCCAGCAGCCCACCCAAGTTCTCGGACCCGGCCTGGGTAGCGGAAGAACCGTTTACCACCAGGATTATAACAGGGTTCTGGATTCCGACACCCTTTACTACCTGACGGGAATCTACCATGTGGATTCAACCTATTCCATGACCATTCCTGCCGGTACCGTAATCCAGGGTGACACGGCCGCCACACTGGTGATCATGAGAGGCGGGCAGATCTTTGCCAATGGCCAGGAACACGCCCCCATCGTTTTCGCCAGCACGAAGGATCCCGGGGAAAGAAGCCCCGGCGACTGGGGCGGAATCGTAATTCTGGGCGAAGCCCCTGTAAACAAGAACAATCCGGTTATCGAGGGTGGAATCGTGGAAGGCCACTTCGGAGGCACCGATCCCATGGATAACAGCGGTGTATTCAAGTATGTCAGGCTGGAATGGCCCGGCTACAGGTACGAGCTGAACAACGAGATCAACGGGCTTACCATGGGTGGTGTGGGAGCAGGAACAGAGCTCCACCATGTTCAGGTAAGCTACGGCTTCGACGATTCATTCGAATGGTTCGGAGGAACCGTTAATGCTCACCACCTGGTAGCTTTCGGCGGAACCGACGACGAGTTCGATACCGACTTCGGCTACCAGGGTTTCGTTCAGCACTGCTTCGGCCTGAGGGACCCCTACTACTATGATCCCGAGGGGAGTTCGAACGGATTCGAGTCGGACAATGATGGGAATGAGACATCCACTGACACGCCTCACACCCATCCCATCTTTGCCAACGTTACACTGATAGGTCCCTACATCGCGGAAGACACCTATGTTCCCGCCGAAGCTACTTTCAAGTACAGCGGGAACCTGCGCCGTTCAACCCGGACCAACATTCTGAACAGTGTAACCGGAGGATACCCCTGGGGATTCACCATCCGTGATCCTTACACTCATGAGTCCGCCTGGAATGATGTACTCAGGATTAACTGCATGAGCAACGCCTCCAGGTTCTTCAAGAACGACTCAACTGTTCATCATGCGGACGAGTGGGGCCCCTGGCCCCCCGCCGGTGGATACACGGGTATAGACAGTGTTACCACCTGGTATGACAGGGATCGCTACTACAACTATCCCAAGCTGGGCGCCGCCCGCAATCTGTGGGATATCGGCATCAACGTAGGCGACATCTTCGATCCGAACCCTGTCCCTGCAGTTGGCTCGGAACCTGATACCGCTCATGTGTGCCACAACGATTCGATATGGGCACTCACCGGATTCGACGTGGTCGACTACCGCGGCGCTTTCAGACCCGGTGTTCCCATGAATAAGCAGTGGACCGCAAGGTGGACTAACTTCAAGCCCCAGGAAATCAACTATGTTGTGACTGCTGCTGGTGAGCCTGAAGACACACCCACTAGCGCCAAGCTGCTTACTCAGAACTATCCTAACCCGTTCAACCCTTCAACCGTGATAAAGTACAACGTACCTGCCAGAGGCCATATCTCTCTGAAGGTATACGACGCCAGCGGAAAGCGCGTCGCTACCCTGGTAGACGAGGCAAGGAATGAGGGTACCTATGAGGTAACCTTCAATCCCACCAATCTGGCCTCCGGTGCCTACTTCTATCGCCTGAAGGGCGAAGGCTTCAGTGTAACCAGGAAGATGGTTCTGTTGCGCTAGCCGGAATTAAAAACGAAGGAATTCCGCAACAGGGGCGGAATTCCTTCCCGGATGGTCAGGATCCTTACACCGCGGCCGGCACAAGAATCCTCCACAGAGGGAAAATGCCGGCCGCGGATATTTTTGTCAAGCAATAATCTGCATCATTCTGTCACTTTCGCCTGTCCCCTCCTGCATCGAAATCCCATACTGGCACTGCCACCAATTCCGCCCCGGCCGGAATTTCGCTGGAGCCGGATCACTAAATACAGTATCTTCGCCAGCAATTCCTTCACCCGGAGGCGAAAGGTGTCATACTGTTCCCGTTCTTATCCCTTCAACTTATTACCGCCCGGGTTGACCCGTTTCGCCGTATCAAATATTTCTCCGGCTATCCCGTTCTGAAACAGCGGAAAAGGTTTTACTGTCTTCTGCCCTGATCCATCATCTGACCGGGCAGGAGATAATTCATGTGTTTTAGCAATTATCTAACTTTTCGTTAATCATTAGCTAAAACTAATTTTGTATCATATCCACGCTGGTCAAAGACTCCCGGTGAATCGGGTTGTAAAAAAACGGCCGACGCAGCCTCCGGCTGGAACGCTGAGGTTGACGCCGGCCGTTTTTTGTTCTCAGGGGACATTGCTTTTCCCCCTCCCTCCTGTTTAATCATCATGGCCTTACTTTACACAGCAGTAAGTGCTCAATTACAATGATGGTATATCTTCGAGTAACCGGGGCTGTCTTCCAATGCCTTTAACCATGCGGGACTAATTATTCTGAAGGGATTGTTTCCGAATTAAATATGCTGGCTCAAAATACTGGAAGATGTTGGCAATTTGGTTCTGATAATGGGGTCCGGCCGAAGAAAAACGGCTCCCCGTGTGCAACCCTCTTAATAACCGTTCTCTTTCTCCCGCAGTTAGCCGAAACTTTTAAATATCAACGCGTTATCGAGGATCAGGTTGTCCCCGATGAGGCGGAAGCGGCGTCGTCCCAGATTTCCGGCTGACTCACCAGGGTGACCAGTCTGCCCTGTATGATGCAGGAAGAAAACCCATGATTACGTCTTATCCATTCCAGGGTTGCCGGCTGATATATGAACACATGTGTGGGATCTTTTATGTAGTACCATTCACCCAATTCCATTCCGGGGCTGTACAGGCAGGTCATGCAGTACAGCCGGCCCCGTGGCTTCAGGAGGCTCTTGAGCAGCTGAAATTCCCTGTCCGGCGAGCGAAAATGTTCAATCACTTCACAGCAAACGATATAGTCGTAGCTGTCTTCGAGCAAAGCCGTATGGTTGTGGAAAAAGGGGTCGTATTGCACAATGTGGAAACCCTTTTCACGCAAAAGCTTTGAGATTACCGGCCCGGTACCGGCCCCGAAATCCAGCCCCGAGTGATTCGGTGTAAAATCTCTCAAAACGGCCGAAACGATGGGCAAAACGAACGCCTGGTACCCGGGATCATTTACATCGTTGTTATGGGTTTCATACCGGGCCTTTTCCTGTTCCAGGCCCGGCAGATGCCGGACATGACGAAACAATCCCTTACACTCACTGCAAAGGAGGAATTCAGTTCCCGGAACCCAATCCCCCGCACTGCGGCATAAAGGGCACGCCATATCTTTTATGTGCATATCGTAAATAGCCTGTGTTCTCAATGTACTCGCTCGATTCCGTACTTTCAGGTTTTCATTTCCAGGACTTTTTCGTGAATTTCCAGATCTCTCCCGCTATACAACACGAACCGCACCCTCTTGACGGATTTCAGCTTTGGAATGGCGTCTACTATGGTTCCGAATGCCACTTCGGCCGCATCTTCCACGGGATACCCGAATGCGCCGGCGGAGATTGCCGGAAACGCGATCGATTCCATCCTATGCTCTTCGGCGAGCCGTAATGCATTGCGATAGCAATTTGCCAACAGCTCATCTTCCGGTTTGTCCACCCCGTAAACGGGGCCCAGGCAGTGAATGACATACTGGTTGGGCAGATTATGTCCCGCCGTAATCACCGCCTCTCCCGGTTCGATGGGTGCTAATGGACCACATTCCTCCGCAAGCCCGGGACCCGCGGCACGGTGAATAGCACCGGCCACACCTCCACCCATCATAAGTTGAGCGTTTGCAGCATTGACAACAGCACTGATCCCTGGTTGCGAAGCTATATCTCCTCTGACACACTCGATTTCGACACCCCATATCGTTTTCACCATAATACGAACACCTCCTATGTCATTTTCTTACCGGCGTTTTAGCCGATTAGGCTGCAAGACAGTCGCAAGTTCCTGAATATTAATCATCCGGCCCCCGGTGGGAGGTTGCGTCTTCGTCGACCCAGTCCTCCTCGGTGTAGGACATGCCCTTGCGCCCCGGCACCTTGCGTGCCGGTCCTGCCCGGTAAAACGCGCAGCTTTTCGGGCCGTAACAGAAGGTCTCGAACCGGTACCGCTTCCTGGACGGGTTCCAGTGGTCTATGATCATCTCCACCGGCATTAGGCATCCCCAGATACAGGCCGTGCACTTGGCGTTATAAGTCCGGGGGTCCAGACGCCGGTGGCCACGGCCGCGATAGGTTTCCAGGTCGGGCGGAAGGCCAAGGAAAGGCGGGCCAGCCGGGGGGTCGCCTCCGTTATCTTTCAGCGTCTTCAAACCGCTTGCCCTGTAGAATCCAGCCGTCTCAAGCCGCGGGTCAGGAACGGGAACCGCCTGCCCGCTTGCCTCCATGCCTGAGCGGAAACGGTGCTTCGCTTGTGCGGCCTTTCCAATGGCGATTATGAAATCGCCGGGTTCATCCGCGATTGTTCCCTCAACCCGAAGCACATATCCCAGGTAGCTGTGGCTCCGCTGGTCAAAAGACCGCATCAGCCGGATGCGGGGCTGGACGGCCTGAATTCGTCCCGCCCATTCGATTTTGTTACTCGTTTTCACGATACTCCCAGGCTTTTTTCGCCTTCACCTCATCAATGAGAAATTGCACGCCCTGGTGTCCAACGGGTTCAGCCAGAGCATCTGTTGAAATATGTGCCCCGTCTCTTCGTCATCCATCATTTCCCCAACGGCTGCCGCCAGCCATCCGATGTACAGACTACGCAGATCCCCCCGCAACAGTTCATCCCCCACAGGGGCCAGACGCGCCATCCAGCCGCGGCCGTCCTCCACCCCACGCTTGTATTCTTCCGACTCCTCCAGGCTCCAGGTAATGATCCAATGGGTCCCGGTGGCCTTGATATCCAAAAGGTAAAATACGGTCACGGCCCTGGCGGTCTCTTTGGTCAACGCCTCGACAGGCAGGCGCACCATGAATATGGCCGTCATCCAATTCGCCAGATAAACATGGGCGTCGAAATAACGCTGCATCAGCTTGTCGGGGTCGCCCTTGAAATCGCCCCAATGGTATTCATTAGTGAAGCTGACAGGCGTAATCGTGGCCCTTGCCGATAGCGCCCGCAGCCCGGCTTGAGCGGCCTGGTTGTCGTTTACCTGGTGAATAGCTGTAACCAGGGCGCTGAAATTAAAACCTTCCGGGTTACCCGCCATACCCCAACACCTCCAACTTCCTTTTTATGGTGGCTTCGAGCCGGCCGGGCAGGGCGATCATGCAGTCCACCAGGTCCGCCTCGATGATGTTCTTGCGGATTTCTCCTTCGCCGGCGCTGCTGGTGGACATGGACCCGTTGGCCATGACGAAGCCGGCAACCCCCGTGGGCGAGAGATGATGGATGAAATGCTGAATCCAGGCGTAGTTGGCGTTGTTCACCGGCGGAATGCCGTACTTCCAGCGGGCGTCCTCACGCAGGCGTTCGCCGTCCCAGTCACTCATGTTGAAGGGCGGGTTGGCGAGGATGAAATCGGCCCGCAGGTCGTTGTGGAAACTGTCCGCATGCCGGCCGCCGAGGTTGGCGACGTTGTTGGTTTTGCTCATTTATCGCCTCCGGTCAGCTTCAGTTTCCCCTGCCGGGTCATCTTGGCGCGGAAATTGTCCAGCTGCGCTTTGGCCAGCTTCGACGGCTTTACCAGGCCGTTTTCCCACCGGTTCACGGTGGCAAAGCTGACACCGAGCGCACGGGCCAGGTCTTCCTGGCTCAGGGACAACTGCCTTCTGATTTCCTTCAACAATTCAGGAAGTTTCTGTTCGTCTTTTGCCATCAGTCTTTCCTTTGCAAGCAGCCGGTGTTCACCCTCTTTAATCACGATTAGAATATTATAACACATGCGATAGCACGTGCAAGAAAGGAAATAAAACCTTCCCCGGAACCGAAAGAGGAGAGCTGTTGCCCTTCGATCCGGATCATAAATGCCGGTTTGAAAGCGCGAAGGTCCTTGTGGTCCCGAACAGAATGTTATCCGGTATTTTCGCGCAGAATATCTGCACCACATGTTTCTCCCGGACCGGCTGGATCAGCCGCTCGACAGTATCGATCCGCACGATTCGGCCGGAAACGATAAAAGCAATCCGGTCGCAGAGCCGCTCCGCTTCTTCGATATAGTGCGTAGTCAGAAAGATTGTGGTTCCGGCCCCATGGAGATCGGCGATGAGTTGACGCAGCTGCCGCGCACTCGCCACGTCGATCCCGGTCGTGGGCTCGTCGAGGAATAGGATTTCCGGCCTGTGGATGATTCCGGCCGCGATGGTCAGCTTGCGCTTCATCCCCCTGGAATATTCTCCGAATTTCCCGGTCCCGGCTTGCGCGAGGCCGAAACGATCCAGCAGTTCTCCAGCCCGGTCCCGGCGCTCAGCCTTGCTAAGTCCGTAGAGAGCCGCGCAGAAACAGAGATTTTCGATGCTGGTAAGTTCCGGATACAGGTTGCTCTGGTCCGGGACCACGCCGATGAGATGCTGAGCCGCCCTCGGGCTACCCGTGCAGTCGATGCCGCCGATGCGGATTGACCCGGAATTCGGTCGAGCCAGACCGGTGAGCATGTTGATGGTGGTGGTCTTGCCTGCGCCATTCGGGCCCAGAAAGCCAAACAATTCTCCACGGGTTCTAGCGATCTGAGAAATTCCTCGCAGGGCAGACAGAGTATATCAGCTTTCTTAAGACGTTCTTTTCCTCTGTAGAGGAGTACTGCCCGGGATTCCGGGTATTCGTCTCTGAACGCTTTCAAACCATTCAGGTCAGCGGGATGTATGGCGGAGGAGTTCTTGACCTCCAGGGCACAGAATTCATTATCCCCGTATATTACGAAATCGACTTCATCTCCGGGTCAAGCATATCGAGATACAAAGCATCGTCGTAGAACCTGCTGATGAAGGTGGACTTGCCAGTTCCTCTTGGCCCGAAAAGGTATAATATATTTTTGGCAGAAAAAAATCTTGACATTATCTGACTAGTTGGTTATTTTGCCAACTAACAAATCTGATAAGGTCATAACAATGCGCATGGACAGAAAAACGAAACAGAAATACGAAGCCCGGGCACAGATCATCAAAGCCATGGCACATCCGACCAGGCTGTTCATCGTCGATGAACTGGATAAGGGCGAACGATGTGTCTGTGAGCTGCGTGACATGATCGGCGCTGATATATCAACCGTCTCAAAACACCTTTCGGTATTGAAACAGGCCGGAATCGTCGAAGGTGAAAAGCGAGGACTTCGGGTGTGGTACAGCCTGAAAGTCCGATGCATTCTGAGCTTTTTCGGGTGCGTTGAGAATGTGATGAAATCAACCGTGCAATCTGTGGAAAACGCCGTAGCCAAGTAGTTTTTCCCGGGTACCTGGTAATTTCGTCAAATAACTGGACGTCAGAAATCCATTAATAAATATAAGGAGTTTGGATTTTGAAATTGGACTGGAAATCTGAATGGAAGCCGCTGGCCTGGATAGTCGCGGTCTTCCTCATTTTCTTTTATCTGCCTATCGATAGTGTTCGCCTGCGCGGAGCGGTCATCGAAGCCCTGGCATTGACTAAATGGTACGCACGGGAGCACGTTATCCTCTGTCTTGTGCCGGCCTTTTTTATCGCCGGTGCGATAGCTGTCTTTGTCAGTAACGCTTCGGTAATGAATTATCTCGGGGCGAAGGCACATAAGGTACTGTCCTATGGCGTGGCGTCGGTCTCGGGGACAATACTCGCCGTATGTTCATGCACAGTTCTTCCGCTCTTTGCGGGAATCTACCGCATGGGCGCCGGTCTGGGACCAGCCACTGCATTTCTATATTCAGGTCCGGCAATCAATGTCCTGGCCATAGTCCTTACCGCGCGAGTTCTGGGAAAAGAACTTGGCATTGCCAGAGCGGTCGGCGCTATAGTGTTTAGTATTGTCATCGGGCTTCTGATGCATCTGATCTACCGAAAAGAAGAAACCGAAAAAGTAAATGCCCAGATGGCTATGCCGGAGCCGGAAGAAAGCCGGCCTCTATGGCAGACCGGCCTCTACTTCGCAGCCATGGTTGCGATCTTGGTGTTCGCCAATTGGGGGAGGCCCGATGAAGCTACGGGGTTCTGGTCAATGATTTACTCATACAAGTGGGTGATTACAAGCGTTGCGGCGGGCGTGCTTGGCGCTATGCTCATTTTCTGGTTCAAACTATCGAAAGTGAAGGTCATCCTTACGGGTGTAGCCACTGCTGCGGTGGCGCTGCTTTTCCCGCATGAGCCGCTTCTCGCATTCTCAGTCGGAGTCATTGGACTTTCGCTGATAATCAGCAGGCGCGATGATGAATCCGGGGAATGGTTCTCACAGGCATGGGGATTTGCCAAACAGATTCTGCCGCTTCTGTTCGGGGGAGTACTTATCGCCGGGCTATTGCTGGGCCGTCCAAGCGAAGAAGGGCTGATCCCATCGCAGTGGATAAGCGGTTTGGTGGGCGGAAACTCAATAGCGTCAAATCTCTTTGCGTCGGTGGTGGGAGCGTTCATGTACTTCGCCACTCTCACCGAAGTGCCGATTCTTCAGGGCCTGATAGGCAATGGCATGGGCAAAGGACCGGCTCTGGCGTTGCTCCTCGCCGGACCGGCTCTGTCTCTGCCCAATATGCTGGTCATCCGGTCGGTGATGGGGACAAAGAAGACAATCGTTTTTGTGTCGCTGGTAGTCATTATGGCGACCATCAGCGGAATGATTTACGGAGCGATATGAGAATGAGAGCAGATCAGGCTTCAATTGTTGTGCTGGCAGTTGCTCCGGGCGTGGCAGTGGGCGGTTGGGCCTTGATCAGTGTGGGCACCATCCCCTCTGGAGTAGTTGTGCCCCTATCCAACCGGGCGCCGGCTTAATTTTATATCAGGTGCGGACAAAGTGGAAGACAGTCGATAACAGCAGAATAGACTCAGGAGGGTTGATATATGAAGAAAATCGAGATTCTGGGGACCGGGTGCCCCAAATGCAAGAAGCTCGCTGAACAGGTGCAGATAGCCGCCAACGAGCTGAATCTGGACTGCCAGATCGGGAAGGTGGAAGACATTCAGAAAATCATGGCCTATGGGGTGATGATGACACCCGCACTGGTTGTCGATGGTAAAGTGGAGGTAACCGGCAAGGTGCCTTCAGTTGATGAACTGAAGAAGCTAATCGCTTAGAAGACGGGTCACGGACAGGAGATTCGATAATGGAGATAGAACAAAGCGGGCGTTGCGGCGGTTCCTCGCCTGAAGCCGGTCCGATGCCTCAGCAGGCCAGGCATAGTTGTTGCGGCGGGGCTTAGCGATTGGTGTTCGCCTGCTCCGGCGGGTCCGGTGTCGGCGCCGTGGCCGATCAGGCCGCACGGAGCTTATCACCAATGAAACCGGCGTCCATGGGGTACCCGGCGGCTGTCGCCAACGGGCTTGACTTCGCAATGGATCCCCTAAGGGTGGCGGAAAGGGTTCTCGTTATCGACGGCTGTTCGGAAAACTGTGCCAGACCGGCTATGGAGAAAGTCGGAGCATCATCCTTCGACCATATCCTGCTTTCAGACCTCGGCATGGAAAAGGCCCATACCAGAGTCGATCAGGAGCATATCGCCCATGCTTATGAACGGGCGGAAATGATATTAGCTGACGGAAAATGAAGGAGGCAGACATCATGAGACGAATCCAGATAGCCTTGCTGCCGGTAGCTGTAGTGGTGGCTCTAATATTTTTATGGGGGGCAAACTCAACGACCGGGTCACAAGACGATAAAAAACCCTCCGACTTAGCCGCAAGTGCTATTTCGGAAACGGAAGACAGCGATACCACAACCACCGCACCGGAGGTGATATCCTACTACTTCCATACCACCTATAGGTGCGCTTCCTGCAAGAAGATAGAAGTCTACTCCAGAGAAGCCATAGAGCGCGGTTTCGCCGAAGAACTGGAGAGCGGAGATCTGAAGTTCGAGTCCATTAACATTGACAGGGCTGAGAACAGGCATTTCATAAAGGACTACCGGCTGTACACCAAATCCCTGGTGATCTGCAATATGAAAGACGGCAAACAGGTGGAGTGGAAGAATCTGGCCAGGGTGTGGCAGCTTATCAGAAACAAGAATGAATTCTTCAACTACGTACAGGATGAGATCAACGCATACCTGAAGGAGAATTAATGGATTCTTACATTATTGCTCTTGGTTCAGCCGTCTGGCTGGGAATACTCACTTCCATATCGCCCTGCCCTATGGCCACCAACATCGCCGCGATCAGCTTTATCGGTCGACGGGTTGAAAGTCACAGAAAAGTCCTCGCCTCCGGTTTGCTTTATACGCTGGGCCGGATGGTGACATATCTTGTGCTCGGTATACTGATTGTAGCCAGCATGCTGTCTATTCCGGAGCTGGCGATGTTCCTTCAGAAGAACATGAACAAGCTCCTGGGGCCTATTCTCATTGTCGCCGGCATGTTTCTTCTGGAGCTGATCTCATTTGACTTCATGCGTAGTGACATCGGATCTCATATGCAGGGACGAGCGGAACGGTTCGGCATCTGGGGAGCGGCTCTTCTGGGTCTGCTCTTTGCTCTGTCATTTTGTCCGGTTTCGGCCGCTTTATTCTTCGGCAGTCTCATTCCGCTGGCTGTCGAGCATAATTCCGCGGTTGTAATACCCGCCGTCTATGGCGTCGGGACTGCCCTGCCGGTAATTGTATTCGCGTTTGTGATTGCCATTAGCACCCGGATGGTTGGTGTGATGTTCGATAAGTTGACAACTATCGAAAAGTGGGCACGGCGAGTCACGGGAGCAGTGTTCATACTGGTAGGCATCTATTACACTCTAACCTATATTTTTGGAATAAACATGTTCAACTGAGGGAAAGCTCATGAAACTGAAAGCCGTTATTTCTGCAGTTCTTCTTCTATTCGTAGCCATCAGTGTAGTGGCTTTGATTGTCAAACAAACAAGTGACACTCCACCGGCCATTACCAGCCAGCAGCCGGTCACGGATGAACAATCCCAGAATGACCGGCTGATCGTCTATTACTTCCACGGGAATATGCGGTGTCCAACCTGCAACACTATCGAAGCATATTCAAAAGAGGCGGTGGAGACCTACTTCTCGAGCGAACTGGAATCGGGCCGGATTGAGTGGCAGGCGGTCAACTATGATGAACCCCGTAACGAGCACTTCCTGACGGACTATGATCTGAGGTTTCAGTCGCTGGTGCTTGTAGATATGAAAAACGGCAGGGAAACAGGCTATAAGAATCTCGAAAAGATCTGGGACCTGGTCGGGAACAAGGATAAATTCATAACTTATGTGCAAAGTGAAATAGTCGATTTTTATGAGCAAAGCGAAATAGACGATTTTGTGAATACCAAAGAGAAGGAGTAGCACGGACGGCTATACCGTACACATCTCGAAATCTGGATCAGGCAGCTGGCTGGGATTTCATTCATTCTCGCGGGCTTCCTCTACTGCCTTACACATATTTAAGGCATTTTTGTTTAATATCTGCAAGGGAACCTGACCGGGTTTCTTTTTTACATATTCCGGTTGGATACCTGGCTGGCTATACAACAGCAAATGAGGCAAAAATGGAAAAACTGCCCCCTCAAGGATAAACTCATGAGTGAAAAACTGAAGGTATTGTTTCTGTGCACGGGGAATTCCTGCCGCAGCCAGATTGCCGAAGGCTGGACCAGTCATCTGAAAGGTGATGTCATCGAGGCTTATTCAGCCGGGATCGAAACGCACGGGCTCAACCCGAACGCCGTAAAAGTAATGGCTGAGGCAGGGGTGGATATTTCGGGACACAAGTCCCAGCACATAGATGAATTCAAGGACGTCAAACTGGACGTGGTTGTCACCGTATGCGACCATGCCCACGAGACCTGCCCATTCTTTCCGGGCAACTCCAGGGTCGTTCATGTCGGCTTCGGCGATCCGCCAAAGATGGCCAGGGAACTGGCGGAGCAAGGCGCATCAGAAGAAGAGCAGATGGGGTGCTACCGGAAGATCCGTGACGAGATCAAAGCTTTTGTCGAAACCCTGCCCGAAGCATTGAACAGGTAATGGAGGTGTTTTTATGAACGCTGTTCAGCTTCAAGGGCGAAACCATTCTGGCCAACCCGCTCACCATCCTCTGGATCTCCATCCCGCTTTTCCTGCAAACAGTTTTTATTTTCGGACCGGGTTACGGTGCGGCCAGGATGCTTAAATTGAAATACGAAGATGCCGCCCCGGCTGCCATGATCGGCGCTTCCAACCATTTTGAAGTGGTCATCGCAACCGCGGTCATGCTGTTCGGCCTTTCATCCGGTGCGGCGCTTGCCACGGTGGTCGGCGTCCTGATCGAAGTGCCGGTGATGCTGATGCTGGTCGGAATCTGCAAAAGAACAGCGGGTAGGTTTTCTGAATAGCCAATCAGCCACAACTCGCTTTTCGTTAAACCCCGCCAACCTCAGCGGAGGCGAGACCTCTCTCGGACGATTGCAGTTTATCTGATACATAGGCTGGATCAAGCCGGTGCCGGTTGACCGGTCTGTCTTTTTTTCACTTAAGATTTTGAACGCCAGAAATCGAACAAATCCCCAGGCAGGGATTTATGTTTCTTCTTTTTGCAGCAATAATTGCCTTTGTCATGACCCGGTGAACGATCATGGCGGGTTTCACGCTCCCGTTGCGACGACGGCTGGAACGCCTAACTTTCGATGATTTTATCCAACTCCCCGCGATCCAGCCAGGACTCCCTGGCATTCGGGACAATAGTCGACCTCGATATCCTGCCGGTCTGCCATCACCAGGCCAACCGCTAAAGCAATTACAGCAATGAGTGACATCCGCCTCTCCTGTAGTGCGCATCGGGTGGCTGAACCCCTATCAGGTTCCCCGGCGCGTTACCGGCGAACTGTCCGATGAAGCAACCCTGGATCCGTTCCAGCATTGCCACCTGTTGCTTTATCCCGAGAAAGTCGAAAACACAGGGATCGCGGACAGCCAGTTTTGAAGGGTCAGGCTGGCGTTGACCGCCCGGCCGGCTTGAGCGGACAGGTTCTCGTTTGCCTGGTGAATAGCTGCAACCAGGGCTCTGAAATTAAAGCCTTCCGGGTTACCCCCCATACCCCAAGACCTCCATATTTCTTTTTATGGTGGCTTCGAACTGGCCGGCTTCGTCGAACTGCTCCTAGAGCGTGGCGGTGAGTTCAGCCATCTTTTCTTCAAAAGGAACCTCGTCGTCCTCGATCTCGGCAGCACCCACGTATCGACCCGGGGTCAACACATAATTGTGCTCCCTGATCTCATCGGTTGTGGCGCTCTTGCAGAAGCCCGGCACATCCTGATATTCGCCGGCATCTTTCCCGCCCCGCCAGGCGTGGCAGGTGGCGGCCAACTTGCCGATCTCTTCGTCCGAAAAATCTTTATGGTTCCGGTCGATGAGAGCTCCCAATTTTCGAGCGTCGATAAAGAGCGTCTGCCCGCTGCGGTCGCGGAACTTGCCATTTCTTTTGTTACCGGCCACGAACCAGAGACACACCGGAATCTGTGTGGTGTAAAAGAGCTGGCCGGGCAGGGCGATCATGCAGTCCACCAGGTCCGCCTCGATGATATTCTTGCGGATCTCTCCTTCGCCGGCGGTGCTGGTGGACATGAACCCGTTGGCCATGACGAAACCGGCAACCCCCGTGGGCGAGAGATGATGGATGAAATGCTGAATCCA
Organism: uncultured bacterium; assembly: GCA_964613215.1. Lineage (GTDB taxonomy): Bacteria > Krumholzibacteriota > Krumholzibacteriia > Krumholzibacteriales > CAZTHK01 > CAZTHK01. Next base: position 14,751 of record CAZTHK010000013.1, on the reverse strand, counting down.
GGCGTAGTTGGCATTGTTCACCGGCGGAATGCCGTATTTCCAGCGGGCGTCCTAACGCAGTCGTTCGCCGCCCCAGTCGCTCATGTTGAAGGGCGGGTTGGCGAGGATGAAATCGGCCCGCAGGTCTTTGTGAAAGTCGTTGTGGAAACTGTCCGCATACCGGCCACCAAGGTTGGCGTCCAGCCTCCTGATGGCCAGGTTCATCATGGCCAGCCGCCAGGTGGTGGTGTTGGACTCCTGGCCGTAGATGGCGATGTCGCCCATTCGGCCGCCGCGCTCCTTCACGAAACATTTGCTCTGGACAAACATGCCGCCGGAACCGCTCTTTGAACCACTCGACAACCATCCGACCGCTCCTTGAGGAACTGGCCGTCCGGGATGTTGCTTTGAACCACGCGGAGAGCTGTTGCCCTTCGATCTGGATCAGAAATATCGGTTTGAAAGCGTGAAGGTCCATGCGTCGATTTCCGTCCGACCCTCACTCTCGGCGGCATCCGCCAAATACTTGCAGGCACGAAGAGCAAGGTGTCGGGATGGGTTTTCAGGGGGGCGCTTTCACCTATACAATCTCCCGGAGTCCGCCAACCATCATCTTCTTTCGGAGAAGAAATAATAATCTTAAGCGTAAATACCTTTTCAGCCATCTGTTGAAAGCTCACGTTACTGCCCAATGGCATCCCCCGGAAACCGCCATAATGTTGGTGTAAAGGTTTTTTAATACCTGAAAATGAAATCAAACTGCTTATCTCAGAATGGCTCGAAGCGGAATCGCTCCCTGAAATGGTCAAGCGAGAAACTAGAGATCTGAAGATAGATGAACTTTCCTCTATCCTGGCCATTGTGGGTCCCCGAAGATCCGGCAAAACATGGTTCATGTATCAAATTATCAGCGATTTACTCCGAATGGGAGTTGAGAAGAAGGATATACTTTTCATAGATTTTGAGGATTACAGATTAACAGGCATAGAGCCGACGGTAATAGATGACATCCTCTCTGTATTTTATCAATTGGCTGATCGATATCCGAGCTATCTATTCTTTGATGAAGTCCAGCATCTGCCTGAATGGAGCCGTGTTCTCCGTACTGTGCATAACCAGAACCGATATAAAATAATCCTGTCGGGCAGCAATTCCAGTTTGCCGTCCAGGGAATTTGCCACGGAGCTGAGGGGCCGATATGAGGATCTGCTGATGATGCCGTTTTCTTTTTCAGAATTGCTCAAGTACATGGGAATCTCTTTTGATAAAAGCACTTTTTATACTCCCCAAAAAGGTGGTCTTCTGAAAGTGTTTGATGATTATCTCAAGGAAGGAGGATTTCCCGAAGTCATAAAGAAAAAGAGCAGAATGACTGGGCGATTGTGCTTGAGAATGCTTGTTGGAGGGATAAATATGGGGAGGGGGTGAGTGGACCTGATTTGATAATCCAGGACATTTCGGACAGACGAATGCACTGTATCTGCTTTGTTCTTTTAAGTGATCTTATGTCCTCTACCGCACGGCCGGTATCAAGAGCACTGGTGCGGCGGCCTGCCTTGTCACTGCATGACTGACGCTACCGAGGAAGACTTCGCCTATAAAACCACGCCCCTGGCTGCCCATTACGACCAGTGACACATTGTCTTCGCGGATACGCTCGAGAATTTCCTTCTTGGGCGAGCCGTAGGGAATCTTGATGCGCACATCCTTAGTGCCCGACTGTTCCAGGTCATCCTTTAGCCGATTCAGGCGCGCGGTGTCGGTTTCGTTGAATTCGGCCAGGCGCTCCTTCAGGTGTTTGTCGATCCGGGCTTTGTCCTGCACGTGCAGCAGCGTGATTCGCTTGGCGCCGCACTCCGCGATCTTCTTCACATAGGAGAAGGCGTGTTCGGAGTTGTCGGAGAAGTCCGTGGGAAACAGAACGTGCCGCAGGCTGTCGCAGGCCCATTCCTCGCACTCCTTCCTTCCCTCTTCTCCGGCCAGGTTGAGACGCAGGATCAGCACCGGTCGCGTGGCGCTGTGGATGACCGCGCTCGCCACACCTCCCAGCAGAATCTCCCCCGCCATCGTGTCGCCCGTTGATCCCACGACCACAAGCGAGCAGTCGTGCTTATCGGCCTGACGGTTGATCTCGATCTTCGGCAAGCCCAGCACCATCTTGGCCGTCACGTCGAACCCCTGATCCTCCAGGATCTTCTTCTGCCGCTCGAAGGACGGCCTGGCGATTTCCATCATGCGATCCGCCAGCGATCCCACATCGCGGATGTTGAAGCAGTGTATCAACACCGCCTGGCGCATTCCCAGCGCCTTGAGGGTGCCCAGGGCGCAAATTACCCGCTCCGAAGCCTCCGACAAATCCGTCGCCACCAGCATTTTCGTAAACATAGCATCCGTCTCCTTTCCTGTTTGTTAGACCCGCGTCTTCGCGAACCAATGCTCCGTGCGGGTACAAATCCGAACCAGCCACAGCATCACCGGCACTTCAATCAATACGCCCACCACCGTCGCCAGAGCTGCGCCGGAAGACAGCCCGAAGAGCATGGTGGCCGTGGCGATCGCCACCTCGAAGTGATTGGATGCGCCGATCATGGCGGCGGGCGCGGCATCGACGTAGCGCAGTTTCAGCTTCCGAGCCAAGCCGTAACCGATCCAGAAGACTAACATGGTTTGGATGAACAGCGGAATGGCGATCCACAGAATGGTCAACGGCTGACTCAGGATGATGTCCCCTTTGAAGCTGAACAGCAGGACCAGCGTCACCAGCAGGGCAACGATCGAAACCGGTGTGAGCACGTGCAGAAACTTGTCCGTGAACCAGGCCTCGCCCCTGGCTTTGATAATCCACTTGCGCGATAGGTAGCCGCATACCAGTGGCAGTGCCACATAGATGCCGATCGACAACAGCAGCGCCTGCCACGGAACCGGCAACTTCCCGATGCCCAGCAGGAACCCGCCGAGCACACCGTAGAGGATCAGCATGGTAATAGAATTGATCGCCACCATGACCAGGGTCAACCCGTCATTACCCCGGGCCAGATAGCCCCAGACCAGGACCATCGCCGTGCAGGGGGCGATCCCCAGCAGGATGCAGCCGGCGAAGTAACTTCGCCAGAGTGGGATCTGAAGCATCTTGACACCTTCGTTCAGGACCACCGTTCCGGCCCCGTGCGTAGCCCCCACAGCCAGATCCAGGCCGAACGGCATTTTTACGAGATCGGTTGCCTCGGCTCCGATGAACCCGCGGAACAGAACCCCGAGAAAGAGCAATGCTATGCCGTACATGGTGAAGGGCTTGATACACCAGTTCACGAACAGCGTCAGCAATACCGGTTTTCCGCTTTTGCCCGCCTTGATAACAGACGCGAAGTCGATTTTCACCATGATGGGGTACATCATGAAGAAGAGACAGACCGCGATGGGGATCGATACGACCGGCGCACCCTTTACGATAATGGCCAATCCGTCCAGGTAGGTCGCAACCCCCGGCGCGATCTTGCCCAGGAGGATTCCGCCCACAATGCACAGCGCCACCCAAACGGTAAGGTATCGCTCGAATACATTCGTCATTTTCCGCTCGTTGGGGGGCTTCACCTCATTGCTCATGTTATATCCCTTTCTTGTGCTTTTCGTCATACGTCAGGGAATCCGGCAGTGTTTCGACAAACACCCGGATTGCGTCCCTCAACCATCGGTAACAATCCAATTTTTCTTTCTCGCTTTCAATCTGTTCTACCGCGCCAGCGCGGGCGGACCGTCCAAACCAACGTGAACCACTTTCGCCTTGCCGCCAAGCCACATGGGGCAGGTCCCGTTCGCATGGCCGCAGACGGTCATAAGGTAGTCGAGAAGTCCAGCCTGTCCAGCTTGTCCACCTTCTTGCAACCATGGCGCGAGATGTCCATTTCGGCTTCGGCCACGACCTTGACGGCCGGCGGATTGAGACCGTGTGTTCCAATGCCCGCAGAGCAGGCTTCGATTACATCAGACTTCAACACCCGTGCCCAGCCTTCGGACATCTGGCTTCGACAGGAACTTCCGGTACAGAGAAAAAGAATTTTCAGTCTTGGTTTGGTATTGTCGTGCGACATAGCTCCTTCAATCCGATATTAACAATTGTCTTCAAGCATCTTGTATCTTTGATGATGATAGGGCTTTCCAAAAGGGCCTCCAACGTATGCCGGGTGATTTGCTTTGCGAAAGCGGAAGATGGCTCCCGTGTGAGACGATAATAAACCCACCGTCCTTTCTTGCGACTTTCGACCAAATCAGCCTGGTGCAGGATCAATAGATGCCTGGAGACCGTCGAAGGGGCCAGGTGCAGCAGCGCAATCAACTGACAGACACACAACTCGCCATGCCGCAACGCCGCCAGCGCCCGCAGCCGGCTGGGATCGGATAGCGCTTTTGTGATGCGCAATACTGTTTGCATAGACTCATCTTTCATTCTGATCCCCCTTTATATCGTCATTTCCCAATATAACGAAATATATGATAGTTGAATTCCGGATGTCAACCTATATTCATTGTCTGGAGTTTCCCCAAAAATCAAGCGGTTATTTAGTCGAGCAGTTCATCCATAAACCATCTTTTTCCTGCTGAACATGATATTCAAACTCACCGAGTAGACGAACCTTATTCCCCTCTTTTTGATATAACTCTCTTGCCCTCTGAAGCAGATCCGCTGCTTTCTCTTTCAGAACAGGGTTAGCTGACTGTCCCAGCGCAAAAAGCACATCGATCTGCTCAGCCCACTCGTGCAGCTCCGGAGTGCTGAAGTGACTGTCGCCTCGAATGAATACTGTCACCTCAGGCCAGCTCTCTCTGATATGCCCGATCAGATGCGTCGGGATGGATCTGGTCTCCGGCCCGCTGGGTCGCTTGCCGGGACTGAGAATGGTAGTGAGCAGTTTGCCGCTTCTTCCCTCATAGATATGAAACGGTTGAAAACAGCACTGATCATAGTAAGCGTTAAATCCCTGTGAAATCAGCTTTAACTTTTTTGCCGGAAATAGTTGAAAACGGAAGAGCAATCTGGCAATTATTAATCATACCAGTTCCTCTTTTTGTTTATAGGAAAATTTCGTAACTGTATTCTGCTACAGTTACTTATATAAGGGACCTGCTATTTTTATGAATAATTCGGGTTAGATGTCCAGGAAGACGGGGGAGTTCAGAATATTGTTGCATAGTTGTGTATCAATGTATTATATTATGGCCTATGAACGATAATGAACTGAATGCACATGCTCAGATCATGAAAGCTCTGGCGAACCCGGTCAGATTGAAGATCGTGAAAATGCTGAGCGAAGACGAACGGTGTATATGCGAATTGCAGCCATTGTTCAACATTAACAAATCCACGATCTCCCGTCACGTGGCCGTGCTCAGCAATGCCGGGATCCTGCACCAACGAAGAGAAGGTGTCAGGTGCTATCTGAAGCTGGCAACACCATGCATACTGGAAATATTTCCTTGCGTAATGGTCGTACTGCGCGCTAAAGCCGACAAATGGGCTGATATTGTGGAAAACGGGGAATCGGTTTGATGCAAATATACCGCGACATCGCAAGGAACAGTCCAGCCATCGGATTTCTGTTGACTCTTTTCTCGGGAACGATATCACCCGATGTATTCGCTTCGGAGAATGCGTCTCGGCTTTCTCTGGAGGAAGCGCTTACAATCGCGCTGGATAGGAACCCGGACGTCGCAGAGGCGGGAAAGCCGGAGGGCGGAATCCGAAGCGCGGTTGCGGGCGGCACGGGCTGCCTCAAGTGCAAGAAACTCACGGAGCTGACCCAACAGGCGGTCAAAGAACCGGGCAACGACCATGAAATCGATAAAGCTACCAATATCAATTAAATCATGAACTTCGATGTGATGATGACGCCCGGTCTGGCCGTGGACTGCGAGGTAAAAGTAACCGGAAAAATTCCGAATGTGGAAAACTTAAATAATATACTGGAGAAATCACATGGTCTATAAAGAAAAAGAAATGGTTAAGTGTGATGCCTGTGGCAAGAAATTGCCAAAGAAGGAAATAAAGAGTTTGCGCTTAAAGACCTGCTGTTCATATAGGCAAGTGTCCGTCTGTAAGGATTGCGGGAATAAACTGCAAAAAAAACAGGAGTAGATGTATGGCAGAATGTTGTAGTAGTGGCAAAAGACTAATATATGCCCGCAGCGGCGGGGCCGATGGGGGTGAAATCGCAGATCGCGTTGAGAGACGGCTGTTGAAAAAAGGATTCGCAAAACCCTCATGTCCGGCCGGTGTGGGCGGTCATGAGTCAGGATTCATCGCGTCTGCAAAAAGCGATGTTAAAAATATCGTAATCGGCGGCTGCACTGAGGCCTGTGCCCGCAAAACGCCGGAGCATATCGAAGCAGGCATAACCCATTTTATGCTCACGGATATGCGTTTTAACAAGGGACGGAGACCCGCAACGGATGACATTGTAAATGACACTACAAACCGGATTATAACAGGATCGCCGGTTTTACAAAAAGCGGTATCCTCTCCTGCAGAGAACGGGTGCGACTGCGACAGGTGCCGAATGAGCAAAGTCATCATCAACAAAGGAAAGGACAAGTTGTGAGAAATATTTTCCGGATATGTTCCATCTGCTTATTGTTGGCTGTTTTCACTGTTGGATGTTCCGATCAGAACGAGGAGCCGTCCAACGCCAAAAAGGCATCTCAGACAGAAACTAAAGATGCTCAAAAAGCATCAACCGCTGTAACTGAATCAGATTCAGTCCTGGTCACCTTCATCGAACTGGGATCGGTGAAATGCGTCCCCTGCCGGATGATGCAGCCCATCATGGATGAGATTGAAAAGGAGTACGCGGGACAAGTCAAGGTGGTATTCCACGATGTCTGGACCCCCGAAGGCCGGCCCTATGCAGCACAGTACGGAATTCGTGCTATTCCCACCCAGGTTTTTCTGGACAAGGAAGGAAATGAGTATTTCCGGCATGAAGGGTTCTTCCCCAAGGATGAGCTGGTGGAGGTATTGAAAAAGCAGGGAGTAAAGTGATGGACAATGTTTTTGTCTGGTTGACAAAAAGTTTGAGCGGTTCAGCCGGTCTGGCATTAACCGCCTCTTTTTTATGGGGAATCCTGAGCATCCTGCTCAGCCCCTGTCATCTGTCGTCCATCCCTCTGATTGTAGGATTTATCGACGGACAGGGCATTGTCACAAAGAAACGCGCCTTCATTCTGTCCACCCTCTTCTCTATCGGCATTCTGCTGACCATTGCGGTGATTGGGTTGATCACCGGACTGATGGGCCGTATTATGGGTGATGTGGGTAAAATCGGAAATTATATTGTGGCCGTGATTTTTTTCGTGATCGGCCTGCATTTGCTTGAGATCATCAATCTGCCCTTTCCGGGTATGTCCAATCAGCCGAAGATGAAAACGAAAGGCGCTCTGGCCGCGTTCGTGATCGGCCTTGTTTTCGGTGTGGCTCTGGGTCCTTGCACTTTTGCCTATATGGCGCCCATGCTGGGAATTGCTTTCAACGTGGCCTCGACCCGCCCGACATTTGCCGGATCCCTCATCCTTATTTATGCTGTAGGACACTGCTCGGTCATTGTACTGGCAGGTACATTTACCAGCATGCTACAGAAATATTTACACTGGAATAAACGATCCAGAGGCGCGGTAATTTTGAAAAAAATCTGCGGGATTCTGGTGATCCTGGGGGGTGTGTATTTAATCTGGAGTGTTTATTGATATAACCTCTATTAATTCAAGGAGTTTGCAATGACTGTCAAATCCGTGGGATTTATAGGAGGCGGAAGAGTAACTTGCTTTTTATTAAAACGGCTTAAAAAATCCGCCGTCTTATCTGAAAAAATAATTATAGCCGATCCCGACCAAAATCGTCATTGCGTATTAAACAAATTGGATCCAGAGATCACCTGCTGCACTATTGATAACAAAGAAGCTGCAAGTTGTGATCTTATTGTATTGGCAGTACATCCCCAAAAAGTTGACCAAGTCTTTTCTCAGATCACCGGACCTGTTTTGTCCGACTCTATTATCCTTTCACTAATTCCAATATTTACAATAAAAGCTTATAACCTGGAAAGGAGAAAACCATGCGAAAATCAGTTTCTTTCAGCCTTTCTGTTTGCCTGCTCATTAGCATTCTTTTTATCGGCACCATCCCTCCGGTTTTTTCGCAGCAGGACCCCGGTTTTTCTGCAGAACTTGAGAATTTTGATGCCATGTCACTCGACAGCCGGCAGGAAATGCGTAAGTATTGTGGCTTAGTGCAACAACTTATCAAACAACCCGATACCCGGAAACAGGAAAAAGGGTTGGAACACATCCAACAGTCAATGGTGCTGTGGGAAAAAGTCCAACATAAATTCCAGAGCCAACCGCCGGCGGAATACCGGCAGGATGAGAAATTCAGTGCCCGTCTGAATGCAATTCATCAAGGCATGATCGATATGGAAAAGCATTTGACCAACGGAATGTTTAGAGATGCGTTAAAAACTTGTGGAGCAACATGTGCCTTGTTCGTAAAAATGCATGAAGAAAATAACCTGGTGTATGCGGCAGACCGGCTGTTTCATCTGCGCAAGCTGGCGAAAAAGATGATCGATGAAGAAAAAAAGTCAGGGTTGGCTTCCATTAAACCGATGCTGGGTGATCTGCTGAAGCTTCGGGACAACGTTTTTTTAGCGACCTGCCCCGCGCCCGATGACCAGTCAAATTGCAGGAACTATCAATCAGCCTTGAAATTACTCTCTGCGCAATTGGATGAACTGGCAATAAGCGTTGTGAATGGCAATCAAACTGCAGCAGAAAATATTCTCGAAAATATCGTTTCCTCCATTAATCTGGCTTACGGGATTGCATTGTAAATGACAATACATATATGCCACAGGAACAATGAGCACACTGAAAAAAAAATGCAAAGGATCTTTGCGGACTCTGTCTCCGCGGATAAGATTATTACAAAATCAATAATGGAAGTGTTATGAGAAATAAAATTATCCCTGTTTTATTCGCATTATTTATGCCGTTCCACCTTAATGCACAACAGATGCCCGCGGATACTGTCGCCATCTCTTTGCATGATGCTTTGCAAGAGGCACTTTCCAACAATGAGCTGTTAAAAAAAGCCTCTGTTCGAACCGAAGCGGGCCAGGCATCGCTGCAACAGGCAGAAGGAGAGATGCTTCCGAAGATAGACGCCAATTTCAGTTATGGTTATCTGGATATTGTGCCCGGTTTCAGAAAAGAGATTCTGGGCAATATTCAGCATGATTTATTCCCCAGCCTTTCTATCACTCAACCCATATATACCGGGGGAAAATTAAAGCATGCCAAACAGGCGGCAGAGACGAAGATTCAAGCGCTGGAACAGGCATTTTTGTCCGACCAATTGAATCTCAAACAGGCGGTAACCGTTTCCTATTTTCAATTGCAATCACTGATTCAACAAAGGCAGATTCTGCTGGCAAATCGAAAACAACTAAAAGTCCAGCAGCGTTACACTCGACTGTTAGTGGAAGCCGGACGTATGTCGCAACTGGAGCTGGAACGCATTGGGGTTGCCATCGCCGAAAACGAGGGCAAGCTGCTTAAAATAGAAAATGATTACCAGACCGAGTCACACCAGATCAGTTTACTATTAGGGCGACCATCGCCGCAAATCCTGGTGCCGCAAGATTCTCTTAAGATAATGATTTTCGAAGAGAATCCTGACAGTCTGCTGATGATAGCGCTCGATCACAATCCGGCTTGGAAACAAATGGAATGGGAGCTTCGTCGGGCGGAACAGAATGTAAAAGTGCAGCGGGCAGCTCGTTTGCCGCAGGTGTCGGCACAGGCGTATTATGGTTATGAATTTGGCCCGGAATCTTTTTCGTTTGATAAAAACAAACGTTATTTCTTGGGTTTGAATATCAAGATGCCGCTTTATGCCGGCAACACGATTGGCGCCAAAATTGATAAAGCCCGCGCCGATGCTGAGCAAATTATGTGGCAGCGGAAATTTTTTAGAAAGAATCTGGCAACGCAGGTTAAAAACAACTACAGTCGATTGCAGGAAAGAAAACAACAGATCGCTATTCAGCAAAAAGCGCTGGAACAGGCTCATCAAAGTTATCGGCTGGCGTTGATTGAATACCACGCCGGAAGGCGTTCCAACACCGATCTGCTCGATATTCTGAGGACGCTGCTCGACAGCCGGTTGACTCTGAATCAGGCGATTTCAGACTATAACATTGTCCGCGCCCGGCTGCTGGCAGTGATGGGAATTTTATAAAGGAGTCCATGTATGAGTAACACCGTGATTATTATCTATAGTTTCGCGTTGTTTTGCTTTCTTTCTCTCATCGATTTGGGACAGAGCAAAAACCAAACAAGCCCTGAAAACAGCAAGCGGGATATTTCTAAGTTTTGGTGGCGTAGCAACACCTGTCGTCAAAGTCACGATGTTGAGGGTGCTGCTATATCTCAATACACATGTTCAAAAATTAGCCTTGGACCATGTCAAACCTTCATAGGTGACCCCAGGTTTTAATCAGCAAATTGGAAAAAAAAGAGGTGAAGATGAAACGAATTTCAATAATGCTTATTTTGTTTCTGTCGATGCTGCTGAACAACGGCTGCGGCTCAAAACAGGAGAACTCGGCAAAAGTAAAAAGGTCCGATGCCAAATTGGTGAAAGTGCAGACTGTTCAAACCAGAAAATTGACGGAAAAATTACAGTTGCCCGGCACTCTTCGGGCAGAGAGCGTTGCCAATATCCTGTCCACCACCGAGGGTAAAATTTCCCGCCTCCTGGTTCGGGAAGGTGATCAGGTGCAGCGCAACCATGTAGTCGCCATGCTCAGCTCGCTGGTTCGGGAGGATATCATCAACTCGGCGCGGTTGCTGGTTCAGGCAAAGCAGGAGGCGCTGACAAAAGATCCTGATAATCCAGAATTGCAAAAGGAACTGAAACAGGCGCAAGAGGACTATCAATTTGCTCTTCAGCAATACAAAAAAATCCCGGTGACGTCACCCATCACAGGTGTGGTTTCTCAGCGCTGGGTGGATCTGGGCGACATGGTTCCTGCCAAAACCAAATTATTCGAGATTCAGAGCAGCGCCAGGTTCCGGGCGGATGTGCCGGTGTCGGAGCTGGATATTCGAAAATTGAAGGCAGGACAGACGGCTGAAATACTGGCGGATGCCTGCCCGGAAAAACAATTCCAGGGTGTTATCCAACGCATCTATCCTCAGGTAAACAGCCAAACCCGTAATGGCATAGTGGAAATCAAGCTAAAATATTCGTGTTCGAACTTGCGGACAGGGATGTTCGTGCTCGCCAGTTTTATCACCCGGGTTTTACAGGACGTGGTGGCAATTCCTGTTCAAGCAGTGATTGAGCGCCCCGAAAACAAGGCCTGCTTTATTGTCATTGATGGTAAAGCAAAGGAAAAAGCAATCAACACAGGACTGGAATCCGACGGATGGATTGAGATAATAACAGGAGTTTCCGCTGGCGATAAAATCGTTGTCGAAGGACAGCAGCAGTTGAAAACAGGGACAGCTGTGAAAATTCAGGGCGCAGAGAAAAAGACCACGCAAACGGTGGGAGGCAGCAGATGAAACTCACTTCTATTGCCATTAAACGGCCGGTGGCAACCATCGTGCTGCTTTTGACAGCTCTGTTGTTGGGATATTTTGGTTATTCCCGCATGCCCACCGACTTTCTCCCGGAAATTACCTATCCTATGATCAAGGTATATGTCTACTGGCGCGGCGCCACTCCTGAGGAAATTAACGACAATATTGCCGATCCGCTGGAACGAACCTTGAGCACGGTGGATGATCTCGATTACCTGGAATCGTCCAGCATTGAGGGCATGTACACCCTTCTGATTAATTTTGAATACGGCACGGATGTGGATATGGCGTATCAGGATGTGGTGGCGAAAATGGGGCTGGCAACCCGCAAGCTGCCGCCCGATGTGGATCCTCCCATCATGTTCAAGGCTGATCCGTCGCAGCTGCCGGTGGTGCAGCTCATCATACAGTCAGAAGGCAGGGATATGGTAAAGCTGCGCACCTGGGCGGAAAACGTGCTGCAGGATCAGTTTTTGGCTGTAAAAGGAGTCGCCGGCACTGAGATCGTGGGCGGACTGGAACGGGAAATCCGGGTGCTTTTGGATCCCGAAAGGCTCGCCGCCTATGATTTGACCCTGAATCAGATTATCCGTCGGCTGCGGGAAGAAAACATTGAACGCCTGGCAGGACGGGTGACCGAAGGCAGCCGTGAATTCATTGTGCGCACCACCGCGGAATTTCATGGTATGGACGATGTGCGCAATGTGGTTATTGTCAATAACAATGGTTCGATGGTGCGTTTAAAAGACCTGGCCACCGTGAAAGATGGTCATGAGGACGAGCGCGTCGTTACCCGGTTTAACGGAAAACCCGCCATTAAATTAAACATTCTCAAGCAGGCTGACGCGAACACGGTTGAAGTGGCAGAAGCAGCAAACAAGTTGACCAAAAAACTGGAAGAAACCGTACCGCCCGATATTCATTTTAATGCCATTGAAAATCAGGCGGATTACATCAAAGGCGCTATCTCGGGTGTGAGGGATTCCGCCATTGTTGCGGTGCTGCTGGTTATCCTGGTGATCTTTGCTTTTCTGGGGCATTGGCGTCAGGTGATAGTGATGCTTATTGCCCTGCCTGTTACCATTCTGTTTAATTTTTTCCTGATGAAGCTGGGAAATTTTTCCATCAACATTTTTTCACTCGGGGGGCTGGTGGTTGCCATGGGCGTGGTGCTGGACAATTCCATTGTGGTTATTGAAAACATCACCCGGCTGCATCTGCTGGAAGGAAGGAGCAGTGACACAATAGCAGACACCGCTACCAGCGAAGTCGCGTATGCTGTGCTGGCATCCACCCTGACCTTTTTGGCGTTGTTCCTGCCGTTTCTGCTCATCCCGGGTCTGACATCGCTGTTGTTTAAAGAATTGATTCTGTCAATTGCCGGAATCGTGATTGTATCGTTACTGGTAGCGCTTACAGTAACGCCCATGTTGACTCACTATCTGGTCACCGCCAAGGGGCATCCCCGCGAACATCGCAGCCTTGCGGACCGTTTCATCGAAGTGATCGACCGTTTCTATCGCCGATTACTTAATGTTGTTCTGATGTTCCGCTGGATTGTGACAGCGGTTTTTGCCGTGCTGCTGGTCATCGCCATCTTTTTCTTCGGAAACATCGGCAGCGAATTTCTGCCCAAAATGGATGACGGCCGGGTCATGATAAAGGCGATTTTGCCGACCGGCACCTCCGTAGCCCGAACCGACAGCCTGATGGCAGGTCTGGAAAAGATAGTTCAAGACAATCCCTATGTGGACAAGTATTTTGTTCTGTCCGGTGGAAAGGTTTGGGGACTCGTTACCTACGAAATAGCCAATGAGGGGCAGATCGATATTGAACTGGTTCCCAAAGCAGAGCGCCCGTTTACCACCAGAGAGTATATTGCGAATATCAGACCGAAAGTGATGCGCCACATAATCCCGGGCGCCAAGCTTATTGTCAAGCAGGCGAAGATGAAAGGCATCCGTAAAATGGGTGAATCAGACGTGGAGATCAAGGTCCGCGGCATCGATCTGGAAAGATTAAATGAAATCGCCCATCGGGTGGTTGGACGCCTGAACAGGATCGACGGACTGGCCAATATCCGCGTTGGAACTAAGATCACCAAACCCGAATACCAAATTCAGGTGGACCGGCTGCACCTGGCCGATCTGGGCATTTCCACCGAATCTGTTTCCAATTCCGCAAAGAGCCTGATTGACGGCGCGGTGGCGTCGCAGTATCGGGATCAGGGAGAATATTATGATATCAGGGTGATTGTGCCCGAACACCGTATCACATCCAAAGAGGATATCGAGAACCTGTTCATCGATGGCAGAAATGGGCAGAAGGTGCCATTGCGAACAATTGCCAAAGTGATTCCGCGATTGGGGCCGGTGGAAATTATCCGGGAAGATCAGATGAAGCAGATAGTCGTGTCAAGTGACGTCACCGCCGGTGCAAGTATTGGCGATATGGCATCGGCAGTCACGCAGAGCCTGGCGGATCTCCCCTTGCCGGAAGGTTACTCATTTCAGTTTGGGGGCCAGGTCTATCTGATGCAGGAAAGCCAGAACGTCATGATACAAATCATCTTGTTCGCTCTGTTTTTCGCATATGTGATTTTGGCGATTCAGTTCAATTCGTTTAAACAGCCGCTGCTGATTTTGCTGGGGGTGCCCTTCGCTTTTTCGGGAGTGATTGCGGCGCTACTTCTGACCGGTTTTCCGGCCGGTGCCACCGTGCTCATCGGGGTAATCATCATGACCGGCGGCATCACCACCCAAGGCGTGGTGCTGATCTCCTTTATCAATGAGTATCGAAAGAAAGGATTAGGACTTAAGGAAGCCATCCTGGAAGCAGCTCCTTTGCGTGTACGGCCAATTCTAATGACACAGGCTACAACGATTTTAGGTTTGACACCTCTGGCTCTCAATTTAGGCGAGGGCGGCGACATGCTGCAACCCATGGCCGTCGCGGTGATCGGCGGATTGTTCTTCTCGCTGTTCGTAACACTGCTCTTGTTGCCGAATCTGTATTTGATTTTTGAAAAGGAATCAACAACCAGTTAGGAAGCAGGAGGATAAAATGTCTAAATTTAATTCTGTCCTAAATTGAGCGATTTTATCCATGAAAAAACCCACCTGATGAGTTAAACTCTTG
>CAZTHK010000012.1:0-120766 GCA_964613215.1 uncultured bacterium | reverse complement strand
AGAATACCCTGTTATTTTACAATAAAAATCAGGTTTATGAATTATTCAGGTTAGATGCATTCCCGGATTAATTTACCATATATGAAATGAGACATATGAGGAAAAAGACCAGAAAGAAGGATGACTGTTTTACCAGGGAAGAGTTAGGGGCTCTAGCAGTTCGTAATATGTCCAGGGTGAGTGCTGGAGGGGATTTTCACGGAGGTCCGAGGGAAGTAATTCCCGAGGACCTCTGTGTCAATATCAAGCGGGATTTGCGCAACCATGTTATGAAGTGCAATAGATGCAGGGATATATTATTGGCAGAGGTCACGTATTTCCAACAGTATATAAAAGCTCTGGATGAAACTGACAAAAGTGAATTTGTGACCGGGAAACTTTCCGGCTGGTGGGAGAAGAGCGGTAAAGTAAAAGTGCTCAGATTGAGCATGCCGGACGATCCGGACAAAAAGGATATTGCTGCGGCTGCTTCTACCGGCAGGGCAAGAGATGAAACAATAAGGCTCTCCACAGAAAGTGGAGACCTGATAATCAAGCAGATACGGGATAGTAAAAAAGAAATTGATGGTTTGATCCTGATAGGCGAAAACCGGTTCGTTAAAAACGCCCGGGTTATAATCAATGGTGAAAGCTACTTTTCGGATGAAGAGGGTTATATATGGTTCGAAGATAATATGCCCGATTTAGGATTCGACGAACTGGTAATGGTAACCCCGCGTCTCGGCCCGGACGATTGATTCCCGCTTTTAGATTATTTGCAATCGACTGAGTCTACCATCAAATCCCGGCAATATAAGAATGCTGCGCTTCTACAATGACAATATTATCAGTAGATTAACAGGGATTACTATGAATAAGAACCGCTTCATTGACCCTTAATCTCAATACAATATATACTCATGCCGGGAACAATACCGCTGCTGCGGTGTAAAACCATTGCAAAACCAGCAGCCTCTTATTAGTATATACAAAACTCGGTTGTGCTGGTAACTGTGTTTTTATAATTTAAGTGCAGTTGAGGGACTGTTGCCCCGGAGGCAGGGGTCCCTTTATAAAGAAAGGAGCCGGTTGTGAGGATCAGGATAATGATTGCAGCGGCGTTGATCATGCTGATTTCGGTTGGTGCATTGGCGGATTCACATAGTCCCATAAAGGATTACATGAATAATAGGAGTCCGGAGAGCTTCATAGAAGCATTCAGGGAGTATGAGACTGCTGTGGCAGATTCCCAGGATATGTCGGCAGTGATTTATCTGGCCTATATGCATAAGATGGAGATCAATGACAAGCTGAAGACTCTTGAGGGCAATCTGGATAATCTTAAAAATAAGCAAAAATTCCAGTATGCCAATCTCTTACTCGGGCTCAACAGGTTCGAAGAATCGGTGACTATCTATGACCGGCTTAACGAAGAGGTCCCCAAGTGGTCATGCCCCTGGAGGCATAAGGGGGAGGCCTACTGGAAGATGGGTAAGCTGGAAAAAGCGATAGATGCGTTGGAGATGGCCATAGAGACCAGGGAAACCCACTACGATGCCTACGTTATGCTGGCGGACGTGCTCAATGACAAGGGTGAATACAAGAGAGCCCTGAAGGTGCTGGAGAAGGGGTTCACATACTATGGCAAGGATATCGAGGATCCCGAAGAGGAAGTGGATAGTGTGGATGTTAATTTCCTCTACCTGGAGCTTCTGAAGAAGAACGGCAAGGAGGAGGAGTACCAGAAGCAGCTTGAGAGGATGCGCAAGATGGCTCCGGAGGATGAACGCCTGGAGGAATGCGAGGCGATGTAGGTTCGGAAGACAGTAAACTGACGGCGGGATGGCATATCAAAGTAACTCCGGAAGAAGTTGCTGAGAAACTGCTACTTAATTCTTATCATACGGATGCATCAAAAGATATGAGAAGGGACTGAGTTGTAGCGGCCTTCCTGATCTCTGAACCCGCTGGCAGATACTGATAGACTGAAATTTAACCTCAATCCGCCGGGATGATCCTGGCCGGACCAGAGATACAGGCCATAGATCCGGCGGCATACCTGCACCATGCTGCAGTTCATTCCACCACAGCCGGTGGTGTTAAAATATTTCCGGGATCACATGGGCAGAGGTATGGATTAACCGGAATGAAGCCGGGAGCGAAAATATTATTGACGGATTGAGGTTAATTCTGCCGGCGGGTTGACTCGTTTGGTCAGATGGTTCATGGGGGGCATATGTTCGAAGAATTCATGAACAGAACCTGGCTGGATAACAGTATGGACGATTATGCCACCTCGGCTATTATTTTTATAGCCGGTATGGTGGTTATCTTTGTATTCAAGCGGTTTTTGCTCAACAGATTCAGGGAATGGGCCGGAAGGACCGATACGGAGGTGGACGATTTTCTGCTCCATTCTGTGGAGAAGAAACTGGTCCCGGTCTTCTATGCAGCCATTCTTTATCTGGGTATCAGAAATCTACATTTCGGTGAGAGTGCGGATGAAGTTATCAGGATAATATTCATAGTATCTATCACCCTTCTTGCTATCCGGTTTGTCCTTTCAGTAGCCCTTTTCGTCATTCAGATGTTCTGGGTCAGAAAGGAGAGGGACGAATCAAAGAAATCCGCTATCAAGGGACTTCTGAC
Source organism: uncultured bacterium (assembly GCA_964613215.1). GTDB lineage: Bacteria > Krumholzibacteriota > Krumholzibacteriia > Krumholzibacteriales > CAZTHK01 > CAZTHK01. The sequence continues at coordinate 118,138 of CAZTHK010000012.1, read as the reverse complement.
CGTACTTAAATTTGTTATCTGGTCGGTGGTGGTGGTCCTTCTTCTGGACAACCTGGGTATAAAGGTTACTACCCTGGTTGCCGGATTGGGTATAGGAGGTGTGGCTATTGCATTGGCGGCCCAGGCAATACTGGGCGATTTATTCAGCTATTTCACCATATTCCTGGACCGCCCTTTCGAGATCGGCGATCTCATTATAATAGACAACTTTGTGGGAACAGTGGAGCACATTGGAATAAAAACCTCCCGGCTGCGGAGTCTCAGCGGGGAGGAGCTGGTATTTTCCAATACCGATCTCACCAATTCAAGAATCCGCAACTACAAGAGAATGGATAAGAGAAGAGAGGTGTTTAACCTGGGGGTGACCTATGAGACCGATTATCAACGGCTCAGAGAAGTCCCCGGGATGATGAGGGAGATCATCGACCAGGTGGAAGATACCGAATTCGACCGGGCTCACTTCGTTTCCTATGGGGACTTCAGTCTTAACTTCGAAATAGTTTACTATGTACTGAGCAGGGATTACCAGAAGTACCGGGATGTTCAGCAGGAGATAAACTACCAGATAAAGAAGAAGTTCGAGGAAAGGGGAGTTGAGTTCGCCTATCCCACCCAGACCCTGTTCGTGGAGAATAATTGAAGACTCTCCGGTATAAATTAGGCTTTACCTGTAATTCGCAGAATAGTATTGTACCGGGAGCTTTTCCCGCGGTGAAAGGGAACAGTCCGGAGAGCTTTCAGCTAACCTGCTGATTTTACAACCGGCACCGGGGTTCGCCTGCAGCTGTACAACCGGAACGGGAAGGTTAACGGAAGCACGGGAACAGGAATATTATAATGAAAAAAAGAGCTATCAAGTCTGATGCCATCCTTCTGCTGGCAGCGGTGATATGGGGGCTGGCATTCACCGCTCAACGCAAGGGGATGGAGTATGTGGGCCCCTTTATTTTCAACGGCATCCGTTTTGCCCTGGGAAGCCTCACTCTGGTTCCATTTATTATGGCAGGAAGAAGAAAAAGGCTGTCCCGGCTGGATTCAGCCCCCGCAGAGGAAAGGATCTCCCCGGTCAGCGGAGCGGCCGGCAGGATGGGTCTGTTGTCAGCCGGAGTCCTTGCCGGTTCGGTTCTGTTTGTTGCCGTTTCGCTGCAGCAGACCGGGATAGTAACCACCACCGCCGGAAAGGCCGGATTCATAACCGGCCTCTATGTGGTGATAGTGCCGGTACTGGGAATATTTGCGGGAAGCAGGACCGGACGGTGGACCTGGCTGGGTGCTGTCTCTGCAGTGGCGGGACTATATCTGCTCAGTATTCACGGAGATTTCTCCATTGCCAGGGGTGATCTCCTGGTACTGGCGGGGGCATTAATGTGGGCTGTCCACGTGCTGGTGATCGGCAAGCTGTCGCCGGGCAGGGACTCCCTCCCCCTGGCATCGGTTCAGTTCGCAGTGGTGGCGGTACTCAGCCTGGTGATAGCTGTCTTTACCGAGGAGATATCAGCGGGATCAATTCTGGATGCAGCTATTCCCATAATCTATGGGGGATGCTTCTCGGTGGGGGTTTCGTTTACCCTTCAGGTTATAGCCCAGAGGGAGGCTCCCCCCTCCCATGTGGCTATTATCCTGAGTATGGAAGCGGTATTCGCTGTCCTGGGGGGATGGATCATTCTGGGGGAAGTGCTCTCCGGCAGAGGCATTCTGGGATGCGGGCTGATGCTGGCCGGGATGATCATGTCGCAGCTGGGATCACCTTATGTCCGGAGAGAATCATGATCCTCTTTCCTTATTTTGAATAATTCCTGAAGCGGGCCGATTTATTTGCTCTTTTTCTTACGAAAGTAATCCGGGAATATTAAATGGTGCCGCAACAGGCTGCTGAATTCCCGGATGCGCCAGGGTGGTTTAAACTTGAGTGGATAGTATGGTTAATTTCTAATAACCCGCAGGGCAGAGTTCCACGGGCATGCCCGTGGGTGAATGGGAACTCGTCCCAAGGACGTCGAGCGAAGCTCGTAATTTTGTAGTCAGTGCCACGGGCTTGCCCGTGGGTATCTACATTAATTTGCATTTAGCAGCGATTGACGGTTTTTTGAATTGCCGGGATGAAAAAAATTCAAAAAACATGTTGCACTCTTCCGCTGGTTGAATTAGAATGCATCAAACTGAAACCTTTTAATCTGGTCCGGGAGACCAGGAAAGGGAGAAATTTCAACCTGCCCACCTAACCTCTCTGACCGGGAGGATTTTTTTTGCCCGGACCCCCGAATAAGGAGGTATTTATTGAAGATAGTCAGAAGAGCCACTGTGATGGACAGTGTTCAGCTGAGGCGAACCATCATGAGGATTGCCCATGAGATAGTGGAAAAAAACAGGAAGGTAAAGGATCTCATACTGGTGGGGATAAGGAAGCGGGGGGTTCCCCTGGCAGAGAGGATAGCCGCTCTTATCCGGGAGTTCGAGAGGATAGAAGTACCGGTAGGTGCACTGGATATCACCCTCTACCGGGACGATGTCAATATGATAGCTCCCAATCCAATCGTGGGTACCACCGAGATAGGTGAAGATGTGAACAACCGGGTGGTGGTACTGGTGGATGATGTTCTGTTCACCGGCAGGACAGTCAGAGCGGCCCTGGATGAATTGATCGATTTCGGCCGTCCCACCGCCATCCAGCTGGCTGTGCTGATAGACCGGGGTCACCGGGAGTTTCCCATCAGGGCGGATTTCGTGGGCAAGAACGTGCCCACCGCCAGCGATCAGATTGTAGAGGTTCTGCTGGAAGACATCGACGGCGAAGACAAGGTGGTGCTGGGAGATGTAGTGGAGAATAATCAAAAAGATACAGGTGCCGGTGAAGGGAAGAAGGAGGTTAAAGGAGGTTCAAAAAAATCTTCAAAGGGTAAATCCACAAAAAATAAAAAGGGGACTCCCTGCGCTAAAAGGAAAGATACACTTGAGGGGAAAAAATCCCAGTCAAAGAGAAGGAATAAAAGATCCAGAAATAAAAAATAGTCGGAAGACATTGCATTAAAGGAGGGAGCGAAAAAGTGCATTATAATCACAAGGATCTTCTGGGACTGGAACAGCTGGATGCGGATGAGATAGATCTGATTCTCAACACCGCAGATTCCTTCGCAGAAGTTATGGAGAGGCCGGTCAAGAAGGTGCCAGCCCTGCGGGGGGTAACCATAGCCAATCTGTTCTATGAACCCAGCACCAGAACCAGGATGAGCTTTGAACTGGCGGAGAAGAGACTGAGTGCTGATACAATTAACTTCTCCAAATCTGGCTCGTCGGTTGCCAAGGGGGAAAGCCTTCGGGATACCGCCGAAAATATAGAAGCAATGAAGGTGGACATAGTGGTTATGAGACACGGCTCGGCGGGTGCCCACATTTTTCTGTCCCGGCTTCTGGATGCTTCAGTGGTAAACGCCGGAGACGGGAAGCACGAACACCCCACTCAGGCATTGCTGGATATGATGACCCTGAGAAGGCTCTGGGGCACCCTGGAGAACAAGAAGATTACCATAATAGGAGATATTATGCACAGCCGGGTGGCCCGCTCCAATATCTGGGGATTGACCAGGATGGGAGCGGAGGTGACCCTGTGCGGGCCCCGGACCCTGATGCCGGTAGAGGTGGAGAAGATGGGTGAGGGTGGAGTGAATGTGGAGTTCGATCTGGAGAAGGCCATATCACATGCTGACGCTATCAATATACTCCGGATTCAGCTGGAGAGGCAGAACACCAGGCTGTTTCCCAGCAGGAGAGAGTACTTCATGTCTTTCGGAGTTACCGCTGAAGTGCTGGAGAAGGCTCCGCCACACTGTGTGGTGTTGCATCCCGGGCCCATGAACAGGGGTGTCGAGATCAGCCAGGAGGTGGCGGACGGGGACAGGCAGGTTATATTGACTCAGGTTACCAACGGAGTAGCTGTCCGTATGGCGATACTTTATCTGATTGCAGGAGGAAAGGGCGGCCGCAAGGAGATAGAATGATCTCTTAACCAATATCCTTTATGGAGAGCCTATTGGATTCAAAAAATTAAGTTAAGGAGTACAGATGATAGAGTGGAAAAACAAGAGTGAATTCTGGATAACCGGAGCACGGGTAGTCGATCCGGAGAGCAAGAAGGCCAGAGTAGGATCGGTGCATATCAGAAGGGGCAAGATCGAGGATATTGTCCGCAGGAAGAAGGTAGAGACGGATAAACCGGTTCTGGAGGCGGATGGACTGGTCCTGACTCCCGGGCTGATAGATATTCATACTCACCTTCGCCAGCCGGGATATGAAGATAAAGAGACCATTGCTACCGGAACAGCCGAAGCTGCCGCCGGCGGTTTCACCTCCATTGTATGTATGGCCAATACCAGACCGGTAATCGATGATCCCACCCTGGTCCGGTTCATTCTGGAGAAAGCCGGGCAGGCGGGTGCGGTTAATGTCTATCCGGTAGCTGCTCTGACCGCCGGGTTAAAGGGTAAAAATATCAATGAGTTCGGTTTGCTCAAGGAGGCCGGGGCGGTAGCCCTCAGCGATGACGGCAACTATGTAGACAACAGCCTGGTTATGCGTACAGCTATGGAACACGCTGAACTAAGGGGGATGACTGTAATTTCACACTGTGAAGATAGATTCCTTACCATGGGTACCCATATGAATGAGGGATTCAGCTCTACCAGGCTGGGTATGAGAGGTTCACCCCCTGCGGCTGAAGAGATCGCTGTGGCCAGGGATATCCGTCTGGCTGAACTGACCGGCGCCAGGCTTCATATAGCCCATCTTTCCACAGCTGGGTCGGTGAAACTTGTCAGGAGTGCAAAAAAACGGGGCGTGCGGGTCACCGCCGAGGTAACTCCTCATCATCTCACCCTGGATGACAGCATGATCGAAAGTTTCGATACATCGCTCAAGGTCAATCCGCCCCTGAGGGAGAAGAAGGATATCAAAGCACTCAGGGAAGCCCTGGCCGATGGGACCATAGATTGTATTGCCACCGACCATGCTCCCCATAACCAGGTAGACAAGCAGGTTGAATTCGACCTGGCTCCTCCCGGTATGATCGGCCTGGGAGCTGCTTTCGCCCACCTGCACACCGAGCTGGTAGTGAAGGGAAAAATGAAACTGGAGGAACTGATCTTCCTGATGACCAGCAAACCGGCCGGTGTCCTGGGCCTGGAAGCGGGATATCTCAGGGCGGGAGGACCGGCTGACCTGGCCCTGATAGATCCGGATGAGGAGTGGACTTATGGCAGGGAACACATAAGATCCAAGTCTATAAACACCCCCCTGCTGGGATCAGAGTTCAAAGGGAAGGTACAGGGTATTTTCCTTGCCGGTAAATGGTCTTCTTCTGTATGATATATATAGTCAGAATGACTTATCGCTGCTTGCTCATATTATGCCATGGGAAATAATTGCAGCTCCAACGGTGGCAGATCGAACACCGGGTCTGGAGGGAAATCGCCAGGCAGGGACATAAATAATTGGATAAAGTAATGATAAGTAAAATCAACCGAATAAGAAAGCCCCTGTTATCACTGGCAGCAGCCATAACCATGCTTTTATTCTCGTGTGCTTATTTTAACACCCTCTACAACGCCAAAAGGATATACAAGAAGGCAGAAAAGAGCCGGCTTGAAAAAGGGGAGAGCAGGGGACTGGGCGATCAGTATGAAAAGGTGGTAAAGAAATGTGCCAAGATGATCCGTGACCATCCGGACAGCAGGTGGGTGGACGATGCGGTGTTTCTGATGGGGAAAGCATTGGTCAGGAGTGGAGATTATAACAAAGGTCTTAAGAAATTCGATGAGTTGATAGAGAATTTTCCGGAGAGTGAATATGTGCCCAGGGCATATTACTGGATGGCTTATACCAATAACCTGAAGGAGGATTATTCAAGGGCTCTTCAGTATGCCGATGATTTTCTGCAATCCTTTGAACAGCATGAATACCGGGACCAGGTGCTGATGCTGGCCGGAGATATCAACAGGGTCATGGATGACAGTGAGAAGGCAATGGAGTTTTATGGCAGGGTTGCAGAGGAGACTTCGGATGATGAGGTGCTGGATGAGGCTCGTCTGAGAACCGCCGATCTGTATTTCCAAAAAGAACAGTGGGAACTGGCAGCAGCTTCTTATGAGAAGGTTCTCAGAAAGGGGCTTTCAGATGAAAAACGGAAAAGAATATTGACCGCCATGGGTAAGTGCTACTCCCGAATTGGTCAGTGTGAGAAAGCCCTGGAGATATTCCGGGAATTGCTGGGAGAGGCAACAACTGTAAAGGAACAGCCTGAACTCCTGCTGGGAAAGGCGGAGTCTTTCATCTGCTCCGATTCGCTTTACCGTGCCATCGATGTATATGAGAGTGTGACCAGGAAATTTCCCAGTTCAAAGTATTCTGCTGAGGCATATTACCGGATGGGGACTATATATCATGATCAGCTTGATTCACTGTCCAGGGCACAGAAAGCTTACTCCAAGGTAAGCAAGGAATCCGCCGATTCAAAGTTTGCCGCGGTTGCACTGAGAAAGAGCAGCAGCCTCAAGCGTCTGATGGAGCTGGAGAAAAGTCCGGAGAAGGGGGAAGGGGGAGAGAGCCCTGCGGAAAAACTATTCTCCGCTGCCGAGATTCAGCTCACTCAGCTGGACGAGACAGAACAGGCTCTTCGGAAGTATATGGCGGTAGTTGACAGTTTTCCCCGGTCGGAGGTTGCCCCTCAGGCTGGATTTGCCATCGCCTGGATATATCATCATAAGCTCAAGGATATTGAAAAGGCGTTGGAGAACTACCGGGATTTAGTGCTGAGATATCCCAGGACCTACCAGGCCAGGGGAGCAGTGATACAGATTGGTGTTCTGGGACAGGACAGTTTGAAGGTAAGAATGCAGAGTTATGTTGATTCAGCGCTTGCTGACACCACCGGCATCGAAACCGGAGCCGGTAGTGTTGAAGGAAGCGACTCTGTTATGGTTGATTCCACCTCGGTTTCTCCCGGTACCGGAGTTTCTCCGCCAAATGGCGGTTCAGCCCCGGTACCACTTCCGGCGGGTGAGAAAGCGGATGGGGCGGATAGCAACTCAGTGGTATCTCCTCCGGCTGAAAAGGGACCGGCTGATACATTATCCGGGCCGGTGCGGGGGGATACTTCAGCGGTTCCTCCGGATACCAGCGGGGTCGATTCCTCCGGCCATGGTTCGGCTGCTCCTGCTCAGGGAGAGGGGAAAAATGTCGAGTCAGACAGCTCTGCAGCGGTGCCCCCGCCTGCTCCGGAAAAAGTTCCTGATACAACCGGGGCTGTTAATGATAGTTTGACTGCAGATGTACCCGGGGAGACCGGAGAGGAGGGGCGGTAATAGAAATGAAGGCAGGTGAAAGGGGTTTATTCAGGCTCGAGATAGTCAGAAACGAAATTGTCAAGCAGGGTTATCATATTATTGAGGCAGCAGTTACGAAAGATTTTCCCCCGGCTTCTCCGGGACAGTTTGTATCGGTAAGAGTTTCTCCTGCCACCGATCCCCTTCTACGCCGCCCCTACAGTATAATGGATATTGATTCAGGCACCCTTTCACTGCTGGTAGCAGTGGTGGGTAAGGCTTCTTCGTTTCTGGCTTCGAAGCGCCCCGGCGAAAAACTGGATCTGATGGGACCACTGGGGGGAAGTATCTTTCCTCCTCCCCGTGGAGGTGCGGTACTGGTGGGCGGGGGAACAGGGATAGCACCACTGGTTTACGCCGCCAGAAGCTGGCAGAGAAATGGCTTGTCAGAGAGGGCTGTATTGCTTTACGGAGCACAGTGCGAGGGGGAGATATGTGATTCCATTGTAAAGGATTCCTTCCACCAGGTTCATTTCTCCACCATGGATGGTACTGCCGGCTTCCATGGAGACGTTGTCACTCTTTGCCAGCAGATGGCGGAGGAGAGAAAGCTGGACGGAGGGATGTTATATTCCTGCGGACCCAGGAGGATGATTTTCGAACTTGATCGCAGGCTGGGTGGAAAATTCAGTGACCATTACACCTCCCTGGAGGCAGTTATGGCTTGCGGCGTGGGAGCCTGCCGCGGATGTACTGTTCCAGTTATGAGCGGAGACGGGTTGATGCTGAAACCGGTTTGCCAGGACGGAACGGTCTTCAGAGCGGGGGAGATAGCATGGAAGGAGTGGGACTGGTGATGTCTGGCCGGCTGGAACTCCGGATAGGAGAGGCGACCTTCAAGAACCCCGTTTTTCTGGCGTCGGGCCCGGCAGGATATGGGCTGGAATACTGTGATTTTATAGATCTGAAATCGCTGGGCGGAGTGGTAACCAAGACCATCACCCTGAATCCCGCCGCAGGCAATGCGGGAAGAAGGCTGCAGGAAACCGGTTCCGGCCTGCTGAATAGTATAGGCCTGGAGAATGTCGGGGTGAAGAAATTCTTCCGTGAGAAATTTCCGCCTCTGATTGAAAATAATGTGGGCACCATAGTCAGCGTTGGGGCAGGTGACTGGCGGGATTATGAAGAAATCCTGCGGATCACTGCATCTGAAGATAGAGTGAAGGTAGTTGAGTTGAATCTCTCCTGCCCTAATGTGGAGAGAGGTGGAATGGCTGTGGGGTTGGATCCGGAACTGGTGAAAAAGTATGTGGAAAGAGCAGTAACTCTCCTGGAAGGTAGAAAGGTAATAGCCAAGCTGACTCCCAACGTTACCGATATCGGTGATCTGGCAGTGGCAGCCTGCGATGGCGGGGCTGATGCCATAACTGCAATAAATACAGTAACTGGTATGGATATCGATTGTGAAAGGGAAGAACCTGTTTTCAGGAGGGTAACAGCGGGGCTTTCCGGTCCGGCAATTCTGCCGGTGGCTCTTTATGCGGTATGGAGGATCAGCCATATAGTGGACATTCCGGTGATGGGTGTGGGTGGAATATCCTCGGTTGAAGATGCCAGAAAATTCTTCATGGCCGGAGCTTCGGCAGTTCAGGTAGGAACAGCCATATTTTACCAGCCGGAATTGCCTGAAATGATAGTTAGAAATCTGGAGGACGAAGGGTTACCGGAGAAAGTATCGGCGGTTAAATAAAAACGTTTAACGGCAACAGCAGAGAGGGTTAAGCCAATATGAGCATAAATAAAGAATCTTCACCCCGTATAATTGTGGCACTGGATTTCCAGGATTCCGGGGAAGCCCTGGAGATGGTGGATGAACTTGAAGGAGTGGTCGATTTTTTCAAGATAGGCAGCAGGTTGTTTACCGCGGAGGGTCCCCCGGTGGTGGAGAGAGTAAGGAGAGGGGGGAAAAAGATATTTCTGGATCTGAAATTTCATGATATCCCTGCCACCGTGGCCGGGTCTGTGAGCGCCGCCCTGCAGGTGGGAGTGGATATGATTACCGTTCATACATCCGGGGGATCGGCGATGATGGAGTCAGCCGCCGGGGCTGCAGGAGAGGTGAGTGATGCCAGGCCGCTACTGGTGGGAGTTACTGTTTTAACCAGTATGGAGAAGGAGGATCTATCCCTGCTGGGAGGGCCGGAAGTTGAGACTGGTGAGCTGGTAAAGAATCTGGCAACAGCGGCGAAGAGGTCCGGGCTGGACGGGGTAGTTGCGTCAGTGAGGGAAACAGAGATGTTGCGAAGGGAACTGGGCGAAAGTTTTGTGCTGGTAACTCCGGGCATCCGGCCCAGGGGAACCGGCAGGGATGATCAGAAGAGGGTGGCAACTCCGGCGGAGGCCGCCGGGGCTGGCTCAGATTTTTTGGTGATCGGGCGCGCCATAACCGGCGCAGATTCTCCCCGAAGTGCTGCCCTGGACATAAAGAAAGAGCTGGAGGAATCTTAAGGTCCATGGTAACAGCGGTGATAATATTCATACTGGTTTATGCCGGCCTGATATTGGGGAAGAAGTACCGTCCCCAGATCGCCTGGCTTGGTGTAGCCGCCGGCCTGTTGCTGGGGGCTCTGAAAATTACCGAATTAGCTACCGGGGTAAATTGGAATGTGATAGGTATCCTGGTGGGTTCTCTTCTGCTGGCGGAGCTTTTTATTCTCTCCAGGGTTCCGGAAACTGTCTCCGATAAGATTATTAATCACTCTCCCAATGTGGGTATGGCCTTTATGGCTGTAATCGCCTGTTCCTCATTTCTGTCCATATTCATAGATAATGTGGTAACCGTTCTGATAGTGGCACCAATAGCCCTGCAGCTGGCCAGGAAAACCGATGTGTCACCGGTTCCGGTAATAATAGGCCTGGCTCTGGCCTCCAATCTGCAGGGAGTGGCGATTCTCATAGGAGATACCCCCAGTATGATACTGGCTGCCAGGATGAGGATGAATTTTCTGGAATTTTTCTGGTATCAGGGCAAACCGGGCATCTTCTTTCTGGTGGAGGTAGGGGCATTGGTCAGTTTTTTTGCCCTCTATTTTATTGTTGGCCAGAGGGAAAAATCATTCCAGAAGATAGCGGTGACGCCGGTAAAGACCTGGATGCCTGCATGGATGATCGTTGTAATGATAGTAACTCTTTCACTGGCTCAGTATGTTGACCCGGACTTTGAATGGTTCGGTGGAGTATCCTGCATGTTTCTGGCTTTACTGGCGCTGTTGATGCATCTGTTCGCCAGCGGGGAAAGGGCCTGGCCTATGGTAAGGAATCTTGACTGGTCCACAGTGATGTTCCTGATAGCCATCTTTCTGCTGGTGAACATGCTGGAGGAGAGGGGAGCAATTGGGAAGATGGTCGAAAAGATGAGGCTTCTGTCCCATCTTTCCCCCTTCATAGTGTTTACCGCGGTGGTCTGGATATCAGTAATTATATCGGCTTTTATTGATAACATTCCCTATGTTACCGCTATGCTCCCCATCGTTATCGGATTCAGCGAGGGATTGGAAATGCCCCCGGCTTTGCTGGTCTTCGGAGTTCTTATAGGAGCCTGCCTGGGTGGCAATATAACCCCCATTGGAGCTTCAGCCAATATTGTGGCAGTAGGAATACTGGACCGGGAGGGACACCACACATCCTTCTCCGATTTCCTTAAGATAGGGATCACTTTTACCCTGGCCGCCACCATTCCGGCCTATCTGCTCCTGTGGTTCATATATGGTACCGGCGCTAATTAATCCGGGAACAGCACCGGGCCGGGGATGATGAAGTTCCGGAGTATCGGCAGTGGTGTGATCTCTGCGCCGATTCAACGGGACTGTTGACAGGACTGTGATAGAGGTGATCCTGGTCCCTTAAGCCTGGAAAGCGATTGGATATTCACTGCCGCAGTCAGGTTGCTCAAATCAGCAAAAAGCAGTTTGTACGGATTCCGTGGTATTATTAATTGATTAATCGGATTATTTGAAATAAAGTACCATCACCATGTATATTTTTTGCTATAATGGTTGATTTGGATAAGCAATCAGCCAGTGGAAGGGCTGCCGCATTTGGCTGACTGTCCGGAAATGATAATTGCAGCCTGATCGATATAATATCCTGTGGATATTTAATAATGAAATTAACTGAAATGAGAACCTTTTTCGAAGGGGTCTGAAATGAGAGTTCTTATAACCGGAATTACCGGTTTTGCCGGAAGTCATCTGGCCGATTATATACTGGAGAACCAGGACGTCGATCTTTACGGAATCATCAGATGGCGAAGCCGGACCGAGAATATCCAGCATATCTGGGATAAAGTGAAGCTGATGGAATGTGATCTTCGTGATGCCACCTCTACCAGGGAGGTAGTAGAAGAAGTGAATCCGGACTATATCTTCCACCTGGCTGCTCAGAGTTTTGTTCCCACCTCATGGAAGGCTCCCGCCGAATCACTTACCACCAACGTAATAGGAGAGCTCAACATTTTCGAAGCAGTGCGAAAGCTGGATATACCGGCAAGGATACAGATTGCCTGCTCCAGCGAGGAATACGGTATGGTACATCCGGACGAGGTTCCCATAACTGAGGATAATCCCCTTCGTCCCCTCAGTCCCTATGGTGTGAGCAAGGTGGGCCAGGATATGCTGGGGTATCAGTACTGTATGAGTTATAAGATGGATATAGTGAGAACCAGGGGATTCAATCACACCGGACCCCGGAGGGGGCCTGTTTTTGTCTGCTCCGATTTTGCCAAACAGCTTATCGACATTGAGAAGGGGTTGCAGCCTCCGGCGATATGGGTGGGGAACCTGGAGGCAAAGAGGGATTTTACCGATGTCAGGGACATGGTGCGTGGTTACTGGCTTTCACTGGAGAAGGGAAGGGGTGGGCATGTCTATAATATCAGCTCTTCGAGGAGCAGGAGCATAAAATCAGTTCTGGACCTCCTGATCGAACTGAGCGGGGTGGAAGTAGAGATAAAACAGGATCCCCATAGATTGCGCCCCAGTGACGTCCCCCTTCTGGAGGGCGATTACAGCAGGTTTAACCATGATACAGGCTGGGAGCCAGAGATCCCCTTCCGCAAAACCCTGGAGGATCTGCTGGATTTCTGGAGAGAGGCGGGACAGAATTATAGAACCATATCCTATGGGTAATAATATTCGCAGGCATAAGAGAGGGATTGAAACATGAAAGCGCTGGTTACCGGTGCCGGTGGATTCGTAGGCAGATACCTGGTAAATGAACTGATGGGGGAGGGGTATGATGTTCTGGGTATAGATGTACTGGAGGAATATTCTGGTAACAGGAAAGGGAAAAGAGCAAAGAAGCCTTTGCCCGGGCAGGAAGATGTTTCCAGGATTCCTCCCTGGCCGGAAGGAGCTGAATACATCAGGTGTGATATACTTCACCCGGAGGATCTTCACCGGATAGTTGCAGGATGGAAGCCCGGCGTAGTGTTTCATCTGGCTGCCCAGAGTTCAGCGGGCAGATCCTTCCGGGACCCTGCCGGTACTATGCAGACCAATGTAATGGGATCGCTGAATCTGTTTGAAGCGGTGAGGAAATTAGCCCTGGAAGCAGGAGATACAGAGGTCAAACTGATTTCTGTGGGTTCCTGTGAGGAGTATGGAAGGAGAGAGCCGTCTGAAATGCCGCTGACTGAAGATATGCCGGTGGAACCGCTCAGCCCATACGCTTCCAGCAAGGCTTCCCAGACTATTATGGCCCTGCAATATTACAGATCGCACCGGTTGGATGTAACGGTTACCCGCAGCTTCAGCCATACCGGTCCTGGTCAAACCGATACCTTTGCCCTGCCCGCTTTCGCCAGGCAGTGTGCCGAGATAAAGCTCCGGCTGCGGCCACCGGTCATAAAGGTGGGTAATCTGGATGTGATCAGAGATTTTCTGGATGTAAGGGATGTGGTAAAGGCATACCGCTTGCTTGCCGAAAAGGGTAGAAGTGGAGAAACATACAATGTGTGTTCAGGAAAGGAATTACCCCTGAAAGGAGCTTTAAGAAGTCTTATCGATACTATTTCCATAGATGTCCGGATTGAACCGGACCCGGACAGGATGAGACCGGCTGATGTGCCGGTCCTGGTTGGGGATAACAGCAAGCTGCTTGATGATACATCCTGGAAGCAGACCATCTCCAGCAGCCGGATGCTCCGGGAGCTGGTGGAATACTGGAAGAAAGTGGTTGAATTATCATCAGACTCAGGATAGAAGTTCCGGACAAAGGTAACCGTAATAAAGTAATTGGAAAGAAAGGTAAATAATCAGGAGAAGGAGTGACAGATGCCAAAGATATGCATGGTGGGAACAGGTTATGTGGGGCTGGTAAGCGGAGCATGCCTGGCTGATTTCGGCAACCGGGTTATCTGTGTGGATAAGGATGAGGAGAGGATAGAGAGTATAAAGGGGGGGGAAATGCCTATCTACGAACCGGGCCTTAAACCCATGGTTGAACGTAACAGTGAAGCCGGGCGGCTTGTGTTTACCACCGATCTGAGCAGTTCGGTTAAGGAGTCACAGGTAATATTCTCTGCAGTGGGAACACCCATGAAGGAAGACGGTTCGGCAGATCTGTCGGATGTTTTTCAGGTAGCCAGGGATATAGCTGTTCATATAGATGAATACAAGATGTTTGTTCAGAAGAGCACCGTACCGGTGGGAACCTCGGAGAAGGTGGGAGAGATAGTTAAGAAGAACCTCCCGGGAGAGACGGACTTCGACAGGGTCTCAAATCCCGAATTCCTCCGGGAAGGTTCAGCCATAGAGGATTTTATGCGGCCCAACCGGGTGGTAATAGGGGTTGAAAGTGAAAGGGCCAGATCGATCATGAGAGAGATTTACCGTCCCCTCTATCTGCTGGAAACCCCCATGGTGTTCACTTCGGTCAGAACGGCTGAGTTGATCAAGTATGCCAGTAACTCATTTCTGGCAGTTAAGATATCTTTCATAAATGAGATGGCTGATCTCTGTGAGAAGGTAGGAGCGGATGTGAGTGAAGTGGCCAAGGCAATGGGGCTGGATAACAGAATAGGGCCCAAATTCCTTCACGCCGGGGTGGGATATGGGGGTTCCTGCCTCCCCAAGGATGTCTCCGCTATTCTTCATACCGCCGGAGGGGCGGGAGTTCCTCTGCGGATAATAGAATCCGCAGACCGGGTCAATAATGACAGGCTCAACGTTCTTATGGAGAAGATAGAGTCGGAGATCCCTGATCCCTCGGGAAAGAAGATATCGATTCTGGGGCTTTCCTTCAAACCCAACACCGATGATCTCCGGCATGCTCCCTCGCTTAAGCTGATAGACAGGCTTCTGGAAAGGGGAGCCGGTATACATGCCTTCGATCCTGTGGCTATGGATAATGCCAGGGAGTTGTACGGGGACAGGATTGAATTCTTCGATGATTCCTATCAGGCTATCCGGGGGACCGAAGCCCTGGTAATCATGACCGAATGGAATGAGTTCCGGCTTATGGATCTGGGAAAGATCCGGGAATTGTTAACCCGCCCGGTGGTGGTGGACTGCCGGAACATATATGAAAAGGATACCATGAGGGAGATGGGATTCAGGTACTATTCATTCGGCCGTTAAGTTAGAATTTAATCACTGTGGCCATACAGAGTAAGGAGCGGTAATGGAAAAAATCCTGGTTACCGGAGGAGCCGGTTTTATCGGGTCTAATTTTGTGAGGATGCTTCTGGGAAGACGGAGAAAATTAAAGATAACTGTGCTGGATAAGTTAACCTACGCAGGTAACCTGGCTAACCTGTCCGGAGTAATGGAGAGGGATGATTTCGAGTTTGTGGAGGGTGATATCTGCAGTCCCCGTCTGTTGGATAGAGTAGTTCCGGACAAGGATATTATATATAACTTCGCCGCAGAGACCCATGTGGACCGCTCCATACTGAGGGCTAAGAGCTTTGTGGAAACAGATATCATGGGTACCTACCGCCTGCTGCAGGCCGCCATGAAATACAGCATTCCCAGGTTTGTTCAGGTTTCCACCGATGAGGTATACGGGAGTATCCCGGAGGGAAAATTCGAAGAAACCGATCCCATTAAACCAAACAGCCCCTACTCCGCCACCAAGTCCGGAGCGGATCTGCTGGTGAGGTCATTTTACCGCACCTACCGTTTGCCTGTTCTGATTACCCGCAGTTCCAACAACTACGGTCCCTATCAGCATCCTGAGAAATTTATCCCTCTGTTTATTACCAATGCTCTGGAGGGAAAACCGCTTCCCCTTTACGGAGACGGCAAGAATGTGCGGGACTGGATATATGTGGAGGATAATTGCAGGGCCATAGAGCTGGTGGGCAGGAAGGGCAAGGCAGGCGAAGTTTATAATATCGGTGCCAACGAGGAAAAGACCAACCTCTACATCGCCAGAAAAATCATTAACCTGACCGGGGCGGACAGGGAACTGTTGACCTTCGTTTCAGACCGTCCGGGCCATGACCGGCGGTATGCCCTTTCAGCCAGGAAGGTTAAAAGGCTGGGCTGGAAGAAGAGGGTGAAGTTCGGAAAAGGGCTGGATAAGACGGTAAGATGGTACCAGCGCAACCGGGAATGGTGGAAGAGCATAAAGGAGGGTGATTTCAGTAAATATTACAGCAAACTTTATGAAGAACGGATACGGAAGGGACGCAGAGAGAAGGGGTAGAATGAAAGCAGCGGTAATAGTGGGAGCACGTCCCAATTT
Organism: uncultured bacterium; assembly: GCA_964613215.1. Classification (GTDB taxonomy): domain Bacteria; phylum Krumholzibacteriota; class Krumholzibacteriia; order Krumholzibacteriales; family CAZTHK01; genus CAZTHK01. The sequence goes on along the minus strand of CAZTHK010000012.1, from coordinate 102,077 downwards.
CATGAAGGCTGCTCCCCTGATCAGGGAATTCAAAACCAGGGGCAGGATCGAGCCCCTGCTGGTTCACACCGGACAGCACTACGACCGTAATATGTCCAGAGTTTTCTTCGAGGACCTGGAGCTCCCCCGTCCGGATATATACCTGGGGATTGGTTCGGGAACCCATGCGGAGCAGACCGGAAAAATAATGATAGAATTCGAAAAGATAGTATTTCACCAGAGACCCGACATTATCATAGTGGTGGGGGATGTGAATTCCACCATGGCGTGTTCGGTGGTGGGGAGCAAGGAGAGAATCCCGGTAGCTCATGTGGAAGCAGGACTCAGGAGTTTTGATCTCTCCATGCCCGAGGAGATCAACAGGATGATAACCGATTGTCTCTCCAGATACTGTTTCACTACCTCCCCGGAGGCGGAGGAAAACCTCGGCCGGGAGGGAGTGGAACCGGAAAGAATATTCTTCGTGGGAAATATCATGATAGATTCACTGTACTTCTATATGAAGAGAGCGGAGGAATCAGCCATACTGGAGAAAACAGGGCTGGAGGAGAAACAGTATATCCTGGTTACCCTGCACCGCCCCTCCAATGTGGATGATCCGTCCATCTTCTCCGGTATGCTGAAGTCCCTCCGGAGGCTTTCAGAGATTATGCCGGTAGTTTTCCCGGTGCACCCCAGGACCCGGAAGATGATCGATTCCCTGAAAAAGAAACAGGAAGGGGATGAGAACCTGCTCCTGATGGAACCGGCAGGCTATCTGGATTTTGTTAGATTGATGAAATCTTCCAGGATGGTTATCACCGATTCCGGCGGCATTCAGGAGGAGACTACTGTTCTGGGTATTCCCTGTCTGACTGCCCGGAATAATACCGAAAGACCTATCACCGTGGAAATCGGTTCCAACAGGCTGGTAGGGCAGGATGGGGAAGAGATATATAACCAGGCTGAAATGATTCTGAGAAGCTCCGGGGAACAATATGAAATTCCCCCCCTCTGGGATGGTAAAACAGCGGTTAGAATTGCAGATGTCCTGGAGAAAGATATTCCTGATCATTGATGATTGACGTATACGGAACTGAAAAGGACAGGGGACTTGCGGCCGGTTATTTCTGGTCGTTCGGAGCCACCGCTATCCCTCTGGCAAGTGCTTTTATAACATCACTGATAATTGCCCGCTGGTTAGGCCCGAGGGTGGTGGGGCTGATCAGCTGGACCATGGCTGTAGCTACGCTTTTTCTGGTGGTGGGCAAATTTGGAGTGGAGGGAGCCTCCTCCAGGCTTATATCAGAATACCGGATCTCCGCCCCCGGGCGGATAAGAGCTCTGGTGAGATCAGGCTTTTTGCTGAGGATGAGCTTCACCCTGCTTGCTGCATTGGTTATGGTCCTGCTTGCTCCGGTGATGGCCGGACTGTTCGGTGAGCCGGCTCTCCAGCCCCTTATGAGAATTGGCGGATTAATCGTTTTATCGGTAAGTCTGAATGAACTGGCTGCCCTGATGATACTGGGGCTTAAGCGGTTCAGGATGTTGTTCTTGATGAGGATGGGTATGTTTCTGCTGAGGGTGGGCCTGGTGGCGGCGGCAATTGCTGTATCCCTGCGGGCGGGAGGTGTCCTGGCAGCGTATGTGGGTTCTGCTCTTATTCCCGGATTGGTGATACTGGTTCTTCTGTTGAGGATAAGGGGGAGAAGGGATGAGGGGAGTGGATTAAAGCCGGAGTTGCACAAACTGATCAGGCTTAGTGTACCCCTGGCAGTTTCCGGTGCTTCGGTTACCATCTATTCACTGCTGGACAAGATAATGCTGGGATACTTCACCGGGGCTTCTCAGGTGGGGTTATATTCCATGGCCAGAAATGTCCTGGAAACCTCGCTGTTCCCCACCTTTGCCCTGATAATGACACTGAGGCCGGCCCTGGCTCAATCATTCTCCGGCAATGATATGGAGCGGTGCCGGGATCTGATAAACCAGTCGGTGAGAAATTCCATGGTTTACTCCTTCTGTGTGATGGCAGTGTTTATGTGTCTGGCAGAACCGCTGATTACCGGCCTGTTCGGGGATGAGTTCGTTTACTCGGCGGTGCTTCTTACCCTGTTCCTGCCCTTGATTCTGATGCGCAGTGTGGGATCAGTAATTCTGCCCGGCCTGATAGCTGCCAACAGAGCAAAGGTTTACGCTTTGCTCACTCTGGCCGGGGCGGTGGTTAATTTCATAATGAATATATTGCTGATACCGGCCTGGGGAAGCAGGGGAGCAGTTGCAGCAACACTGATTTCATATATTCCCATCGCCTTCATAGGAATGTGGGAATTGAGCCGGGTCTTCCGGAACTACTGGGGAAAGAGGGAATTGATCGATCTGGTAAAGACTGTTTTTATATCGGCCCTGCTGGTGAGTATTTATCTGAATTTCGTTACTCCCCCGGGGAAATTGATATACACTGTGATACATGCCGCAATTCTGGTTATTTTATTTACGGTTATGTCCCTGCTTATGAGGGTAATCACCTGGAATGATTTGAAGAGGTACATTAAGCCTCTGACCGGAGGTTTTAGGAGAAGGGGGGGAAACAGCCGCGGAGGGTAGGGGACAGAATATATATCTGCTCTTTAACAGACTCAGCCATAAAAGCAAGTTGACATGGGAGTTTAAATTAGCGATTCTACTTATAGGTTGTTGATGAGGAGTTACCCTTGACCATATTCGGATTCGTATTTGCATCCGTTCTTTCCTTTATCCTGTGTTATATTTTTACCCCCTTCGTAAGGGGGATGGCGGTGAGATGGAAGATAGGTGAAAAACCGAACGGACGCAACAGCAGGGATATTGCTCACATCGGAGGCATAGCAATAATAACAGCTATTCTGCTGACCCTCATCCCGGTATTCCTTTTTTATCTTCCGGGCAATCCCTTTTACCGGGCCTTCCTTCCGGTTCTTATCGCCAGCGGTTTTCTGATTTTCCTGCTGGGAATCATAGATGACCTCAGGAGCCTTCATTATCTCTACAAGCTGTTCTTTCAGATAGTGGTCGCTCTGGTGGTTTCCGGAGGCGGACTGGGACTGCTGGAACATTTCGGTCTGGTGACCATGAGCCTGGACGTTTCCCTGATGGTATTCTGCATTATCAGTATATGGATGGTGGTCATTACCACTTCATTCAACCTGATAGATGGCCTGGACGGCCTCTCGCCCGGTGTTGCTATGGTTACATCCTCCGCCTTCGCGGTGGCCGGCTTTATGTTTGAACAGCCGGTGGTTATAGCTTTATCTCTGGTGATACTTGGTTCGGTGCTGGCATTCCTGCGCTATAATTTCCCTCCGGCAAAGATACTTATGGGCGATTCGGGCAGCCTGTTTCTGGGGCTGCTGTTCGGATTGATTTCTCTGGCGTTTTTGGTGCCGGGGAATGATCTGTTCTACAGGATTTCCGGTATTGTTGTGATACTGGCCTTACCGCTGATGGACACCGCCCTGGCCTTCCTGAGGAGGCTGCTGACAGGAAGGCGCATTTTCGAAGCGGACATGCTGCATATTCATCATGTTCTCCTTTACCGGTTCAAGTCGGTGATAGTGGTTGATATTATGCTGTGGATATTATCGGCGCTGTTTGGAGCACTGGGAGTCTATACTATGATGGGCAACAGCCTGGCCCTTATTATGGCGGGGTTGGTAGTAGTTGTGGTATTTTCCAATTCGCTGCACCGGATGGTGAATTTCGGGCTTTCCAGAGAAAAAGTTAAGAAAATACTGGAAGAGGGCGGGGTGACCGCTTCGGGAATTACCCGGAGAAGGAACTGAGCACTCCGGGATTGCCTTTTATTTTTTCCTGTGCTAATTATTAAGAAGTATCAGGAACTCATTGATTTACAGATGGGAATTTTCAGTGGGTAAACATAATAAAATAGTGGTGGGAAGCAGAACCGATCCTTACTCTCTCAGGGAAACGGAGAGAACTGTTTCATTTTTAAATGATTGTTGCCGGGAAGTGGAATTTTGTGACTTCAGGGAGACAGGGGTGGTAAAGAAAGCGGGCAAAAACAGGAGGAAGTGGAGATGGCGCGATCTCTATCTGCCCTTGAAATTGCTCAGGGAAGATAAGATAGATGTGGTTGTATCCCCGGGAGAGATGGTTCCGGTCAATCCGGGGGAGGGATTCAGGGTGGCGGTGGTGCTCAAGCGGGGCAATCCTTTCGATGTGCTTATATCCAGGTATAACACTATATTCGATGATCACCCCAGAGATGCCGCCATTGCAATATCCGGGGCTGGGAGAAAGGGACAGCTGCTGTATTACCGTTCCGGGCTTAATCTGATAGACCGCAATTGCGGCAGGCAATCTTTGAACAGCCTGATAGAAAATGATCAGATCGACGGGGTGGTTACATCGGCGATGGAGGCCGAGGCATTTGAACTGCAGGAAAGGGTGGTAGAGGTATTTACTCCCTCCATAGCTGTTCCGGAGGCGGGGCAGGGCTGTATTGCCATGATAGTGAGGGAGAGTGACCGGGAGATTGAAAAATTGCTGAAACGCCGGGACCACAGTCCCAGCAGAATGGAATTCAATCTGGAGAGAGAGCTGCTGAGGAATCTTTCCGGGTATCAGGAAGGAAGCGTTGCCGTTATGGCCAGTGTTAAGGATGAAGAATTCAAGCTGGAATCGGCCGTAATTTCGCCCGATGGTTCAAGGAAGATATCATCGGAGGTATGGGGATGGAGGGGCGAAGAGGATAAGGCAATTGCTGAACTCAGGGAAGAGATCCTGGCTGCTGGCGGAGAAGATATTATCAGCAGGTGAGTCATAGGAGGTTATTTACCTTAATATGCTGAACAGAAAGACAATCAGAAAGGAACCGGAGCGGATTAAGGAGGGTATCGGTAAAAAGGGAGTTGAGTTCGACATAGATGAATTCCTCCGGCTGGATGCTCAGCTTCGTTCACTGATTCAGGAAGCGGAGGAGTTGAAACATAGAAAGAATGTGGTATCGGAAAAGATAGCAGAGCTTAAGAAGAAGGGGGAGGATGCTTCTTCGATTATTCAGGATATGAGAGAGACAGCCGGAAAGATAAAGGATCTGGATGCCAGAATAAAGGAGTTGTCCGGGGAACTGGACAGAAGGTCTCTGTCTATTCCAAATATGCCTCATGACAGCGTTCCGGTTGGTAAATGTGAGAAGGACAATGTAGAGATAGACAGGAGCGGTGAGATTGAAGAGATGCCCTTCCAGCCCCTTCCCCACTGGGAAATCGGGAGCGAACTGGGGGTGCTGGATCTGGAGGGAGCGGCAAAACTGGGGGGAAGAGGGTTTACAGTACTCAAGAATGATGGTGCTCTGCTCTCCCGGGCATTGATAAACTTTATGCTGGATATTCACCGGGAGCAGGGTTATCAGGAACTTTCGGTACCCTATCTGGTTACCAGAGAATGTATGACCGGTACCGGCCAGTTACCTAAATTGGAAGAAGATATGTATCTTTGTGAGAAGGATGACCTGTTTCTGATTCCCACCGCAGAGGTGCCGGTGACCAACCTGCACAGGGAGGAAATACTGGATGGTGAGATGCTGCCCCTGAAGTATACCGCCTACAGTGCCTGCTTCAGGAGGGAGGCGGGGAGCTATGGCAAGGACACCAGGGGTATGATCAGAATTCATCAGTTTGACAAGGTTGAAATGGTGAAATACACCCTGCCGGAGAGATCCTATCAGGAGCTTGATCAATTATTGAAGGATGCTACGGAGGTATTGGACCGCCTGCAGATACCGTACAGGGTGTTGTCATTATGCACTTCCGATTTGAGTTTTGCAGCAGCGAAGTGTTATGATATAGAGACTTACGCACCAGCAATGGAGCGGTGGCTGGAGGTTTCCTCCTGCAGTAATTTTGAGGATTTCCAGGCCAGGCGGGCAGGAATCAAATTCCGGAGGAGCCAGGGAGATAAGCCTGAATTGGTGCATACCCTCAACGGTTCCGGCCTGGCTCTGCCCAGGGTCATCGCCACCATACTGGAGATGAATCAGACTCCCACCGGGAAGGTACGTATTCCCGAGGCTTTGGTTCCTTATATGAATGGTGTAGAGTATCTCGAGGCTCAATAAATATGAAAACCCCGCGCAATCTGTCTTTTCTTTTAAAGGTATACATTATTATTGGAAGTATTGTGCTGGTTTCCCTGGCCCTCTATTACAATAACACCCTGATCAATAGGATGCGGTCACAATCGGAGGATGCCACCAAGCTATTCTCGGAGTTTATCGCACTGGGCCTGGAGGGGGTGGAGGATGCAGACAGGCGTGATTTTATCAGGGAGGTGCAGGACGCTATGAATCTCCCCTTTGTACTCACCGATATGGAGGGGAGGCCGCTGGTCTGGAATGAAATAGGCATACCTCAGCTGAAGGATGAGGAACATTACCGTATCCTGGATTTCGATCCCCGCAATCCCGAAGATCCTCTGCTCAGTGAGGTTCTTGAATACGTCAGGGATTTCGATCAGATAAACCAGCCAATCCGGGTGGAGTCGGAAAAATTCGAGCTGATGATCCACTACGGCTACTCCAGGCTGAGCCAGGAGCTGGCCATTGCTCCCTATGTTCAATTCGGGGTTATGCTGATATTTGTTCTGTTTGGCTTTCTTGGATTCAGAGCTCTGAAACAGAACGAACAGAGGTCCATCTGGGTGGGAATGGCCAAGGAGACCGCCCATCAGCTGGGAACGCCCCTGTCTTCCATCATGGGATGGTTGAATATGATAAGGAACGAGGTGGATCAGGAGCAATGTTCCGATAAGCTTCAAGCCGCTATCCGGGAGACCTCTGCAGATGTGGAGAGGTTGAGCAAGATATCGGCAAGGTTCAGCAAGATAGGATCATCCCCCAGGCTGGAGTACCAGCGGCTGGATTCCATCATTGAAAAGACGGTGGATTATTTTGAAAGGAGAAGGCCCTCCCTCAAGATAAAGTCGACCATCAATGTGGAGATGAAAGATATGCCGCCTATTCGCTGCAGTGAGGATCTGATGGGGTGGGTATTCGAGAACCTGATCAAGAACTCCCTGGATGCAATTTCCGGGAAGGAGGGGAAGATAAGTATTACAGGGAGAATGAGAAAGGACGAAAATTGGGTGGAAGTAGAGTTTTCCGATAATGGCAGGGGGATGAGCCAGCAGCTCAGAAATGATGTTTTTTCACCGGGGGTTACCACCAAGAACAGGGGATGGGGGCTGGGTCTGGCTCTGGTTAAGAGAATTGTGGAAGAGATACATTCGGGTAAGATAAAGATAACTTACTCCCAACCCGGCAAGGGGACTACTTTTTTGATAACCCTGCCGGCGAGCTGAATAGAGAAATAGTTAATGAAAATTATCTGATCTGTAAAAAGAGTGCGGGATCAGGCTAATGGATGAGGGAAAGATGAGATTGAAATGAATAAAAGGATTATGTGGATAGATGATGAGATCGATCTGTTACGTTCCCATATAATCTTTCTGGAGGAAAAGGGATACAGAGTGGTTCCGGTATCGAGTGGCGAAGATGGGGTCAGGATTCTAGAGGACCGGAGATTCGATCTTCTTCTGCTGGATGAGAATATGCCCGGTATGAGCGGCCTGGAGACCCTCCGGAGGGTAAAAGAAGTGGATATAAATCTGCCCGTAATTATGATTACCAAGAATGAGGCGGAGGATCTATTGAACCAGGCTATCGGAATGAAGATAGACGATTATCTGCTTAAGCCGTTGAATCCGCTTCAGATTCTTTCAGCGGTAAAGAGGCACCTGGAATCCAGAAAAATTCAGGAGGGTGCATTAAGCAGGGACTATCTCCGCGTGTTCAACCGGATCAGTGAAGCAGTTGAGCAGAAACCCGGCTGGAGGGAATGGATAGGAATCCACAGTGAACTGTCACAGTGGGATGCCGAATTCGACAGGTTCGGTGATACCGGCCTGGACCAGACTCATGAAGATCTGAGGAAGAAATCCAACGCAGAGTTCGGACGATATATCAGGGATAATTACAGCCACTGGATAGGTTCCAGTGACCGTCCCTCCCTCAGTCCGGATGTATTCAAGAATTATGTGGTTCCTCACCTGCAGAAGGGCCGCAAGGTATATTTTATAATCATAGACTGCATGCGTTACGATCAGTGGCTTACCATAGAGGATCTCATCGCCCCCGACTATCTGATTGCTCACGATTTCTTTTACTCCATAGTGCCGACCGCTACTCCCTATTCGAGAAATGCTATCTTCGCAGGGATGTATCCCAGGACCATTAGTGATAATTTCCCCGGTTACTGGCTGGAGAAGAGTAACGATGAACTGAGTAAGAATCGCTATGAGGAAGAATTGATGAACAGGCAGCTGGAAAGATTCGATTGCGGCGGTTTGTCCTCCAAATATGTAAAAATCTATGATATCAATGAAGCCAGGGTAATAAGCAAACAGGCCAGCAGTTATCAACAGATAGATCTGGTTGCCATGGTTTTTAATTTTCTGGATATCCTGGCTCACGGCCGGAGCCAGAGTGATATTCTTCAGGAGATTGCTCCCACTGAGAGTGCATTCAGATCATTGATGCGTTCCTGGTTCGCCCATTCCGCCCTGTACGAGATTCTTAAGATAATATCCAGGCACGATTCAGTGGTGGTTATTACTACAGATCACGGTTCCATTCTGGGAAAGAAGGCCAGTTTGATCAAGGGGAACAGGGAAACCTCCACCAATCTCAGGTATAAGTACGGAGAGAACCTCAACGCCGATCCGAAACAGACCATCAAGGTCGATAAGCCGGAGGAGTTCGGTCTGCCTTCCGAGAGTCCCTCCAAAAATTATGTCCTGGCAACGGAGAATTATTATTTTGTGTATCCCACTAATTTTCATGATTATGAGAGGAAGTACCGGGGAACCTTTCAGCACGGTGGCGTCTCTCTGGAAGAAATGATAATTCCGTGTATTACTCTTACATCGCGGAAGTAGATTGCGGAGAGGACAGGTTCGAAGTTAACCGGCCGGAAAAATAAGGTCGACCGGAAGGTTGAGGCAACTGTTGATGATTATGAACAGACTGGATAGCATGAAGGGAGAATGGGGAAAAACTGTGGTGTTATCAAACAGCACCGGGAAAACAGTGGAGCTGGGCAAACTGATGGGGAGTGCTGTTCCCTCCGGAACGGTTATATCCCTGGAGGGGGGGCTGGGTGCCGGTAAGACCGTTATGGCCAAGGGAATTTGTGCCGGTCTGGGAGTGGATGACGAGGTTCGCAGCTCCAGCTTTGTGCTGGCGGAAGAATACACCGGTGATCTCAGGGTCATTCATTTCGACCTTTACCGGCTGGAGGAATTCCAGGAGCTGGAGGATATTGGATTCTTTGATTATATTGATGGAATAAATGTGGTGTTGGTCGAGTGGGGTGACCGCCTCCCCCCCGGTACTGTGCATGTAGATATCAGGATAAAGATGAAAATAGAAGGCGAGGAAACCAGAAGAATAGAACTGGAAGCTCCAGACAGATTCCTGAAGGTGCTGGATGAATGGAATAAATGACAATTCTATGGTGATGGCCCTGGACACATCTCACCTCAAGGGAAGTGTCTCAGTGGGGAGGGGTAATGAGATACTCTGCGAGGTTGTTTTTGATGCCGCGGACACCCATTCAGCTACCCTGATGCCAGCTGTGGACAGGTGTCTGAAAATGGCAGGAGTGGAAGTGAAGGATATAGATGCCTTCTCCGTAGTAAAGGGCCCGGGCAGTTTCACCGGTTTGAGAATTGGCCTGGCTACAGTGAAAGCATTTGCTTCGGTGAGGAAAAGACCGGTAGCTTCCCTGAACAGCCTGGAGGTTCTGGCTGCCGCGCTCCCCTTTGCCAATGGGGGTGTGATGCCCCTGATAGACGCCCGGAGGGGGGAAGTGTACGGGGGAATCTATGATACTTCCAGCGGAGTGCCGGAGGAGATTCTGCCGCCCTTCGCGGCAAAGCCGGAGAATATCAACAATGTTATCGAAGAAGCCGGTATAAAGGGAGGTGTGGTATTCTGTGGGACCGGGATGTTCAGATACAGGGAAGTTCTGACGGATACTGTATCAATGCATTTCTACAGCTGTGGAGCCAATTGGTCTATTCCCAGAGCATCACTGGTATTATTCCTGTCGGGGCAATCTGAAATGGTTCCCTATGACAGGTTGCCCCTTCTAAAACCTCTGTACATCAGGCCTCCGGATGCCCGTCTCCCTTCCCGGACCAGACTGATAAAGTAAGGAGATGAATATACTTGGGTGAGGTTATGGTGAGAAATATGAAGGGGAGCGATCTCCCCCGGGTACTGGAGATTGAACAGGCCAGTTTTCCTGTTCCCTGGACCGGGAATATGTTTCAGTATCAGCTGGGGATGCAGGATGTTTCCGAAAATATTGTGATAACGAGAAACGGGCGGCTGGCGGGTTACCTGATCGGATGGGCGATCTGCGACGAGATACATATCCTCAATGTGGCAGTAGATCCGGAAGAAAGGAAACAGGGGCATGCTGGAAGGATGATCCGGGAATTTGTCAGGAGGGGGAGGCAGCGGGGTGCAGAGAGGGTGGTTCTGGAGGTCCGGAGAAGCAATCTGGGAGCTCAGAAGATGTACCAGAAATACGGATTTAAGATAATTGATGTCATAGAGGGATATTACAGTGAAACCGGGGAAGATGCCCTGGTTATGAAGCTTGATCTGGATGAGGAGTGAGATGAGGGAGGAGCTGGCCGGATATGGGGCGGAAGGCAGCCTGGGGGTGGTGCTGGGCTCCGGGCTGTCGGCGATAGAGGGTTATGTCGAAGCTGAAAGAAGAATCCCCTACGGAAATATCCATGGACTTCCCCTGCCTGCGGTGAAGGGGCATCCCGGCGAACTAATAATGACTGTGATAGGGGGAAGAAGAGTGTTTATGTTTCTGGGGAGGACTCATCCTTATGAGGGTGCCAGCTGGGAGAAATGTGCCGCCGTGGTAAAGATAGCCCGCCGGCTGGGATGCCGTAGTTTGCTGATAACCCAGGCAGCCGGCAGCCTGTCAGCAGAAATTCCTGCGGGGGTGTGGTTGCTGGCTTCTGGTATCTGCAGCTTCGGTATCAGATTGATCACCCGGAGGGGAGGAGCTGAGATAGAGGGAAGGGGTATGGATTATCATTGTTCCGGGATTCCTTGCCAGCTGAATTCGACCAGGCTGTACCGGGAGATCAGAGGCGGGGCGGAAATGGCCGGGGTGCAGATACGGGAGGGCAACCTGTTCTGGACAGCAGGCCCGTGTTATGAAACCCCTTCCGAGGCCAGGATGCTATCCTGGATGGGAGCAAGTGCGGTTACCATGTCTTCATTGCCCGAAGTCCTGGCCGCCTCCAGGTTGGGAATGACCGCCGCCTGTCTCAGCTGGATTACCAACCATACTCCAAATGTGGGGGGTGGGGAAGTGGATCATGATAGTGTATTAAAATCGGGCAGATCAGGAGCACGGATGCTGTTGGCGATTATAGAGAATATGATTGCCCTGCAGGGACAGGGATGATCCGGAATTAACGGTTACACCGCGGTGTAGATACTCAGCTGGATATAGTTATGGCGGGGTGTTGCTCAGATGTCCGCAGTGACGTGATTTGAACCGCTTGCCGGGGTGAAATCAATCCCATTGAAGAGAGGAGCGGAATCCGGATCTTGAAGTCACTGCTGACCACCTGACTTCGGCTGTCTGCCGGGTATGACGCTAGCATATGGGATAGATTGGCATGTTTTAATATTTCCGGTGCGATTATTATTGATAAAAATTCCTGTTATGAGCATAATTTACCTGTTAACATAAAAAGGAGAATGGGTGAAAGGAATATACGATGAATTGGCTTAAAAGGGCTAAGCAGGGTATAAAAACATGGAGGAAGAAGAAAGTTCCCGGCGGATTATGGCTGAAATGTCCCTCCTGCGGTATGATCCTTTATCAGAAGGAACTGGTGAAATCCTATTCGGTCTGTCAGAAGTGCTCTTATCACTTCCGAATCGGAGCTGCAGAATACATCGACTTGATCACCGACCAGTATTCTTTCTCAGAGCTTAATTCATCTTTGCAGTCGAAAGATCCTCTTAACTTCAAGGATAGTAAAAAATATCCTTCCCGCCTCAAAAAGGCAGGAAAGAAAACAGGGATGAACTCGGCCATTAAAACCGGGGTTGCATCTGTCAGGGGCCGCATTACTGCCATCGGTGTTCTGGACTTCGGTTTTATGGGAGGGAGTATGGGTTCGGTGGTGGGCGAAAAGATTGCCAGGCTTGCTGATACCGCAGTGAGCAGGAAAATTCCCCTGGTTATGGTAAGTTCATCCGGGGGAGCACGGATGCAGGAATCCATACTATCCCTGATGCAGATGGCAAAGGTATCTGCAGCTGTATCGAAAGTTTCCAGAGTTTCCCTGCCTTACCTGTCTGTACTGGCTAATCCTACTACCGGTGGAGTAGCCGCTTCCTTTGCTTTTCAGGGGGATTTAATAATTGCAGAACCGAAGGCCCTGATAGGTTTCGCCGGACCGAGAGTGATAAAGGAAACGGTGGGGGAGGAGTTACCGGAAGGATTTCAGACATCAGAATTTCTGCTGGAGCATGGAATGATCGATATGATATGCGGTCGAAGGGATCTGAAGAAAGTGCTGGGTTTTGCTCTGAATAGCCTGATGGGTGGAGCAGCTTCGGATGTAGTTGAGGATGGGGTAGATGATATCGAGAAAATCTCATTTATCCGGTAAAGCAATCCGCTTTCCCAACATAGATTTCCTCAGGTCATTAAGACCTGCCAGAATGAAACTGGGGCTCCGGAATATCAACAGATTGCTGGAGATACTGGGGAACCCCCAGCGGAATTTTCCCGCCATACATGTAGCAGGCACCAATGGAAAGGGATCGGTTACCGCCTTTCTCTCATCCATACTGAGCAGAGGAGGGTTCCGGGTGGGATCATTCTACTCTCCCCACCTTTTCAGGATCAACCAGAGAATAAGGATAAATGGAGAGGAAATACCCTCCCCCCGGCTGGATGAGATTCTGGGAAAGCTGAAGTCCCTTCATTCGCAGGCACCCTTTACCTATTTTGAAGGAATTACCGCAGCCGCCATCCTCTATTTTATGGATAATGTTGATATAGCTGTATTTGAGGTGGGCCTGGGAGGAAGACTGGATGCCACCAGACTGGTTAATTCGGCAATTTCCGTTATAACCGGAATATCCAGGGATCACAGCAGGCATCTGGGCGACACAGAAGAACAGATTCTGGGAGAAAAACTGGGTATAGTAAAGGAAGGAGTACCGGTGGCGGTTAACCTGGAGGATAAAAAACTGGCCCTGATAGCTCAACAACACTGCCGCAGCTCGGGCTCTCCCTTTTTTAACATAGCAGACCAGACCAGAGTGGCGGTGGAAGGCATAAAGAAGGAATGCATGTCCCTGAGCCTGGAGACTGAGAAGAGAAACTATGGCCGGATTGACATAAAGATGATAGGAAAACACCAGTCAAAAAATGCCGCCACTGCAGTAAGAGTTATTGAGCTGCTGGAGCCGGAGATGTTATATAGGGAGGAAAAAGAGGGAAGACAGGGGGTGGAATGGCCGGTATGTGTTGATGCCGGTAAGTGGAAAGTATTCAGGGAGGGGGCCGCCGGGTTTGTCGCAGAAGGATTGGAAAGGGCTGTATCGGCGGGCAGGTTTCAGGTTATTTCCTCTGCGCCCACCGTGATAATGGATGTGGCACATAACGAAGAAGCCCTTATTGCCTCACTGGGTGTCCTGGATATGATTTCCAGACCGGAGAAGAGTGTGATAATATTTTCCTATCTTTCCAGAAAAGACCCGGGCGAATTTCCCGCCAGGGTGGTAGAGTCAGCCAGAAAGGTGATATTAGCACCCCTGAGAAGCACCCAGGGGGTGAGTGAGGAGGAATTGAGAAAACGGTTTCAACCATACCTGGACAGGGGAGTGGTGGAGTTTACCGGCAACATACAATCTGCTGTGGATCTGGCCATGAAGTGTATTTCCGTTGATGATGCCCTCCTGATTCTGGGTTCGCATATGATTGTAGAGGAAGCAGCTGCATTTCTTTAATTACTCCAGGGGGGAAAGAAAGCATGAAATTAACCGTTGGTATAGATATTGGCGGCACCAATACTAAGATTGGTATAGTTAAACAGGACGGAACTGTTTTGGTCAGGGGAGAGATTCCTACCCGCTTCCGTCAGGGCCCGGAGGATCTGGCCGGCAGGGTAAAAAAATGGCTGGAGGGAGAAGGGGATTTTATCAGCCGGATCAGCTGGGCTGGAATGGGATGTGCCGGTCTGGTGGATGGCCAGAGGGGGATTCTGTTTTATTCGCCCAACATGCCTGGCTGGGAGGATATTTCACTGGCTGAAATATTTTCCGGTATTGTGGAAATTCCGGTAGTGGTGGAGAATGATGTCAATGCAGCGGCCTACGCAGAATTCAAGGCAGGGTCGGGGAAGGGAATGAAGAATTTCATATGCCTCACCATGGGAACTGGTCTGGGAGGAGGTATTATATCAGATGGGCGGTTGCTCCGGGGACATTCCGGATTTGCCGGAGAAGCCGGCCACACCGTAATAGATGTAAACGGGCCGGAATGCAGTTGCGGCCAGAGAGGGTGCCTGGAGGAGTTTGTTAAAGCTGATGCCATAGTAGGCCGGATCAGGAAGAAGCTTGGGGAGGGAAGGGAGAGCACCCTGAAGGATCAGGATAGTATTTCTGTCAAACAGATAGCGGAGGCTGCCGGAGGGGGGGACACCCTCTCAGTCGAGGCATTAAGAGAAACAGGCAGATACCTGGGAATTGGTTTGTCCAACCTGGCACATCTGTTTAATCCTGAGGCAATAGCAGTGGGGGGAGGAGTGTCACAGGCGGGCGATCTGATATTACAGCCTGCCCGGGTAACCTTCAAAGAACATGTCATGATTGATATTCTGGGCGAGACTCCGATTATTCCGGCTGAGCTGGGTAATGATGCCTCTTTTCTGGGGGGAGCTCTCCTGGCTATGGATAAATTTATGCCATGACCTTATTGAACATCTGGCAAGAACAGTACGAAAGTATGATTTCAGGAGAGGGGCGAACTATTATATCAGGTTTGATCCGGTGGGGTGTTATTGCGGCTGTACTGGTAAGTTTTATTCCCATTCAATTGAGGGGGCAGCAGGAGAAAGATTCCTCCCGGGAACAGCCTCTGCCCTATAAGATCGAAGCGGGTCATCTGAGGGGCGAGCAGGAGGAAGGGGAAAGGGTAATCTACCTGGAGGGAGGGGTGAAGATTATCCGGGGGGAAGTGACCATAATGAGTCAGAGGGGGAAGCATTATCCCGGCCGGAAATATGTAGTTCTGACCGGTGATGTTAATGTTTACGAAGGGGGTATGAATCTGAGGGGCAACCAGGGAGAATATTACGGGGAGGGAAGATACCTGGTGATGAAGGGAGAGGTAAGGGGTAGGGAGAAGAACTGGAGGATGTTCTGCCAGAAGGCCCGGTATAACAGGGAGGCCAGGGTAGCCAGATTTACCGGAGATGTAAAGCTGGTTGACAGCACCAGGGTTTTATACGGGGATACCATTTACTATAACAGGGAGAATGAGACAGCGGAAGTGTTTGGAAATGTAGTGATGGTGGATCAGGTTGAGGATTACTCCATAGCAGGAGATCATGCTTTCTACAACCGGAGCACAGGTAAGGCCACTGTGGATGTCCGGCCGGTGCTTACCTTTGACCTGAGCTCGGAGGAGCGGGGAATAGTTAGAAGCCGATGGATGGACTTCGATGTTTCCGAAGAGATGGGAATTGCAGTGGACAGTGTAAATATGAAGAAGGGGAATACCAGCGCCAGATGCGATTCGGCGGTTATATTCAACGACAGGGGAGTAGTGGAGTTATACGGCGAGCCGGTGGCCCGTAGTGCCTCTTCCGGTATGAGCGGTCCCAGGATGATATTCTGGTACAATGAGCGGGAGGTGGAGAGGGTTTCTCTCCCCGTGGGGGGAAGATTAACCGAGTCGCCCGGACCTGGTTCCTACTGGGATGAGGATTCCTGGATCGAAGGTGATTCAGTTATGATATATCTATCCGGGGAGATGGTGGATTCGGTAAACATAGTGGGTAGTTCCAGGGCGATGTATTATCCGGTGGAGGGTGAAGAGAGGAAGGTTTCCAACAATTACAGTAACGGCGATACCATGTTCTTTTCCTTCCGGGAGGGGGAACTGGAATATGTAAGAATCTCCGGAGCTGCCTCGGGCAGATACAATTTTGTCAACCTGTCACCGGTAGAGACCATCGACAGCCTGGCTGCCGCCACGGATACCAGCCTGTCCTATCTCGATTTCGGCCAGCAGGCCGAGCAGGTAAGATACCAGGCGGATTTTATAGAATATTTCGCTCAGTCGGAGGAACTTCGCCTCAGAGGTAGAAGTTCTCTTGAATATCAGAATAAAGAACTGGAAGCCAGAAATATCGACTTCAGTTCACGGCTGAACATTCTCGACGCCACCGGAAATCCCGTTCTCAGGGAGGATGAGCAGGATATGTTCGGGGTGGAGATGAGTTACGATATGGACAGTGAGGGTGGACTGGTAATGAGAGGAAATACCAAATTCCAGAACGGTTATTACAGCGGCGAGAATATCTTCAAGGACGGAAAGGATATCCTCAAGGTCTATAATTCCGTTTATACCACCTGCGATTTGAAGGCTCCTCATTACTCCTTCCGGTCAAACAGAATGAAAGTCTATATAAAGGATAAGATAGTTTCCGGGCCGATTACCATGTATCTGGGAGAAGTTCCCGTTTTCTATCTGCCTTTCATGGTTAATTCAATCAAGAAGGAGAGGCATTCGGGTATTCTGAGACCCAATTTCGATATAGGTTTCAACAGCCGTCAGGGAAGATTTATCAGGGGGTTGGGGTATTACTGGGCTACCAATGATTATACCGATTTCAAAATTACCGCAGATTTCAACGAGAGGCAGAATTTCCGTATCCACCTGGACAATCGTTACAAGGTGCGCTACCTCCTGGATGGTTCGGTGCGTTTCGATTACTTCAGGGACCTGAACAATTACAGCAACGAGTGGAAGCTGAATTCCCAGCATTCTCAGGAGCTGGGCAGAAACGCCTCCTTCCGGAGCAGCCTGAAGTTTGTCAGCAGTGACAATGCTCAACAGGCCATAAACAGGTCCGAGGATATCCGGCGTTTTGTGGACCGGAGGATATATTCCAGGGCCAGCTTTAATAAGAGTTGGGGGGGTACCAGGCTGGGTATTTCAGCCAGTCGCAACCAGAAGTTGAATGTCAGCTCCCCGGAAGAAAACAGGATTTCTGCTACCATGCCATCCCTCTCCCTGAATCTTCCCCGCACCACTCTCTGGTTTGGTGAAGAGGGAGAGGAGGGTGAGAAGGGAATGACGGAAAGAATCCCGAGCAGTATAATGATCTCTCCCAACCTCAGCGTTAAACGTCAGACCGAGGAGAGTGATGCCCGGGAGAAGGCTACCCTTTCGGCGAATTCAGGGACCGGTTTCAGCAGGCAGTTCAAACTGGGGTTCATCAACCTCTCCCCTTCCCTGAATATGAGCTGGAGATATTTCAAGGTACTGCGGGACCAATACAATCCGGCTTACCTGGATCCCGCTGCCAGGGCTGAACTATCTTCGGAAACCGTTGTTTCCCCTACCTCCGAAGACCCTCTGGAGATCGATTCATCCAGCAACCGTCTGGTAATAACACTGGACGGAGAGACCAGCGGGGATATCTTTGTGGAGACCGGTTCCTACACCAGTGGTGAAGATGTGGCCCATGCTGTTGAGCTGGCGGTTAATACGGATGCCTCTCTTCAGTGGGGTGAGCTGGGGGTTGAATTCGTGGCCCGGGATAGCCTGACCGGACATTATCTGTTCTATTCCAGGAGCTATGGGGCGGAGTCGGAGATAGCATTCCAGCCGGTGGCAGCGGATGCCATATATGACCTGTTGGGCATAACCCCGGGGGTGGTGGAATACGGCAGCGACCGGGAGGATCCTGCCAGGGATTCCAGGTATACCAATGAGGTATCCATGAACCTGGGATCCCGGATGGGAACCACCATTTACGGAGTTTTCTATCCCCGCATAGGCCCCCTTCAGGGTATAAGGCACACCATCAATCCCACTATTTCTTATTCCTACCGGCCCAAGCTGACCAGAGATCAGAGGAGCAGCCAGGGGATAAGTTATTCTCTCAGGAACGTTCTTGACATCAAGCTAAAGCAGGAGAACCGGGAAACCAAGAAGAAGCTCCTGACCTGGAATATCAGCGGCAGCTATGATCCGGATGCTCCCGCCAGACAGGGCTTTTCCAGTATAAGCAGCAGCATGAACACTTCACTGGGGAGATTTATCTCTCTCCGGATGAGTAACAGATATAATCCCTATCAGGGCGAGATACTCTCCACCAATCTAAGCGGAAGTTTAGATTTAAGTCTGGGAGGCTCCTTTTCTTATCCAGCACGGTGGAGTACCGGAGAGAAGGAGAAAATCGCGGCGGCCGGGGACGGGGATGTTGAGGAGGAGAAAGAGGAGGAAGAGGTGGAAGAAAGGGAGGAAGATGGAGAAGAGCGATATCCTGATAGAGCTGGAAGGAGTAGAGGGAATGGAAAGGGAAAAGCTCAGTCATGGTCGCTGGGTCTGAGATATAACATGACCAGATCGAAGAGCGGTGAAAACATCAGGATGGACAGCAAGCTGGATATCAGGGCCAAGTTAAATCTTACCCGTGGATGGAAGCTCAGTTACAACGCATACTACAACGTGGAATCAAGGGAATTCAGAGAGCAGACCTATAGAATAGAGCGTGACCTGCACTGCTGGACTGCCGGTTTTGTTCACCGCAGATTCGGTGATGAATGGAGTTACTACTTCCAGATTTCCATAAAGGAACACCCCGAGATAATGTACGAGAGAGGAAAGAGAGGTCTCCAGAGCACCCTCCCATACTGATCCTGCGGTATGCTTTAGCGGAATCCCCTCCGGCTGGCACTATTTCTTTAAGCCGGTGGATATGGATTGGGGAATTCGGCGGCGCAGTGAAAGCTGTAATATTTGAGAAATTTTCAATGTTCCCGCGGCCGGGATTGAAAATTTCATTGATTTTATCGTCAGTTTGAGGTAATAACCCTCAAAATGCTGTATTGACGGGAAGAACTGAATAAAAAGTGTTGACAGGGAAGTTCACAGGTTGTACCGTTTTTGATAATTAGAAACGAGAAGGGAGGTGAATGATGAATAAGACAGAATTAACTGAAAAGGTGGTTCAGAAAACCGGCTTGACCGCGAAGGATTCAAAGTCAGCGGTTGACGCGATTTTCAGCACTGAACCCAGGGAAGGTATCATTGCTACCGAGCTCTCTGCAGGCAGGAGGGTTCAGATAACCGGCTTTGGGACTTTTTCAACCAGGCGCCGCAAGAAGAGAAAGGGACGCAATCCTCAGACCGGCGAGACAATTACTATTCCAGCATCAAGATTTCCTGCCTTCTCTCCGGGTAAATCTTTAAAGGGCCGGATATCAAGAAAAAGAAAAAAGTAACCACTTGCCAAACACAACAGGGGCAAAGAGCTAAAAGCTTGTGCTTTGCCCCTGTTGTATATTTAATTTAGATATGCAGGCTATGACCGATCATCCGGGAGCGGGGAATCTGCGGTAGCCAGACCGTAGATGGGATGCCGGGATATCACAGAGATGATTCTGTTATAACTGAATGAGGGATTTAGTCTGGTTGTGATAAGGCAGGATGGAGCAGATGGAACCCGGGAAGTCTTTTATGGCAAAGTATATAATAATAAGTATATCGCTGATTGCCGGCCTCTGCATTATTATCCGGGGGGGTGTAGCTGATTCGGTAGAGGGGGAAACGGTGACCGTGCTCTTTACCGGAGATGTGGGGGGTAAGCTCGAACCGGTGGGATGAGGAGATAATACCGAGGGTGGAGTGGCCCGGCGGGCCACCTGGATAGAAAATCAGAGGAAACCGGCGGATCACCTGTTGCTGCTCTCCGCAGGTGGATTTTATGGTCCCCCGGGGATACTTAATATGTATAAGGGAAGATTCCTCTCCCGGTTTATGATCAGGAGAAATTACACCGCTGTTGCAGTGGGAAGAAGTGAACTGAACCATGGACTCCTTCCTCTGGAAGATGCCGCGGAGGAAGGGCTTCCCCTGATCTGCGCCAATCTGTACCGGGACGGAGAGAGACTGTTTCCCCCCTATCTGGTCAGGGAGGCGGGGCGGATGAAGATAGGGATATTTGCTCTGCTGGGAGAATATCCCCTGGATGATAAGACAATAAAAATCAGGGATCCCCTGAGTGTGGCCGGAGAGATATCAGAACAGCTGAGATCCAGCGGCACCGACTATATTATTTTACTGGCTCATATGAACAGGGAAGCACTTGTTTCCCTTGTTCCCCGGTTGAGTGATGTGGATGTTATTATTCGGGGAGGGTTGAAGGGTAAGGTAACCGCCGGTGATGATTGTGTAGAGGATTATGACAGTATGCCCGGTGATCTGCGGATTCCTGTTCTTACCTGTGGAAGAGGCGGAAGAGCGGTGGGAAAGTTTATAATCGGACTGGACGGGGAATTGAAACTAAAGGAACAGCAGCTGGTTTACCTGGACAAATCAGTGGAGGAGGACCGGAAGGAGAGGGGGCTGCTGACTGACTTTTATCAGGAGCAGGGGAAGAGGATGAGGAAGATGAAGTTGGAGGATTTCATGGCCAGGGATAAGGTTACCGGCCGGATCAAGGAACGTTACCTGGGGATGGAAACCTGCCGCAGGTGTCACCCCGGTATTGGAAAGCATTTTGTTTTGAGCCCTCATTTTCAGGCCTTTGAAAGATTGAGCCTGGCCGGGGAGGAAAAAAACGAGGATTGTTTTGCCTGCCATACCACCGGCTATGGGCGTTTCAGCGGATACAGTCCCATGGGTGAAGAAGAGGGGCGGGTAGATCTGAGGGGAGTTCAATGTGAGGCATGCCATGGGCCGGGAACCATGCATTCCAGAGATGGTTCCTATGTTGAAAGTGCCGGGGCTTCATGCAGGCGTTGCCACATCCGGAGCAGAAGCCCCGATTTCGAATTGAAAAGATACCTTCCCCCGGTTATTCGTTTTCATGGCGGGGAGCCGGATTCTGTGAGGCTGCGATTGAATGAAGGGAGAGTCTGGTGAAGTTTATCCCTAAAACTATGCTGTTCTGTATTCTGGCAGGCATACTTTGCTCCGGTGCATACCCGGTCGATTTTCTGATTCCCGGTGTGCCTTTGAAATCGGTCTCATTTGAGCAGGGAGCCATGGTGGAATATCTGAGCATCTCCGAGACGTTTGGAGTCAAAGATTCTTCCCTGGTGCGAATTGAGGTGCTGGAGATAGTGGACGGAAAGGTGGTTATGCTTATCTGTAATTCTTCCTATCCTCCCCTGCCCGATGAGTCGGTAAGGGCGAAGATAATCATGTCTGAGAATATCAGGGAGATGTCTTCACCCTCTCAGTACGGAAAATATATCAAAGAAATCTATGTCCGGCAGGGAGAGGAAGGATACCGGCAGGCCAGTCAGGATGATTTGGATGAATTGGATGTGGGAAGGTTATTCATTCAAACAGCTGAGGGGGTAAGGGAGCTGCCTCCGGACAGTGCGGAAGTAGAAACACCGGCCGGCAGTTTCTCATGCCGGGTCGGGGAATACATATCCAGCTCGGCGAAGAAGATAAATCTTGGTGGTGTGGAGGGGCACAGGAAGGAGGAAGTCAGCAGTAAGCTCTGGAAATCGGAAAGGGTCCCCTTCTGGGGTATAGTTCGTTCCAGGGTAAAGAGGAAGAGTTCCACCTCTATCCCCGGGCCATCTTCGTTAAATGAACTGGATTCCAAAGTGGTATTGACAGAATCAATGTTACTGTCATACCGTGATTAGAACGGCTGCTTGACTGATGTGTTATATTATTACCAGGGAAGGATGGATGGGACGGGCCGGGGAAGATTTTCCGCGGGGTAAACTATAAATTAGTTAATATTACACTCCAGCCAAACTTGCGAAAAATGCTAATTGGTTGTATATTGAGGAATGCAGTTGGTATTTTTAAGCGAGAATCTTGACACCAGCAAGGATAAGTGTTATAAAGATACGACATGTAGTGTGATTAAAAATTCCTGGCCACATTATAATGTGGCTTCCGACTTTATCCAGGGAAGGGAGAAGCGGAAATGAACAATAAAGGCAAGGATAAGCCGGTATTAAAAAAAGGCAAAAACTACGTGAAGTTTCACAGATTGCTGGCCAAGGCAGAGGCGAGCGGACGATTGGACGGGAAATTTCAATGTCCGGTATGCGGAATGCATTTTAATACATCCGTAGAGGCTGAAGGCTGCTGCAGAATAGATGCAGATTAAATTGAACCGGGGTTTCGACTGATTGCTTCTCTTCTGGAGGTTCTGGTGGCAAAGGGGAAAAAAGATAATACCGCTGAAAGCGAAAAAATAGAGCAGTACTGCTCAGTCTGCGGGAAAAAGTTCCTAATGCCAGTTGTGGAGGTAGCTGAGGGCAATAAGGTGCTGTGGTTGAAGTGCCCGGGTTGTGCTGGGGTTTTACCCCATATGCTGGATAATGAATCATTACAGGAGGAGGAAGAGGTCAGGGATGAGCAGGAGGACGAAGAGGAAGAACTGGCCATTGAGGATATCGATACGGACAGGGCCAGACAGTACGACCAGTCCGAAAGTTATGAGGTGGGAGATATAATATATCACCGTTCCTGGAACGATTACGGGAAAGTAATGGAAAAACAGACTCTCCCCGGCAACCGTCATACCATTCTGGTTCATTTTGTGAATCAGGGGAAGATCCGTTTGGTGGAAAGCAAAGAATAAAGGAAAATATCCTTGCGCAGAAGCTGCTTGGGAGTCCTCTTTATTATTCTTTTTACATTGATCAGTTCCGGCCGGGCAAGTGCCCGGAGCGCCGGTTTATACAATCATTTACCATCCTTCTTCGCACCCGCAGATACAGGTGGTATAACCCTGGGGATCCGGCAAACGGGGCTCCAATTTGAGCAAGGCAACGGCAGCGTGCTTGTAGCCGAACTGGATCTGAGCAGGAGGGAAAGTTACCGTTTTCGCCTGATCCTTACATATCCTGCTGTGAGGCTGGAGAAAGATATCATCAAACATAACTTCGGGGATTGTTTGTTGAGGAGCGAGGTAATGCTGCTGGGTGATTCACTGAGGATCTCCGGCTTTTTCCTGAGGGGCGATTTGAGAATACCCTCGGGATCTCCCGATTTTCTACCCTTCTCGCGAGGGTCGCTGGATGGTGGAGGAGGATTGGAATACAGGGGCAGAAGCCGTCTCTTTTCCTACAGATGTGCTGCTACCTATAACCTGGTGGAGCAGAGGGTAAAGGAGGGGGATTCCATCCACAGAAATTTCCTTCTTCTTGCCCTGTCACTTAAATCAGAGCTGGGAAGGTACACCAGCTTCAGCTTTTCCATTTTCAGTGTCGCATTCAGAGGAGGGGAATATAGCCGCGAGACCTATCTGCTATCATTAACACGGAGGTTTTCCCCTTCGGTGAGCCTGACAGCAGGTGCTGCCCTGGATGCGGGAAGGAAGGAGGAAAGGGTTTTTAATTCGATGATTTCGGTGGGACTGATTTACAGGTTCGATTCATCCTTCCATAAAGAGTGACAATACAGGCTTAGCTGTGCATTTTGCGAACTCCGGATAATTCTCATTGTTCCTTATAATTGATTGAAATTGTTATAATTCCGGCCAGATTCCTTCTTTCTTAAGGCATACCAATTGCTCAACAGAAAGGGAAGGCAAATATCATTCTGGTGGGAGGACAGCTCTGGTGAACACACATCATACCGGAACGGAACCGGATCAGGTCATGAACGAATTCCTGATCAAGCTTCTGGGGGATATTCTGGGAGCGATCAATCAAGGGGCCATGCTTCTGGACCGCAATCAGCGGGTGGTTTTTGCCAATGGCCACATCTACGATATGATGTCTGTGTCCAGGCTGGAAGAGATAGAGGAGATATTCCTTAACAACTGTCCCCATAACCTGTTAAGGAAATCGAACCGGGAAGGTTCTACCGTAACCTATCTGGATCTGATGCTCCAGGGGGGGAAGAGAAGCCTCCTGGTGGGGGTGAATGTATACAGCCTGGATTTACCCCACCTTAACTGCGGTTATGTGGTGATGGTGAATGATTTTTCCAATTGGAGAAAACTTGATGAGGTACAGACACGTTTTGCTACCTCTATTTCTCACCGGTTACGCACCCCCCTGACCGCGGCAAAGAATGCCATAAGTATACTGAGCGATGACCATGAGCCGGTCGCTCCGGAGAACAGAAAGAAGCTACTGGATATTGGATGGCGAAACATAGAAAAACTGGTGTCCCTGTTCGAGGAGTTACAGAAGGTTTTCATGATCGACTCCGAAGAGATCAATATAAACCAGTCACTTTACCGGGTAGATGCATTGATTAAATCTTCGCTGGATCTGTTAAAGAAGGAGAATGTTATAGCCGGTTACACCTTCAGGGGGGAGGAGAGGAGTCTGATTACGGTGAAGGGAGCCATGAAAAAATTTATCCGTGGTGCGGTGGAGGTGTATGAAAGACTGCTCACCCGGATCCCGGAGATAAAGTGCAGTGTATATGTGGATAATAAGGATTACTCCGCCGGCGATTCCGATAAATTACTCAAAATCAGGATTAAGCCGGTATTCTGTGACAGTTTTTCCGAGGAAAAGGGCAACCTGAAGGACTCATTGACCTATAGTGAAGCACACCGGAAATTGTTTCTGGATAAGATCGCCTCTTCTCTGGGGGGTGTGGTCAATGTTTATTGCGATGATTCTATAGTACTGACCCTCCCCCTGGCTCCTCCCTTCGACCGGGAGAAGGATGTGATTCAGCCCCTCCAGGCTATGATAGAGCGGGGTGAACTGGATGGAGGCAATCTGTATATGATTAAGATGAAGATAGTGGGAATGGTTGATGATCCTGTATTTTACAGGACAGTGCTCCAGGACCTTATGATCGATATTCTGCCGGAGGGGCGGTATCTGGTTTCTCAGGGCATGAAACCGCTGAGCTGGTATATCTACATCATTGAGCCGGTTCCGGGAAGACTGGATGATCTGCTTCCGGTATTGAGAAAGTTGTTCCGGATCAGGTGCAATGAGAGTGGCAGGGAGGTATTCCCGGGGATTAAATGGGAAATTAAGTATCACCGGGATTTCAGTTGTGAGGAACGTACAGATGTAAATATCTCCGATATAGAACAGTTCTGCCGTTGATAAATTTGTTTTAACCCGACCGATTCCCGCACAGATTTTACTGATTTTAATGAGAGGGTGCAGTAATCCGTCTTATATTGTGGATGCCGGTTCTCTCTCCTCCGCTTTGCTTCTGGCGGAGGGAGGGGAAGAGTTTTCCGCACTCCTCATGGAAAGCAGGAGCAGACTCAGTGGTTCTGTTATGGTATGCCGGACCTTGGGAAGGCGGTTTGAGAATTTATAGGTGCCGGATTTAACATTCATAATCTGGTGGAATGCCTTCTTGCCCCCCTCTGTCTTGAACCGGGCGTGGACGATCTCTCCCTTTTCAAAGAAAATCTCACCCCTTCCTCTGTCGGAGTGTACCTGCATCCGGCCGGTTTTAAGATTGCTGTTAAGGAGAGAAGTCAGGTCGAGGATGGGAATGAAATCGAGGCTTCCCTGTAAGGGGGCATTTCCGGAAGGACGGCGTTTTCTTATGTCCACCCCCACCAGAATAGCTGTTATGGCCAGCAGAATCAGTCCGGTCCACTTGAGTATAGCATCCCTTCTGGATGATATATGTTCGGTTATCTGACCCAGTTTCTCTACACTCCTGGCTTTCAGCTCCGACCCTTCCTGCTTCTCCCTGCCGGAGGTTATCAGTTCCAGTTCATTCAACTTCTCCTGAGCCCACTTATTTCCGGGATCTTGATCCAGCACCGCCCGGAGCGCTTCACGGGCACTCTCTTCCTTCTCCTGGCTATAATCTGCCAGTATGTTACGAGCCCTTTCCTGGACTTTCTGAAGGCTGTTATCCTCTATCCTGCGGTTAACTTCATTTAACAGGGAAATAATTTCGACATTTTCAGGATCATTCCGGGAAGCCTGCTGTAAATACCATTTGGAGGATTTAAGATTTCCCAGGGCCAGATGGCATCTGCTCATCTGGATGAGGGGAGTTGTCTGATACGGATTGATTCCTATGTAGAGGGATAACTTGGGAAGAGCCTTTTCGTACTCCCCCTTAGCCATATCCCTGTCCGATTCCATTAGAAGTTTTTCCGAAAGGTTTCTCTCTATGCGGGTAAGCTCATCCCGGGCCCAGGTGGCGTCAGGTTTCTGCTCCAGACCCCGCAGCATCAGTTCTCTTGCATGGGTTAGTTTGCCCTGCTGTCGGTATATCTGAGCCAGCTGCCATATTGCGGAGGTAAACCGGGGATCCTCCTCCAGCGCATCCTTGAGCAGTTGCTGAGCATTATTCTCTTCTCCCCGGGAGAGGTATTTCTGAGCCTCTACGAAGAGTTTCTCAGCTCTGAGACGTTTATCTGCCTGAGATGATGCCCCACTGCTAAGTAAAGTTATGGTAAACAGAAAGAGTATAATCCAACAATTCGTCCTTTGCATATACACCTCCCTGGAATTTTTTGAGCAATTACCGTTCCATATGAACTCCAGAAAGGCAAGTAAATTCATGTACCCTTCAACCGGAAATCTCCTTTATTAACAAGTAGGTATTGAACTGGTGCCCCCTCTCTGATAAAATCCCATCCAACTGGATAACAGAAATGGATTTGAATTTAGAATTACCTGTAGGAGGAGCAAGCAATGGATTTCGAACTGTCAACGGAGCAGACCGACATCAGAAATGCCGCTGAGAGTTTTGCCAGGGGTGAATTCTCCCGTGAACTGGCCCTGAAGCATGAGGAGGAACACTCCTTCCCCCGCTCACTGTGGGAGAAGACATGTGAGCTGGGATTTATCGGACTTCACTTTCCCGAAGATTGCGGTGGTCAGGATCTGGGAGTTATGGAAAATGTTCTGGTGGTGGAACAGTTCTGCAGGATGGATTCAGGCCTGGGCACTGCTCTGGCCCTGTCCGATTTCGCTTCGGAGATAATTATGCGTTACGGTTCTGATGAGCAGAAGAAAAAGTACCTTCCCGCAGTGGCGGGTGGCAAGATGATCTCGGCGGGGGCTTTTACCGAGCCGAATCATGGAAGTGACATAACCAGAATGGATACCAGAGCTGTAAGGGATGGTGATGAGTGGGTGATAAATGGTACCAAGATGTTCATTACCAATGGGGAGATTGCAGATTTCTACATTGTTCTGTGCCAGGTGGATGACCGGGTGGAGCCATCCTACCGGGGGATGGCTCTGTTTATAGTGGAGAAGGATGCAGAGGGTTTTGAAACCAAGGATGTGGGCGGCAAAATGGGTATAAAGATGACCTCGACAGCAGAACTAACCTTTGATGATGTGAGGGTGCCGGCCGCTAATATGGTGGGAGAGGAGGGAAAGGGATTTTATCACGTGCTGGAATTCTTCGATGAAAGCCGTATTGAAATCGCCGCTACAGCATTGGGTATAGCCCAGGGTGCATTTGACCGGGCCATCAGTTATTCCACCGAGAGGGAGCAGTTCGGGAGGCCATTGGCCAAGTTTCAGGTTACCCAGCATAAACTGGCTGAAATGGCTACCCGTATCGAAACCGCCAGGCTGATAACCTACAAGTCGGGCTGGAATTTCGATAAGGGCAGAATTGATCCTAAACTCACCTCCATGGCGAAGTATGTAGCTGGAAGAACAGCAGTTAAGGTTTGCGATGAGGCTATTCAGATTCTGGGGGGGTATGGCTACTGTACCGAGTACGAAGTGGAGAGATTCTACCGGGATGCCAAAATTGCGGAGATATATGAAGGAACCCGCGAGATCCAGAAGAATACTATCGCGGGCAGGCTGTTCAAGGAGATGTAAGGGGAGGTTTTTGATGAAATCAGCGGTAAAATGCTTGAAGTTGTTGCCGGTATTAATGATATCTGTTCTGCTGTTTGCCGGTTGTTCCGGAGAAGATTCCAATGGGGAAGAAAAGAAAAGCAGCCGGCAGGCTGTGAAGTACGGCCTGGATGTCCCCCTGAAAGAGGCGGATGGTGGTTATGTCAGCATGTCCAGCTTCAAGGGTGAGATACTGGCGGTAAATTTCATCATGAGCTGGAACAGGGATTCCAGGAAACTTATCCCCCTGATGAACAAACTCCAGCGTGAGTTTGGCGGGAATGTTACCATTATCGGGATCCTGATGGATGAAGATTTCACCCCTGCCGGGGCAAAGGCTTTTATCAGCGATTATCATATTAAATTCCCGTTATTTATAAACGGGGAGCAGGTGGTTAATTCATTCGGAGGAGCAAATACCCTTCCTACCACATATATTATCAGCAAGATGGGAAATGTAGTGGAGAGGATCGATGGATTGAAAAGGAAGGACTATTATAAGAAACAGCTGGTGACTTTATTATCCTTGCGAAGATAGGGAAAAGGGCATAGAGGGTTATGTCTTTCAATTTCACTGAAGATCAGTTGTTACTGATAAACCTGCTTCTCCGCATCGCGGTAATGGCGAGTGTGATAAGCCTGGTTCTGGGATTCAAGTCTTCACTGGATGTGTTGATGAAAAGGAGCGAATCCCTCTCCTCCCGTTTGCGGTTCGGTATTATACTGGCCACCATATTCGTGATAGGTGTTCTGGCAAGGAAACACACCTATCAGGGAGCCCTGGATCTATCTCTTGAGGGCACCCTGCTGGCCGGTTTTATGGGAGGAACCTGGGTAGGGATACTGGTGGGGGGCTCGGTTGGGATAGTATGTTTCGTATTCGGAGAAACGGTTGCACTTCCCTTCTATCTGGGGGTGGGCCTGCTGGCCGGTTTAATTTACAGCAGGCTGAGCAGAGGGAGTGAGGTGTGGAACTATTCCATGAACCCCTTGATGATATTCTATAATTTTGGAGAGAGTTTATTCAGGGGATCAATATACCGGCATTTTATACCATTTGCCTTCTGCATAGCAGCGGCCTCGGGAAGATACGCCCTGATCAATCAGTACGGTTCCAATATGATATTCGGGCTTAATCCCAGGTTCAGCCTGGTAGTGGCGGTGGACCTTATTTCGGTGATTTATACCCTGGGAATAGCTCTCAAGATTGCAGATAACACCCGCAGGGATATACTTTACCGGGAGGAGGAGGAACAACTGGTAAGATCAAGGCTGATGACCTTGCGCAGCCAGATAAATCCTCACTTTCTATTTAACACCTTCAATTCCATATCCGCCCTGATCAGGACAGATTCGGAAAAAGCCAGGGAGATGACCCTGAAACTTTCCTCCATATTCCGGAAATCTCTACAGGAGTCAAAAGATATTCACACCTTTGAGGAAGAGATGGATTTCGTGGACGATTATCTTGACATAGAGAGGGTCAGGTTTGGTGATGACAAGTTGAAGGTGGTAAAGGATATAGAAGAGGGCACCAGAAACAGGAATGTGCCGGTGATGATTCTTCAACCACTGGTGGAGAATGCGGTCAAACATGGAATATCCCAGTGTACCCGGGGGGGGGAAGTGAGGATAAGCTCGAGGGTGCGGGGAGAGGGGATGGAGGTGGAGATTGAGAATGACAGTCCCGGACTCGATGTGACCGGGCTGGAAAGTTTATTTGAACGGGGGGTGGGTTTGAGGAATGTGGTGGAACGTCTGCGTATATACAGCGGGGGAGAATTCGAGTTTACCATTTCCCCCAGCGGGGATAACAGGGTAAAGGTCAAGTTATACATTCCCAGGATAAATGAGAGGGGTACTTTAATTGAAGATTAGAACTGTGATAGTGGATGATGAGGAACTGGCCAGAAATGAAATGAGCTATCTTCTGAAAGATTTCGAGGATGTGGAAATCGTAGCGGAGGCGGCTGGTGGTAGAGAGGCGGTGGACCGGATTCTGGAGAAGGAACCGGATCTGGTTTTCCTGGATATCCAGATGCCCGGGATGGATGGGTTCCAGGTTGTGGAAGAGCTTCTGGATAAGGAGGAGGTTCCGCTTATCATCTTCGCTACCGCCTACGATCAATATGCCATAAGAGCCTTCAAGGCCAATGCCCTGGATTATCTGCTCAAACCGATTAATACGGATGAGTTGAGAGAGGCTCTTGAGCGGGCCGGAAGGATGCTGGGGGGGGAGGATAAAGATTATAATAAAAAGCTTAAAAAACTTACCGGCAATATCAAGGTGGGAACCAGATTTCTTCCTCAGGTGGTGGTGAAGAGGGGTGAGGAATTATCCCTGATCGAAGTTGGGGATGTGGCTCTGTTGAGAGCAGAGGAGGAAGCTATAATGGCATATACGGTCAAGGGCAAGTTCAGAACCAACTATACTGATATGGATGAGCTGGAGGTTCAGCTGGATCCATCTGTCTTTTCCCGGCTGGGCAGTGATTACCTGGTTAACCCGGAGATGATCTCACAGATTGTTCCCTGGTCGGGAGGACGTTATATTATGGTGCTGAATGATGCCGACGGCAGTGAGATGGAGCTGTCACGGTCTCAGGCGAAACTTCTCAAGAACAAAGTGGAGGGAAAGTAAGAGGTAGCCGAATGAAGGAAAGATATGACCTGGTGGTAATGGGTGGCGGACCGGCCGGTTATCCGGCTGCTATCAGGGCAGCCCGGAAGGGAGCGGAGGTATGCCTGGTGGAGAAGGAATATCTGGGAGGGGTATGCCTGAACTGGGGATGCATACCGACCAAGACCTTCCATGCGGTGGCTCATCAGATGGAGGAGATAGGCGGCAGTATGGATAATGGATTAACCGGCGGAGTTACTCCCGATATTTATTCCCTGCAGAAAAGAAAGCAGAAGGTGGTGAAGGGGCTGGTGAGTGGAGTGGAACGTCTTCTCAAGAAAGCGGGGGTTGATGTGGTAATGGGAAGGGGAAGGCTGATATCTTCCCGGGAGATCGAGATCGAGGGCGCCGGTAAGGTCAGGGGGGATGCCTTGATTATTGCCACCGGTTCCGGGCGGGTGTCTATTCCCGGTATGAAGGCGGATGGAGATAGAATACTGGGAAGTAATGATATTATCGGTTTGGACCGGATTCCGGAGAGCCTCCTGGTTATAGGCGGAGGTGTAATAGGTTGCGAATTCGCCTCCATATACAGGGCTCTGGGGTCCTCTGTGGAAATTGTGGAGATGTTGCCTAATTTGATCGATCCCGTGGACATGCAGATAGGGAGATATCTCAAGAGTTTCTTTGGCAGAAGGGGGATAAAGGTTCATCTGGGGGTAAAAGTGGAGAATATGGAGGCCGGAGAGGATTCCCTTACCGCGTATCTGGAGGGGGGAGAGGAGATAGATGCGCAGATTGCCCTGGTATCGGTGGGAAGGAAGCCCAATGTGGAGGAATTGGGGTTGGAGAGTGCGGGAATTGATTATGATAAGAAGGGGATCAAGGTAAATTCGAGAATGGAGACCAATGTGGATGGGGTTTTCGCTGCCGGGGATGTGGTGGGAGGATATCTGCTGGCACATGTAGCCACCAGGGAGGGTTTGGTGGCAGCAGAAAATGCCATGGGTGGTTCGGGAGAGGTAGATTACTCCAATGTTCCGGTTACTATTTATACCATTCCTGAAGTAGCCGGGGTGGGGATCACCGAAGAGGAAGCCAGGGAACAGAAGCTGGATTACCAGACAGGGCGTTTCCCCTTTGCAGCCAACGGAAAGGCCAGGGGGCTGGGAGAGGATAGTGGTATGGTAAAGTGGATAGCTTCCACTGATCAGGGCAGACTGCTGGGCCTGCATATCATAGGGCCTCAGGCTACCGAACTGATAGCTTCCGGGATAGTGGCACTGGATAGAGGGCTGACTGTGCAGGAGTATTCAGAATCAATATTTCCCCATCCCACCCTCTCGGAGTCGCTCTATGAAGCGGCTGAAGATGTCACCGGAAGTTCAATACATACCGGTTGATCAGGACGGTAGAGCCTGATAAATCTATGGGAGTGTCTGCGGAACTGTGCAACTGTTGTTTTCATGGAATAGACCGGGGTTGATATGAAGAAATTGATCGCTGTTTTTGCTGTT
Organism: uncultured bacterium; assembly: GCA_964613215.1. GTDB lineage: Bacteria > Krumholzibacteriota > Krumholzibacteriia > Krumholzibacteriales > CAZTHK01 > CAZTHK01. The sequence goes on along the minus strand of CAZTHK010000012.1, from coordinate 69,808 downwards.
TTGTCGGCAGTAAATATTTTTTCTATGGGGAGTACGGTATCGGGAAGCAGGGTGGTAAATGGATACCCCGAGGGGGGAGAGGTAATCTATCAGCCCATGGGCGGTTCTGATATGGCCTGTGTAATGGTGGCCGTGGATGCCGGTTCGGTGCATGAAACTTCATTTAACCGGGGCATTTCTCACCTGGTGGAGCATCTGGTTTTCGATGGTTCAGAACGTTACAGCCGGGAAGAGATAAGCGGCTGGGTTGGCAACAGGGGGGGATTCCTTAATGCCTTCACCCGTAAGGAGACTACCGTATTTTTTTTGATGGTCAGGAGTTGTTACCTGGAGGGGGGATTGGAAATTCTCTCCCAGATGCTGCTCCACTCAATATTCCCTCCGTCCGAACTGGAGAAGGAGCGGAGGGTGGTAATAGAGGAGATCAGGGAGGGCCTTGACGACCCGGTATCCCACCGCAACAGGCTGGTGGAAAGATACCTTTACCGGGGAAGCCTGCTGGCTGAACCGGTGCTGGGTTACCAATCCAATATAGAGGCGGTGACCAGGGCCGAGATAATCGATTATTACCGGGAGCATTACCGGCCCTCCGGAATGAGAATTTTTCTTATGGGCGATTTTGATATTTCCAGGGCGGAGGGCTGGATAGCTGATTATTTTTTCGGGGAATCGCCTCCGGGGGGTCCGGAAAAAGTATATTGGGAAGAGATTGAGGCGGCTGAAGAATCGGTAGGGAGAGAGGGGGGAAGTGATGATAATTACGGTATGGGCAGACTGGTCCCGGGGTGGAGTAACCAACTTATAGAGAAACACTTGCCAGGTTTGAAGCCGGGGCTGGATATTCTGGTGCGGATGCCGGGAGTGGAGAGTGAGCTTTTCCCGGCGCTGATTCTGTTGCATCAGATGCTGGAGGGGGAGAATTCACCCCTCCAGGAGGCTTTCAGCTCCCGGTCCCTGTCAGAGCCGGAGGTCGGCCTGGAGGTCCACCGGGAATTTTCCGCTCTGAGATTAAGCTGTTACGGCAAACCGGAGGGACCGGTTTCGGAAGAACAGATAGGGGAATTACTGAAAAGAATCGCCGGATGGAGACCTTCCCCTGAACAGGTGGATGCAGCGAGAGTGTCGCTAAAATCCGGCCTGGAGGCTAACAGGGAGAGATACCATCTCTATATTATGAGGGAGGGTGAACGTATTGCCATGTTCGGGGAGAGGTATCTCCGCCAGCTGGAAGAGGGAATACCACGGGCAGGAAGTGGCCGGGTCCGGGAGCTGCTGAAGCGGAACTTTGCACACCCGGAGTTCAATGGCTGTATCACCGGTAAGCTGTTGGAGATGGATGAATTTACGGATAAGCCGGTGAAGATGGAGAAGAAAGTTCTTAAAAATGGCTGTGTTATTGCATCCCGTCACCGGTCCGGTTCCGGCATGGCGGCGGTATTTATACTGTTTAAGGGACGCAACTGTCTGGATGGAGGGGAAGATACAATATCCCCCTTCCTGCTCAATGCGGTGCTGGAACATTCCGGGGAGGGAAAGGCTTTATCTTCCAGACTGGCCCGGTGGGGAGCAAGAGTTATGTGGTCAGATAATCCATATATCCCCTTCGATAATTATTATCTCAATCCCGCTTTCTCATTTGTGGCACTGCAATCACCGGCTGAAAATGTGGTAGAAGCCTGCCGTGAATTGCTGGAATATCTAACTTCCTTCCGTCCCGCCGGGGAGGATATAGATGGCACAATGAAGAATACAAGGGGGGAATTGGCAGTAAGGCTGGCATCCCCTTCCTCTATCATAGACAGGATGCTCCGTTACCAGCTGTTTGGTGATCATCCCTACGGAGAGCCGGTTATTCCATCATCCCGCCAGCTGGAGAGTATATACCCCCAACAGGTTGCAGACACCAGGGATTCCCTGATAGCGGGAAATAATATTATTGTTTCCGTGGTTTGGGGTGGTGAGTCGGAGAATACCGGCCGGGAGGTGGCAGAATTATTTGAAAATATAAGGCCGGGAAGGGATATAAGCTGTCCACCCCCTGGTCTGCCGGAAACAGGGCAGCCGGTAGCCAGGAAGGTGGATAAGAAAGGGGCATATATAGTCAGAGGATGGTTAATAGAGGAAGGGGAAGGTTTCAGCTATCTGCCGGTGACAGCCGGGATACTGAGCATGAGGATGCAGCAGGAGATCAGGGAGAATCTGGGACTGGCATATTCTACCGGATGTTCAGTGGAGAGAATGCCCGGATGCGCTGTGATAAAGGCGGTAGTGGGGACAAGGGCTAAAAACAGGGATTCCGCCATGAAAGCGCTGGACAGAGTGATTGAGTCATTGATTGAAAATCCGGCCGGGGAACAGGAGATAGTTACTGCCATATCAAGGCTCAGGGGAAGGAGGGCCAGAAGAAAACTCTCCACCATGAACCGGGCATACCTGACAGCAAGAGATATTTATTTTGACAATGGACAGGATTATGATTTCAGTGGAATCTCCGGTAAGGAGATATTGAGATCCGCCCGATATCTGGATCTGAAAGATTCTGTCCTGATCGAGCTGGAGCCCTCGGGAAAGGGGGAGATGAGAGGGGGGATGGGAGGAATGCACCCCGGCGGTTAACACCGGCGTGGTGGCCATGATAGAAGAACAGGGGGTGATAAGGGTAAGGGGAAATATGACTGGTAACCACAGATGAATTGTGTAATCACTTGACTTAGTTTATTGCAGCAGAATCGGAGGGGGTATGGCATACCGGATCAATAACAACTGTATATGCTGCGGCGAATGTGTGGCGTTGTGTCCGCTGGAGGCGATTATGGGTGGTGAAGATAAGTATTATATAGAAGAGGATATATGTGATGAATGCGATAATTGCAGGGAGGTCTGTCCGGTGGATGCAATCGAAAAGAACATCCGGCCTGAAGGTGGTTTCTCCCCATAGGAAATCCAGCATATATTAAGCAGGATAATGAATATCCGCCGGGTTGATAAGGGCCCCGGAAAAGATGCTCTACCCGGGGTTGCGGCGCTGTTCCGCCTCTCTGAGGCTTAGAAGACAACCGCAGTAGTCCTGCCTGGTTATACCAAGCTCCCTGCTTCTCTGTACACTTATCTTGAATCCGTCCCTCTTCTTGAAATCTTCCTCCAGGAATTCAACCCCGTACTCTTCACCGGCTGCCCTTCCCTCCCCGGCAATTTTGGTATATACTTTATGTGGACTTACCGAAAGGGTAGTGGTAAAGGCAGGTATATTAAGCTGCCTGGCCCTGAGGGCGGTCTGCTCCAGTCTGAGGCGATAGCAGGACCAGCATCTCCTGCTCCTCTCCGGCAGGTCACGGTAAGGCTCTATCACCTCCCACCAAAGGTCGGCGGAATAATCCCCCCTGGTAAGAGGGATATTTAGATTGCGGCATAGTTCCGCGGTTTCCCGCAGCCTGTGCCGGTATTCCTGCCGGGGATGAATGTTGGGGTTAAAGAAGAATGCAGTTACCTCGAAACGGTGGGACAGGCGGGGAAGAACATAACAGGCGCAGGCGGCACAACAGGTATGAACCAGAATTTTCTCCCGGGTGGACATATGTCAATTTGAGGTTGAATGTTTGGTTGCCGGAGAGGCGGCTCCAGAGTACCGGTTATCCCGGGAACCCCTCTCGTTATCGCTGGCATAATACCTTTCGGGAGGCAGCCCGTCTATAGATATTCCACTGAGTTCATCCATGTAGTCATCCCGGAGAGCAAGGAAATCCGGCATCTCTTCATGCTTCACCGGCTCCGCCGGAGGCAGATCCAGTAGACGGGGATTAACAAACCGGCCGTTCTTCTTAACCCGGTAATCCAGGTGGGGACCGGTGGCATAGCCGGTGGAGCCGACATATCCGATAACCTGTCCCTGTGTCACCTTTGCTCCCCGCCTGATTCCTCTCCCGAAACGGGACAGATGGAGGTAATAGGTAATGAAGTTGCTGTTGTGTCTTATCTTGACATAGTTGCCATTTCCCCTTCTGTAGGAAGCTGTTATTACCGAACCGTCACCGGTGGACATAACCGGAGTGCCTGTGGGTGCCGCGTAGTCTATTCCGTAATGAGGCATATAACGGTGCAGCACCGGGTGAAAACGCCTCCTGCTGTAACTCGAGCTTATTCTGGAGTAGGAAAGGGGCGCTTTGAGAAGCTGTTTTCTGAGTGAATTGCCATCCCTGTCGAAGTAGTCAGCCATATCATCCTTCCCCCTGTAGAGGAAGGCATAGTGGCTTTTGCCTCTGGTATTGAATTCTGCCGCTTTTATCCGTCCGATCTTCTTCAATCCGTCGAACCTGATCTTTTCTTCATAGATTATCCTGAAGTAGTCATTCTCCCGTAAATCGGTAAAGAAGTCTATGTCCCACGCGTATATATCTACCAATTTCATACCTACTTCCATGGGCGCGGATTGCTCCTGAATGGCGGCAAACAGGGAGGATTTGATTGCCCCTGATATATATTTCTCCTCTGTATCAAAATGATAGCACTGCCTCTTCGCTGATATTTTGCCATTTTGTGATTCCACTTCGATATAGGTTTCATCGTCTATGGCGAATTCCAGCCTCTTGAAATTATCCAGGCTGTCGGTATAGAGCTGATAATACTGCCCCGGGTAGATCCTGCTGAAGTCAAACACCTGTTTTGATTCTCTGGCTATCCGGTATATCATGGGGGGGGATATTTCACCCTTGCTCATCAGGTCGAAGAAACTGCTGTTCCTTCCTACCACTCCGGCCAGGGCGGGTTGAGGATTACTTGTCTCTTCAGGCTGAGAAGCCTGTTTTTCCTGCTTATCCTCTTCTCCGGCTTTTACCGTTACCACATTGGAATGGATGGTATCGTTTCCGCTTCTCTGATCCACCAGCCTTGCCACAGCCACCGCCAGAAGAATAAGCGAGCTTACCATTATCATTACCGATATGGATTTGTTAATTCTCATATATCACCACAGTTTCATTTCTCGATAGATATACGAAACGGAGCACTAAAGTCAAGGAAAAGAGTAACATGATTTCTCGCTTCCCTGTTTTTCCGGAGATTGAGAAGCTGCATAGCGGCCCTTCTATCCGGGACCGGCCGGCCCCTGAGTTGCCATTATTACTGATTTCCACACAGCACTTCATTTCATATATTCGGTAAATTTCTCTGTCTTATTATCATTAATTTTACCTGAATGATAATATCCAGGTATCAAATTTCTTTCCGCATAAATCATTCCATATCCGCTGAAGTGGATTGTTGAAATGTATCATTCAATAGAGTATTCTTCACTCAGGTAACGGTGGGGCCGGGATGACCTGTTTGTATAGGAGAAGATGCCATGTGCGCAGACCGAAGGAATCTGGCCGGGGAACTGGAGGCTCTCCGCCGTAAGGCAAGAGGCGCTTTCGGTATTAAACCGAAGTGGGATACTTCGGATGTTCAGAAGGGGGCGGGTGTGGATGGCAGGGATTTCGATTCCCTCCACTTACGTACCGGTCCCCTGGAGGAACTGATTCCAGGCAGAGAGATAACTACGGGGGATGGAAGTTTTTACCGGGTCTTGGAGCCCGCTTCCAGTATCTGGGAGGATGCCGGGAGTCTTCCCCGTCAGTATACGGATCTGATCTCCGGCTCGATGATAGAACAGGGAGCAGGGATGGATAAGCTGCGGATTCTGGAAGAGAGCACCGCCGGGGAGATATGTTTTCTCGATCTCGAAACCACCGGACTGAATATGACTCCTCTTTTCCTGGCAGGACTGATGTACCTGTCGGATGAACAACTGATCCTGGATCAGTTGTTTGCCCGCGATTATACCGAAGAGAGAGCAATACTCTGTTTTTTGAAAGAGATGCTTGATTCATACAGCCTGCTGGTAACATACAACGGTAATGGATTTGACATTCCCTTCCTGCGCCAGAGGATGCATTATCATGGAATGAAATTGGGAAACAACTGCCGTCACCTGGACCTTCTTCCGGTGGCCCGGAAGGTACTTAAGGGAAGAACTCCCAACCATAAACTTCAGACCCTGGAGGTGTACCTCCTGGGCAGAAAGAGGGCGGGGGATATACCGGGCTGCAGAATTCCGGGAGTCTATCACGATTTTGTGAGAAGCGGCGACGCCGGTGAAATAGAGAGGGTTATTCATCATAACCGTTTGGATCTGGTGACCATGATAAAATTGATTATGGTTTTTATGAGGGAACGTTTCTGAGATGAGACCGGAGGAAGAGTTTGCCGGAAAGAGGGAGGAGTTGACTTGGAGGTAGAGAAATTTCTGCGGAAGATATCGGTGGAGGACTTTTACCGCGACCAGATTGTCCATACCCGGGATATAGAAAAGAGAAAAGCCAGGTACGGAGAACTCAAGCCCCCTCTTCCGCCGGAACTTCGCAGGGCCATGGCCGAGGATGGCATAGAGAAATTGTACATCCATCAGGCCGAATCCATAAAGGAACTGAGGGAGGGCAACAGTATAGTTATGGTAACATCGACTGCCAGCGGTAAAACCCTCTGCTACAACGCTCCCGTTCTGGAGGAACTGCTGGGTAACCCGGAGGGTACCGCCCTGTATATCTTTCCCACCAAGGCCCTGGCCCAGGACCAGCTCAGAGTGCTCAAAAGGTATAATAACAGGGAAGGGTTCCGGTTCGAAGCGGGAACCTACGATGGTGATACCCCCACATCCCTGAGAAGAAAACTCAGGGAGAAAGCCAGAATTCTTCTGACCAATCCGGATATGCTCCACTCCGGTATACTTCCCAATCATGCCAAATGGGCTTCCTTCTTCTCCCGGCTTAAGTTTGTGGTGATAGACGAGATACATATCTACAGGGGCATATTCGGCTCGCATGTGGCCAATGTTATTCACAGATTATCCCGGATATGCAGCCACTATGGCAGCGATCCGGTATTTGCCGCCTCTTCGGCCACCATCGCCAACCCCGGTGAACATGCCGGCAGGCTTATGGGGAGAGAGGTAAAGGTAATTACCAGGGATGGTTCGCCCCGGGGCAGAAAGCGGTTCATCCTGTGGAACCCCCCCACCCTGGATATAACCGGGATGGAGAGGAGATCCTCCAATATAGAAGCAGCTCAGCTGGTTACCAGGCTGGTGATGGATAATGTTCAGACTATAACCTTTGTCAGGGCCAGGGTGGTGAGCGAAGTTATCACACGATACACCCGGGAAGCCCTGAATGAGAAGCGCTCCTCTCTGGGTGATTCAGTTCACCCCTACCGGGGCGGGTACCTTCCCGCCGAGAGGCGGGAGATAGAGAAACGTCTTTTTAACGGGGAGTTGAAGGCGGTTATCAGTACCAACGCCCTGGAGCTGGGGATAGATGTGGGGGAGCTTGAGGCCTCCGTGATAGTAGGTTATCCCGGAAGCATCGCCTCCACCTGGCAGCAGGCGGGACGGGCGGGAAGGGGAAGCGAGGCGTCGGTAGTCTTCCTGATATCCCATAATACGCCGCTGGATCAGTACCTGGTCAGGTATCCGGAGTATTTCTTCGGGAGATCGCCGGAAAATGCGATAATAGATCAGCAGAATCCCCACATACTGCTGGGTCAGCTCAGAGCAGCTGCATTTGAGCTTCCCCTCAAAGCAGATGAGGTCAGGGAGTGGGGAGAGTATGCCCCGGCCATTGCTCAGATTCTGGAGGACGAGAGGGAGCTTAATTTTGTTAAAGGGAGCTGGTTCTGGTGTGGCAGGGGGTATCCCAGCGCAGATGTAAGCCTGAGGAATATATCACCCGATACTTACACCATTATGGATGTTACCGATGTCGAGAGGGTTATCGGGACCATAGATGAAGCCAGCGCTTTCCAGCAGGTGCATCCGCAGGCAATATATCTGCACGAGGCAGAGACCTACTTTGTTAAAGAGATGGACACCGAAAAGAAAATCGCTCTGGTGGAAAAGACCAACGTGGATTACTACACCCAGTCGATTACGGAGGTACAGGTAAAGATCGACCGGGAGGAGAAGAACAGGGATTGGAGAATCAGCAGGATGGGGTTCGGAGATGTCTCGGTGACCGATCTGACCTTCATGTTCAGGAAGATTAAATTCGGGAGCAGGGATTCCATAGGTTTCGGTAAATGCGACCTCCCTCCCCAGATTCTGGAAACCGCGGGTACCTGGATAGTTCCTCCTGCAGAGATACACCGGGAGGTGAGAAAGCACGGCCGGGTCCCGGGAGAAGGAATGCTGGGCCTGTCCAATGTGCTCAGGGAGGTGGCTCCCCTGTTTGTGATGTGTGATCCCCTGGATATCGGCACCACAGTAAATTCACGATCTACCGGGGGACCGGCCCTGTTTATTTATGACAAGTATCCGGGCGGATTGGGGTTCGCTCTGAAGTCATATGATCTGGCGGATCAGATTATGGAGGCGGCGCTGGAACTGATTCAATCGTGCGATTGTGAACACGGATGTCCCTCCTGCGTGGGTTCCCCCATTCCCCCCTTTTCCCAGGCTGATCCCGACACAGGGGGAAGGGGTATGATACCGGACAAGGAGGCCGCCCTGGTAATACTTCATCTCATCCTGGAGAAGGAGCCTTATATCCCCGCACCCCTGGATCATTCCCGCGCTGAGCCGGAAATCGAGCGCCCTGAAATAAAACCACTTCCTCCTGAACTGGAGGTAAAACTGAGGAGAAGCCTGCATAAGGGTTAGTGTAATTATCCGGCCGGTAATCCGGAGATTGAGACAGGGAGAGAGATAAATGGATGGGGTGGATACAGGTGTAATTTCGGCCCGGGCGAGGACTTGAAAAAAAACTGCAATTCCCCCCTCATGGCTGGCTGATTTCTAACCTCGTTAAAGGCCGGGGAGAATTGCAGTAAACTGCTCTTGCTGTAATACATATTCGGCATTCAGGAGGCAGGCTTTAGTAAAAGCGGGGGAGCTGCAGGGCCGGAATGAATCTTTCCATCCTTATCCGGTAATAATTAGTGGCGGCTTTGATTGACGGGGTACTGCCATTATGATATATTCCAGTGAAATGAAGCTCAAGTGCCACCGGTAACATCAGATTCTCCGGCGGGCGCAGCTGTTCGACGGGCATTGAACCGGACTTTTAAATGGGAGGGACCCTATGAGGGTTATCAAGCACTACCGGATACATCTGGGCACCTTTGCCTGGATCCTTCACAGGTTTTCCGGTCTTGGTTTGATATTCTATATGCTTCTCCATATCTGGGTTATACATCATATGATTGTGGGGAAGGATGAGTTCAACACCATCATGGAGTTTTTTAATAACCCCCTGTTCAAGACGCTTGAGATTGGACTGGTGGGAGTCATTCTCTACCATCTTTTTAACGGTCTGAGGGTTACCCTGATCGATATGGGGATTCTGGTAGAAAAGCAGAAGGCTCTATTCCTGGTGGCTGTTGTTCTCTGGCTGATATCGTGGGCTGTTATCGGTGCTGTAATGGCAACCAACTTCGGCCTTCTGGGATAGTGAAAGGAGAACCTTATGTACTACAAGGATAGAGTCAAGTCAGGCGGAGCTCTCCTGTGGTTATTCCAGAGGATAAGCGGAATTTATCTGGCAGTGGTTCTGTTCATACATGTGATCTGGCTTCATGTATTCATAGAAGGAGAATTGAATTTCAGCGCAGTGGCCGACCGGGTAGCCACTCCACTCTGGAAAACCATAGATATTTCCTTCTTGATAATAGCGCTGTTTCATGGTCTCTATGGCCTATGGATAGTGCTGGATGATTATATTCACCAGCCATGGTTGAGGATAACCATATTCGGAGTGCTTTCCGTCACGGCTGTAGTTTTTGTTACCCTGGGAATTCTAACCATACTTCCTTTCCAGGCGGGAGGTTAACAGATGGCTAAAATATCCGATCCCGAATCAATTCATGATGTAGAAGGAGTACCGGTACACAGTGTACATCACCATGATGTGGTGATAGTGGGTGCCGGCCTGGCCGGAATGAAAGCGGCTGTGGAAACCTCCGGAGAACTGGATGTAGCGGTACTGAGTAAAGTTTTTCCCACCAGGTCGCACAGCGGGGGGGCCCAGGGAGGGATAGCCGCCTCTCTGGCCAATGAGGAAGAGGATCACTGGGAATGGCATATGTTCGACACGGTAAAGGGGAGTGATTACCTGGGAGACCAGGATGCTATTGAGATTCTGGTAAAGGAAGCTCCGGTGGTGGTAAGGGAATATGAACACGATGGTACACCATTTTCCAGAACCAGAGAGGGGAGGATAGCCCAGCGGAAATTTGGTGGTCATACCAAGGACTTCGGCCGGGGCGGGCCTGTGCTCAGAGCCTGCTATGCCGCCGACCGTACCGGGCATGCCCTGCTTCACAATCTTTATGAAATTTGCGTTAAGAATGGTGTCCGTTTCTACTCCGAGTTTTATGTCCTGTCTCTGATTATCCAGGATGATATATGCCGGGGTGTAGTGGCGTGGGACGTAATTAACGGAGGGTTGCATGTGTTCAACTCCCGGGCGGTGATGTTCGGCACCGGTGGATACGGAAGGGTATTCAACATTACTTCCAATGCACTGGCCAACACCGGGGATGGCTTGAGCCTGGTAATCAAGGCGGGCCTGCCGGTGGAGGATATGGAATTTGTGCAGTTTCATCCTACCGGACTGTACAAGCAGGGTATTCTGGTGTCCGAGGGGGCCAGGGGTGAAGGCGGATATCTGCTTAATGGTGATGGTGAACGGTTCATGGAGAAATACGCACCTGAAAAGATGGAGCTTGCTCCCAGAGATCTGGTTTCCCGCTCCATTCAGACTGAAATAAATGAGGGGCGGGGGATAAATGGCGAGAGTTACGTGCATATAGATCTGAGGCACCTGGGTGAGGAAAAGATAATGAAGCAGTTGCCTCAGATCCACGAACTGGCGTGGAAGTTCCTGCATGTTGATTGTGTCAAGGAACCCATCCCCATACAGCCCACCGCACATTACTCCATGGGGGGCATTCCCACCGATATCCATTCCAGGGTTCTGGCTGACGGAAAGGAGAAGCCGGTAAAGGGTTTCTATGCGGCAGGAGAATGTGCCTGTGTGAGTGTGCACGGGGCCAACAGGCTGGGAACCAATTCCCTCCTGGAGGCTTCCCTGTTCGGCAGGAGGGCGGGGAAATCCATAAAGAAGGATCTCATCGAGGATGAGGAGTTTTATCCCATTCCTCCTGATGCAGCGAAGGAGGCCATCCAGAAGGTAAACGAACATATGTCCTCCGATGGTGACCAGAGAGCGGTGGAGATCCGGGAAGACCTGCAAGTCAACATGACAGAGTACTGTGGTATATTCAGGGATGCCGGCAAGCTTAAAACCATGCTGGACAAACTGAATGAATACAAGGAACGCTATAAGAGGGTGAAGCTGGATGACCGGAGTGACAGGTTTAATTATGATCTTCTGGAGACACTGGAACTGGGGCATATGCTCGATTTCGCCGAAGTGGTTGTAAAGGGAGCTCTGGAGAGGGAGGAGAGCAGGGGCGCTCACAGCCGGACTGATTTTCCGGACAGGGATGATAAGAAGTGGCTTAAACACACCCTGGCCTACCGTAAAGATGGGAAGATTACGTTCGATTATAAGCCGGTAGTCATTACCAGATTCCAGCCCAAGGAAAGAAAGTATTAAAGGAGGCCCTGAAATGGCGAAGATAACATTCAGGATAAATAGATTCAATCCGGATGATGACAGAAGAGGCCATTACGTTCAGGAATATCAGGTGGATGCAGAGAAGGGTCAAACCGTTCTGGATTGCCTGAACCAGGTCAAATGGAAGCAGGATGGAAGCCTCACCTTCAGGCGTTCCTGCAGGAGCGGAATCTGTGGTTCCTGCGGTATGACCATCAACGGGGTAAACCGTCTGGCCTGTGAGACTCAGACGCTGGCTCTCAAGACAGATACCGTGGTAGTGGAACCTCTCAGGGGTTATCCTGTTATAAAGGACCTGGTTGTGGATATCGATTCGATGGTGGAAGGTCTGATGGCAGTCAAGCCCTATATGATTTCGCATTCTCCCCCGCCCACAGATCAGGAGAGGTTTCAGAGTCAGGAGGAGCGGGATAAACTGGATGGACTGTACGAATGCATTCTGTGCGGCTGCTGTACTTCATCCTGTCCCTCTTTCTGGTCCGACAAGAGTTATGTGGGGCCGCATGCCCTGCTGAAGGCATACCGTTTTGTGGTGGACAGCAGGGATGAGGGTGCCCGGGAACATCTGGAGCCCGTGGATGACAAGCACGGGCTGTGGAGATGTCATACCATATTCAACTGTGTGGAGGCCTGTCCCAAGGATCTTAATCCCACGGAGGCTATTTCGGAGCTGAAGAAGGAACTGGTGAAAAGTAAAATATAGTACTGTAATTTCATAACCGAGGAAGCCGGATATTCTGGCCGGCAAGAATGTACCCGCCGAATGTGTTGATGGACGGCCGGAACTACAGGGAAAGCCGGAAGGTGGATAATCCGTGCCGCCGCTGATATAAGGAGGAAATATATGAACCAAGCTGGAAAGAGGGCAATCTCCCCGGGATGGATGCTGATTTTTTCGGCAGCCCTGATTGTTTTTTCCTGCTCCGGCAGGGTGAATAATCCTCGACAGGCGGTAGACAGAATAATCAAGGCCTACGGCGGCGAAGAGAAGGTGGATGAACTGCAGCATTATGTGGGGAGAGGGTTCATCAGGGATCTGACCAGCAAGAATGTGGCCAGGAGCCATCCCTTCGATATATTCAGAAACGGCCAGAAACTTAAAACCAAGACCATGATGGTCAGGGACGGCCAGCTGGTAAATATTCAGATAGTGGTTTATGACGGGGAGGAGGGATACCGGTTTCTCTACAGTACTGGAAAGGTTGACCGGCTTCCCGGGACCGAGCTGGAGCTTCAAAAATACCGTTTCCCTCTTGTTCTGAAGTGGTTGCTGAACAGGGGAGAATCGGGGAAGATAACCGGTGATGAATCCGGAGAACCCGGTGAAGTCATTCTCAGTTACAGGGATGGAGAATATCTGGTAAAGATACGGGCGGACAGGAAAAAGTGGTTGCTCAGAAACGTGGAGGTGAGAAACCAGTCTGATTCCAATTTCGTATATCAGGAGGATTACGGCGATTACCGGAAGGTGAAGGGAGTATGGTTTCCCAACCGGTTCACTGCCTGGATGTCGGGGGAAAGATACTTCGAGTATCTCATTCCGGTGATCCGGTACGGTGAGGAGTTCCCGGATTCCCTCTTCTCTGTCCTGGTGAGCGATACTTCCAAAGTGGGTAAAAAGGAAAAGGTTAAAAAAACGGTGCAATTCAGATAGATCGCCGGGTCTGATAACCCGCAGGGCAGAGTTCCACTGGCTTGCCCGTGGGTGAATGTGAACTCCGCCCGGATGGGCGGCGGGCGAAGCTGGTATTCTGATTAAGTGCCATGGGCTTTCCCATGAGTATCTACCTTTAAATATATCTTCATATCCAGCGGCCGGGATATCACAGCTGCATTTTGAAACGGTGAATGTGGATTAAAGCAGTTCGCTTATCTTGAATAATGAATTAAAGTTATAACCGGCTTCAGCGATGTTTTCTGAGGCCCCCTCCTCCCTGTCCACAATGGTAAACAGGCCTGCAACCCTGCCACCGTTCCCTTCTATTTCTTTTGCCGCTTTGAGGATTGAACCTCCCGTGGTGGCAACATCCTCCAGCAGTGCCACCCTCATGCCGGAGGTAAGATTACCCTCCACCAGGTTTCTGGTTCCATGGCCCTTGGTCTCTTTCCTGATCAGCAGGCCCTCTTTGATATTTCCCCTCCGGGAGGTAAGTGTCAGCAGCGCTCCGATTATTGGGTCTGCACCTATGGTGGGACCACCAAAGGCATCATACTTATACCGGTCAATCATATCCAGCATAAGTTTGGCCACCAGATAAAGCCCCCTGGAATAGAGGGTAGTCATCTTGCCGTTTATGTAATAACTGCTCTTCTTCCCCGAGACCAGGGTAAAATTCCCCTTCAGCACCGACCGGTCTGTAAGAATCTGTTTTAACTCTTCGCGCTCGTTCATAGTTCAAAAACCTTCCTCTGGCCAGGGTTCTGGAAATTCAGATCAACCGGTGAAGATTACCACTCCGGCTGCTATCTGAAAGATATCTGTTCTATCTTCACCGGTGTAGAAATACACCGGATGCCTGTCGGTTTCCCCGGAGAGAACGTGGTGGTATTTAAAGTTGGCATCCAGGGAGAGGGTTTCAGTCAGCTTGATCCTGAAACCGGCGCCTCCGTAGAATCCCAGCTGGTTGTCGGTTCTTCTCCCCTCGAAGATACCGGCATCGATTACGGTGGTTATGGTATATAATCCGAATCCGCCCTCCAGGGAGGGGGTGATCCTCTTCCAGGAGGGAGCCATGGTTACCACGGTCAGGGTAATCGAGTATATCTGCAGGTCTACCTTTGTATCCATCCCGGTGTATTCAATATTCTTGTCCCGGTCCTTGGAGGCTCCGAAGTTATGCGAGGAGAAGCTCCCCCCCAATCCCAGCCATGGTTTTAACCCCTCTATGAAATGAAGCTCCAGTTCGGTGCCCGAACCGAATGTGGATCTCATCTGGCCGGTGGTTCTCAGGCCTCCGATTCTTAACCCTACCATTTCCCTCCCCTTTACATCCTCACCCCTGACCGGGGAGAATAACAGAGGTACAAGTGTCGCCAGGACACAACTTATTCTGATTGCAGCAGACATCCAGTAAAAGATAACATACTATTTAAAAATGGAAAGCAAATCTTTCCGGAGTTCCTCCGATAACCCGAAGGGCAGAGTTTTACTGGCTTGCCCGTGGGTGAATGTGAGCTCCGCCCGGATGGGCGGCGGGCGAAGCTGGTGTTTGATCAGGTGTCATGGCCTGCCCATGTTTATCTGCTTTAATAACCCGGCTAATTCATAAACCTCTTGCCGCGTTGCAGAAAGGCAATGACAAAAATATTCTGCCGGCCGGGGCCGATACTGGTTGAAGGGGAGAAAGGCCACTTTATCAGGATCAATTTGTGAGTAGCCGGGATGCCGGAGCCGGAGCTGAGGGGGCGGGATGTCGCCTTTGAGACAAAGGCGGACAGGCACCGGTAACCGGAGCAAAGCATGATTTTCAGTGCTAAAGCTTACTTTATCAGGATCAACTTGTGAGTAGCCAGGATACCGGAACCGGAGGTGAGGCGGGCCAGATATACTCCTGCCGGCAGTTTATGGTTACGGCTGTCGCGCCCGTTCCAGGTAACTGTTGCCCTTCCTTCCTGATCCGTTCTGACCGGGATTTGCCGGACCGCTTTCCCTGCGATGGAGTAGAGGATGATTTCAAGACGGCTCACCGGGGCTGAGATCACCTCTATGGTGGTAACGGGATTAAAGGGATTGGGATAATTGGAGAGAGTGGATTGAGAAGGGGTGGGAGGTTTCGCCTTCAGCAGGCTATTTCCCGGTCCCGGTTCAGGTAATTCATTCTCCCCCGGTCCTTCCCCGTCCAGCCTGACCTTTTTTAATCCCTTGTCCGGTTCGAGTCGATAATTGCCGTCATCCGGAGGAGGTTCGGCGTAACTCATCCTCTCCCTGATTCCATCCACATTTATATGTCCGAAGGCAACTGAACAGTTATCCACTATCTTCAGATACACCAGTTTCCCTCTGAAGGGGTTAAGATTCCAGATTCTTTCACTCATGGTTTCACAGTTACGTCCGGTTTCACTGCAAAGTATCCTGTCTGTTCCTGCTTCACAAAGGGCGATATAGCAGGAATCAGGATAGTTGCCTCCTCCTACCAGAAGTCTCATCGACCTGCCCCTGATCCGGAAGCATGAGGATCTTATTTCGCCCCTTGGTTCATCCCCCCGGTAATCTCCGGGGGCGGTTCCGGTCATTGGTCCGCAGAAGCTTTCCGAGGTTCCTATCCACCAGTCTCCTTCGAAACCCGGATCTGTGCTGTGATCCCCCCGGAAGGCGAAGTTATTGCGGAATACCGGCTGATGCTGGAATGCAGTACCACACATTATCTTCCAGTTGCCCTGGAATGATTGGCTGAGGTTAACTTGGGGCACATTTCCTTCCCAGCAGAGGGTGTCGAATCGTATGGAGTAGAAATCGTTTCCAGCTGCTGTGTTGTAGTTGGTATGGCGGGATATGATGTATATGTCCTCTGAAGTCCGGGTAATCTCAGCGGCATGTCCCCCGTCGATGACCCTCCTGGTTTTTATATCCCATCCTCCGGTGAGTGTTTCAGATGACATATGTGATATTCCTCCCACACTCCTCTCGGTGAAGAAAAGATGAAATATATCATCTCTCTTCATCAGGAAGGCGCTCTCCAGGATGTTGGAATTATTATGCACATACAGGGGCCCTGCATCGGACCACCTGAGGTAGTCATCGCTCCGGGAAAGGGCCAGAGCTGACCGGCCATTATTGGCCCGGGCGGTCTGTATCAGGTAGTATCCGCCCTGATCATGGAAGAAGCAGGGATCCCTGAAATCAGAATAGTCGTTCTGATCCCATTTCATCCAGGCGGTGTCACCGTGGAATGGAGTGAAGATTAACGAAGATGCCTTCTCCCAGCCGGACGGAGCGGTGGTCGCCGCCAGGCAGGTCTGTTGAGCCATATTGCTGTTCAATCCGGTATAGTACATGAACAGGTAACCCGGGAAGTCTGAATAGGGCACCACATGAGGCGCCCAGATATATTTTATGTCCCATTCCTCCGGGCCGGTTTCCAGAACCGGTTCCATGATGGACCAGTGTTCCAGATCTTCAGATACGGCGTGGCCGAAATTTTTCTGCTGGTCCCGGATATAGAAGAGATGGAATTTCCCGTCTATGATTATCAGGGAGTGATCCTTGACCAGTACCCCCGGTTCGGTGAATACCGGCTCTTCGAAGTCGAAGCCGGTGGTACTGATAACCCCTGCGGCGTTACCGGATATCAGAATGATGAATGTTATGGATAGAAGCAGGCGTTTCAAAAGGCACACTCCGGTTTATCAGCGGAGAAGGATCATCTTGCGGGTAAACACCTTCTTGCCTACGTTCAGCCTGCAGTAGTATACTCCGGAGGTCAGTTTTTCGTTGCCCGGAGAAAATGGATTCCAGTGAAAGATATATTCACCGGGTGCTTTTCTGCCCAGGTTGTACCTCTCTACCATTCTTCCCGAAACATCAAAGAATGATACAGCAATATTATTATTCCGGTCTTCACTACCAACGGAATAGGGAATATTTGTGGCAGGATTGAAGGGGTTGGGGTAATTCTGACCGAGAGAGCTTGCTACCATCGGAGTATTCATACCTGATACTTCAAGGGGGCCGTATCTGAAGGAGCCTTCCCCGTCCCTTTCCACCAGATAATAGCAGTAATCCTGTGCCGGGTCATTATCCCGGTCCACATATTCATATGATACTGTTGACCTGACCGGGGCGTTGTTAATTTTTGCTGTTTCTTTGAATACCGGATTAGTCCCCCTGTAGATGTCAAAGGCGGTTTCTCCTCCGTTCCGGACTGTGGTCCACCTTATTATCACGTCTTTATCTATTCTATCACAGGAAGCACGGGAAATTCTTACTGCAGTTACCTGACGGAGGTGTATATGAATATTTGTGGTTTCATCCTCTACCGGTACTATCCCCGTGATGGTGGTATCCCTGTATCCCGGTGCCGTAGCTGACAGGCTGTATGTGGATGGAGGAAGGTGTTGAAAGCTGAAAGTCGAATCGTAGAAGTCAATGTAGTTTCCAATAAGGTTCTCCTCCGGATGATGCAGGGAAACCACTGTGCCGGCGGGCACACCGGAGGTGAAGTTTTCAGCGGTCACGTAACCGGATACAACCCCTCCGGGCCGGTCGAGCCGGTAGTGGTAGGTGGAATCGTTGAACTGGAAATAGTAGTATCCGCTGTCCGGTAGCACCCTGATTATATTGGGGGGATCGTAACCCCACTCGGCTATACCCCATTCTCCACTCCAGCCCCAGTTCCCGGGGGAGAACGAGTCGTTTTTGGTGAATTTGAAACTGATGGTATCCGGGTCGAATGGTTCGTTTATGAATTTGAGCTTGCGCCATACATGGGGGGCGGTATTCACCATCTCGTTGGCAGGATCGGCTGGATCACAGGTGATCCCGTTGAAATTACCCACCAACTGAATAGAGACGATTTCTTCCGCCTGTATGCCGCCCGCTGCAGACAGGAAGATCGCAAGGGTTATTGCCGTTACTTTAATTTTCACTGATCCCACAAAATTCTTCCTTTTTCGATGCAAAAGCACTGCAGTAAGACCAAAAGGAATTTATCTTCTTAATAAGAAATTATAGCCTATATGGTAAGATATGTCAACTGCCTGATCAGTTCTGATTAAGTCTGTTATAATTAAATTGCTATTCGATGCAGGACCGTAAAATCTGTATCATCCTGTAATTTAATTGTTTTTCACCAGCGGAAGGCCAATGCGGAGGTCAATTGGTTAAAATCAGTCCCGTTATGGAGAGATCGTGGCCCTGCAGGGATTATACGGTTGTTGCTGTCTAATTTATTAGTATAGAATAAATTACGCAGATACGGCTCTAAAAGTCATATCAGGAAAAATTCGAAAGATTAAATACAAAAAGGTATTCAGCGATTAGGACCTGTTTGTTGCAATTGAGAAGCGGAATCAGCTCCCTGAGGTATGGTTTATGCGACATTCCGGTGTTACAGAGTGTTGATCAAACCGTAAGCCGGAAGCTGTGCTCCAACTTGTTTGTCAGCATGTGGTTGTGCATATCCGGCTTGAACGGTGCTTTTGTGCATGTTGCAACTGGAGTTGAATTGTGCCAGAACTCACCTCCTGCGATACCTTCGAATCCAGAGATTATTACAGAAACGCCCTTGCTTCCGTAAGAAGAAAGAATTACCCCGAAGCTGAAAAGATGCTCAGCAAAGCGCTGAAGATTGCTCCCCGCAACGTACTCTATCTGTCCCACTATGGCCTCTGTGTCGGCAAGAATGGCAGGCTTGACCATGGTGAAGAGATCTGCAGGAAAGCGGTAAAGTTGAGTCCTCTCCAGTCCATCGCGTATGTCAATCTGGGCAAAATTCTTCTGGAACAGGAGAGAAGAAACGAAGCCAGGCAGATGTTCCTGCGGGCTTACAGTTTGGATAACACCAGCTCTAAGGCGGCCCTGGAGCTTTCCAAGATGGGCATAAGACGCCCTGCGGTAATCAGGTTCCTTTCCCGGTCCCACCCCGTCAATATCTTGCTGGGCAAGTTGAGACACAAGCTGATCAAGTTCAGAAAACCGGAGCTTAAGAAGCTCAGGTAGCTTTTGCAGGTATAACCAGAAACAGTTGTCTGACCGGACGGGCGATATTTACTTTGATCCGGCTGGTTGATGAAATCGTTTTACTATACCCTTACTAAAACAGTAATGATAATTCTATTTTGCCGGTACAGGCTGTTATGGTTTGAATGGCATCAGGTGGCCGAAAGGTCAATTGGTGGTATTGATAATTCATCAGGGGTGGCGTACCTGGCAGCGGTGACCGCTGTTTTATGAGTGATTCGGGTCAGATCTTTTATCATCAGCTTCTTGCAAGGCGGATCGGCAAGTATTATGATTGCAATGTTATGAGAGGCAGAATAATTTCCTTCGTTCTATTAGTCTTCTTGCTGATATTGCCTTCCTGCCGGGGTGGGATGGACCGTTATAACGACGGGAATGAAATAGAAGGGAGGCTGGAAGTGGACAGCAGGATTATCAGGCTTATGGAGCAAAGTGAATTCACGGCAGCTTCGAACTTATGTGATAGCCTGATTTCAGCCGGTGTGGAGGATTCCAGGGTCCTGGCTCAGAAAGCCGAAATTCTCAGTGCAATGGGGGAGAAAAAGGAATCGGTCCCATTCTATGAGAAGGCCCTGAAGCTGGACTATAAGAATAGTGATATACATATGGATTTTGCCACTACCCTGATGGAGATGGAGAGAATTGGCCGGGCCATCACCGAATTCAGGGTGGCGCTTAGATTTGCCGGAGAGAAGCGCAGGCCGCTGATCTACCGCAATCTGGGAGTGGCATATATTAAAATGAACCAGAGGGACAGGGCTCTAAAAAACGTTTTGGATGGTCTGGATATATCCGGCAAGGACCCCTATCTCAAAGGACTGAAGGCCATGCTGATAATTGAATCCCGGCCTGTTGAGGCTGAGAGCCTGTTTGTCGATTTGAGAAAATCGGGAAAAGCAGGTCCCACTTTCCTCTATCATTTCGGGATTCTGTTGATGGAGAGGGAGAGGTGGAAGGAGGCGGCTGAGGTGCTGGAGGATGCACTGGCATCCAGGCCGTCTGACCGTGAAATAATGCTCAATCTTGCAGAGTCATGGATAATGGCCGGGCAGCCACAAAAAGCTCTGAACCTGATGAGGGGGGATAAGGAATGGAAGGAGGAGGGTCTTTACAAGATCGGCAGGTCTCTGGAAAAGATGCAGAGGTACAGAGAGGCATTGGAGATCTACCGGAGCCTGGAATCTTCGGCAAAGGTGATGGACAGGATGGGGAGATGTTATTTCCTTCTGGGTAATGATGAACTTGCTCTCAAATGGGCAAGAAAGGCGGCAGAGGCACGCCCCGGTTGGCCGGTGGCGATGATAAACCTGGCAGTGGTACTTGCCGATACGGGCCGGCTGGATGAAGCCGCAGGGCTGCTGGAGAGAGTGCTGGAGATTGATCCGGATAACAGCACTGCAAAATTTAATCTTGAAAGATTGAGGAAAGCTCAGAGATAGTAAGATTTCTGCGTATTAATGGCAGCAGGTGAATTGGTGACAGCCCCGGTACGTTGAAATGTGACAAAAAATAGTAAAACCTGCCTGATTCATGAGCCTGTTCTGGTATGCCAGAGGGGTAAGGGCGATGACATCTTGCCAGCACAGGCTGTTGATTTTTGTGTTTGATCGGGATGCTGAAAGCCGAAGGGATAATATTGTTAGTTCTTAAGGGGCATGCACTTGTCAGACATGAGCGTGCTTTTTATGAATTGTCAGGGGAAACGAAAAAAGCGGAAAGACGGTTTGCAGTTATACAAATCTGAAAAATGCTTTGCCAACATGCCCGGTTTGATTTAGAATCCCCATGGGGAACAATAGTGTGCCGGGAGACGTATCAGTGTAAGAAGAATATGGATTTCCGGCACGGAGGTCTGAAGATGTATTGCAAGTACTGCGGCACTGAACTTCATGAGGGAGATAGATTCTGCGTCAGCTGTGGAAGGAAGACAGAGGGCAGGGCAGAGGTGAAGAAGATCTATAGCCACGAATGGACCACGCTCAAGGTGCCGGATGTCAGAAAGAGCCCCGGGGGGGCGGCTGCAATAGGATTTTTCCTGGGTTGGATATTCCTGGGACCCCTGGGATATGTTTATCTGAAGCAGTGGAACTGGTTCTGGATTACCTTTGTATTAGAGATATTCGCCATTCCGCTCACCCTTGGTATAGCCTGGCTGCTTCTTCCTATCGTGTTTGCCATCCATCAGTATCAGATGGCTATAGACCTTAACAGGATGATCGATTATCACGGGAATGGGGAGGTAGTGCCTGTTGAAGATGAGAGAGGCGGGAATGTTGAAGGTTGAGGGAGGATTATATGGATCGTAACCTGGCCCTGGAGCTTGTCCGGGTAACTGAAGCGGCGGCACTCTCCTCAGCGCGGTTTTACGGCAGAGGTGATCCCGAAGAGGCTGAGAAAGCTGCCGTTTCGGCCATGAGTCAAGCAATAAAGAGTGTAAAGATGAGCGGCAGGATTGTGATAGGGGAGGATGAGGCCGGGCCCGGATCTACCCTCTGCTGCGGTGACAGTGTTGGGGACGGAGTGGGGATGGAGGTGGATGTTGTCCTGGATGCCCTGGAATCGACCCGGGCGCTGGCCAATGGAGGCAACAACGCTATCTCTACTATAGCATTGGGAATAAAAGGATCGTTCAAGAAATTAGACCAGCTATACATGCGCAAGCTGGCAGTGGGGCCGGGGGCGGCTGATTCCATAGATCTGAACGCTTCAGTGTTCGATAACCTGGTTAGTATCGCCGAGGCTAAGAGGCTTTATGTCGAGGATCTCACCGTTTCCATACTGGACAGGGACAGGCACAGGCATTTGATCGAAGAGGTCAGAAGAAGTGGTGCCAGGATAGAGCTGATAAAGGATGGTGATCTGGCAGCGGCGATTGCAGCGGCCTTGCCGGATACCGGGATCGATGTGATGATGGGTACCGGAAGGGTTCAACAGGGAATTATCGCCGCCGCTGCTCTGGGATGCATAGGCGGGGGGTTCCAGTGTCAGCTCAAGACCGGCGAGGGTGAGTATGGAGATATATTGGCCCTCAAGGATATTGTGGGCAACGAAAATATAATGTTTGCTGCTACTGGCGTTTCTCACAGTGATTTTCTGGAGGGGGTCATGTTTCGCCAGGGTGGTGCGGTAACCAACAGTGTGGTATTCAGGAGCAAATCGGGGACCATTCGTCATCTTAAAACCGAGCACTTCTTCGATAGAGTTCCGGACTATTCATAATAATATATGCAAGAACCATGATTGAATTAAACCTGGGAAGTATGACTCCCGGCTCTGCCGTATCTTCGGCTTAAACCGCCGGTTCGAAAACTTTGATTCCGGATGCATGTAATGGATGATCTGTTCTCTGAAAATTCCAGCCCTCCTCTGGCGGACCGCCTCAGACCCCGGAATCTGGATGAATTCGCAGGGCAGGAGGGTGTGGTGGGGGATGGAAAGATACTGCGTAAGATTCTGGAGAAGGGGGAACTGGACTCCTCTCTGGTTTTCTGGGGGCCCCCCGGATGTGGTAAAACCACGCTGGCACATATAATCGCCGGTGCTGTGGATGCCCACTTCGAATCCTTCTCCGCGGTAACCTCCGGTGTAGCAGAGGTACGCAGGATTGTGGCAGAGGCGGAACGCCGGCTTAAGCTTAACCAGCGCAGGACCATACTCTTCGTAGACGAGATTCACAGGTTCAACAAGGCTCAGCAGGACGCTTTTCTGCCCCACATAGAGAAGGGGATCATTGTTCTGATAGGAGCAACCACTGAAAATCCAAGTTTTGAGGTGGTTGGCCCTCTCCTTTCGCGGTGCCGGGTGTTTGTACTTGAGCCCCTGGGGGAAGAGGATATTACCGCTATCTTGAAGAGAGCGATTGATGACCGGGAGAGGGGGCTGGGTGAGACAGGCGTTAAGGCTTCGGAGAGAACCCTGAGATATCTGGCCAATCTCTCCGGCGGGGACGCCCGTACCTCTCTGAATGCACTGGAAATGGCAGTTCAATCCATGAAGACGGAGGAGGGGGATGTGGAGATTACCCCGGAGATGGTGGAGGAGGCCATACAGAAGAGAAACCTTCTCTACGACAAGGGGGGAGAGGAGCATTACAATATTATCTCCGCACTTCACAAGAGTATGAGGGGAGGAGATGCCGATGCCTCCCTCTACTGGCTGGCCAGGATGCTGGAGGCGGGCGAAGACCCCCTCTATGTGGCCAGGCGGCTGGTAAGGTTCGCTTCGGAAGATATCGGCAATGCCGATCCTAAAGCCCTCAGAGTAGCTCTGGATGCCATGGAGGCATTCAGGTTCGTGGGCTTGCCAGAGGGCAAACTGGCCCTGGCTCAGGCTGTTACCTACCTGGCTACAGCGCCCAGGAGCAATGCGATATACACCGGCTATGCTGCCGCTTCCGGGGATGTCAAGCGCCACGGGACTCTTCCTGTTCCCCTCTGGATAAGAAATGCCCCCACCCGCCTGATGAAGGAGCTGGGGTACGGGGATGGCTATCTGTATCCTCATGATGAAGAGGAGGGGGTGGTGGACCAGGAGTATTTTCCCGATCAGTTAGCCGGCAGGAGGTACTACCATCCTGTGGAGAGAGGTTTTGAAAGGGAGATAATCAAGCGGATGAAATACTGGAGACGGCTGAGAGAGAAAAGGAAGAAGAAGGGAAACGATTAAAGTATGGTTAGTTGCTGAAGTTATATTAATAGCCTGTTTTCTGTAAGGCCGCTGTCACCGATAGAGCCTCTTGCTCTTTTCTCCTGCCACCGTAAATTCTGGCCGGGGTTAACGGGAAGAGTTGATTGGGTCAACCGTTAAAAAAATTAACACTTAAGGCCGTCAGATGAATCCTTAATCTTGACATTCCGGGATTTTTCTGTCATAATTACCAAGAGAAATTAAATAGATACAGGCCTTTAGTCGAAGTAAGAAGTTAATCAACGCGGGAGCAAATACAACATGAGCAGGACAAAGGCCCTTCTCGCAGTAGGATCTATTATATTATTTTCCATTATGGTGATTCCGATACGGGGGGGGTTATCAGCACAATGTTACGGATCACTTGACATTCCCTCCGATTATTTTGAATACAACTATGTCACCAGGGTGTGTGTACACTTCGGTGACGTGGGTGATATCCCTGAGGATATTCAGTGTTCAATTCCCCGGCCTCCCGGTGAAACTGTCCGGGAGGTTCCCGTCTACGCCTATAATCTTCACGCCGGAATAGAATACATCGAGTTCTCCATCGAATCCAACGATTCACTTACCGGTTTTACACCGGAAAACGGTTTTGTCAGGGAATATTTCGGGGAGGAAGCGGGGGAGAGCTACTTCATGGATATCAAGCTCAGAGCCGCCATGCCGGTTTGCGGGCCGGTACTGTTAGGGCACGTAGGGGTTGTCTCGGTGGAGGGGGATGAAACTACCTGGGTAGACATAATCCATAACAGGTTAACGGGAAAGATGTATTCCTACGATATCTACGGTGTGGGGCATTATGCCTTTTCTCCCCACCATGGGGGATACATTGGGGAAAGTTATCTCTACAGATGCCAGGAGCCCATCTGCGAGGAACCGAACACAGGTATTGCAGATCTGTCCGCCGATATGGGAAATGCCTGTGTAGTCGATCTGAGCTGGGTTGCCGGAAGTGGTAATTATACCGTGATCCGCTGCCGTACAGACCGTTATCCCACCGGTTATGAAGATGGGGAGTTAGTGGTGGAGATGGAAAGCACGCCGGGACAAAAGCAGTATTTCTGCCACAGCGGGGTGAGGGATGGAGCGATGTTCTACTATAAGGCCTTTTCCCTTACCATGAGTGCCGGCGGAGATGTGGAGGAGAACTCCCTGGTGGAATGTTCCGCTACAGCGGAAATTATGGTGGATTGCCAGGTCGGGGTGGGGGAGAAGTCATGGGGTGAGATCAAACGGTTGTATGAGTAATCCTGTAACCTGATACTTCCAGAAGATCTTCATGTCAGGCCAGCCGGCTCAGCTATCCGTCTGGCTGAATTATTCTGTTTGAAAAATCTCAACTGTTTTCCAGTAACTGATTATCCTGAAAGGTGCTGTAGGGTGCCGTCCGCATGGAGACGGGCGCAGCTCAAATATTCTGACAGTAAGAAAAAGATTAAGATATAAGATCCCTTGCCGAAACACTGGATAGAAATAATCCTGTATGAAGGGAGCAGAATGATATCTGAAGATAGATCCGATCTGGTTCCGGGACAGATAGATATACTGGTCACCGAGGACGACTCCGATTTGAGGAGAATACTCAGATTCAACCTGGAGAGTCAGGGTTTCGCTGTTCGCGAAGCCAGGGATGGCAAGGAAGCCCTGAAGAACATTAAGGAGAAGAAGCCCGATTGCCTTATCCTGGATGTGATGATGCCGGAGATGAACGGATTTGAAGTGTGCAAGAGAATAAAGAGCATAAATAAGATGAAGGACATTCCCATCATATTTCTTACCGCCCGGGGAGCAGTTGAAGATAAGGTCAAGGGGATGGGTTTCGATGCAGATGATTATATGGTCAAGCCTTTCGAATTCGACGAACTGCTGGCCAGGATTAATCTGCATGTATCCAAGAGTAACATGAAGAAAGCCGACATGGACCTGGAGAGTGAAAAGGTCAGCAAACAGGTGGTAGAGGAGTTGGCCAGGTCTCTGTTCGAACCGGTGAGCAAATTGAGGGAGGAACTGGTTAAGTTGATGGATCTGGCCGGTGAGAATCCCGTTCTGAGCCAGTCGATAAAGAGGTGTGAAAAGTACAGGCGTGAAATAAGGGCGGTTTACACTGATTTTCACCGGAAGCTTGATCCCTTCTACGAACCTGAGGACACTGAGAATGAAGTGGTGGATATAAAGTAGGATCAACCCGGCCGGCGGCTGTACCGGGGTAATATATATCTAGCTCTTTTCCCCATTCAGAAGGGGAATAATCATGTCCCTGAGCTGGTCAATGGATGATAGCTTCAGCTCTGCTCCCTGAATGGAAAATCCTCTGGTGATATCGGTTTCAACCACAATAACACTCATTCCCGCCCCGGTTGCGCTCTTCACCCCCTTTTCCGCATCTTCTATGGCCAAACACCTGGAGCATGGTGTTTTTATGGCCCGGCATGCTTTGAGGTATGTCTCCGGGTGAGGCTTGGTGTTTTCTATTCCATCCTTTCCGATAACAGCAGAAAACAGCTCTTCTATCCCGTTGGCGGAAATAATGGTCATTATGTCTCTACGGTAGGATCCGGATGCTATGGCCAGTTTGTAACCTGCCCGGGCAAGTGACTTCACTATCTCCGATGCAGCCGGGAACACCTTTATTTCACCGGATCTGCAATATCCGGAGTAAATAGGATCCTTTTCCCTCCTTATCTCGGCGGGATCCATATCCAGGTTGTGACGCTCTATCTCACCCTCCGCTCCGCCCCCCCTGGAGGTCCACTCGATCCAGTACTTTTCGCGGTCCAGGTGGTGTCCCCTCCGGGAGAAAACCCGGGAATAGGCTTTGAAGTGATACGGTTCGGAATCGACAACAACATTATCGAAGTCAAAGATCACCGCTTCGGTCTTTTTAAGCAATGAATCAAGCTTTTTCACTTTGTTCAAAACAGCCTCCTGCAGGGTTGATTCTTCATGGTAAGGGATTTTTCCATTCTTTTCCCAGAACATCCCGCCGGCTCCTTGCCGGGACCAGGAACCGGGTGAAACGGTACATCAGATAGCATTCCAGGGCGAAGGGGAGGAAGCCCAGGAACCCCAGAACCGGCATTTCAAACAGCCTGATCCCGGGGAGGTAGGGAACATGGTATCTCCACCTGGTCAGTGCCCAGAAATTCCAGAACTCCCAGAGCAAACCGCAGATAGCCCCGGCAATAATCAATGAGATAAACAGGCCGTAGTCTCCCCTCCGGAACATATCCGAGAATGAGCCGATACCCAGCCGGTCATTAATGCCCTCCATCAGAAGCAGTACACTTATCCACGGAAGGGGGCAGAGATAGGAAGAGGGGAATACCAGGGGGATAACAAAAAGGATGAATCCGGAGAGGAAGAAAATCGTTTCGGTCCTTCTGCTGAAGCTAACCGCTTTGAGGCCACTGAAAGGCCTGTGCAGGAAGAACTCCAGCAGTTCGGCGGTTATGAATATTGCCGGAAATATGGTAGCGTATGACCACACATAACCCAGCCATCTGGCCGCGGTGTTCCGGGGGAGATTGATATATTCCCAGTTTTTCAACAGCAGGTTGACCCCTTCGAAAACATACCAGCAAACTATGGAGAGAGGCAGTGAGATGAAGAACTCCATCCTTCGCCGGGTCAGTGGAGAGCTGCCCTTTACCCGGGCTATTACCGCATCCACCAGCAGGATGTAGCCCGTCCATGCAATAGGAGTGAAGTACATCTTTACAATTCGATTATCCCTGAACAGGGCAAATTCCGCAGCTGCTATGATCACTATACCTGCGATTCCGTGAAAGGGAAATTTTCTCTTCATGGTTCCCTCCGGCTTTCCGGTTCCGTGGGGGGATGTGGCAGATTTTCTCTTTTCAGGTTTATGATCATTCATCGGGTGGTATGGTGGTTCTGTTTTAAGAAAGAGAGCTTCCCTTCATCCGTAAATATGCCGCCGGTTGCCGAAAACAGGCACTCTCCTTCCCTCTCCCATATGTTACACTATTTGATTGACTCCAACAGGGCATAACATTTAAGCTGTTGCCATATTGCTTAACAAGTCTCCATCACAAAGTGTATTCTACAGAAGATAGGTTTAAAAGCAAGCTTGTAATGAAAGATAGGGCAAAAGGGAAACAGGGGGCGAGAGAATATAGTTTTCGTAATCGCCTGGGCCTGGGATTAGGTCCGGTATTGTCTGCAGGTATTATGTTGATGCCCCCGGGTATCCTGAGTGGTGATGCAAAGAGAGTGGCTGCCGTGGCGGTCCTTATGGCCTGCTGGTGGATATGCGAGAGCATTCCCCTTCCCGCCACTGCCCTTGTTCCGCTGGCGGCCTTTCCCCTGATGAAGGTAATTCCCGCCGGAGAGGTGGCGGCATCCTATGCCTCATCCTCTATCTTTCTTTTTATGGGGGGATTCTTTATAGCGGTGGCAATGAAGAGATGGAATCTCCACCGGCGAATTGCCCTTAAGATAATTTCGGTGATGGGGTTGAGGGGAGACAGGGTTATTCTGGGATTTATGATTGCTACGGCATTCCTCTCCATGTGGATCTCCAACACTGCCACCACCATGATGATGCTGCCTATTGGCCTTGCTGTTATTGTTACCCTGGAGGAAGAGAAGGATAATGGCAGATCGATCCGGGAGGAAGGGGAGATGTTCGGCGAAGAGGAAGCTGGAAGAGGGGAGAAGACCCGCCCCGCAGATAAGGAGGGTCAATCCGCCCCCGACGGAATATATTCCCCTCCGGATAAACAGAGATACGGTCTGGCCGGTTTCAAGATGGCATTGATGCTTTCGGTGGCCTATGCCGCCAATATCGGAGGGATCGGCACTCTGATCGGAACACCCCCCAATGTAGTCTTTGCTTCCCAGGTTCATTCGCTCTATCCTCAAGCAGGTGAGATAAGTTTCGTCAAATGGATGATGATAGGATTGCCCCTGGCAGCTTTATTCCTTCCCCTCACCTGGATTTTATTGACCAGGTTGTTTATCAGGGGTCCGGCCGAGTTGAGAATTGGAGAAAATGTGATGGCGGAGCAGGAGGAGGCCATGGGACCTATGTCGGCGGGAGAGAGGAGAACCCTGACAGTTTTTATTATCACCGTGCTGGCATGGATCACCCGGGCCGATGTAACAGTGGGATCTTTTACCTTCCGGGGTTGGGCATCGGTTGCTTCCCTGGGCCAGTATATACATGATTCCACTATTGCTGTGGCAGCCGGCCTGTCCCTGTTTATAATCCCGGTGAATTGGCGAAAGGGTATTTTCGTATTGAACTGGAGCTCCGCCAGGGAGATACCCTGGGGAATACTTATCCTTTTCGGAGGAGGAATTGCTCTGGGAAAGGGATTTTCCGGGAGCGGCCTGGCTCAGCGGATAGCTTCGACCATGGGGATGCTGGGGGGATCTCCCCTGATTGTTATTTTACTGATAACCTGCCTGCTGGTTACATTTCTCACCGAGATAACATCCAATACTGCAGTGGCTACAATATTTCTCCCCATACTGGGTGCTACGGCTGTGGGGATGGGGATGCACCCCTTTGTTCTGATGATCCCGGCAACCATATCGGCCTCCTGTGCTTTCATGCTGCCGGTAGCTACCCCGCCTAATGCCATAGTTTTCTCCAGTGGGTCAGTTTCGGTTCCGGGCATGGTCAGGGCGGGAGTAATACTGAATTTCCTTGGAGTTTTGCTGGTAACATCCCTGATGTATTTGCTGGTTGCCAGAATATTGGGATTTTCACTGACTGAGGTCCCGGGCTGGGTTAATACAGCGGGAGAGGAGATTGAATTATTCTCCCCCGTGTCCGGGAGCCCGGCCCTGGCTGTAAGAGAGTTGTTTTTAATGGTTTCCGGTAGTGCTTAATACCGGACCGGCGATTCTACGGGAAACCGGTACATATTTCAAGGTGGTGAGACGGTCCGGAAAGGATATGACGGATTATGGTTGATCAATATGAGAACAGCCTTTTTAACATAGCCGCAGCCACAGATGTGGGAGTGGTAAGGCAGAGCAATGAAGATTACTACGGTATATTCAATCCCACCAGGGATGATTTGTTGAAACGGAGGGGTATTCTTGTGGCGGTAGCTGATGGGATGGGCGGGCTCCTTCGGGGTTCCGAGGCCAGTACTGCCATGATCGAATCGTTGAGTGAAATATATTATTCCCTGGTTGAAGAGGAGGCTGTGGAAGGGTTGAGGGAAGCATTCACCAAGGCTAACCGGAGGGTGTTCCGCGATGTGGGTGGAGGAGCAGAAAGCCGGGCCGGCACTACCTGCACGGGGGCTGTATTATTCCCCGGATATATAAATATTGCTCATGCCGGTGATTCCAGAGCTTACCTGATTTCGGATGGAAAGATGCGGCAGGTTACCCGGGATCATAATGTTCCCGGCGAGATGGTCCAGAAGGGACTGATCAGCAGGGAGGAAGCCCGCGATCATCCCAATCACAATATGATCACCAGGGCTGCCGGATTGAAGGAGGAGGTGGAGCCGGATGTACACGCCGGCATTCCCTTTAATTCCGGCGATTCGATTCTGTTATGTTCGGATGGTTTATCCACCATGCTTCCCGATACCGAAATAGCGCCTCTGGTAAAATCGCTCAGCCCTGAGCAGGCCTGCAGCCGCCTGATAAAGTTTGCCCGGAAGGCCGGGGGTGAGGATAATATTACCGTGGTGGTGGCAGGACGGAAAGATCAGGCGGAAATTCAGGATCAATAGATTATGTTGACACCGAATCCCAGATAGTTTTCACCATCAATCTCTCCTTCCGCGATGAGATGGATGTCCTCCCCCACCTTGAATCTTACTCCGGCGCGGAGAACATTATCTGTCTCGCTGCTGGACTGGTCTTCTTTACAGGGCCAGCAGCTTCTGGAGGAGGGGGTGCAGTCTGGTTTATCAGAGTACTGGGTGGAGAAGATGTTTAAGGAGAGGTAAGGCTCGATGGGAAATCTGAGACCCGTGGTAAAGACCCTGCTTACCAGCAGGCTGCCACCAAAGATATTCCGGATTGCCTTCTCAGATCTCATGTGACCGTATGAAAGATCAAGGGCCAGGTCCAGGGGGAACAGGGGTTCACCCCTGATAAGATAGAATTTTACATCCAGCGAACCTCCGTAGGAGTAAGTGTCGCACATATTCTCGATTCCCGCCTGGATTCCCAGATCGCTCATTGAGGAAAGCAGAAATCTGGATACAGCCGCCGCCCTGAAGATATTCTCTCCGGCTGTGGTAAAAAAACCACCCTCTCCCTCCGAGGAAATTGCAGCTGAGGTAAACTGCCCGAAGATCTGGGTCCGGCCTGTCCGGGGCTGGAGAGAGATCATTGAAAATATCACCAGTGCAGCCAATATTATACCCTTTATCATTCTTTTATTATTATCCGGAGATATTTTGAATAAGGATGCTGTCATGATCTGATGATTCCTTCTGTTTGTTCTGTAGACATATTGAATATATGGGAATCATAACTGTTTCGCACGGATTTTTTGTTCCGGCCGGAACGGGGCGCGGATTTTTGATCCCCCGGCCGATTGTGAAAGATACGGTTGGCCTGTTGAGACAGTTCTGCTCCGGGGAGGGGTGTTTTTGGTCAATTTTATATTGACCGCAATATGGCAGGTATGTACTATAGTATTG
The DNA here is from genome assembly GCA_964613215.1 of uncultured bacterium. Lineage (GTDB taxonomy): Bacteria > Krumholzibacteriota > Krumholzibacteriia > Krumholzibacteriales > CAZTHK01 > CAZTHK01. The sequence goes on along the minus strand of CAZTHK010000012.1, from coordinate 38,132 downwards.
ACCACAATATATTGAATTGGTTCACAGAAATCAGCATATTTTTGTTATATCTGGGTTGCGGATTAAAGGGAGATCAAAGTGTCTGATCAAGGATTGAAACCACAGTTGAAGGAGAATGCCCTAAAGGTATTACGAAAGAGATATCTGCGCAAGGACATCAAAGGGAATATCACCGAGACACCGCAGGAGTTGTTCCAGCGGGTCGCCTCCAATATCGCTTCGGCCGAACGGAATTATTCGGGAAACAGGAACAGGGAATACTGGGAGGAACAGTTTTATAATATGATGGTTTCGCTTGATTTTCTCCCCAATTCTCCAACCCTGATGAATGCCGGAGCGGAGCTGCAGCAGCTGTCCGCCTGTTTTGTTCTGCCCATCGAAGATTCCATGGAGAGTATCTTCGAGACCATAAAGAGTACTGCCCTGATCCACAAGAGCGGGGGGGGAACCGGATTCTCTTTTTCCAGAATACGGCCCAGCAACGATGTGGTAAATACTACCAGGGGAATATCCAGTGGCCCGATATCATTTATGACTGTATTTGATGCCGCCACCGAAACGGTCAAACAGGGTGGCACCCGGCGGGGAGCCAACATGGCCATACTGAGAGTGGATCATCCCGATATACTCGATTTTATTACCGCAAAGAGGGATACCGACAAGCTGAATAATTTCAATTTATCAGTTGGAATCACTGAGGAATTTATGAGGGCGGTAAGGGAGGACGGAGATTACGAGTTGATCAATCCACACGGTGGCGAGGTAGTGGATAAAATACCGGCAAAGAAGGTTTTTGAGATGATAGTGGAGTTCGCCTGGCGGAATGGCGAACCGGGGATTGTTTTTCTGGACCGGATGAATGAAAACAATCCTACTCCGCACATCGGGAAAATCGAAAGCACCAATCCCTGTGGAGAACAACCCCTTCTTCCCTATGAGTCCTGTAATCTCGGATCCATAAATCTCTCCCGGATGGTGGATACGGATTCATCGCCGGGTAAGATAAATTTTGACAAGTTGGGTGAAACGGTGACCAAAGCGGTACGTTTCCTGGATAATGTGATTGATGTTAACCGTTATCCTCTTAAAAAGATAAGGGAGATGACCCTGGGTAACAGGAAGATTGGTCTGGGGGTGATGGGATTCGCAGATATGCTGGTCCAGCTGGAGATCTCCTACCACTCCGAAGAAGCTCTGGAAGTAGCCGAAGAGGTGATGGGATTTATTCGCCGGGAGGCCGGGAGAGCCAGCAGGAAGCTGGCCGGGGAAAGGGGAGCCTTCCCGAATTACAAGGGAAGCATCTATGATCAGGAAGGCTCGGAGAAGATGCGCAACGCAACTGTTACTACCATTGCTCCCACCGGTACTCTGAGTATTCTGGCCGGATGTTCCAGCGGAGTGGAGCCTCTCTTCGCCGTAGCCTTCATACGTAATGTGATGGATAGCGAAGAACTGGTAGAGGTAAACAAGTTGTTCGAGGATATTGCCAGGAGGGAAGGTTTCTACAGCCGGGAACTGAACAGGGAGATTGCTCAGAAGGGTTCCCTGAACGAGATCGAGAAGGTTCCGGAGAAGTGGAAGGGGATATTTGTAACTGCTCATGATATCGATCCGGAATGTCATATAAAAGTGCAGGCAGCATTTCAGAAGTATACCGATAATGCTGTCTCCAAAACGGTTAATTTCCCCGAGACCGCTACCAGGAATGATGTTGAGGAGGTGTATCTCAAAGCTTATGAACTCGGCTGCAAGGGGGTGACTATTTACCGGGACGGAAGCAGAAAGGATCAGGTCCTTAATGTAGGTAAGGTCAACCGGGAGGAGAAGGAGGAAAAGGAGGAAAGTCCGGAGAAGGATAAGTCGCTCACTCCCAGGAAGAGGCCCAAGGTGGTAAGAGGTGAAACCAGAAAGATGACCACCGGTTGTGGAAATCTGTATGTCACCATAAATGAGGATGGAGAGGGTCCCTTCGAGGTATTTACCCAGATGGGAAAGGCGGGGGGATGCTCCGCCTCCCAGGCTGAGGCTATCAGCAGATTGATTTCACTGACTTTAAGGGCGGGCATAGATCCTAAAGAGGTGGTTAAACAGCTAAGGGGGGTGCGTTGTCCCAACCCCGGCTGGGAGAAGGGCGGAATGATACTTTCATGCAGTGATGCCATAGCCAAGGCACTGGAGAGGTACCTGCTGGAGAAGAATACTCCCGCCGGTCAGAAGGTGAAATCGATGACTCAGGGTTATCTGAACAAGGTAGCCGGTTTCTGCCCCGAGTGCGGTGGTGTAATGGAACATGAGAGCGGGTGTGCTGTTTGCCGGGAATGCGGCTATTCCAAATGCGGTTGATAACACTGCAGTCATGACTGATTCTGAAACGGCGTGGAGAGCTCAGAGTTTTAGTTCCTGATATGTTTAAACCCAAAAACCATAGAGGCTTCATATAACCAATTCAGCTTTGAAAACCGGCGGGGCCGGTTCATCAGCTGGCTGTCTGATAGCGAAGGAGAAGATACGGTAACGGAATGTTGAAGGTTTCCGGCTCTATGAGCAGTTATAATGTCATGTCCGGCGGTTGTCAGAGTAGGGGGGAAAGGATAAACTGAAATGGTAGAAGAGATAAAGTTCGAACCGATCGGGATAATTCATTCCCCCTTCAAAGAGCCGGCCGGCACTCCCATTCAGCCGCCTGCAGCGGGAGATGTGGAGGGAGAGGTGGAGATTTATTCCCGGTACACCGGCGGATTGAAGGATCTGGATGGATTCTCTCATATTTTTCTGATATTTTATTTTCATCTTTCCAGGTGGAGAGGCCTTCATCAGAAGCCCTTTATGGATAATACTGAACGTGGTGTGTTTGCCATACGGAGTCCCAGCCGCCCGAACCCCATTGGTCTTTCAGTAGTCCGGTTGGTCAGGGTGGAAAAGAATATTCTGCATATAAAGGGACTGGATATTCTGGATGGAACTCCTTTGCTGGACATCAAGCCTTATGTACCCCGGATGGATAACTATCAGGTGACCAGTACCGGCTGGCTGAGGGACAGGGTGGACCATCTGGACAGGACCAGGGATGACGGCAGATTCTCGGGATAATCTTCTCCGGTCGAAGCCGGAGGACGGCAGGAGCAGAATAGATGAAGGGTAATATTGGGTGGTAAATTTTTAAAATAAGCATGATCCGTTGGAATTGAAGAAGTGCCACAGAGCATATGAACAGAGCGATCCGTGATCTTTTAAGTGGGGTGAATATATGACAGGTAAGCTGAGCACGAAGATAACCCTGTTAATAGCAATATTTTTACTTTTCTGGTTGAAACCCGTTGAAGGCGGGTCGGCCGGAGGGGGGATAAAAGATAAGGAATGTTTTATGATCCTGGCCGGAAGGGGAGTAACAGAGGATGGTTCTGTTATGCTTGCTCATAATAATGATCTCAGCGGCAGGGAAAAATCGGCTCTGGATATATACCCCCGCCGTGAGCATTCACCGGGGGAAATGGTTGATTTTCCCTCCGGCCTGGAGATCCCGCAGGTCCACAGGACATTCCGGTGGATGGCTCTCAGAATAGAAGAGGGGTTTTCGGAGGGGGATGCGGTGGCAGTCAACGAATACGGGGTGGCGGTGGCTGGAGGTGTGGCTCTGGGAAAGGACCGTAACGATGCAGCCAGAAAATTCGATCCCCTGGTTGAGGGAGGACTGACCGGGGGGGTGCGCTATATAGCCCTTCAGCGTTCCCGGACTGCACGCGAATGTGTGAAAATTCTGGGAGAACTTTATAACCGGTATGGGGTAACCTATCCATGCGGAGTGGGGGTGGCAGATACCAGTGAAGTGTGGTATATCGAATCGGGCGGAGGACATTGCTGGGCGGCTGTACGGGTGCCGGACAGCTGTTGCTGGGTTCAGGCCAATGGATACCGGATAGGAAAGATAAATCCGGAGGATTCTGTTAATGTAATGACCTCCCCGGGCTTATTGCGGTTCTGCCGGGAGACGGGTCTCTGGGACCCGGATACGGGATTTTTCAGTTTCAGGGATGCATTCGGCGGCAAATACTGGAAGGAGAGGAAAGATAAGTATTACAACAGCAGGAGAGTATGGAGGGGTATGGACCTGCTGGCTCCCTCCATGGAACTGTCACCGGAGAGGGAGAGGTATCCCATGTTTCTGGTGCCCGAAGTTAGAGTAAGCCTGGAACTGCTGTTTGAAATATTACGGGACCATTATCAGGGAACTCCATTTGACGGTTATCCCGGGAATGGCCGGGGATCCGGGGAGAGGTTGATTGCATCCCCCCGCTGTGTACACACCGATGTTATTCAGCTGAGGCCGGGAATGCCGGTGGAGGTGGGTGCGGTTATGTGGAGCGGGCTGAGTATGCCCCAGGCCACTATTTATGTGCCCTTCTATTCAGGTATATATTCCATACCGGACGGCTATGCCTGCGGGAGAGAGGAGTGCAGCAGGGCTTTCTGGATTTTCCGGAGGGTTTCACGGTATCTGCTGTCCGGTTACCACCAAAGGTTGCCGGATATTGCAGCTCCCCGCAGAAAACTGGAGAATGAATGGCTCAGCCGGCAAGCCGGAATGGAATCAAGGTTTCTGAAAATTTTCAATTCCGACAGGTCTGAGGGAAGAAGGGTAATGACCGGGTATGTGGAGGAGCTGTCGGATAGAGCCATCCGGAAAGCGGAGGAAGTGCTGGTGAAGTGGGGAGCCGGGGAAAGTCGGTAAGCGTTTTTTGGGGGCTTAAATAATGGAATATATTTAACCGGGGATGGATTAGATGAGCAGACGGTATATAGTGGGGGTTATGGGGCCGGCGGCCGCCGGTCCCGAAACCATCGATATGGCCAGAGAACTGGGAAGGCTGATAGCAATCCAGGGCTGGGTGGTGCTGAGCGGGGGGAGAAATACGGGTGTAATGAAGGGGGTCAATGAAGGGGCTAAAGAGGTGGAGGGGAGTATTACTGTTGGTATACTGCCCTCTTCCCGCAGCGATGTGTGTCCTTCTGTTGACATACCAATAGTCACCGATATCCATAGTGCCAGAAATAATGTCAATGTTCTCTCCAGTGATATCGTGGTAGCCTGCGGAGAGGGGGGAGCGGGAACCGCCTCCGAGATAGCACTGGCACTTAAAGCCTCCAGGAGAGTAATTATACTGGGAGCGTCCCAACAGACGGTGGCATTCTTCAGAAGGCTGAGTGAAGAGTTGATATATCCGGCCGATTCACCACAGGAAGTGATTGAAAAGATTAAATCTCTCCGTTGATTACGGTTGAGGTTGGATTCTAATAACCCGCAGGGCAGAGTTCCACGGGCCTGTCCGTGGATGAATGTGGACTCCGCCCGGATGGACGGCGAGCCAGGCTGGTATTTTGATTAAGTGCCATGGGATTGCCCGTGGTTATCTGCACATTTTGATATAGAGGTAAATTTCTGGTTTAAAATTATGAAAGCATTTAATATATTTAATACAGCAATACAGAAAAATGTTTTAAGAATAGCTGATATTTTTGTATAAATAGTTATCAGGCTAAGCTATGAGTGAGAATGGTATGAGTAATACGGAGCTCAGAAACAGTGGTAAGACAAAAGAGTGGAAAAACAGGTTCTTTGACCTGTCTATGGATTTATTGTCTGTTGCAGGGCTTGACGGGTACCTCAAGTATGTAAATAAGAGTTGGGAGAAGGTCCTGGGCTGGTCCCGGGAGGAATTGCTCAGCAGGCCCTTTCTGGATTTTATCCATCCCGATGACCGGAAGCATTCGGAGAAGGCATTAGAACAGTTGAAGAAGGGTATCCCGGTAATTGAATTCGAAAACAGGCAGTTATGCAAGGATGGAACCTACCGGATATTCTCCTGGAATGCCACCTCGGTTATGAAAGATAAGCTGGTGTTCAGTGTAACCCGGGATATAACCGAACACAGTAGGGGAGAAAGGGCCAGAGAGGAGAGTGAAGCACGGTACAAGACACTTTTTGAATCGGCCAACGATGCCATCTTCCTGATGGACAGGGAGAGATTCGTGGATTGTAACCGTTAGACCCTGGAGATGTTCAAATGCGGGCGTGACCGTATCCTGGGACACTTTCCCTACGAATTTTCTCCGCTGGCCCAGCCGGATGGAAGAGATTCCAGAATAAAGGCTATGGAAAAGATAGATCTTGCTCTGAGCGGTCAACCCCAATTCTTCGATCGTCATGACTGGCGCAGATTTCGTGATGGCTGATCTGGACCCTGACACTGAATTGTATTCCATGGTTGAAAATATCAGGAATGCCGGTCAGAAGGCCTCTGGTCTAACCTCCCAGCTGCTCACCTTCGGAAGGAAACAGGTATTCGAAGCCAGAGTGGTTAATATAAACGATATTATTATCCATTTGGGAAAAATGATTCAGCGGATTATAAGAGAGGATATCGAGTTTAAGACTCTCCTGGAGAGTAAAAACGGAACAATCAGGGCTGATGTGACCCAGATCGAACAGGTACTGGTCAACCTGATTGTTAATGCTCAGGAGGCTATGCCCTCGGGAGGTGAATTGACTATCAGGACCGGGGATCAGGTGGTGGGAGGAGAGTATTCGGGGGAGCATATCATAGGCCGGCCGGGCAAATATGTATCGGTTAGTGTATCCGATACCGGAGTGGGTATGAACGAAGGCATTATCCCTAAGATATTCGATCCCTTCGTTAGCACCAGGGGGAAGAGGGGGGGAAGCGGCCTTGGGTTATCAGTGGTGTATGGTATAGTGGAACAGCACGGAGGATACATATTCCCATACAGCAGGGAGGGAAAGGGTACCACCTTCAAGCTGCTGTTGCCCATGGTGGAGGCGGGTAGTGCAAGGAAAGAAGAAGAGAATATAACCGGAAAGATCAACGCCACCGGAAATGAAACCATACTTCTGGTTGAGGATGACGACAATGTCAGGACTCTGATGAAGCGTTCACTTTCCAGGTGGGCTACGACGTACTGTCTGCCGGGAATGTTAATAAAGCCCTGGAATTGGCTTCCATCAGGTGGGAGGAACTGGATCTCCTGATTACCGATGTTATTATGCCCGATATGAATGGGAAGGAACTCTATCGAAGGATGACAGAGGAGCAGGGGAGTACGAAAAAGGTTCTGTTCATGTCGGGATATCACGATGAAGTGATCCATTCGGACGAGTTCGACACTAATGAGATGGATTTTATCCAGAAACCCTTTGTAACCGAAGAGTTGGGCAGAAAGATCAGGGAACTCCTGGAGAGGTAGATATATCAGATTGCCCCATTTCCGGAAGGACCTCGGAATCTTATTAATACCATAGGATTTTCCTGACAGGGAATATTTCTCTTGCCTTTCCCGATTTTACTTCCGGTGTTTACAGTCAATGATGGCCGTGCTAAGTTTCGCGCGTAAATCAGTGCGGTAAATCTGCGGCATTTTCAATGCCCTGAAGCAACTGATATTAATAAGTGGAGTGGGTGTCCGGGCCATTGCAGTATATCAAAGAAATACTTGAAAAATGGCAATGTTTCTGGAAAATTATGAAGAGATGTCAGTTGTGGGATATCAGGGGGAAGATACGTCTTGCCGTATTCCATCCCCGTTGCCGGAATATCAACGATTCATAGGGATGTGGAGAGGTGAGGAAACAGGGTGTATCTATCCAGCAGCCCGCCAGAGCAATATTGTTCCGGGGGGTTGATGATATCCGGAGCCGTAACTTTCAGTAGACACAGAATCCTTTAGAGGGAATATTACCCGGGAAAGGAGCACCCATTGAAGAATGTTTATCATATATTCAAGGAGAGAGGCTTTGTTGAGCAGGTCTCCGATGAGGAGGGTGTAATCGAAATGCTGTCAGAGCCGGTGACCTGCTATATAGGTTTCGATCCCACCGCATCCAGTTTTCATGTGGGAAGCCTGGTGCCCATTATGGCACTGGCCCATCTTCAGAGAGACGGGCACAGGGTGATAGCTGTGGTAGGCGGTGGTACCGGAATGATAGGTGATCCCAGCGGCAAAACGGAGATGCGAAAGATAATGAGCGAGGAGGAGATAAATTCCAACGCCTCCGGGTTGAAAAGGCAGCTGGGCAATTTCATTGATTTCTCCGCAGGAAAGGCTCTCATGGTCAATAATGCCGACTGGCTTAAGAAGCTTAATTATATAGAGTTTTTGAGAGATATAGGAAGGCATTTCAGTGTCAACAGGATGCTGGCGGCGGAATCCTACCGGCAGCGTCTGGAAACCGGTCTTAATTTTATAGAGTTTAACTATATGTTGCTCCAGGCCTATGACTTTCTTCACCTTTACCGTCAATTCGGTTGCACTATGCAGTTGGGCGGGAATGACCAGTGGGGTAATATACTGGCCGGAGTGGATCTGATCAGGAGGGTCACCGGCGGCCAGGCGAATGCGCTTACCTTTCCTCTTCTCACCACCGCCTCCGGCAGCAAGATGGGAAAGACGGAAGGGGGAGCGGTCTGGTTGGATCCGGAGAAGACTTCTCCCTACGATTACTACCAGTACTGGATAAATGCGGATGACCGTGATGTAAAAAGGTTCACCAGTCTCTTTACCTTTCTTCCCGTGAATGAGATAAGGGGGATATCGGATCTCCAGGGTGCCGAACTAAGGAAAGCCAAGGAACGTCTGGCCTTCGAAGCTACCCGGATATGTCATGGAGAAGAGGAAGCTGTCAGGGCCAGGGAGGCCTCGGCAGCCCTGTTCGGAGGGGGATCGGGAGATGACAGTGCGGCTCCAACATATCAACTTTCTGCCGAAGTGCTGCGGGAGGGGGTTCCCGCCTTCATGCTCTTCGCTGACAGCGGACTGGTTAAATCGAGGAGTGAGGCCAGGAGGCTTATATCACAGGGGGGTGCCTATCTGAATGGAGAGAGGATAGATAAATTCGACAGATTGGTTAACCGGGATGACCTTGTGGATGGATCAATTCAGCTTCGTGCCGGAAAGAAGAGATTCGTACGTGTCGTCACCGGTCAGTAAGGTTTTATCGATTACATCGGGATGGTGCCTGTAATGACAGATGAATGGAGAGAGCAGTTCGAATCGGAGAGGTCCCGGCTTAACCAGCTGATCACATCAGGTGGAAATCTGGGAATAAAGAGATTTATGGCTCTGGATAATCAGGTCTATCAGGGGGGTGCCCTGCCGGCCAGGACCAAGGAACTTATGGGGCTGGTGGCTTCGATGGTGTTGCGTTGCGATGATTGTATTACCTATCACCTGTGCAGATGCCACGATCTGGGAGTCAGCAGGGAGGAGTTTATGGAAGCTTTCAATGTGGCCCTCTGTGCAGGAGGATCGATAGTCATCCCGCACCTCAGAAGGGTAGTGGACAAACTGGATGCCCTCTCTTCCGGTGACTGAGCGGGAATCTTTTATCTACTTGCCCGCGGGGGGGGATCACGGTTATAATAGGGCTGATATGCTTTTTAAGGTTGTCTTCCACTTCCATATCAATATGTTCCTTTTACGGGAAGGCAGGTTTCTGCGGGGTAGGGGGGTGGATTTATTCAAGTTGATGTTTTTTAACAGCTCTGGGTTTATAGAGAATATTGGTCCATGAGTGAGAGGGAATTGTATGTGTGTAATGAGAGCGGGGGGCTGAGGGCATGAAGTTCAGGCTGGTGCATTATGCTCTTAAAAACCGTTCGGTGATCAAATGGTTTACCATCGCTGTCCTGGTGATCTCGATAGTGATTGTAATCTTTTCAGAGAGACAGTACAGGACAGAGGCACTTCTGATGCCGCCCGAGAGGGGAGGAATGGAGGGCTTGCTTACCTCCTGGATATCCAGCAGGGGCATGAATCTTCCCTCCATGGTACTGCCTCAATCGGCGGGAGCTTCTTCGGCCGCCATCCTGGTGGATATTCTGGAGAGCCGGCGATTGGCAGAGATGATTATAAGGCCACTCCGGTTGAAGGAAGAATTCAAGGTAACCACCATGCAGGAGGCGGTGCAGGTTCTTCATAATACTACCTCCGTCTCTGTTTATGAATCCGGCCTGATCAAGCTGAGTGTGGAATATAAAGATCCCGGGCTGGCCTCCCGGATAGCCGGCCGGTACATCTCCGGGCTCGATTCGATAAACTATCAGCTGGAATCGTCCAGGGCTTCGAGCACCATGGATTTCATTTCGGGACAACTCAAGGTATACCGCCAGCGTCTTGAGAAATTAAGAAAGCAGATAGCCGGCTTTCAGGAAGAGCACGGTATCATAAACTTCGACAAGCAGGTGGAGGGTGCCATCGATGTAGCCTCCAATCTCAGGATCAGAACTGCCCTGGCCGGTATAGAGTACAATCTGTTGAAGGAGTTTGCCACATCCGATGCGGTGGAGCTGGAGAGCAGGAGGATGGAATATAACAGCCTGAGGGAACAGTTGAGAGGGATTATGAAGGGTGATACCACCAGCGGAGTATTCTTTCCCCTGGGCAAGATGCCTGAGTTGCACCGCCGGTATGCCGCCATGCAGAGAGACCTGGAGGTGGCAGAGAGGGTTTATTCAGTATTGCTGCAACGATATGAACAGGCCGGAATAGAGAAAGCCCGTAACACTCCGTCCATCCAGGTGATAGATCAGCCGGTGGTTCCGGCAAAACCGGCGGGTATCCCCCAATGGGGCATAATACTGATACTTACCGCAGGGGGTTGGCTGTGGATATCTATTCTGGTTATGTGCTGGGGCTGGGTGTCCATGAGCGATAAGAGCCCCGAAGATCAGAAAGCTCTGGATGAAAGTCTTGAAATAATCAAATCGGAGGTGGACAGACTCAGGAAGCTCTTCAGAATCTAGCGGGTCACTACTGTTTTTATAGTGGTACTGTAATCGGGAGAAGCTATTCTGCAGAAGTAAACCCCGCTATCTACTAACTCTCCCCTGTTATTCCTGCCGTCCCAGAAGATTCTCTCCCTCTTCCCGCTGACTTCAGTATCAACCAGGTTTCTGATTAACCCTCCGGCTGCACTGTAGATGTCGATTTTTACTCCGGAATGTCCCGGAAAACAGTAATTGATGAAGGTGCCGCCGTTGAACGGATTGGGAGCAGCAGCAGCGCTGATTCTTTCCCCTTCCGGAACTTCTGCCACCCCGGCAATGTAATCAAAGTTATATATGGCGCACCGGTCGTTCCCCTCCCCATACCCTTCATAAACAGCCACCAGATCGCCGGAGGGACTGAATCTGCAGCCTGCACTGTTAACCATCACACCGCTGTAAGTTATGGACCAATCCTCTATGTTCACTGTTAGCATGGCCCTGTTTCCCGCCAGTGCCAGAAATCCGCTGTTAAGTCCCCCGGTGTCGTCTGTATCCGGATGAAATACCGGCCCGTCTGCGGGTATGGTCATCTGTTTTACCAGGCTGCCGTCGGATGTGCGGTAGATATATACATTATCATTCACTGCATCTTCGGTAACGAAGTAGTTGCCGGAGGGGGAAAAATGTCCTCCCATCTGCCCGGTCTTGACATACTCCTGATACCAGTCCACCGGTTTGTTTGAAGATATGTTCCAGATGTGAACCATGTGATCATCATGCTGATTATGGCTTTCGAAGGACAGCCATTTGCTGCCGGAACTGACATACATCTCCTGTTTGTCGGTCTGGAAGGGGGTGTCGATAAACCTGATTTCCGACCACTCCGAAGGATCACTGTACATACAGTTGTATACCACCAGATCGCTGTCATCCTCAAATCCTGTGTCATCAAGTGCTTCACAGATCAGATAATTCCCGTTATGGGACCATTCCATCTGGTGGCATTTATACTGAATACAGAAGCTGGCCACTTCATTATCACGCCAGCTGTCGTCGAGTGATATGTCGTATATCACCACAGTCTTATAGTCGCTGCAACCACAGATGGCCAGATAATCTCCGCACCATCCATAATCGAGCGTCATCAGGCCCGGAAAGGGCCAGGCCATGTCCGGCTGATTTCCGTAGGGAGGGGGTACCTCCCAGATCTGAACTTCGTCCGGGTCACCCTCTAGACCGTTCTTGTTGGGGATGGCGAAGTAGTTGCCGTCTTCGCTCCAGACACAGTCGCGGGCCTGGTTTTCCACCACGGCGGTGTCGATGAAGGTGACCTGGGCTAAAATTCTGACTGCGCAGGATAGTATCATCCACACCAGTATAATGCACTTAACCGGTTTCAATACGGAATACTCCTTATGGACTCCTCATTTTAATATTATATCAAAAATTATAACTTTTTTGCATATTATTCCCGAATACAGTAATTACCGGGAATACGGCCGATTGAGTGGAGGATTGTGATTCCCCGTCATCAACCCGGGAAGGATTTTCGTGATTGAATCAGGATTGGTACATTCATGTTTCGATTTCAGGAATAATAATTTTCCCGGAGGATAATTTTTAATGCCCCGCCGGGCAGAGTTCCACGTGCCTGCACGTGGGTGAATTTGAACTCGCCCGAAGGGCGTGGAGCAAGGCTCGTAATTTTGCGGTCAGTGCCACGGGCTTGCCCGTGGGTATCTACTTCCCCGCCAGATCTTTTACCCTGTTTATCAACTCCGGCAGGATTTCACCGGATCGGCCCTGGATCAGTATATCCACCGAGTCGCTGAGGTTGGATGGTTTTATATTAATCTCGATAAGGGAGGCTCCGCTGCGTTTTGCTATCAGGGGCAGCGTGGCGGCCGGCTGAACAAGTCCCGATGTTCCAACCAGCATGAAGGTGTCACATTTGCTGGATTTATCGAAGGCACATTCCAGGGCATCCCGGGGCAGCGGTTCTCCAAACCATACTACATCCGGACGGATGATGGACCCGCAGTGGCAGCGTGGCGGTTCTCCATCCTCCCAGCTTTTATCCTCACTGGCCGGATGGGAGTGATCCATACACCGGTAGCGTTCTATATTACCGTGGAGTTCAACCACCACATTGCTGCCCGCCCGGCGGTGCAGATTGTCCACGTTCTGAGTGACCACTGCCAGTTCAGGCACCAGATCTTCCAGCTCGGCCAGGGCGTAGTGACCGGGATTGGGATCCTTATCCCTCGCGGTCAGCAGGCGTTCCCTGTACCACCTCCAAACCAGAGAGGGATTGGATAGAAATCCATCCTTTGAGGCCAGTTCCTCTGGACGGTACTTATTCCACAGCCCCTCCTTGTCCCTGAAGGTGGGAATTCCACTCTCCCTGGATACTCCCGCTCCGGTAGATACCACCATTCTCTGAGATTCTGAAATGATCTCCGCTGCCCTGTATATCTTATCCTCAAGTGATTTTTCCACCGGGGAAATCACCCCTTTTCACAAGCTGTATCCCTGAATTATCGCTATGCCATCTGTTATTTGCCTTTTTAAAAGTAATCCTATTATATTTTTCTGTCAATGTTCATTGCTCCATACATTTTATTGATTTTCAAGCCGGGCCGGAGTTTGCAATCCGGTTGCTTCCGGATGAATCACTCCCAACTCAAAAACCGCATTTATCATGCATGCTTCCGCCCACCGGAATTTTACCGGTTCCGGCGCCGGAGCTGAATCCGGTTCCTCAAGAGCTATTATTCCAACCCTGCTGCCCGCCTGTACCAGCATCAGTGCCTGCTCCGCTTCGTAGGAGATATAGCTGTCAATAATGACCCTGAAGAGTCAGAGGAAAAATTTCGATGAACCGGGGGAGATGTTCGAAATAATTGAGGGCTTTAAAAATAGCATGCTGGATGAAGGGAAAGAAATTATACTTTTATAATCAGGTCTGTCTTTAAAAATCAGCCTTGTATTACAGTTCAATGATTTATGGAATGAGCCTTGCTGAATTCAGGGGCAGGAAGAAGATCATCAGAACGGATGAGAGCAGGGGCAGCACATTTTCCGGCAATTCCAGTTATGCTCCGGCCGGATCGTTACCGGAGAGGATTGACCGGGATAATTTACAGGCTGTTTGATAATGAACCGCAACTGTAATCAGAGCTGTATTGGGATGTTTTAAAAGCTGTTATATCTGTAGCAGATATATAATGTTATGAGAAGGATAAATATTTGCATAATTATTTTTTTTGCCCTGGTTCCGGTTTACCTTACCGTTTTGCATTCACCGGATATTGCGGCGGATGAAGGTGCATTTCCCTTCTTTTCTTACCGGGTCTCCATGAAGGATAAGAAACTGGATCTTTTCGCAATCAGTTGTAATGTATATGGCAGTATGAGGGGGGAAACCGCTTTCAAACCCGCCTGTTATAAGGGGGGAAGGGTGGTTGAATGCCTCAATCCGGTAGCAAGGGATAACCGGGGCGGGTTGCTGGAGGTGGAGCAGTCGGAGGATGGAATTACCGTCTTTAACCGGGGGAGGGATTTTTCTCTGGAATACCAGGTGGTTCTCTCGGTGGTGGACCGGTATAAACCTGATCTGGAAGGGATGATTTCATTTCCCGGCCGGGACCGGTTGAGGATACTGGGAGGTGATCTATTCCTTCTTCCTCAACTTGACTCTCCGGGAAGGATAATAGTGGATCTGGATTCATGCTTTCCCGGCAAGAAGATAGCAGCCCGGCCGGTTATAAATGGCAGGGTGGTTGTTCCCGGAATGGATGGTCTGGCCACCATGATGGCAGGTTGTGGTGAATACAGATGGAAGAAAAGAGAGGTCAAAGGGGTAAAATTATCCCTGGCTATGGGGGGGAGCTGGAATTTCGGTGATGATGAATTTTTTGATCTTATATGCGAGATCGTATCACGGGAGATATCCATGTTCGGTAGTTCGCCATACAGTCATTATATATTTATCTGCGACCCTAATCCGGTAAGGGATGCGGACAGATTCGACATGTATGGGATGCATATCGGTAACGGGATGCTCCTGCTGCTGGACAGGGGGCTTGACCGCAGCAGTCTGTTCGATACTCCCATCTCTATTGTGGCTCATGAGTTCTTTCACAACTGGAATGGAGAGGTATTAAAACCGGTTGATAACAGGTTTCTCTGGTTCACCGAGGGTGTGACAGTATATTTTTCCTATCAGGTGCTCATGGACATAAATATTCTTACATCCAGGCAGTATAATCTGAACAGGGAATCTATCATGAAACAGTATGTGGATAACCCCCGCCGGCAGGAAATTCCCATAGCAGAAGCAATCAACAGCAGGCTGGATAATAAGAATATGGTCAATCTGCTTTACCATGGCGGATTCCTGGCAGCTGAAGCCCTGGAAAAAAGGATCAGAAATTCATCCGGAGGGAGGGCGGGACTTATTGATGTACTCAAAATCATGTATAGTGAATGCAGCAGTATCTGCAGGATAGACGAAACAACTTTGACTGATGCGGTGTTAAGAGTGGGAGGTGGAGATATTTCGGGTTTCCTGGAGGAGCTGGTGCATACCCCCGATTCTCACCTTATTCCGTATGATTCCGATACGGCCCGGGAGGAAATCACCCTCTACTGAGTTCATATTTAAATGCAGCAAATAAAACAGAATGGATGCAATCCTGCGGACGCCCCGCGGATTGGTCTTCTATGTGTCCCCGGACAGCATGAATTTTATCCGGATACTCATTACACTTGAATTATAATTCAAGTTATAATAATCTCTATCCCTGCGGATGATATGGAGGTTTATTTTGAGACTTAAAGAGCTGTTGATCTTTCTGATAATGGTTGCACTGCTGATGCCTTTGATGGAATCAGCGGTTTATTCACAGGAAGAAGAATTGGATTTGAGAATTGAGGAGGATGTGGCCGGCTGGGTAGCAGCCGGAGATTCATTGCCTCTCCCCCCGGGGGAAACATTGGGGAGAATACTTCACCCCCTGGTTGCAGAAAATTTCACTTCCGCCAGGATGGTCAATGACCTGTTCAGTTTCCGGGATACTCTGTGGATAGGTACCGGGGGAGGGTTATTCGTCCTGCCGGTTTCTGGCGACTCAGTTTTTCCGTTAGATCAAACCGCTTCCCGCTCTATCACCGCAATAAACAGCGACTACTCCGGCAGGTTGTGGGTAGGAGGGGATAATGGGTTAAGCATTCGCGGCGAAGAGGGATGGCTGCATTATAACAGGGCATCATATCCCTTTTTTGAGAAGGTTACAGACATAATCAATGGTGAGAACGGGATGTGGATATCAACCTATGGCCATGGTGTAATCCTGATAAGAGGGGATATCATTACAGTCTATTCACGCAGTGATTCTCTGCTGGACAACCGTGTTCTGACCGTGTTTGAAAAAACTCCTTCGAAAATATTGTTTGGCACTGCCAGTGGATTATGCGCAGCTGATTCATTCAGCTGGAAACCCATGAGATATGGCAGGAATATACCCATTGGACCGGTATCCGATATAGCGATGGATGAACAGGGGAGGGTATTTCTGGCGATAGAGAGGCAGGGAGTTACCGTTCTGGATCTGGGCAGAGTGAAGGTGTATGGAATCAGGCGGGGTCTCCCCGGCGGGAATGTACATGCTTTCAGTCTGGGACCGGATGGATTTATATGGGCTGCCTGTGACGGTGGCACAGGTTACTTCGATGGATCGGGATGGCGCCGTTACCAGGTGGAAGGCTATGAGCTTGGTGGCCGGAATTTCAGATCCATACATCATGATCTTGCCGGAAATAAGTATCTGGGTGATTCAGAGGGGAGAGTAGTACGGATCTCCCAGTATGGAGCCGAGGAGTTGCTGATACCCCAGGATTTTCCCTCTGATCATGTAGAGGTGAGGGGAGATAAGCAGGGGGGGATATTTTTTATCACTCCCGTCCAGGTATTAGAGCTTGAAGGAGAAGGAATTGAGAGGCTTGAGCTTCCCCACAGATGGTGCCGGGGGAGTGTGACCGATGCGGTTGAGCTGGGGGATGGTACCATCTGGATGGCCACCAGGTTCGGTATACTCAGGAAGTGGAGGGGAAACTGGGAGGTATTTGACCGGAGGCAGGGATTGCCAACCGAACACTTCGTGGCTGTTCAGCCGGATTCTGCAGGCCGGGTATGGTTCGGCACTTATGACAGTGGAATAATGGCTTATGAAGGAAACAGATGGGTGCATTATTCCGGCGACCGGAGTCTTCCCGGCAATCACGTTGAAGACCTGGAGGTGGATGCCGAAGGGTCGGTATGGGCGATAGTGGATGGAGTGGCAACCAGGTTCAGGGAAGGGCTATGGAAGGAAATCTCCATCAACCCCTCTCCACGGCTGGAGAGCCAACCGCCGGATACATCCGGATCTGCTTACCTGGGAAGTGGTATAAGGCTGCTGCCGGATGGGGGGGAAACAGAGCAGCAGGGGGAAAGTGTGATTTCACCCGCACTGGGTCTCGACCACCATGGAAATATATTGATAGCCGGAGATGAGGGGATCTATCGTCTCTCCGGCGGGAGGTGGCAGATGCTGAAGTACCCAAATATTTCCGGCGGTATAGTACCTACCGATGTTTACAGTTCAAGCAGGGGCGGGATGTTTCTATGTACCAGGGAATCAGGGCTTCTGATTTATCGGCGGGGCAGATGGGAGAAACCCGGAGTGAGAGATGGTATTTACGATGATCATATAATATCTATAGTAGAGGACGGGGAGGGCTGTATCTGGATTGGTACCAACAACGGCGGAGTGACCAGAATGAAATTCCGGGGGATAGAATAGAATATCCACTCCCGGAGGATACGGGATTGTATATGCGGCAATAGCCGGGGTTATTAGCATATTGACATTAAAACAACAATGAATTATACTGTATGAAAAAGGAGAAACTATAGAAGAAACGCTACTATTTTGCTTTTGATATGTCTATCAATTGAATAGGTCGTGTTATCGAAGTAAAAAGGAGCGTATTTTTTTATATAACCCCGGCAAAAAGAGTTTGAATTTATGCCGGGGTATGTTATTTATGAAACAATATTCTGGAGAAGAGAGATGGGTATGTTATTCGAGGGATTAATATTTATCATAATTAGCCTGATACTCTTCATTTACGCCGGATACCCCCTGGTGTTGTACCTGCTGGGTATTTTCAGGGGGAGGGAGAGGATCTACGACGAGAAGTATTGCCCCGAGGTGATAATGATCATATCCGCCTATAACGAAGAGAGGGTAATCAGGGAAAAGATAAAGAACAGCCTCCGGTTGGATTATCCCCGTGAGAAATTGACCATAGTGGTTGCATCCGACGGTTCTGACGATGACACCGACAAAATAGTGACCGGATACAGTGATCAGAATGTAGTTTTGAGGAGATTTGAAAAGCGGAAGGGAAAGAGTGCTACAATTAACAGTGTGATGAAGGATCTGGAGGGGGATGTGGTTGTTTTTTCCGATGCCAATGCTCTCTATCATCAGGATGCTATCAGGAAGCTGGTTAGAAATTTTGTAGACAGACAGGTGGGTTGTGTAATAGGGCAACTCAAGTATTTTGATAATAAGTCATTTGTGGGAAAGGGGGAGAGCCTTTACTGGAAGTACGAACTTTTTCTGAACCGGCTGGAGAGTAGGCTGGGTTCGGTGCTGGTCGGTACGGGAACCATATTTGCGATAAGAAGGGGGCTTTTTACCCCGGTATTCACCAATGTGGCAAATGATTTTCAGCTTCCGGCAGAGGTGGCAGCAGCCGGTTATGATGTAGTATACGAAGAGGATGCTATTGCCTATGAGAAGCCTACCTTCTTCTCCAGGGAGGAATTTGCCCGTAAGTACAGAATAATAGTAAGGGGCCTTACCGGTTTAACTAATATGAACGGAAGTTTGGGCGGGTCACTGAGAAAATTTCAGTTCATCACCAGAAAACTGCTGAGATGGTTGATCGGACCAATGTTGCCACTGCTGTATTTCTCCAATCTGATGGTGCTGGAAAGTCCGGTTATGGTGGTTTTCTTTGCACTTCAGAATACCTTCTATGCCCTGGCCGGTATCGGGGCATTGATGAGAAGGGGCAGGACCCAGCACAAGCTGTTTCTCGTCCCCTTCTATTTCGTGATGGTCCATTCGGCTGCGGTGGCCGCCATATTTAGATATATTTCAGGGAGGAGGCTTTCAGCCTGGGAGAAGGCCGAAACTACCAGGGATATGGACAGGAAGCCGGCATCTCCGCCGGAGTTCAAGGTTATCAGCGGAAACAAGAAGATTCCCGTATCTGAAGAGAGCGGCAAGCTGGAAAATATAGAACGTATAACCTGAGCTGGTTATGAATCCGGATAGAATACTTATTCTTACCAGTTCCCTTGCCGGGGGAGGGGCTGAACACCATATTCTGGACCTCTGCAGATATCTCAAATCTGTTAAGGTCAATCCGGCTGTTTGTACACTACCCAAAAAAAACAACCTTCTCGGCCGGAGTATTACTGAAGCGGGTATTCCTCTGTATTACTACCATATCAAATCACTGCGAGACCTGGTGTTTCGCCGTAACCGTAAAAAGTTAAAGGAGATAATAGAAGATTTTCAGCCGGATATCATTCACGCACATCTGATCCATGCCGAGATTATTGCAGTTGCGGCATCACGCTACTCACCCGCTCCGCTGATCGCTACCAGGCATAGTTGCCATATTGAGCGCCGTGGGATATTGGGCCTTTTGAGCAAGTGGACATCCCCCAGATTTGAAGCTGTAGTAGCAGTAAGCAGAGAAATCGCAAAGGATACCGTGGATAGCGGATATCCGGAGGAGCGTGTATATTTTATCCCCAACGCCGTGGATGTGGAAAAATTCCATCCGGAGGATGAGGATATCCGTAAAAGTAAAAGGAGAGCATGGCTGGAAGAGATGTTCGGCGGAAAAATGGCTCCGGAGGTAATTGTAATCGGTTCTCTGGGAGGATTGAAACCGGTCAAGAATTACCGGATGATGGTTAAAGTGGCCTGCCGATTGGTTAACAGTGAAACCGGCGAAAGGGTACCCCTTAGATTTGTACTGGTGGGTGAGGGTGAGGAGAGGAAAAACCTCTCTTCACTTGCCCGTGATCTCGGGCTGGAGGGTATACTGGCCCTGCCGGGTTTCTCTGACAGGCCCGAGAAACTGCTTCCTCTTTTTGATCTGTTCTTTCTTCCCTCCCTTACCGAAGGTATTCCCCTGGCCCTGCTGGAAGCCATGGCGGTTGGACTGCCCTGTGTGGTGAGTGATGTTGGCGGTCTGAGGGAGGTGGTGGGTGATAGCGGAATGGTGATACAGCCGGAGAATGAGGAGGAATTCACCCGGGCACTGAAAAGGTTGGTGGTCAACAGGGAGGAGAGGGAAGAGATGGGGAAAATGGCCAGGAGGAAGGTAAAAGGAGAGTATTCTATTCAACCCTGGGGTGAAAATATTCTTGACGTTTACCGCAATGTTTTAATTGGCGGGGAATGACTGATCTCTGCTGATCCTTATATTATTAAAAGCCCGTCATAGCGGCTCGGTTTTTTCCGGGTTGCCCGAATAATAAATAGACCGGATTAAAATATTTTATCTAATATTTGAAACTTTTAACCCTGCCCGGGGATATACATTAATAAGTAGAGGGTTGGCCGGAGACCGGGGCGGGGTTGAGGATAGAGTTGGCTGTGATGAAACTTCGGGGCGGATTATGATCAGATAAAAGAGCTTCTGAACTCGAAGGAGGTGGATTGACTGTTTGCCACAGTCGAATAGCCATGAAAAAGATATTGATTGTTTCAGTTGTCTTATCCCTTATATCCACCGGCATATCTGCTTCCGGGGAGGGGCAAATATTTATCAGGGAGTGTGAAGGAGATAAGATAAAGGTCAGAAAGATCGGAGAGGATTTTGCCTACCTGGGAATATACATGGATCAACTCAACAGGCGCTGGAAGGAGAAGTATGGTTACCCTCAAGAAACAGGAGTGGTGATAACCGGGATAATGGATGATTCTCCTGCTGATCAGGCTGGCCTGAAGGAGGGGGATATCATATTTAAGTTCCAGGACAGGGAAGTTGAAGAACCTTCTCATCTGGCCGATCTGGTGAGGGATAAAGAGCCCGGTGGAAGGGTGGGGATAATCTTCTACAGGGAGGGTAAGAAGAAAGAGGTGAAGGTGGAGCTGGGAAAGAGGTCCTCCCATTCGATGGTCATGGATCTGGATGACTATTACCGATACTATGACAAGGCGGGAAAATACCTGGACCAATGGAGAGAATCAATAGACAGGAAATTTGGAGGCTGGAGGCTGGGATCGATGCTGGGGTTGAAGGTAACCGATCTGAACAGCGACCTGGGAGGATATTTTGAAGTAGAGGGGAATGACGGAGTGCTGGTCGTGGAGGTGGAAGAGAACAGTGCCGCTGACAAAGCTGGTTTCAAGGCCGGTGATATTATTGTGGAAGCCGGCGGTGAGGACATTGAGGATGTGGAAGAATTGATAGAAGTGGTCAAGGATGTGGATAAGGATGAACAGATTGAAGTTACAGTAATAAGACACCGTGACAGGGAAAAGATTAAGGTTGCTCCCGAGTGCGGTTACCTTGGAAAATTACAAGATCTTGACCGGATGCATCCCCGTAAGATGCAAGATATCGAAATCATCGAAAAGGTGGATAAAGGTAAAATGAAGAAGGTACTGGAAAGGCTGGAGGAAAAACTTGAACGGATGGAAGAACGTCTGAGGAAACTGGAGGAGAAAAACGACCGGTAGAGAATAAAACGAGGGACGGAATTTTTGAAGCCAATATGTAAGGGATGATCCGGGGCAGTCGGTTAAACCGGTTCCCCCCTTTTACTATTCCGGGATAACTGCGCGATTTTAACTCAATCCGTAAAAAAGCTGCGGATTAAGTGAAGGATATTGCCTTTAATATGTTAACTTTATAAAGATACAAATGCCTCTTTTTCTTCTACAGGCTGTGACCTTATCCATGAACCGGCCACCCGGCGGAATAGACTATCAATAAATGTTAATTCTTATCAAACCGGATGTTTTTCCGGCTGACGGAGTTTAGCAATTACCCTCCCATTATATCATTTTATTCTGTCTGCCCTCCGGGTCAGGGACCGGGAGAGTTAATTCAGCTCTCCTGATTGGATATAACTTTTTCGCCAGTTACTTTTCCCCTCCATTGACTCACTGCCGGTAATATCTATCAGATATGTTAAATCCTTTGACAGCAGGCCGAAAGTTGTCTATGTTAGAATTTGTTCAATTTTATCTGAGTACATTAATATGGCTCCAGGGTGTTGTTCTTATATGAGAGGTAGTATTAATGGAAAATAAGAATAATGAAATTCAGGTAGCCGGTAATGAAGGTGTGCCGGGCAACGGATTTCTATCATCTCTTGCTGATATATTCGTTGATCCGGTCAGGGTTTTCCGCCGGATAGACAGAGGGCTTGAGTGGTGGAAGCCATTTATTGTAATTGCAGTTGTTGCTGTTGCCCTGGCCTATTTTTCAATACCAGTTCAGCAGCATGCCCAGATGCTTCAGATCCAGGAGAGGGGAATGAGTGCTGAAGAGGCTGCCGAATCAATTGCTGCCATGGAACAGTACAGCTGGCTGGGCCTTATTTTCGCTCCTGTCTCCTATCTGATACTCTTTCTGATCGGGGCGGGCATCGTTCATCTCATAGTAAGCATCATGACCATGAACGCCAATTTTAAAAAGACCTTCGTACTGGTAATATTCTGCTCCTTTATCACTACAGTGGAACAGATTATCAGAACCGTTACTCTGCGGCTGAAGGGGATAGAGAACCTGGAAAGCCTCTCTGATATGAATCCGGCTGTAAGCCTCTCCGTATTTTTACCCGAACTGGATGGGTTCTGGAAGGCATTCCTGGACAGCCTGTCCCTCTTTCAGGTGTGGTATTACATTATATTTACCCTGGGACTGATGGTGATATTCAAGATCGGCGTGAAAAAAGCACTTGTGCCGGTGGTAGTGATCTGGATTATTTCTCTGGGCATTCAGTATTTTTCGCTCTCTATCTCAGGTGGATAGCTTGCAAATAAGCATGAATTTTATTGATTCTATATTAAGGAGGTCGAGCTGAGGATATCGGGGAACAGGTTGTATGGAGGATTTAACCAGCTGTAAATATTATCAGTGGATTTGGAGGCCGTAATATTTATTATGGTACTTGATTCGGGAATCTGAGCATTCAAGGAGGCAATTTTGAAAAAGTATGAAATATCACAGATAAGAAATGTTGCTCTGACGGGACATCAGTCTTCGGGAAAGACTACACTGGGTGAAGCTATACTTTACAACTCCGGGGTTACTAACCGGATGGGGAATGTGGAGGACGGGAACACCATGCTTGATTATACCGAGGATGAGATCAAGAGAAATATATCAATTAGTTCAGCAATGGCATCCTGCGAAGTGCAGAAGCACAAATTGAATATTCTGGACACTCCGGGGTATGAGGATTTTATGGGTGAGGTACTTTCCAGCCTTAAGGTGGTGGAGAGCGGAATACTGGTGATGAACGCTGATGCAGGGGTAGAGGTAGGATTGGAGAAGACGTGGGATTATATGGATGAGCATGAAATCCCCCGGATGATCTGTCTTAATAAGATGGACAAGGAACATGTTAACTTTCAGGATTCCCTGAAGGAGGCTCGCGGTGTTCTTGGAAACAGGGTGATGCCGGTTTTTCTGCCGGTTGGCGAGGGTGATTCCTTTAAGGGTGTAGTGGATATTTTAAATGGGAAGGCCTGCATTTATTCAGACCAGAGTGGTTCATTCGATGAACAGGATGTGCCCGGTGAGATGGAAGATAAGGTTTCCCGGGCACGCCAGGATCTGATGGATTTTGCCGCAGAATCGAACGATTCACTCCTGGAGAAATTTCTGGAGGAGGGGGAGTTATCCGATCAGGAACTGGCCGATGGCCTGGCTGAAGGGTGTGCCGGTGGAACCCTGGTGCCCCTGATCCCTGTTTCGGCGGCAAAGAATATAGGGGTAAAGCAGCTTATGGAGCTGATAACGAGAATGTTGCCCTCTCCCCGGGTGATAAACAAAATGGAGGTCAGGAATAGTGATTCGGAAGAGATTGAAGAGTTTGCATGTTCGCCTGATGGTGAGCCCCTGGCTTTCGTATTCAAGGCGCTGTCGGAAAAACATCTGGGGGATCTTTCATTTGTAAGGGTCTTCTCCGGCGAGGTAGCTTCGGGCAATGATCTCTATAATTCCAATATTCAGAGTTCCGAAAGAATGAGCCAGCTCTTCTTCATGCAGGGAAAGAAGAGGGTTGATACGGAATCGATAGGATGCGGTGATATGGGAGCAGCGGTAAAACTCAAGAATACCAAGATAAACCATACCCTCTGTTCTCAATCTTCCAACGTGATAATACCGGAGATCGAATATCCGGAACCGAATATCCGTACCGCTGTGATTGCAAAAGAGAAGGGAGATATTGAAAAGGTGGGCACCGGCCTGGCTAAATTGAGCGAGGAGGATCCCACCTTCTCGATGAATGTGGATGCTGAGATCAAGCAGACCATTCTGTCCGGACAGGGACAACTCCAGCTGGATGTAATCCTGGATAAGTTGAAGCACAGGACCGAGGTGGATGTGGAAACCGCCACCCCCAGGGTGCCTTACCGGGAGACTATATCCGCTGCCGCCGAAGCGCAGGGTAAGCACAAGAAGCAGAGTGGCGGAAGAGGGCAGTACGGCGATGTATGGTTGAAGCTGGAACCCATGAGTCGTGGAGAGGGATTCGAATTTGTGGATGCCATTTACGGGGGAGCGGTACCCTCCAAGTTTATACCTGCTGTAGAGAAGGGTGTGGTGGAGGCAATGAACAGCGGGGTGATAGCAGGTTACCGGATGCAGGATGTAAGAGTTACCCTTTATGACGGGTCATACCACGATGTGGATTCATCAGACCAGGCATTCAAGGTGGCCGGCTCAAAGGGGTTCAAGGGAGCGGCCAAGAAGGCCAAACCTGTACTGCTGGAACCTATCATGAATGTGGAAGTTACCGTGCCGGAAAAATATACCGGTGATGTTATGGGGGATCTCTCCATGAGGAGAGGAAAGATAATGGGTACCGAGCAGGTGGGAAGATTCCAGAAGATTAAGGTACAGGTACCACTTGCCGAGTTGCACCGTTATTCCACCTCACTGCGGTCGATGACCCAGGGAAGGGCTTCCCACCGGAGGGAGTTCTCTCATTATGATATAGTTCCGCATGAAGTGGCTCAGAAGGTTATTGCCGAGTCAAGCCGGGATGATGAGGAGTAAGATGGCAGGAAAGATTTCCCTTCCACTCTTGAGTAAGGGAGAATTAATAGCAGTTAAAGGATAGATCCAAAGGGAGGTTTCTGTGTCAGGCCATTCCAGATGGAGTACCATAAAGAGGAAGAAGGCAAAGGCCGACGCCCGCCGGGGAAAGATCTTTACCAAGTTGATCAGGGAAATCGTGGTGGCCGCCAGGCAGGACGGAGGAGATCCGGAATTCAATCCCGCCTTGAGAACGGCTATCCAGAATGCCCGGGACAATAACATGCCTTCCGAGAATATAGAGAAGGCTATAAAGAGAGGTACCGGTGAACTTCCCGGCGTCACCTACGAATCCCATACATTCGAGGGGTATGCCCCCGGTGGTGTGGCCCTTTTGATCAAATCGCTGACCGACAACCACAAGAGGACCAGCGCTGAAATAAGGCATCTGTTCAGCAAGCATGACGGACACCTGGCCGAACCGCATTCCGTTTCATATCTGTTTGAAAAAAAGGGGATTGTGGTTATTTACGGTAATGGGGCGGAGGAAGATGAAATTTTTGAGGTTGCCCTGGAGAAGGGGGCCGAAGATATCCGTAGTGAGGGAAATGTCTACGAAGTGCTCTGTGAGCCGGAAAATTTCGAATCGGTCAGAGACGGGTTCAAGGAGGCCGGTATAAGCTACCAGATTGCGGAGGTTTCACTCTATCCCAACAGTACCGTTAAACTGGACCGCAACCGGGCCCTAAAAGTTCTGAAACTGGTCAATGCCCTGGAGGACAATGACGACGTCCAGCATGTCAGTGCCAATTTCGACATTCCTGATGAGATAATGGACGAGATAGAAGATGAGATCTGAATCTTCGGGTACCTCCCGGCCGGGGAAACTGACCGCCGGTTTGCATTTCGGTAAGCTGCCGGAACCCTTATAGTCACAGGGATTTACCATGAATGTTATTATGGGAATAGATCCGGGAAGCCGGATAACCGGCTATGGAGTGGTGAGGTGTGAGAAGAGCCGGATTATATACGTGGCTTCCGGAATAATCAGGCCGTCATCCGGTGGAACCAGGGCCGGCAGGCTGATGGAGATAAAGAAGGGACTGGACAGGGTAATGGAACTGCACCGGCCCGATTATGTGGCAGTGGAGAAGATATTTGTAGCCAAGAATCCAAAGAGTTCGCTGGCTCTGGGAGAGGCCCGGGGAGCAGCTCTGATCTCGGCAGCCCGGGCGGAGGTTCCCATATTCGAATACTCTCCCAGGGAAGTAAAGATGAGTGTGGTGGGCAAGGGATCCGCTCATAAGGAGCAGGTAGCACTGATGATAACCAAGCTGCTGACTGTGGATCACCAGGTGGAAACCCGGGACGAAACTGATGCCCTGGCGGTGGCCTTCTGTCATGCCCTGAGAAGGACAGGTACAATGGGGAGGCTGATTTGATAGCGTCTATAGAGGGAACAGTAAGCTATAAGGATGAAGACAAGGTGATCGTTGATATAGGCGGGGTGGGCATGGAGGTATTCGTTCCGGCGGGAACGTTGAAGATGATCGGGGGTGCCGGCAGTAGTGTTTTTCTGAAAACCTACCTTCATGTACGGGAGGATACTCTGACCCTGTACGGTTTTATTGATGAAAATGAAAGGTATATGTTCGAATCACTTATCGGTGTCAGTGGAATAGGTCCCAAGCTGGCCCTGGCCATCCTTTCTGCTTGTGAAGCAGACCAACTGGCTGATATGATTCATAATGAGAGGGCCAGTTCCCTGGTGCAGTTCCCCGGAATCGGGAGAAAGACGGCGGAGAGATTGGTACTGGAGCTTAAGGATAAGATAGACAGGGAACGTTTTCTCATTCGTGACAGGGCCGGATTGGAGAAATCAAGGGAGGTGGTGGAGGAGGCCGTTTCCGCTCTCATCACCCTGGGATTGAAGAGGGCTGATATAGACAGGGCTCTGACCCGGGTCGATCTGGAGAAATTCGCCAGGGGGACCGGAGTTGAAGAGCTGGTGAGGGAAGTGTTAAGATTGGTTTCTGAGAGCAGTTGAGGAAGGTGAAAGTTGACTGAAAGACCACTCACAGACCCGGAGATTTCACCCGAAGAGATAAAATCGGAATCCAGGCTCCGCCCGGAATCGCTGGCTGAGTTTGTAGGCCAGACAAAGATCAAGGAGAACCTGAAGGTATTTATCCAGGCGGCCAGGGAGAGGGGGGATAATCTGGATCATGTACTTCTATACGGACCTCCGGGTTTGGGTAAGACTACCCTGGCTCATATTATCTCCAGGGAATTAAATGTAAATATACGTACTACTTCGGGACCGGTTTTTCAGAGTCCCGCAGAGTTGCTGGGAATTCTGACCCAGCTGGAGGAGAGGGATGTTATCTTTATAGATGAGATCCACCGGTTGAACAGGGTGGTGGAGGAACACCTCTATCCCGCCATGGAAGAATTCCGGTGTGAGCTTATCGTAGACAAGGGCCCCCATGCCAGGCATTACTCCCTTTCCATAGAACCCTTTACCCTGGTTGGTGCTACTACCAGAGCGGGAATGATAACCCCTCCCATGCGCAGCCGGTTCGGGGTGGTAGCCCGTCTGGATTTTTACAGCAGCGAGCAACTGTTGAGTATAGTAAGGCGCTCAGCCCGGCTGCTGGATATCCCCCTGGAGGAAGGCGGTGCCTTCGAGATTGCCCGCCGGGCCAGGGGAACCCCCAGGATAGCCAACCGGCTCCTCCGGCGGGTGAGGGATTATGCCCAGATCAAGGGAAACGGGGTGGTGGACGAAGAGATCTCCTCCTATGCCCTGAAGATGCTGGAGGTGGATGAACAGGGATTGAACGAGATGGACAGGAGAATACTCTCTACCATTATCGAAAAATTCTCCGGAGGGCCGGTGGGAATAAGTTCGCTGTCCGTTGCCGTTTCGGAGGAGTCAGAAACCATAGAGGATGTTTATGAACCCTACCTCATCAAGGAGGGTTTCCTTCAGAGAACTCCGCGCGGGCGTATAGCTACCCGGGCTGCCTATCAGCATCTTAATATTCAGAGGGATGAGGGAGAAGGGCGGCAGGGGAGATTGATTTAACTTGTCTTTCCGGGAAATAATTTTGAAATGAAGTTAAGTGATTTTGATTATCAGTTGCCGGAAGAGTTGATTGCTCAGAGGCCCGCTGAGAGGAGGGACCAGAGCCGGATGATCCTGCTGAAGCGGGATAGCGGCGAGGTCAGGGAGACCAGATTCAGCAATTTCGCCCGTTACCTCCGGGAGGGGGATATTCTGGTGGTCAACCAGTCCAGGGTTATTCCCTCCCGGATCTTCGGAAAGAGGGAAACCGGAGGGAAGGTGGAGATTTTTCTGGTAAGAAGGATTTCTTCCCGGCGCTGGCGAGCTATGCTGAAACCGGGGGGCAGGTTGAAAAAGGGTGAGACAATCAGAGTGGGGAAGGAGTCATACCGGGTGAAGATAGGATCGCGTCTGGATGAAAAGGAATGGGAAATAGAACTTCCCGGGGATGTGGGAGAAAAAGAATTCATCCATGAATTCGGGCATGTTCCGCTTCCTCCCTATATAAAGAGGGAGGATGAAGCTATGGACGGGGAGAGGTATCAGACCATATTCGCCCGGCGGGAGGGTTCCGTGGCTGCTCCCACCGCAGGGCTGCACTTCACCAGCAGTGTTATGAGGGATATTGAGCGAAGGGGGGTAACCTTACTTCCCCTGACCCTGCATGTGGGTACCGGTACATTCCGCCCCCTGGATAGTGAGTCGGTTGAGCAGAACAGCCTCCAGCCTGAGTATTTCAGTATTTCCGCACGGTGCTGGAATGAGATAAGGGGAGCCTCGGGAAGGGGACGAAGGGTGGTGGCGGTTGGGACTACCACTGCCAGGGCGCTGGAGGCACTGGCTTCCCGCAGTCTGACCGGAAGGGACGAGAGGATGGAGGATGGTGAGAGGGTTATCTCCGGCTGGACGGACCTGTTCATATATCCCGGGTACAGTTTCAGGGTGGTGGGTGCATTACTCACCAATCTGCATCTTCCCCGTTCCAGCCTGCTGCTGCTGGTTTCAGCATTTGCCGGCAGAGAGAAGATTCTCAGTATCTATGACTGGGCGGTACAGAGGAAGTTCAGGTTTTTCAGCTATGGTGATGTTATGTTCATCACATGAGGTGATAAAGCGCCCGTGGCGGTTAGTGGTAAAAGAAAGGACAGGATGGATGAATCACGGTGTGATTGCCCCGATCACAGAACGGGCAGATATGAGTTTAAAGGACCTTTGCTCTGGCGGGGGGACTGAAACCGGTGCCCTTCTTTTTTGAGCTGATAGCAGAAGATCCTTCCGGGGCCAGGGCCGGCCGTTTGGAGACAGATCACGGTACCGTGGAGACACCGGTATTCATGCCGGTGGGTACTCAGGCAACAGTGAAGACTTTATCCCCGGATGAGCTGACCGGGGCGGGAGCCGGCATAGTTCTGGCCAACACCTATCACCTCTATCTTCGTCCCGGGGAGGATATCATCAGGGAGGGAGGTGGAATTCACCGGTTCATGTCCTGGAGGGGCCCTGTGCTTACAGACAGTGGAGGCTATCAGGTTTTCAGCCTGGCTGATCTGAACCGGATAACTGACCGGGGAGTCGAGTTTCAGTCTCATCTGGATGGTTCCAGGCATATGCTTACCCCCGAGAAGGTGGTAGATATCCAGTTGGATATAGGTTCCGATATAATGATGCCTCTGGATGAGTGTTCTCCCTATCCCTGTGACCATCCCACCGCAGCTGAGGCGGTGAGGAGAACCACCCGCTGGGCGGAGAGGAGTCTTTCTGTGGGTGGTCCCAGAGTGAACAGGAACGGATATGAGAGGGTGCTGTTTGGAATAATCCAGGGGTCGGTCTATCCCGATCTGAGGAAGGAGTCGGCAGAACAGCTGGTAGGAATGGATTTCCCCGGATACGCGGTGGGGGGTTTGTCGGTGGGCGAACCGAAGAGGGATCTTCTGGAGTTTACTGAACAGACCGCCGGGATGCTTCCTCCTGAAAAGCCCCGTTATCTTATGGGAATAGGCTTCCCCCATGATATTATCGAGGCGGTGATGAGAGGGATGGATATGTTCGACTGTGTTATGCCCACCCGTAATGCCAGAAACGGAACCCTGTTCACCTCCCGGGGCAGGTGCATTATGAAGAACGCTGCTTACAAGCGGGATTTCCGCTCTCCCGACCCGGAATGTCAATGCTATACCTGCCGGAACTACTCCCGGGCCTACCTCCGGCATATATTCATGGCTGGCGAAATGCTTGCTCCCAGGCTGGCAACCTATCACAATATATATTTTTACTTGCATATGATGGCTGAAATGAGGCAATCTATAACAGATGGATGCTTTTTAGAGTGGAGGGAGGAGTTTTATAGAAAGTACAATTCGAAGAATTCAGGGAATGATTGATCTTACCGGGGGATGTGACGCGGAGGTGGATGGGAGGTCCGGAATTTACCGCTAAAAGGAGGCAAAATGTCATTTATTATCTTTGCTATGAGCGGGGGCGGAGCAGAGGGTGGACCCAGTTTCATGACCAGTATCATTTTTATCGTTCTTCTGTTTGTGATTTTTTATTTTCTGATGATCAGGCCGCAGCAGAAGAAGCAGAAGCAGCATCAGGAGATGGTGAGTAACCTGAGGAAGGGCGATAAGATAATTACCAATGGTGGACTGTACGGAGTCATCTCGGATGTGAAGGAGCATATGATAGTGGTCAAGATCAGCGAAAATGTAAAGATAGAGCTGGTCAAAAGCGCTGTGGCCACGGTAGTGAACAAGCGGGAAGATTAATGCCTGAGCCTTTACTGTGATAGAGATGAAGACGCTGACTATAAGGATATACGGTGATCCCGTGCTCAGAAGTAAGAGCGAGCCGGTATCCAATTTCGATTCCGGGCTGCATGACCTTCTGGATGCAATGACCGAGACCATGGTCAGGGATCAGGGAGTAGGCCTGGCTGCTCAACAGGTGGGGGTTACCGATTCCGTAATGGTGGTTAATCCTGATCCACCCAGTCAGAGCACCTTGCTCCAGATGGTAAATCCCAGGATTCTGGATAGTTCCGGGGAAACCTCTTCCATGGAGGAGGGTTGCCTCAGTTTCCCCGGTATCAGGGGGAATATAGCGAGGCCTGTTTCAATAGAGGTGGAGTATTTCGACCGGAATGGCCACAGGAAGGTAATCCGGGACGATGGCCTGGTTTCCCGGATTATTCAGCATGAGTATGATCATCTCAATGGGATTTTGTTTATCGACCGTATGTCGGTGGCAAAAAGGATGTTGCTTAAGCCGAAATTGATAAAATTAAAGAAGATAGGTAGTGGTGAAAAATAGAATGGGCAGGGTGGTTTTTTTTGGTTCACCTGATTTTGCTATCCCCTCTCTGGAAGCACTGCTGGGTACGGCTTACCAGCCGGTACTGGTGGTAACCCAGCCTGACAGAAGGTCGGCCAGGAAGGGCAAACCAAGCCCCACCCCGGTCCGTGTGGCTGCCAGGAATAATAATTTGCCGGTAATCACTGCGGACAGTTTCAGGAAGGATGACCTGCTGGAAAGGTTAAGGGGAATCAAACCCGATTTCTTTGTGGTAGTGGCATTCGGACTGATTTTTCCCCCTGAAGCCCTTGAAATACCGGAGAAAGCCAGTGTAAATGTCCACGCCTCCCTGCTGCCGGCCTACCGCGGTGCCAGCCCGGTTAATCATGCCATATTAAGAGGGGAGCAGTTCACCGGCGTGACTACCATGGAGATGTCGGAGTCGCTGGATCAGGGGCCCATGTACGTTCAGAGGGCGGTACCGATTCACCCAACAGAGGACGCGGGAAGTCTGTTCGGCCGGTTGGCCGGCTTGGGGGGTGAATTGCTGCTGGAAACTCTCCGGGGGCTGGAATTAGAAACCATGGAGCCGGTGCCCCAGCCTGAGGAGGGAGCCAGTAAAGCGCCCCTTCTCAAAAAAGAGGATGGAGAGATTGAATGGGATGAGAATTCCATAACTGTTCATAATCATATCAGGGGTATGAATCCCTGGCCGGGAAGTTTTACCTATCATAATGGAAATTATATAAAGATTCACAGAGCCGAGCCTGCGGATATACTTCCCCGCCGGGCCCGGCCTGGAACGGTCATGGATGTTGAGGGTGGAAGTATCAGAGTGGGTTGCGGGAGAGGTAGTATTAATATTAATACCCTTCAGCTGGAGAGCAGAAAAGTTCTGCCGGCTGATGATTTTATCAAAGGTTACCATCTCAATAAAGGCGATCTTCTGGGAAGGCGGTAACAGACAGTGAAGAAATCGTATCAGCGTCTGGTAAGGTATCTGTTTCTGGTAATGGGATCGTTCATCCTGGGTGTAATTCTGTTTAACTACTTTATACTTCCCCAGCTGGTGGGGAGGGGCGACATTACCATCGTTCCAGAGCTGGTAGGGATTAATGTGAAGGTTGCCGAAGAAAGATGCCGGGAGGTCGGGTTGAATATGCTGGTCATTGCCAGGTGTAATTCAGAGGAGATTCCGGAGGACTATATAGTGGAGCAGAATCCCGGTCCGGATGAAAAGCTGAAAGGGGGAAGATCGGTCAAGGTGGTGGTAAGTTCGGGCCGTAAGATGGTGATGGTACCTGATGTGAGGAACATGTCCCTGAGGGAGAGCACCCTCCTTCTGAAAAGCGCCGGATTTAGCAGGGGGCAGGTGGTGAGGATATATTTCCATGGGAATGGTAAGAGCGGGGTTATTTCTTCCAGTCCACATATTGGAATGGAAGTTCCTCAGGGTTCCGAGATAGATCTGCTGCTGTCCATGAAGGGCGAGCCCGAGTTGTATATGATGCCTGATCTGACAGGTAGAGATTTGCTGTTTGCCAGGGAGAGGATAACCGAAGCGGGATTCAAGGTGGGGCGGGTGACCACCAGGTTGAACCGGGATGAGTTCCCCAACACCATACTGTCACAGAATCCTCCTCCGGGGGCCCGTTTAAGGGAAGGTGATGCCATTGAACTGGTTGTCTCGGCAGTTGACTAATAAGAAAGTGGCGGTGGCACCATCTCTTCTATCGGCGGATTTTTCCATTCTGGCCGGGGAGATAGAAGCGGTGGAGAGAAGCGGGGCGGATTTTCTGCATCTGGATGTTATGGATGGCCATTTTGTTCCCAATATCACCTTCGGGCCGGCTATAGTGGCTGCTGTAAACAGGGTGAGCAATATTCCCCTGTTGACTCACCTGATGATTTCGAATCCTGCTGATTATGCGGTCAGCTTTATAGAGTCGGGCAGTGATGCGGTATCCTTTCACGTTGAGGCCTTGGAGAGGGGGCACCGGGAACTCATCGAAAAGATACAGAAGCACCAGTGTGCCGCCGGTGTAGCCATCAATCCCTCTACCCCCCTTTCAGCGGTGGAGGACCTTATGGAACAGATAGACCTGTTGCTGATAATGTCAGTGGTGCCGGGTTTCGGGGGGCAGAGCTTCAGGGAGGAGGTGCTGGACAAGATCAAGCAGTCGGTCGAAATGAGGGAAGAGAGGGGATATCATTATGTGATAGAGATAGACGGCGGGATAAAACCATCCAATGCAGCAATAGTGAGGGAGGCGGGAGGACAGGTGCTGGTATCCGGTACCGGGGTTTTTAAAAGCGAAGATTACTCCCGGGCCATTGCGGCTGTCAGGGGATAATATCTGTTCAAACTGCCTGTATTCCGTGAATTCGTCCGTACAGCGGTAATTATTTTTTTGTTTAAAAATATCCCTGTAGATATTACTTTGATATCAGGCAGTGGATTTACCCGTTTTATATTATCCGGTAATCCAAGTTGCAGGTTTCCCGAGGGGTATGGTGAATATTTGTTTTCACTTGCCTGTGTTATGTTATTTTGTTAACTTTTATCATTTATTGAGGGAGGGTTTGTGTTTCAGGACCTGAGTGATAAGTTAGGCCGGGTATTCAAAGAGTTGCGCGGTCACGGCAGGGTACGGGAGAAGCATATAGAGGATGCCATGAGGGAGGTCCGTCGTGCTCTGCTGGAGGCGGATGTAAACTATAAGGTGGTAAAGGGCCTGGTCAGCAGGGTGGGGGAGAAGGCTCTGGGCAGGAAGGTGCTGGATAGCCTCACCCCCGATCAGCAAGTAGTTAAAATAGTCAACCGGGAACTTATCAATACTCTGGGAGGAGAACCGGCGCCCTTCAATCTTTCCGGTTCACCTGCCGGGGTAATGATAGCCGGTCTTCAGGGATCCGGAAAAACGACTTTTGCCGCCAAGCTGGCCTTACACCTGAAGAAGAAGGGCCGCAGGCCCATGTTGGTGGCATGTGATGTTTACCGGCCGGCTGCGGTGGAGCAACTGGTTGTTCTGGCCAAACAGATAGATATCCCCTTTCACGCTCCCGGAACGGATGTGCCGGTGACAGATATTGTAAAGGGAGCCGGTAAGAAAGCTAAACTGAAGTTTATAGATACTCTAATAGTGGATACAGCAGGACGGCTGCATATAGACAGGGAGATGATGTCGGAGTTAAGTGCTGTCAAGAAGGTTCTGAAACCGGAGGAGATCCTCCTGGCTGTAGACAGTATGACTGGCCAGGAGGCGGTCAGGGTTGCCCAGGAGTTTAAACGGGAGATAGATTTTACCGGCGTGGTGCTGACCAAGCTGGACGGAGATACCAGGGGGGGAGCAGCACTGTCGGTCACATCTGTGACCGGGAAACCGGTCAAGTTCGTTTCAATTGGTGAAAAGCCCGGCGATCTGGAGCCTTTCTATCCGGACAGGATGGCCGGCAGGATTCTGGGTATGGGAGACGTACTTACCCTGGTGGAAAAGGCTGAGAAGTCCATAGATGAGAAGGAAGCCAGGGATCTGGAGCGTAAGATCCGAAAGGAGAGTTTTACCCTGGAGGATTTTCTGAAGCAGCTTCAGAGGCTGAAGAAGATGGGGCCGCTTGATCAGATTATGGGGATGATCCCCGGTATGAAGGGCAAGGCCCTGGAGATGGAAGGGGCGGGAGAGGAGGAGATGGCCAGGACGGAGGCGATTATCTGTTCCATGACTCCGGAGGAGCGTCGATCTCCCGGGATAATATCGGGATCAAGGCGCAGGAGAATAGCCAGGGGGAGTGGAACCACACCTCAGGATGTAAACCGCCTGTTAAAAAAGTTCAAGCAGGTCAAAAAGATGATGAAGAAGATTTCCGGATTCTCCGGCAAGATGCCGGCGAACTTTCCATTTTCATGATTAGAGGACTAAGGTTATTACGGAGGTAGAAATTGGCAGTAACAATCAGATTGAAGAGAATGGGATCGAAGAAGAATGCTTTTTATCGAATCGTGGCTGCGGATATCAGGAGGGCCCGTGACGGAAGGTTTATAGAGATACTGGGATATTACGATCCCATGAAGGATCCTCCCGATATCAGGGTTGATGATGACAAGGTATTCAAATGGCTGGGCAACGGAGCCAAACCCACCGAGAACGCCAGATCGATTCTGCGCAGGATCGGTATTCTGGAGAGGTGGCAGTTGTTGAAATCGGGAGTTGAGATCCACCAGCTGGATTCGGTGATCGAGGAGAGAAGGGCCAAGCAGCCTTCCGCCAGGCCGAAGAAAGAGGAAAAAGTGGAAGAAGCTCCTCCCCCGAAGGAGGAGATAGAGAAAGAAGCCAGGGAAGAGGAAGAGGGGGATAAGGTAGAGGGGGAAGCAGCTGCTCCTGCCGGCGAACAGGCGGAGAAGGAGGAAAAGGATAAGGAGGAGGATGCCGGGAAGGATACATCAGGCCCTGAAGAGGTTTCAGAGGAAGGGAAGAAGGAAAGCGAGAAAGCGGGATCAGGCACAGAAAAACCGGAGGAAGACAAAGAGGAAAAGTAGCTCTGGAATGCTGTTAGGATGATGATTTACGAGGAAGAGAGGGATTTATATGGGAGTAGATAAAATAGAGCATATGATCAGGAAGATAACTGAGATGCTGGTAGACAAACCGGAAGCCATCGAGATAACCAGGGAGAAGAGAAAGGGTACCGATATTGTGGTCCTTTCGGTGGACAAGGAAGATGTGGGCAAGATTATAGGCCGTAACGGACAAACTGCCAAGGCGCTGAGGGCT
Source organism: uncultured bacterium (assembly GCA_964613215.1). Lineage (GTDB taxonomy): Bacteria > Krumholzibacteriota > Krumholzibacteriia > Krumholzibacteriales > CAZTHK01 > CAZTHK01. Next base: position 1,869 of record CAZTHK010000012.1, on the reverse strand, counting down.
CTTGTTAATGCAGCGGCAACCCGGATGGGCAAGAAGGTGCTTATAGAGATAAGAGAGTGATGGAAGAAATGAACGATAGAGTGACATTAGGCAGGATAGTAAAAGCAGTGGGACTGAAGGGTGAAGTTAAACTTATGCCCACCGATGATTTCTGGATTAATGCCTTGAAGGCGGAGAGTCTTGAACTGTCCGGAAAGTATGGTGAAAAACAGGTCGGGGTGGAAAAACACAGAAGGAAGAAGAATGCCTATATCCTGAAGTTGTCCGGAATAGACTCCATTGACCAGGCGGAAGCGGTGGTGGGGTATAAACTGGAATTACCTCTGGAGGAGATGGATGATTCCACCAGCCCGGATGAGATAATGCCCTTCCAGCTGATGGGTCTTGAGGTAAGCTACTGTGACGGAAGCCGGATGGGTGAAATCACTGATCTGCTGCTGGGTTCAAGTCAGAGGTGTATCGTGGTCAGTCTCAGTGACAGGGACGTCCCGGTACCTTTTGTTCCTGAGCTGATAGAGAGGATAGATCTGAATGAAGGGACGTTACAGCTGAAGAAGCTGCCGGAGGGCCTTACCGAATTGAAGTTGTGATTTAAAGATTGCTCTGAAACGTATTATTCGATGTTGAACCTGAATAATATTTTGACCTTACAGGGCAGTGGGAAGGTTTTTCTTGGAGATTTATTTTATAACCATATTCCCGGAGATGTTCAGACAGATACTGGAGACCGGAGCGCTGGAGATAGCGGCGGAGAAGGGTTTGCTGCATTATCACGTGGTGAACCTGAGAGATTTTTCCGCCGACAAGCACGGAAGTGTGGACGATTATCCTTACGGCGGAGGACCCGGCATGGTTATGACGGCTCCACCGGCAGTAAGAGCAGTCGAGCATATCCACTCTGCCGGGGATAATCTGGATACGGAAGTTATTCTTCTCTCCCCCGCCGGGAGAAAATTCAATCAGAAGACAGCCGGTGAGCTTTCAGGTGTGGAGAGACTGATTTTTGTCTGTGGCCGCTATAAGGGGGTGGATGAGAGGGTAAGGGAGTTGGTAGTAACTGATACTATTTCCATAGGTGATTATGTCCTCAGCGGGGGAGAATTGCCCGCCCTGGTAGTGACTGAGGCTGTGGTGAGAAATATCCCGGGTGTTCTGGGTGACCAGAGATCGGGAGAAACCGATTCGTTTTCCCCGGAAAGAGACTATGCCCTGGATTCATCATATTATACCAGGCCGCCGGAGTTCAGAGGTTTGAAGGTCCCGGAGGTGTTGATATCGGGTGATCACCAGGCTATCCAGGCCTGGCGCGAAGAATCCGCCCGGGAGAACACCCGCCGGTACAGGCCGGATCTGGCTGGAAGCGAGAATTCCTGAGGGGAGGGGTTGGTTACGGTATATAGATTGACCAGGAAGAACTTAGTATACTGATGTTAAGTCAACTAATAAGGAGGAAAGATGGATATCCTCGATCAGGTTTCGGCAAAGCATATGAAGGATTCGGTTTCCCCCTTCAGCATCGGGGATACCGTGAGGGTGGAAGTAATGATTTCAGAGGGAGAAAGAGAGCGGACTCAACCCTTTGAAGGTGTGGTAATAGGGAGAAGAGGAAAGGGAGTACAGGCTACCTTTACTGTGCGAAAGATCAGTCAGGGTATCGGGGTAGAACGTGTTTTTCCCATTCATTCTCCCAACATTGCTTCCATTAAGGTAATTCGCCGCGGCAGGGTAAGGCGTGCCAAGCTCTATTATCTGCGTAAGTTGAAGGGCAAGGCCGCCCATGTACCCGAGAAAACCGAATACAGGGATAGAAACAGATAACACCTATGAGGCCTTCCCTTGTCAAGGGATAAAATTCTCCTGATAACAACT
>CAZTHK010000011.1:3601-125296 GCA_964613215.1 uncultured bacterium | reverse complement strand
CATCCTCCTTCAGCCGGTCGAAATGAACAACGTGGCGGCTGGTGCCGTCCACGAAGAAACAGATCAGCTGCCCCAATATCTCACAGACCGGCAACCCCTTCCTGCTCTTTCTCAATGCTCCGAACAGTCTGTTCAGGTGAGGGTATATCTTTATCCCCTCAAGATACTTCACAAATAGTGACAGACCGCCCCGGCCGGTGATCTTTTCATCGGTTACACCAATTTTATCAATTTTGGGGTTGACCTTTTTGTTTTCTCTGGTATTCTTACTCATGTTTCCTCCCACCTGATGGGTTGACGGCGCTAACGGAGCCATTCGAGGAATTTTAATTTATACCAAGAGTTTAACTCATCGGGTGGGATTTTTCATGTACAAAATCGCTCAATTTAGGTTATACTAAAAAACAGAACAAGGTATTCCCGTGCTCGGAGCAATCGCAGGCGATATAATCGGTTCGGTTTACGAAGCCAGCCCTATCAAGACCAAGGAATTTCCCCTGTTCGGCGAGAAGTCCCGGTTCACCGACGATTCGGTGCTCACCCTGGCGGTGGCACATGCCATCATGACCGGGACATCCTACAGGGATTCTATCCGGGAGATTGGCAACAGGTATCCCGAAGCCGGCTACGGGGGCAACTTCGTTCTATGGCTGTTCGGGGTTATAGACGAGCCATACGACAGCTGGGGTAACGGGGCGGCCATGAGAGTGTCGCCGGTGGGCTTTGCCTTCGACAGCCGCAAGAAGGTGCTGGCTGAGGCGGAGAAGACGGCCGAGATTACCCACAACCATCCCGAAGGCATCAAGGGGGCACAGGCCACCGCCCTGGCTGTTTTCCTGGCCAGAGAGGGGACGGACAAGGAGGAAATAGAGGGGGAGATTCAGGGGAAGTTCGGATATGATCTGGACAGGACGGTGCTGGATATAAGACCGGAATATCAATGGGAGGCCTCCTGCCAGAAGACCGTGCCCGAGGCAATCATCTCCTTCCTGGATTCGGTGTCATATGAAGATGCAGTCAGAAATGCCATTTCACTCGGTGGTGACAGCGATACCCTGGCCTGCATAGCGGGAGCTATTGCAGAAGCCTACTACAAGGAGATCCCCCGGGATATAATGGTGGAGGTTCGAAGGAGGCTGACCCCTGAGCTGTGGGAGATATTAACCGGATTTTACAGCAGATACGGGATTCCGGGTATACAGGCGCAGCTCGAATCGATCCGGGACCAATCCTCCTCACAAGATTAAGCCTGTTGATTTACAGGCCTGTCCCCGGCTGGGGGGTTATGATGATAACATTCTGGCAGGCCGGCCCTGTATTTTTTGAATTCAATGAGGCAGCCTGGAGTTAAAGGGGTATGATTGTTATTTTGTAAATCAACATATGCCTGGCAGGGAGTACTGCTGTTTTTATCAGTAATCATGGTTAAAGAAATATTTGTACACCCCCCTTTATAATGTTATTATTTTTCCTCTAAATTTGTATGACCAGTCACACCGGAGATAATACAACCTGACGCCGCCGCTCAGGATGGAGACTGGATGGTTAATTCCGGCCGTGGCGGATTCTTCGAACCGGCACCGGCCGGCGAGCGGGAGTTATAAAGACAGGAGGTTGGTTGAATGCGTTTAGCCAGGATCTTAGCCGTGCTGGTGGTAGTGGGCCTGGTTGGCTCCGCCGCCACCTTCGCCGAGGAGGGAATGTGGCAGCTGGATAAGCTGGACAGGGGGTTGGCAGAGGATATGAAGGAACTTGGACTCAAACTTTCCCGGGAAGAGATATACACTCCTGATGGCGAGGGCATCGCATACGGCATAGTCGATCTGGGCGGAGGGACCGGTTCGTTCGTATCGGATAAGGGCCTGATACTTACCAATCATCATGTTGCCTTTACCGCCCTCCAGAGAGCCAGTTCGGTGGAGAGCAATTTCATGAGGGAAGGCTTCTATGCCGACAGCTATGATAAGGAAGTGCCTGCCAGGGGCTATGAGGCATCGGTGCTTATCTCCATAGAGGATGTAACCGAGAGGGTGCTGGAAGCGGCAGGGGGATTGGACGGTGCGGAGAGATACCAGGCCATCGAAAAGCGAAACAAGGAGATTATCAGGGAGGCGGAGAAGGACAGGGATGTCAGGTGCAGGGTGGCCAGCTTCTACGGGGGGATGCAGTACAAGCTGTTCACCTATTTTACCATGAAGGATGTAAGGATAGTATATGCTCCACCCGGTTCGATAGGCAACTACGGCGGTGATATAGACAACTGGATGTGGCCCCGGCACGGCGGAGATTTCTCCTTCTTCCGCGCCTACGTGGCACCGGACGGAAGTTCGGCGGAGTATTCCGGGGATAATGTCCCCTATCAGCCGGAGGTACATCTGGCCATTTCTTCCAGGGGAGTGAAGAGAGACGATTTTGCCATGATAATAGGCTATCCCGGAAGAACCATGAGGTACCGCTCATCCTACTCTATCGCCTATCATCAGAACTGGATGTATCCCAGGAGAATCAAGGTATTCGGGGAGATGATAGACCTGTACCAGAGTGAGGCGGAGGCCAATCCTTCGGTGGCCATCAAGGTGGCCTCCTACGACCAGATGCTCAACAATGCAATGAAGAACTACCAGGGTATGCTGGAGGGATTCGAGAAAGCAGGCCTTCTGGCCCTGAAGAGATCGGAAGAGGAGGATTTCACAGACTGGCTGGAGGAAAATCCTGAAATGAAGAGGAAGTACGGAGATGTCCTTCCCTCCATAGCTGATCTTTATGATAAACAGGAGGAATACCGGGATAAGAACTTTGTGCTCAGATTCAGCAGGTTCGGATGCCAGATGCTCAGGGCTGCAACAACCCTGGTCCGCTGGAGCGAGGAGAAGACCAAAGAGGATATGGAGAGGGATCCCGGATATATGGAGAGGGATATACCCCGTCTGAAGAGGGGACTCAGTACCATGCAGATGAGTTATGACCAGCATGTGGACAGGGAGGTGCTCAAATATTTCCTGGAGATGTCCCGGGAGCTGCCCCCAGAGCAGAGGATCGAAGCTTTCGACAGCCTGCTTGAAGCAGCCGGCGGGGAGGATATACAGTCCAGAATTGAAAATGCTGTAGATGATCTTTACTCCGGCACCTCGCTTGGTACGGAAGAGGAACGACTGCGTATTTTTGAGCTGTCCCGTGAGAAGGTGGTGGGGCTTGACGACAGATTCATCCGGCTGGCCCTGAGTCTGGACAGTGAATTAAAGGAACTGGAGAAGAACAACAAGGAATTCAATGGCGCCATCTCCGCCATCAGACCTGAGCTGATAGAGGCCTACCGGAGATGGAAGGGAGGAGCCTTCTATCCGGACGCTAACGGAACCATCCGGCTTACCTACGGAACGGTGAAAGGCTACTGGCCAAGGGATGCGGTCTATTACGACTATATCACCTCTCTGGACGGGGTAGTGGAGAAGCATACCGGAGAGGACCCCTTCGACTGTCCGGACAGGGTTCTGGATCTCTACCAGGAAGACGAACTGGGAGATTACCGGGATGCGTATCTGGGGGATGTTCCGGTGGATTTCCTCTCCACCTGCGATATTACCGGGGGAAACTCGGGAAGCCCCATCATGAATGCCCGGGGAGAGGTTATCGGAGCTGCCTTCGACGGTAACTACGAGAGCATATCTGCAGATTACATCTTCGATGAGGATCTTACCAGGTGTATAAGTGTCGATTCCAGGTACATCCTCTTCGTGGTGGACAGGTTCAGTGGTGCCAAAAAGCTGCTGGATGAGATGACCATACACTGACCGGTACAATCGACAGAGATTCGTATTTTTCGGCCGGCGGGGGATAATCCCCCGCCGGTTTTTCGGGGAAACTGATATGGGAGAACTTTTCGCCCTTCTTGCCGCTTTCATATGGGCGGTGGCAGTAATATGTTTTAAGAAGTCGGGAAAGACTATACCACCCTTTGGTCTTACCTTTTTCAGAGTGGGGATAACCAGCATTCTGCTGGTTATTACGGTGAAAGTGATGGGTGAGGATATATGGAACCGGGCTCCACTGCAGGATTATCTTATCCTGTTTGCCAGCGGTGTTATTGCCATTGCCATATCCGACACCATGTTTCACCACTCTCTCAATCTGGTGGGAGCCGGGCTGATGGCAGTGGTGGACTGCATGTACTCGCCATCTGTTATATTTTTCGCCTTCCTCCTGCTGGGAGAGAAGGTGGGGCTGATTCAGATAGGGGGGATGATGCTCATAGTGACGGCAATCGTGATATCTTCAGGGGCCACCCCTCCCGGGAAATTGAGCCGGAGGGAACTGGCAGTGGGGCTTTTATGGGGTATGGGGGCAATGGCTACGCTGGCCTTCGGGGTGGTTATTGCAAAGACGGTGCTGTCCCATTCACCCCTGATATGGGCCACCACGGTCAGGCAGCTGGGAAGCCTGTTCGCCCTTATACCGGCAGCCCTGATTTCGAAGAACAGGAGAGAGCATTTTGCGTTATTCCGCCCCACCAGAAACTGGAAGTTTTCCCTGACCGGTACAATACTGGGTTCCTATCTGGCGCTGATATTCTGGCTGGGGGGGATGAAGTTTACCCGGGCGGGAACTGCCGCCATCCTTAATCAGACCAGCACCATATATGTCGTCATACTTGCCGCCCTGTTTCTGGGTGAACCCTTCACCAGGAGGAAAACTGCAGCAGTTCTGCTGGCCCTGTTCGGAATTGCCATGGTGACAGTGGGGTAGCCTGTTTCTCCATTTTACTGTGTTCAATCAACTTCTACTTTAATCCGTCTTGAGTTTTTCAGGAATTTGATTTATAAGTTATCAATAGTTGTCGTTGACGGATTAAGCCGGGCTGGTTGAAGAGGATGATAGCCCGGTTCAGGGTACCAGGGGGTTGTCTTTATATTTATCCAGGTTAAAACCGGCCCGGGGAGGGATTGATTAACCAGCTGAGTATGGTGGACTTATAGGGTACCCGGAGAAGCGGGTTCAGCTTGATTCCAGATGGATGAATACAATTTGTCAGGAAAGCTTCAAACGGAGACTTTTTTTGAAAAAAAGTGTTTCCGGCTGCCCCCGGATATCCAGAAACTGCGGCCAGGTTCTCTTCGTGGGACGCCGGGCTGGGGGAGCGGGACGCTTAACCATATAAAGGAAATAAATTTAATTAATATCAAACCGGAGGAGGTGAGACCATGCCGGATTATCACGAAGCCGAGAACGAATTGAGCGAGGAATGTAAGGATTACACCAGGGCCCTCAACAGCCTCAAGGAGGAGATCGAAGCTATCGACTGGTACAGGCAGCGTGCCGATGTTACAGCCAGGGCGGAGCTTAAGAAGATTCTGCTTCATAATATGGAGGAGGAGATGGAGCATGCCAGCATGCTTCTGGAGTGGCTGCGCAGAAATATGGACGGTTGGGATGAGAACCTGCGGGATTATCTTTTTACCCAGCAGGATATTACATCCATTGAGGAGGGTGAAGAGGAGGAAGAAGGAAACAATCACAGTTCCCGCGGATCCGATCTGGGCATCGGAAAGCTGTAAACAGGAAAGAAAAGGAGTAAACTATGGATATACTTCGACAATCTATGGCTCCTGTCTCCGATGAAGCCTGGGCGGAGATAAGCGAGCAGGCGAAGTTGTTATTTGGACAGGCCCTGACCGCCAGGCGCTTTGTGGATGTGGGCGAGCCGAAGGGGTGGGACTACGGGGCTGTGACTCTGGGCAAGACAGAAAAGCTGACCAGCAAAAAGAACGGACCGGAGAGCAGGATCCATCAGATTCAACCACTGATTGAGGTAAAGATGCCCTTCCGGTTGAGCGTGGAAGAGCTGGATGGTATCAGCCGGGGATCGGTGGATGCAGACCTGGGCCCCATGGAGGATGCGGTGGAGGAAATGGCTCAGTTTGAAGAGAACAGCATATATTATGGTCTCAACAAGGCAAACATCGAAGGGCTTAAAAAAGGGACCGCTCATAAGGTTCAGGCTATCCCCAAGAGATCGGATAAGATACTGGCAGCTCTCTCCTCCGGAGTAACCATGATGAAGAATGCCTCGGTGGAGGGACCATATACGGCGGTGATGAATACGGCCCTGTGGCAAAACGTCCTGGCCGAACACAAAGGCTATCCACTCCGCAGGCAGATAGAAGAGACCCTGGGCGGAGAGATCATAGCTACACCCCATGTCAAGGAGATGTTCCTCGTATCGGAGAGGGGGGAAGACTTCATCCTGACTCTGGGAGTTGATCTGTCCATAGGTTATGAGAGCCACGACAGCGGGAAGGTGAAGCTGTTCTTCGTAGAGTCATTCACCTTCCGGGTGGTTGAGCCGGCTGCGGTGGTGGTCTATAGATAGAATCCTGTACGGTGCAGAGCTGGCTCTGCCGGCGTGCTCCGGACTCCGGATAAGAAGAACTTTTTTGCTGTTCTTTTTGGCCGGAAAGGCTTACTCTGTAGTTTCAGGAGTCGAAGAGAGAGATGTTTTCTGTTAACCGAGTCAGCGAAAGGAGAGATAATTATGCCAGATAGTACCTACAAGGTAATCGAGCTGGTTGGCACCAGTCCTGATTCGTGGGAAAAGGCCGCGGCAAACGCGGTGGAGGCTGCCGGAAAAAATCTCAGGGATCTGAGAATCGCCGAGGTGGAAAAACTGGATATGCATATAGAGGAAGGGAAGATAGTCCAGTACCGGGCCAAGATAAAGCTGTCATTCAAGTATCAGCAGTAAGACTCGATCCATCTGTGGCTTAATGGTATTAGAAGCCCTCTGTTCCCTGCTGGTAAGGCACTGGCGGAATGCAGGCACTTACATAAAGCATAGGAGTGTAAGCGGGGTAACCCGGTTAATTCATAAACTCGTTCCCGCATGGCAGAAAGACAATGATAATGTCTTGCCGGTACAGCCTGATACTGTTTGGATGTTATCAGGCGGCTGGAAGGGAAATGGGTACTATGGCTGATTCTTCAATCAGCCTGCACTCAGCAGCGATGGCGGCTGCACTTATGGATTATCCGGAAAAACCAGCGGCACGGCCGGATTGGAGTGCAGGATTCTTAACTTGTTATGAGCACAGGCATGCCGTCAGAGTGTAGGCACGCCGATTCTGTAGGGATTAAGTTCAGAAAAATCTCCCCGGGACGACACCGGGGAGATTTTATTTATTCATAATCAGGGATCGAACCCATTCAATCCGGATCATCAGCTTTCCGGGTTAAGGTTACAATACGGTCCTTGTGCATACCTGTTGAATAAGAACACTCTGATTAGAAAGTGCACTCTTTCTTTTAAGATAAATTTAATCGAAGGCCATATCTGTCTTCCATTCCTTCCAGACATTGCCCACCAGGCCGGGCCCGGGCTTGAGTGTTTTCTTGCCCGGTTTCCATCCGGAAGGTGTGGCTTCCTTCCCCTTGCTTTTTCTAACCAGTTGAAATGCCTGAATCTGCCTGAGGGTTTCGCCGACATTTCTGCCTACCGGCGGGGTCAGAACTTCAAAGCCCTGAATTAATCCGTCGGGGTCTATAATGAACCGTCCCCTTGTTTCCGTTCCCGCATTTTCATCATAAATGCCGTAGATACTGCCCACCTTTCCGCCGCCGTCGGACAGCATGGGGAATGGAATGCCTCCCTCCACCATCCTGGAGAGCTCGTTTTCATCCCACATCTTATGTACGAAAACGCTGTCCACACTGACAGAAAGAACCTCTACTCCCAGTTCCTGCAATTCGGAATACTTTTCGGCAACTGCCGAAACTTCCGTTGCTCAAACAAAGGTAAAATCACCCGGGTAGAAACAGACCAGTACCCATTTGCCCAGATATTCGGAAAGTTTAACATTTACGAATTTGCCCTGATGATATGCCGGAGCAATGAAATCAGGGGCTTTCTGACCAACCTTGATCATGGCGGCCTCCTTCTTCTTCTCGGCTTTCTCTTTCTCCTGTTTTTCCGGTTTCTCCGCCTCACCCACCGGGCCTCCGGTAGGCCTGGCGCAACTGGCATCGAATTCTTCAGGCATATTCGAGCCTCCTTTCTCCCTCAGGGATTCTGATTATAGACCTCCCTGGATTTTTTGCAATAATTATTATCGAATTCCTTCGCTGGCAGGGGGCAGATCCGGCACTTTCTTCATATAGCCGTTTATGCAATAAAAATTATTAAATTTCTTCATATATTATTTAATCTTTCCGAAGTTGTTTTACATGAATCTTGCATTGGATGTTTTTTTAGGTAAATGGCAAAATCTTTTTTATTTTAACGATTTATGCTTGACCGGCAGCATGGATGGTTTAACTTATGGATGATAAATCTGAAGCCCTGCGGAGGCAGGCGTAAAATTTTCCCTTAACCTCTGGGGGAGATGAGAAAAATGAGTTCCAACCCTACCGGCGATCTTCGGTCGATTCTCCGGAAAGAAGATTTCGAGAAGCTAAGCCGGATTGACAATCCGGAGGTTCACTCATTCATCCACGATTTCATAGAGCTGGTCAAACCCGGGCTAGTCACCGTCTATGCCGATACTGAAGAAGACCTGGAAAGGACCCGGGAGGCTGCCCTGAAAAACAGGGAGGAAGCCAGACTGGCAACCCCCGGCCATACCATCCATTTCGATGGATACTTCGACCAGGCCAGAGACAAGGAAAACACCAGGTTCCTTCTGCCGCCGGGCGAGAACCTGGGCCCGGAAATAAATTCCATAGTCAAAGAGGAGGGATTGAGGGAGATCCGGGGAATAATGGATGGGATCATGGAGGGACACCAGCTTCACATAAAATTCTACTGCCTGGGACCACAGAATTCACCCTTCTCCATACCATGTGTACAGATGACCGATTCAGCCTATGTGGCTCACAGTGAAGATCTCCTCTACCGTCAGGGTTATCAGGAATTCCTCCGGGGCGGTCCTGATATGGATTTCTTCAGATTCGTCCATTCCCAGGGACGGCTGGAGGAGGCCGGGCTGGGGCTGCTGGTAAGCAGCAACATAGAGGAGAGGAGGGTGTATATAGATCTGGAGGATGAAACGGTTTACAGCGCCAACAATCAGTACGGGGGAAACAGCATCGGGCTGAAGAAGCTGGCTATGCGTCTGGCCATACACAGAGCGGCGGAGGAGAAGTGGCTTACCGAGCATATGCTGGTAATGGGAGTTAACGGGCCCGCCGGCAGGACTACCTACTTTACCGGAGCCTTTCCATCCATGTGTGGCAAGACATCCACTGCCATGCTGGAGGGGGAGAAGATAGTGGGAGATGATATTGCCTATCTGAAAAACATAGAGGGTGATACCCGGGCGGTGAATGTAGAGGCGGGGGTTTTTGGCATTATTCAGGGAATCAATCCCGAGGAGGACCCCATCCAGTGGAAGGCCATAACCGGCCCCAACGAAGTTATATTCACCAATCAGCTGGTTGTGGAAAACGGGCAGAATTACTGGAATGGCAAACCCGGCGAAGTTCCGGAGGAGGGAGTAAATCATTCCGGCGAATGGTACCGGGGGAAGAAGGACCGGGATGGTAACACCATAGATCCATCTCACAAGAACGCCAGGTTTACCTTCAGAATGGATATCCTTGAAAACGCCGATTCAAAGCTTCATGCCCCTGAAGGGGTGGTGGTGGATGGAGTAATTTACGGGGGGAGGGATTATAATACCTCCGTGCCGGTCAAGGAATCGTTCGGCTGGGAACACGGGATTGTCATGTATGGTGCCTGCCTGGAATCGGAGACCACCGCAGCCACCCTGGGGGAGGAGGGAGTAAGAAAATTCAATCCCATGTCCAATCTGGATTTTCTTTCCCTGCCCATAGGAAAGTATGTGCAGAACAATCTCGATTTCGGGAAGCAGGTGGATAATCCTCCCCGGATTTTTGCAGTTAATTACTTCCTGAAGGACCAGGATGGCAATTGGCTCAATGACAAGAATGACAAGAAGGTATGGCTTAAGTGGATGGACCTGAAGGTGAACGGTGAGGCAGAAGGGATAGAAACACCTACCGGATATATACCCCGCTACCAGGATCTCAGGAAACTGGTGAAACAGGTGTTCGAAAGAGATTACTCCAGAGAGGACTATATCAGGCAGTTCACCATCAGGATCCCGGAGAACCTTGCCAAGATGGACAGGATGGTAAAGATCTTCAGGGAGAGGGTTGCCGATACCCCCGATAAGGTCTTCGTTCATATAGAGGAGCAGAAGAACCGGTTGACCGAAGCCCGGGGAAAACTGGGGGATTACATCTCACCATTTGATTTTTGAATATGTTCTATCCCTGTTTTTCACCATGAATAAAATGCCTGCATATCCTGCTTTTCAGGATTGCCGGAATACTCTTCTATTGATTTGCCTTTGCGGCTAATATGCCAATTGCTCTATTAACCTATTATGTGGCATCTGCTGTGTTATGGTTCTATTCCAATGATTACTAAGGGCACTGCTGGTACACCTCTGCCCTGCCTAATTACATTGTAAAGTTCCCCTTCATAATAGGGAACACCCGAACTCATCTCCAATTGAAGAGATTTCATGGGTAGTATTTCAATTCCAACATCAATTTTGTTTCCTACATAAAAAGCCAGGTGTTTCACAAATAAATCATAAGCAACGAAAGCATATTTCCCGAATTGCACTTCGATCGCTACTCTGTTCCTAATAAAGTCCGTCTGATTATAACTATAAATAGGAGTTTGCCCACTTGCTTCAATTTCTTTCTTTTGCTGGTTAGTATCAAGAGAAAGTGTTTTTCTGATAAGTTTAGAGTCTTTTGTTACCCAGTAAGAGACCCTGCTTTCACGCCATTCTGATTTCAGTAATAACCGTTTAAATTCTGCGTTCATATCTGCTGGGCTGTATAACATTTTGCCCTTCATAGTTTTTTCTTTCGATTTTTTAGTCTTACATTTTTCAGCATCTACAGATGCTATAACTTCCCTGACCTGATTCCATAATTCTTTCTCATGAACAATCAAATATTCAAGGCCATTTAAATGCGAATATGTTTCAATAATCTTCACTTTTAGAATATCTCCAAACTATTCACTCTCCAACAGATGCAATTGTTTGTTTTCGTTTCTTCTTTCCTGGCAGTGCCTATTCAAGCTGTTTTCACTACTATTTGGATCATAGATTGGTTTATTCATGGGGCGTGTTCGAAGAACCCCATCCATCTCCATATTTATCCTTTTCCTGGCTAATTTGACATATTTGTCTTCAGTTTCTGCGCCCGCGCCTCTTCTGTTATGGCGAATAGCAGCAATAATCGAAGTTCCAGTTCCAACGAAAGGATCAAACACCCAATCTTCTTCCTTTGTCATAGACAGAACAAACCGTTCAATTAATTCAACAGGGAATTGACATGGATGTATCGTTTTTTCAACATGATTGCTCTTTACATTGGGAATCATCCATACGTCACTGGGATTCTTGCCAAGAGGATTGCAAGAGTATTGTCCTCGTTTTTCTCCTTTGAAATGTTTCTTTTTGGGATATTTCTGGGGTACACGTACTGGATCCAGGTTAAAATGGTAATTATCACTCTTTGTAAACCAAATTACCGTTTCATATCTTCCAGAAAACCGGTTTTTACAATGAAGACCGTGACCAAAATGCCATATAATACGGTTTCTCATTTTTAAATTACGTTTTGCAAATATTGGATAAAGAATTGTATCCAATGGTATAATTGATCCTTTATCAACGTAATTCCCTACCTGCCAGCAAATACTGCCAGAATCAGACAAAACCCTTATGCATTCGTCAATAACTTTCTCTTGTTGTTCAATATACTTTTCAAGTTTTAATTTTCTTTCATATTCTTTTCCAATATTATATGGAGGTGAAGTAATAATTAGTTGGATTGAACCATCCGGGATTTTCTTTAGTAAATTAAGACAATCACCATTGCTCAAAACTACTTTTGCCGATGAATTGAATTCATCGTGAATTATCATTCTATCCTTCATTTCGACACCGCCTCTCATTAAATCCCCCTCTCTAATTCAATATTTTGCATATAGTTTGTTGAAATGCAAGATAAAACTCGAATGATAATATAATTAATGAAGTTACAAGTAATTGCGCAGTTTCATATAACCTCTAGCGAGTTTGATAAGGTATGAAAGGTCAGAGATGCACTTGAGCGAAAGTAACATATTCCTGCTGAATAGCGGTTAATCTCGAAATCAGTGGAACATTGATAGTTTATTGAGTATAAATAAAGTAAGTATTATTCCACATATTCAGTGGGAGATAATATCAGAACACCCGGCTGCCGGGTGACCTTAAGGAGGTTTAATGAAACTGAACAGGCTGTTGATATTCTTCTCCATAGTGGTGGTATTGCTGCCCGCCTGCCGGGAGAATCCGGCCAGGAGGTACACCATAGATCAATTTCTGAATACGGTGTCGATAACAGGGGGATCATTCTCCCACCGGGAGGATAAGCTTCTTATTTCCTCCGACCGTTCGGGTGTATATAACGCCTGCAGTATCGATATTGAAACAGGGCGGCAGGAGATGCTTACCCGCTCTGACAGGGACGCTGTCTTTGTGATCTCCTACCTTCCCGGGGATGACCGGTTTCTATATCTCAGCGACAGGGGCGGGAATGAAATCAATCACATATACCTTAAGGGTCTGGATGGAAGTGTAAGGGATCTTACCCCCCCTGATTCGGCCCGGGCAGAGTTCTATCAGTGGACCCACCGGCGGGACGGCTTCTATTACGGTTCGAACAGGCGGGATCGCAGATATATGGATATTTACAGGATGGATACAGATGATTTCAGCTCGCGGCTGGTATACCGCAACCGGGAGGGGTACAATTTCGGATGCGCTTCCGGGGATGGACGGTACATCGCACTTTACCGTACCATTACCACCAGCAATTCGGATATTTACATATACGACACCACTTCGAAAGAGATAACCCATATAACCCCCCACCAGGGAGAGGTTCAGCACATACCGGTTGACTTCAGTCCCTCTTCGGGCAGCCTTTACTACCTCACCGACCGGGACAGTGAGTTCATGTATCTCAGCAGGTACCGGCTGGAGGATGGAACCAGCCAGACCGTGGTAACAGCAGACCGGGATATAACCAGGGCTTACTTCTCCAGGAGCGGCCGCTACCGGATTACCGCAATCAACCGGGATGCCCGTACCGTTCTGAAGGTTTTTGACACCCGGGAGGAGAAGTATCTGGAGTTGCCCCGGATGCCCGAAGCGGTAATCACATCTGTGGAGATATCCAGAAGTGAGAAGTACATGAGGTTTCATGTGAACGGATCCAGGGCCCCGCGAAATGTTTATATTTATAATTTCGAAACCGGCGGTTACCGCAGGCTCACCGATTCCATGAATCCGGAGATCGGCCGGGATGATCTGGTGGATGCCAGGGTGGTGAGGTTTTCATCCTTCGATGGGCTGGAGATACCGGCGCTGTATTACCATCCCCGGGGGGTGGAACAGGGTGATGAGATCCCCGCTCTGGTTTGGGTTCACGGCGGTCCCGGTGGTCAGTCCAGGGTCGGTTACAGTTCCCTGATCCAGTATCTGGTCAATCACGGATATGCCCTGCTGGCGGTAAACAACCGGGGAAGTTCCGGTTACGGCAAGACCTTCTTCAAGCTGGATGACCGCAGACACGGCCAGGATGATCTGAAGGACTGTATTGCAGCCAGGGATTTTCTGTTATCCACCGGATGTGTGGATGAAGAACGGATCGGGATAATAGGAGGAAGTTACGGGGGGTATATGGTGCTGGCGGCACTGTCCTTTTCGCCCCGGGAATTTGCGGTGGGAGTGGATCTGTTCGGCATATCCGACTGGGTCAGAACACTGGAAAGTATACCCCCCTGGTGGGAATCATTCCGGGAGGCTCTCTACCGGGAGATGGGTAATCCGGAAGAGGACAGGGAGTATCTGAGAAGTATATCCCCCCTCTTCCATGCAGAGAACATAGTGAAACCCCTTATGGTTCTGCAGGGAGCCAATGACCCCAGGGTGCTCAAGGAGGAATCCGACGATATAGTGGAGGCGGTCAGAAACAACGGAGTGCCGGTGGAATATATAGTGTTCAAGGACGAAGGACACGGATTCAGAAAGAAGAAGAACCGCCGGGACGGCTACAGGGCCATACTGGAATTTCTGGACAGGAATCTTAAACAGGTCAGCGAAAGGGAATCAGATAATTATGGAACATGAAAGGGATATTGAACTGGTATCTAAATTCAGCAGTGCCTGCGATAAACTGAAAGGTGAAATAGGAAAGGTAATTGTAGGGCAGGAGAAGGTTATCGATGAACTTCTGATGGCCCTCTTTGCAGGGGGGCACTGCCTTCTGGTAGGGGTGCCCGGTCTGGCCAAGACTCTGCTGGTGTCAACAGTGGCACACTGCATGAATCTCAAGTTCAACCGGATCCAGTTCACCCCCGATCTGATGCCCAGTGATATAACCGGCACGGAGGTTCTGGAGGAAGAAGCCGCCTCCCGCAAAAGGGTTTTCCGGTTCATCCGGGGACCTGTATTCGCCAATATCGTACTGGCCGATGAGATAAACCGGACTCCCCCCAAAACTCAATCCGCCCTCCTCCAGGCCATGCAGGAATACCGGGTGACCGCGGGAGGTAACACCTACCAGCTGGATCTTCCCTTCTTCGTACTGGCTACCCAGAACCCCATCGAGCTGGAGGGAACCTATCCCCTTCCCGAAGCCCAGCTGGACCGGTTCATGTTTAATATCAGGGTGGATTATCCCTCCCGGGAAGAGGAATATACCATAGTAAATACCACCACCTCCAGAGAGCCGGAGGAGCCGGCCAGGGTTCTGGAGGGGGAAGATATCATCGAGATACAGAATCTGATCAGGAGGGTTCCCGTTTCCGAGAAGGTCCTGAAGTTTGCCGTGGAACTGGTCAGGAAGAGCAGGGATAGCCGGATGGAGGGGATCGGGGAATATCTGGCCTGGGGAGCCGGACCCCGGGCAGGTCAGTACCTCATACTGGGAGCAAAGGCCCTGGCGGTTATGAAGGGTAATCCCACCCCCGATGCAGAGGACATCCGGGGAGTGGCCTTCCCGGTACTGCGGCACAGGCTGGTGACCAATTTTCATGCTGAGGCGGACGGAGTGACCAGAGATGATATCGTTTCCAGGCTTCTGGACAGTGTGGAGCCATAACAGGGAATGATAATTCAGTAATTTCGATATACTGGTGAACAGATGGCGAACGGATCGAAAAGAAGTGAGTTCATCCGCCCGGAGGTGGTAAGCCGGCTGGCCAATATGGAGTTGAGGGCCAGGCTGATAGTGGAAGGGGTGATAGCCGGTATGCACCGGAGCCCCTATCACGGCTTTTCCGCTGAGTTTGCCGAATACCGCCAGTACAACACCGGCGAGTCCACCAAGAATATCGACTGGAAGGTCTACGGAAAGACAGACCGGTATTACGTCAGGGTGTTCGAGGATGAGACCAACCTCAAGGCTACCCTGCTGCTGGACAGAAGCGCATCCATGGATTTCGGCTCGGGTGAGGTGAACAAGCTTACCTATGCGGCCATGCTGTGTGCAGCCCTGTCATACCTGATGGTGAAGCAGAGAGATGCGGTTGGGCTGGCGGTTTTCGATGAGGTAATCAATACCCTTACCCCCCACCGGTCTGTAAAAAAGCACCTGCACTACCTGCTGAAGACTCTGCAGGGAGTGGAGCCGGGTTCCCGCACAGGGATAAGCTCTGCTCTTCACCGGATGGCTGAAAGACTGAAGCGGAGGGGGCTGATCATCCTGGTGAGTGATCTGATGGATGATCCCGGATCGGTAATGAGGGGGCTTAAGCATTTCCGGCACCGGGGGCATGAGATAGTGGTTTTCCATGTGCTGGATCCCCTGGAGATGTCCCTGGATTTCGACGGCGAGGTGACCTTCCGGGACAGGGAGACCGGAGAAAAGTTGAGAGCTCAACCATGGTTTCTTCAGCAGGAGTACCGGCGGAGCATACGGGAGTGGACCTCCGGTCTGGAACAGAGGTGCAAGGAAGATTCCATAGACTACAATCTATTGACCACCGGAACCCCATACGACCAGGCACTGGTTTCATATCTTAACAAACGTAGAAGGCTGCGATAAAGCGGTATGAATTTCTTGAATCCCATATTCCTGGCTGCTCTCTCCGCCGTGGCGGTCCCCCTGCTGATTCACCTTTTCAGCAGAAGGAGGGTGAGGGAAATACCATTCAGCACCCTGATGTTTCTGCAGCGGTCGGACAGGCGGAGTATGAAAAGGGTGAATCTGAGGAGAACCCTTCTGCTGATACTCAGGATGGCTGTGATTGCCCTGCTGGTACTGGCCTTTGCCAGACCGGTGATGAGAGGCGGGGTAGCAGCCCTCTTTCCTGCGGGCGGATCCAGAGAGGCGGGCATTCTGATTGACCGCAGCTACAGCATGGGGGTTCGGGATGAGAGGGGTATGGTATTTGAGCGGGCCGGAAAGAAGGCCATGGAGATTCTGAACAGCCTGGAGGACGAGGATGCCATAAAGCTTATCACCTTTAGCTCCGGAACCAGGCTGAGGTATACGGGAAGAAACCTGAACATGACCGTGCTGGAGAGGGAGCTGGAATCTATGACTTCCTCCTTCAGGAGCACTGATGTGACCTTGTCGGTAAGGGAGGCCCTTCAGCTTCTGGCCGGTAGCAGGCGTCCGGTAAAGGAGCTCTATGTCATTTCAGATTTTCAGAGGTCCGGGCTGGATCAGGTGAAGGAGGAGGGAGAGGAAGAACCTCCGGTCAGGCTTTATCTGGTGCCGGTTCAACCGGGCCAGGGGGGTAATGTTTCCGTCCGGGGGGTGTTTACTCCCCGGGTGGTGCTCCACCGGGGTGAGGTGGCTGCCGTTACGGTGGAGTTGAAGAATAACTCGCCGGCGTTTAAGGACAGGTTCCCCCTCCGGATTCTTCTGGACGGAAAACGGGTAATAGAACAGGAGATGGAGTTGCTCCCGGGGGAGATGAAGAGGGAAACCTTCTATATTCCGGTGGAGCGGGAGGGTTGGCTGGAGGGGGAGGTGAGCAAGGGAAGAGACCGGCTTCCCGCCGATGATTCCAGATTCTTTGTGCTTCATGCCAGGGAGAAGGTTAGAACCCTGCTGGTATCGGGAAGGGAGGGGATGTATCTTAAGAGGGCCCTGGATCCGGCCGGGGGCGAAGGGGATATCAGTGTGAAGACAGTGAACTGGGAGGATATAACTTCCCGGGACCTCGAGGATGCAGAGGTTCTGGTACTGGGCCCCGGCGGGGGCCCCCTGGCCGGTGACCGGGAGATATTCATGGATTTCGTAAAGGAGGGTGGGAGGATGGTGATATTTGTACTGCCGGGCCTGAAGAATTTTGTGGAGCAGATAAGCGGAAACAACCCGGAGGTAGAATTCAGGAAACTGAACCGGGGTTTTGTTTCGGCACAGAAGCCGGTTAAGGATGTACCATTGCTTTCCCCCTTCAGTGATAAGGATATGGAGGAATTTCTCAGGATAAAAATAGTGGAATATCCCCTGGTAACCGGGATCCGGGAGAGTGATGTCCTGATCAGGTTCAACGATGATTTTCCCATGATGTGGGAAGAGGAGGTGGGGGATGGCTATATCCGGTTCATATCAATTATACCCACTCCGGAAGCCGGGCGGATGGTACTCTCTCCCTACTTCCTGCCCCTGGTACATCAGTCAGTGGTTACTCCGGGCGGGAAGCCGGGCAGAAGAGAGGGGGTGCTGGTGGGAGAGAAGCTGTTGTTGAGGGGGACCGGGAGGGGTGATCTGGCCTGCATCCTCCCCGATGGATCGGAGGTCAAACCGGAGAAGGGGGCAGTAGGAGAACAGGACCCCGGCCGGGCTGAGGATATCACTGCACCGGGAGAAAGCGGTGTGGAGAGCCAGGGAGATGATTATACCGTGGATGCCGGGGAGGTGCCGGGATACCTTGCCGTGATG
This sequence comes from uncultured bacterium, assembly GCA_964613215.1. Taxonomy (GTDB): domain Bacteria; phylum Krumholzibacteriota; class Krumholzibacteriia; order Krumholzibacteriales; family CAZTHK01; genus CAZTHK01. The sequence continues at coordinate 107,311 of CAZTHK010000011.1, read as the reverse complement.
GAGGATGGGGAGTTGAAGAGAAAGATAGCGGTAAATCCGGATTGCACCAGGGAATCGGATCTGGATACGGCGGAACCTGAGGAAGTAGCTGATTCACTGGGAATAGATCAATTCGTAACCATAGGTGAAGACCAGCCGGCCGGAGAGATGATCAGAGAGGCAAGGGGAGGGAAGGAGGTGTCCGGGATTCTGGTAATGGCCGCCCTGATACTCTTCGCAGGGGAACTGTTTCTATCTCAGAGGAGGATAACGGGGGTGGCAGATTAGGTTATGTGGGGAGAATTGAAGAACAGGATCAGAGAGGACGCATCCTACCGGGATTTGCTGAAGTTTCTGGAGAGGGGGGAGGAGGGGGCCGGCGTAACCGGTCTTTATGGAAGCAGTCATTCTCTGGTGCTGGCAACTTTGATGGATGATTTCAGGGCCCCCTTCCTGGTGGTAACTCCCGATCCGGTAACTGCCAGGGATGTTTCGGATGATCTTGGAATTTTCGGGGTGGAGGGGATATGCAATTATCCGGAAGATGAGATACTCCCTTACGACTATCACGAACCGGACAGGGATATTACCGGAGAACAGATGGAGACGCTGGCCTCTCTTATCCGGGGGGATTGCAGAGTTCTGGTTACCACCATAAGATCCCTGCTGAAGAAGGTTTATGCACCTTCATTCTTTTCCCGGTTGATATTTTCCCTCTCCGGGGGGGAGGAAAACGATCCCTATTACCTGATAGACAGGCTGGCTGAGCTGGGTTATGAAAGACAGACTACTGTGGAGGAGAAGGGGCAGATGGCTCAGCGGGGTGGAATTATCGACATCTTCGAAGTAAGCAGAGAGTTCCCCGTCAGGCTGGAGTTCGACGGGGATGAGATAGTTTCCATCCGGGAATTCGATGTGGATACTCAGCGGTCCAGGGAGGAGCTGGGGGGCTTTTTCATCAATCCGGCAAGCCATATTGCACCCCGGAAGGGAGACCTCAAAGAGCTTCGTGCCCGGCTGGAGGAGGAGACCGTGGAGCTGGAGGAAGATGAAAGGGCCAGGTTGATGCTACCTGTAGAACGCCTGGAGAGAGGAATATCCTTCTTTGGGATGGAACATTACGCTGCCGACATTCATTCCCTGGAACCGCTGTTCAGTTATTTTTCCCATCCTCCCTTCACGGTGTTCTACCAGCGTGAACAGGTGGACAGGTCTGTTCAGGATTTCAGGGATGAGATAGAGCAGCGGCACCTCAGATCCAGGGAGGAGGGAAATCTGTACCCCTCTCCCGCCCGGGTATACCTGGAGGAGGAGGAATACCTCCGCTGGATGAATTCCAGCGGGAGGATGCATTACTACTCCATCAACAGGGAGGAGGGGGTAAAATTTTCGGTAAGGCCTCCTGCCAAGTACCGGAGAAATATCAAGGGTTTGCTTAAGGACATCCGGAAACAGCTGGAGCGGAGCAGGCAGGTCTTTATCTTCTGCGACGGGGAGCAGCAGAGGAGAAGGGTGGATGATATCCTTGAAGACCTGGCTATGGGAGTGGACCTGCTGGTGGGCACCCTCTCCAGCGGTTTCATCTGGCCCGGAGTGAAGGCTTTCTTTCTCAGTGACGAAGAGATGTTCGGAAGGTATCACCGGCCCTACCGTTCCCGGAGGTCAAAGAGGAGGTCCCTTGCCTATGATCATTCCCAGTTTCAGCCGGGAGATATCGTGGTACATCTGGATCATGGGATCGGAAGGTATATGGGGATGAGATTGATCGAAACCGGCTCCGGCATCACCGAGTGTCTGTCCATCAAGTATCAGGGGGATGATCAGCTGTTCATTCCGGTGGAGAGGGTGAGGATGCTGGAGAAGTATGTAGCCGCCGAGGAGATGAAGCCAAAGCTGGATAAACTGGGATCGGCTGCATGGGCCAGAGCGAGAAAGCGGGCCAGGAAGAGTGCCGAGAAGATAGCCAGGGATCTGGTAAAGGTATATGCGGCCAGGCAGATTGCCGAGGGATATTCATTCAGTGCCGACAGCCACTGGCAGATGGAGATGGAGGCATCCTTCCCCTATCAGGAGACTCCTCATCAGCTCAGGGCTACCGGAGAGGTAAAGAGGGACATGGAGAAGGAGCGGCCCATGGACAGGCTGCTCTGCGGGGATGTGGGTTTCGGAAAGACGGAGGTGGCTATAAGGGCCGCCTTCAAATGCGTGCTGGACGGGAGGCAGTCTGCCTTTCTGGTGCCTACCACCGTGCTGGCCATGCAGCATTACCACACCCTCAGCGAAAGGCTGAAGGGCTTTCCGGTAAATATATCGGTCATCAGCCGTTTCCTCACTCCCGCCCGGCAGAAGGAGGTGCTACGGGAATTGTCACAGGGGAAGGTGGATATTGTGGTGGGAACCCACCGGCTGCTGTCCCGGGATGTCGACTTCAACAACCTGGGGCTTCTGGTAATCGATGAGGAGCACCGGTTCGGAGTCCGGCATAAGGAGAGATTCAAGAAGATCAAGGAGAACGTGGATGTTCTGAGCATGACCGCCACACCCATACCCAGAACCCTCTCCATGGCTATCTCCGGGCTGAGGGATATGTCGGTTATCGATACCCCGCCCCGGAACCGCTTTCCCATCCATACGGAGATACTTCCCTTCAACGATCAGGATATCAGGGAATCGGTGATGAGGGAGATAAACCGTGGCGGCCAGGTCTTCTTCGTTCATAACCGGGTTAGATCAATAGAAGTAATGGAGGGATACCTGAACCGCCTGCTTCCGGACAGGGTGAAGGTATCTCATGCCCACGGACAGATGAGTGAGAGGAAGCTGGAGCAGAAGATGATCGATTTCATGGAGGGGCGGTTCGATGTGCTGGTATGCACCATGATCATAGAGGCCGGTCTTGATTTTCCGAATGTCAACACCATAATCATAAACAGGGCGGACAAGTTCGGGCTGGCCCAGCTGTACCAGCTGAGAGGCAGGGTGGGGCGTTCCGACCGGAAAGCCTACGCCTGCCTGCTGGTGCCTCCCGGGAGAGCGCTGACTGAAACTGCCATCAGGAGGCTGCAGGCTATAAGCGAATTCGATTATCTGGGTGCGGGATACCGCCTGGCCATGAGGGATCTGGAGATCAGGGGGGCGGGCAACTTTCTGGGCCCCCAGCAGTCCGGGCATATCAACGAAGTGGGCCTGGATTTGTATGCCAGGATGATCAAGGATGAGATAGACATGTTGCAGGGCAGGGAGAAGGAGGAGGAAAAGGAGGTTAGACTGTCCATTCCGGTGGCTTCATACTTCCCTCAGGATTATATAGCAGATTCCGAGGAGAGGATGAATATCTACCGGAGGTTGACCGGAATGAGGAAAACTGAGGAGGTGGAGGATGTGAGGGACGAATTGAGGGACCGGTTCGGCCCGCTGCCCCCTCCGGCGGAGAATATATTAAGACTGGTTGAAATCAAGATAATGGCGGGAAGAAATGATCTGGAGAGGCTTGAATTGAAAGGGAACAGTATAATCAGGGGCAGCTTCCCGGAGGGAAAAGCTCCTGGCAGCAAGGTGCTGGGTGCCCTGGCGGAAAAGTACCGGAACGGCTTGTCATTCAAATCGGATCACCATCTTTCCTTCTCGGTTAATCTCGATGGCGAGGGGTTGGATGGGAGGGAGGAGGAGTTTCTGCGTTCAGAGGCGATACTGAGTGAAATCGAAAGCCTGTTGAAAATACTGGAAACTTATGCTAATTAATGTAGTTTAATATAAAATGGATGAGTCAGTAAAATTGAACCCTGATAAGGCAAGAGTGAAAGAAAAAACTAAGTAATCGGAAAGGAGAACGGTTTGAGAAAGACGATAATATTACTGACGGTATTTTCCCTGGTGCTGTCCTTCGGATGCGGCGAGAAGAATGAAAAGGACCTGGTAGTTGCCAGGGTTGACCAGAATGAGATCACCGTTGCAGATTTCGAGGAGACTGTGGAGAAGCTGGAGAATAAATATCTTCCCGAGACCAGCGATCTTGAAGGCAAGAAGAAAGCGTTGGATATTATTATTGATAAAGAGGTTATGGCTATTAAAGCCAAAGCCGCCGGATATGATAAGGAGGACTGGTTCGTAGATTTCTGGGAGGGTTTCAAGCAGCCTTTCCTGGTAGCTTCTCTGATGGAACATAAAATCAGAAGGAAGGTGGAGGTAACCGAGGAAGAGGTGGAAAATTACTGGAACGAGATGCATTACGAATACACCCTGAGCCAGATCATAGTCCCAAATGAGGAGGATGCGGTGGAGGTAAGGGAAGAGATTATGGCGGGAATGGACTTTGAGGATGCTGCAGAAAAATATTCAATCGGCCCCGGAGCGGAAGATGGGGGTTTTATAGGATCCAGACCGGTGGGAGAGATCCTGTGGTGGGTGGAAGAGGCTCTTTTCGAAATGGAAGAGGGGGAGGTATCCCAGCCACTGCAAACAACCATAGGTTACGCCCTGCTTAAGCTTCACAAGAAGAGGAAGATTGTACCGGAGAAGGATAAGGCTTATGCCGGCAAGAGGGTAAGGGCTATTAAACAGAAGCAGGGAATTGAGAACTATAAGAAGAAGATCGAGAAAGAGATAGGGCTTACCTTCTTCCCTGATGCGATAGATATTGCCTATAACTCTCTCCCGGAGGATGTTCCCATGGGAGATATATTTACCCGCAAGGTGGAGAGGAGCACTGCTCCCTCACCCGATATACCGGATAAGTACAAGGACAAGATCATCTGCCAGTACGAGGATGGGGTGGTAACCCTGAAGGACTTCGTGGATATTTATAACGCCATGGGTTTGCCGGAAAGGCCCAGAAGGGAATATGGAAAGAGAAGCGTGGTGCAGGCAGTACACAAGTATGTCTTTGATAAGGTGCTGGCTGCTTATGCGGAGAAGAAGGAGAAGATTCTGGAAATTCCGGAAGTGGCCCGGACCCTGGCCAAGAGGAAGGAACAGTTTCTGGTGCACACCCTCTACAATCAGCAGATAAAGAAGATGGTAAATGTTACCTCAGCGGAGATGAAGGATTTCTACGAGAAGAACAAGGAGAGCATTTTCAAGAAGGAGAAGAGAAATTTCGCCATAATCGTGGTGGGGGATAAGAGCACTGCCGAGGAGGTAGTCAGCAAGGCCAGAGCGGGTGCCAGCTTTGAAAAGCTGGCTACGGTATACTCTGAAGATCCCACCGCCAGTGAAAACATGGGAAAGACCGGCCTGGTTAACAGAGGCCATTATCCCGAATATGACCAGTACGCCTTCTCCCTGAAGAAGGAGGGAACGATAGCCGGCCCGTTTGAGATTTCACGCGGATGGGCTGTGATAAAGCTTCTGGAGATACAGGAGCCTGAACAGCCTGCCTTTTCGGAAGCAGCCGGCGAGATCAAGAGAATGTTGACGGAGCAGAAGGCTGAGGAGAAATTGCAGGAGAAGCTGAAGAAGTGGAGAGAAGATTACATCATAGAAGTGTATGAGGAGAACCTCAAAGAGGCTGAATTGACCCGAACCAGGGTATAGAGCCGGTACCATTTAAGAGATGAAACGGAGATGAAAAACTTAACAGCGATAATCATCCTGCTGAATATAATCCTCATCCTGACCGGATGCGAAGAGGTAGAGAAGGGAGTGCCGGAACAGCCGGGTGAGATAGTGAGAGTGAATGATACAGTATTCACTGAGGATGACCTGGTTAATCTTATGCCGGAGGGTGAGCTGGCGCCACTTGAAACAGAAGGGAAGAGCCAGTTTGTAGAGCGCTGGATTGAGACAGAACTCCTCTGCCAGGAAGCTATCCGCAGGAAGATACACCGGGATCCCCGGATTCGGGCCAGGATAAAGAACGTCCGGCGCGAATTTCTCTCCAATCACATGCTGTTTCTGGCCATGCGGGAGAAGATCAACGTTACACCGGGGGAGATCGAGAGTTATTTCATTCAGCACCGGGATGAATATACCAATGAATACAGGGTCAAACACATCCTGGTAAATACCGCCGAAGAAACTGAACAGGTGATGGAACTGCTGAATAAGCACAGTTTCGAATGGGTGGCCAACAGGTATTCAGTCGATCCCGAAGCGGGCAGAGGGGGTGATCTCGGTTATCTTACCAAGGGGAATATGATTCCCGCCTTTGAAAGGGTTGTCTTCGATATGAAACCGGGGGAGGTCAGTGATATAATTGAATCTGACTTCGGGTTTCATCTCATAAAGATGGTGGGTAAGAGGGAAGCTCTGGCCAGGGTAAGCCTGGAGGATGTGGAGGAGAATATAATGAGTTTCCTGACCATGAAAAAGAGGAAGAAATTTTACCGTGAGTTCATAGATTCGCTGAGGGCTTCAGCGGAGATTGTATTCAGCGACACCGTTTATAAAAGGCAGTAATTCCGGAATGATCCGGAATTGCCACATCCCGGAGTAACTTACTGATTATCATTGTTGCATGCCGGCGCTTTCCGGGCAGCGTGGTTGAAGGCATGCCGGCAGAATCAGGTGCTTGAGCTGTTTCAATTAAAAGGGAGATGATTTACATGTCTGGCAAGACAAAATTAAAGCGGATATCAGGTGAGATATGCAGGGGTGCTGTGATGATAATGCTGGCCATGATGATTTTATCCTCTCTGACGGGCAATCAGGCGGAAGCGGAAGAGCCGGAGGGAGAACTGATAGACAGGGTGATTGCCGTGGTGGAGGGGAGGGCCATACTGCAGAGCGAACTGGAACTGGAGTATAAGAGGTACATGATGCAGGAGGGAAGGGAGGATCTTTCCCGGCAAGAGAAGAAGGAGGTTCGCGGCAGGATTCTGGATATCCTGGTGAATGACCTCCTTATGGCGGTACATGCGGAAAACAGGGGGATTGAGATCGATGAAACAGCACTGGATGACCAGGTGGAAGAGGCCATCCAAAACAGCATGAGAGAGATGGGGGGAGAGGAACAGTTCGAAAGAAGCCTGGAGAGGGAAGGATTAACCCTGTCCGGCCTCAGAAAAATGTGGAGAGAAAAGCTCAGAGCCAGAAAGCTGGTGGAAAAGCTCTGGGCTGCCGAGGTTATGGGGGAGGCAAGGGTAAGTGAAGCGGAAGTGAAGGAATATTACCGCAATCACGCTGAAGAGCTGCCCACCAGGCCGGCGTCGGTTAAACTGGCCCAGATACTCCTGGAGCCGGCGGCCAGCCGGGATAAGGAGAAGGAGGCTCTGGAAGAGATAAGAAGGTATCAGAAGATGCTGGAGGAGGGTAAGGAATTTTCGGAGGTGGCCAGGGAATATTCGGAAGGTCCCAGTGCCGATTACGGGGGAAGCCTGGGATATGTTAAGCTGGAGGAATTGGGGAATCCGGAATTTGCAGAGGCGGTAAGGGAGCTCAAGGTTGGGGAGGTAAGTGGACCGGTACTGACCAAATTCGGATATCATCTCATTAAACTTGAGGATATCAGTGACCAGAGGGTTCTGGTGAGTCATATTCTGGTACAAGCGGAGAGGGACCTGGAAGCCGAGCGGAAGACCCTGGAACTGGCCGGGGAGATCAGGAAGGAACTGACGGAAGGAGCCGATTTCGCCGAGATGGCCCGAAAGCACTCCGACGATCCCGCCACCGGGGAGAGGGGTGGTCTGGTCGGAGAGATAGCTCTGAGAAGGCTGCCCCGGGAGTTCAGGGAGAGTATAGAGGATTTGGAGGAAGGGGGCGTTTCAGAGGTGATCCAGGATGATAAGGGGTTCAGGATCGTCAAGGTTCTGGACCGATCCGGAGAGAGGCCTTACCGCTACGAGGAAGCCAGGGAGGAGCTGCGAAATCTGATAAAACAGCAGAAGCTGCAGTCAAGAGTGAAGGGGTATGTGGAGGGATTGAAGGAGCAGTATACAGTAAATATAAAAGAAGATATAATGGAGTGACGGTACAGGTGAGGGTAGATCTGCTGCTTAAGCATCTTTGTCTGGTCAAGAGCAGAAACAGGGCCGGGAAAGGTTGCCAGGCTGGAAATATCAGGCTGGATGGAAGAGCAATAAAGCCGAGCCGGGATATAAAGAGGGGGGATATTCTGGAAATTCGTTATCCGGGCAAGGATATGGTGGTAGAAATCCTGGATATACCCGGCAAGCAGGTTTCCCGGAAGGAAAGGGACCAGTATATAAGAACGATAAGAGAGGAACCGGATTGAGATGGGAGATAAGGGGAAAGTGATCAGACTGGCCTTAACCCCCGGCGATCCCGCCGGTATTGGTCCTGAAATAACGGCCAGGCTGCTGGAAGCCGGCAGGCCGGAGGGGGTGGAGCTGGTGATAGTAGGCTCCGGTCCCGCTTTAAGGAGAGTTATAGGGGATCACACCGGTGAGACTCTGCCGGTGATATCAGCCGGCGAGATGGATCGATTGGAGGAGCTGCCCGGTTATCCGGTGGTGATCGATACCTCTGGGGGGGAGGATGTTCCCCCGGGCCGGCCCTCCCCGCAGGGAGGCAGGGTAAGCGGCAGATCGGTTGAGGTTGCCGCTTCACTGGCCCGCCGGGGGAAGGTCCATGGTATAGTAACCGGACCTTTATCCAAGGAAGCCCTGAACCTGGGGGGGTATAAGTATTCCGGGCATACCGAAATGCTGGCTGATATCTTTGAATCGCCGGATTGTCAGATGATGATGGTGAATGGAGAGATGAGAGTGGTCATACTCAGCCGGGATATACCCTTGAGGAAGGCACCGGACAGTGTAACTCCCTCCAGGTTGAGAAGGGGAATAGAGGTCACCTGCCAGGCCCTGCAGAAATTCTGGAATATCGGATCACCCTATATGGCTGTGGCTGCACTGAATCCCCACGGGGGGGACGGGGGGGTAACCGGCAGGGAGGAGATAGATGTTATATCTCCGGTTCTGAATAAGATGAGAGAAGAGGGGTATAATCTGGACGGGCCGGTTCCGGCGGACACCCTGTTCTGCCATCGGGAGGCTAAGGAATATCACGCCTTCATTGCACTCTACCATGATCAGGGTATGATACCCTTCAAGATGAGTGGATTCGAAAGGGGGGTTAACATGACCATAGGGCTGCCGGTGATAAGAACCTCCGTCTGCCACGGAACTGCATTCGATATAGCCGGCAGGGGTGAGGGAAGCGAGAAGAGTCTGGAGGCGGCGGTCTGCCTGGCCAGGGATTGTGCTGCAGCAGCCGGAGGGGGCGGCACCGCAGAAGGTAAGGTAACCGGAGTAGAAGGGGAACAAACGGTATGACCGAACGAAGAGTGGTAGTAGGGGTTTATCATCTCTCCAAGAGATATGGAAAGCACTTTGCCCTCAAGGATATAAACATTCAGGTGGCCAACGGAGAATTTGTATTTCTGGTGGGACCCAGCGGAGCGGGGAAGAGTTCCCTGTTGAGATTGATATATATGGAGGACTTCCCCACCTCCGGGCAGGTTATAGTGGGTCCCTATGTATCCACCAGGATGAAGAGGTCTACCATCCCCTATATGAGAAGGAATGTGGGGATAGTCTTTCAGGATTTCAGGCTTCTGGAGGACCGTACCGTATTCGAGAACATAGCTCTGGCGATGAAGGTGACCGGGAGGGGTATGGGTGAAATAAAGAGGAGGGTGACCGATGTTCTGACCCGGGTGGGTCTCTATCACAAGCGTTATCAATATCCTCCCGCCCTCTCCGGGGGAGAGCAGCAGAGGGTGGCCATAGCACGGGCGGTGGCGAATCAGCCCTCCGTACTGCTGGTGGATGAGCCTACCGGCAATCTTGACCCCGCCGTGACCAAGGATATCCTCCAGCTTCTGTTCAGGATAAACTCAGGGGGGGCGGCGGTTCTGATGGCGACCCACGATATCGAGCTGGTGAAGAGCTTCGGGCAGAGGATTATATATCTGGACAGCGGCAAGCTGGCCAGGGAGCAGGAGATGATTTATGTGGGCGACCTGGGGGATAGAATGGAGAGATCCAGGGTGAGCCGGAGGGCTGAGACATTCGTAGACAGAAAGATAGAGGAAGAGGATGGCAGGGAGTAATTACGGCCGGAATGAATAACCCGGGTCTTATTCCCGGGATGGACAGCGGGTATGAGTTTTAACGAGTTCAGGTACATTATAAATGAAGCCGTAATTATGCTCAGGAGGAGAAAACTCTCCAATTTGCTGGCTGTGTTTATTATGGGGCTGTCCCTGCTGATACTGCTTGTTTTTATACTGGTGACCCTGAATATATCCAGCTTTATTTCCAGCATGAGTGATGAGATGAGGGGATATGTCTATCTGGGGGATGGGACGGGGGAGCGGCGCCAGGAGGAGATAAGATATAAGCTTCTGGGGATAAAGGGGGTGAAGGAGGTGGTGTTTATCTCCCGGGAGGAGGCCATGGAGGAATTCAAAACGTCACTGGGAGAGGGAGCCAGCCTGCTGGATGATCTGGACAGCAATCCCCTGCCGGATGCATTCAGGTTGAGGATGAAGCCGGAGTACCTCAGGAGTGAAGCCATGGACAGAGTAGCGGATATTGTGATGGAGTGGGAGGGAGTGGAGGATATCGAGTACGGGAAGAGGTGGCTGGAGAAGGGCGAAAGGCTGGTGCACGGTTTTTATATGACCGATCTGGCACTGGGGCTGATAGTGTTCCTTTCGGTGATATTTGTGATATCCAACACCGTGCGGCTGACCGTTCTGCAGAGGGGAAAAACCATCGGAATTATGAAGCTGGTAGGTGCTACCAATACATACATCAGAACTCCATTTATCATAGAGGGAGCGTTTCAGGGGGTGGTAGCATCCCTTCTGGCCATTTTACTTCTATTCATAATCTATACCCTGGGGAGCAGGTACCTGGAGGGGCTGGTTTTCATGGAACCGGAGGGACTGGCGGGATTTGTAGCATTCTGTGCATTTATGGGCGGGATCGGCAGTTTCGCCGCCATAAGAAAGCACCTTAAGATCTAATGAATCCGGTGGTAGTGCTAAATATGATATGGTCAGGTATTAAATCCCGGCAGCGGAGGTTCATCCCCCGCCTGCTGACCGCCTCACTGTCAGTCCTGTTGATATCGGCGGTTTTTTATTCCCCCGGCTGGGTTCAACAGGAGGATCTGGACCGGAAGATCGATAGCAAGGAGACTGAACTCAAGAAGCTCAGAAGAGAGATCAGGGAACAGCGGAATAAGATCAGGGAGTTGGAAGAAAAGGAAAGGGGGGTGGAGGAGTACCTCCGCAAACTGGCCAGGGAGGAGAGGTTGACCAGGAAATTGCTGGAGGGAATTTCGGAGAAGGAAGAACTGCTGCAGAACCAGGTGCAGAAGTTGAGGGAAAAGCTGTCAGTCAACGAGCAGATATACCGGAAGAGGCTGAAGGCTTTCTCCTCCAGACTCAGGAAGATGTATAAACAACGAAACCGGAGTATGTGGCAGGAGCTTCTGGCGGCCAGGGGAGTGGCCGATCTCTTGCAGAGGTACAGGTTTATGACTACCATCGCAGAGAGGGATGCTGCGTTGATCAGCAGTACCCTGGAGAAGAGCAGGGAGGTCGAGCGTCAGGAGGCAAAGATAACCGAACTGCTTCATCAGGTGGTGATTGGTAAGAGAGAGAAGAAGGAGGAGCTTAGAAGGCTGAAGGTGCTGGAGAAGAAGAGAAAGGAGTCCCTGGCACAGATGGAGAAGGAGAAGAGGGGATATCAACAGAGAGTGGAGGAACTGGCCAGGGCAGAGAAGAGGGTGCGGGGGCTGATAGAGGAGCTGGAGCGGAGAAGGGCGGAGAAGGCGGAAGATTGGGGAATATTCGGGGAGAGGGATTTCAACGCCCTGAAGGGCAGGATGTCCAGACCGGTGGAGGGCAAAGTGGTCCGGGGATTCGGAAAATCAAGGCATCCGGAGTACGGTACCATCACCTATAATACCGGTATGGATATAAGAACCGCACCCGGCGTTCCGGTGACTGCGGTGGCCCGTGGAAGGATTGAGTACGCCAACGTGCTGAAAGGATACGGAAACTGCATCATAATCAATCACGGAGATGGATATTATACCATCTATGCACATATATGGAGGCTGCTGGTGGACAGGGACGAGCAGGTGGAGCGAGGTGATATCATAGCCGAGATGGGGGAGGGGGACTCGGACACCAGGGTAATGCATTTTGAGATCAGAAGATCAAAGGAGTCCCTTGATCCGGACAAGTGGTTTGCCCGCCGCGATTAGGCGGAGAAGAAAGGAACACAGCTGTGGGAGTGTTGAAAGCTGCAGATATGGTAAGAAAGGGGCAGGAGCGCCCCTTCCGGGTCACCGAGGGAATGATAAAATCCGGACGGTTGCCTCACACCATCCTTTTTACCGGTCCCGAAGGGGCGGGCAAGGAGCTGTTTGCTTTATCTCTTGCGGCCAGGCTGAACTGTGAAGGGGGGGGTGAATGCGGGGATAAGCTCTGCCCCTCCTGCTCCCGGATGGATAGCCTGGAGCATCCGGATGTGCATCTGATCTATCCGGTTCCCTACGGAAAATGGGAGAAATCCCTGAACATCCTGATACAGAGCAGAAGGGAGGATTTCTTTGCGGAGGGAGAATTCGGTAACAGGGCCAGGAGTATAGGGATAAATCTGATCAGGCACGTTATTGAGGCTACCTCCAAGCAGCCCTTCCAGGGAAGATGGAATGTGGTGTTAATAATGGAGGCCCATGCGGCCACCCTGGAGGCCCAGAATGCCTTTCTGAAACTGCTGGAAGAGCCACCCCGGTCTACGGTGATAGTGCTGGTGACTGAGTTTCCCGACCGGCTGCTGGATACCATAATATCCCGCTGTCAGAGAATGCGCTTCGATCCCCTCTCCATTGGAGTGGTAAAAGAGGTTATATCCGCCCTGTACCCGGGGGGTGAGCAGAAGATGCAACAGCTGGCGGAACGGTCGGATGGCAACCTGCGCCGTGCCATCAGGTTTATGGATCAGCGTTTCCTGGAGATAAGGAGCAGGGCGGTGAAGGTGCTGGATATGGTGGCAGGCGGTGATGCCAGGGGGCTGTTGGGCGAATCGGCGGAGCTGGCCGGGAATTACACCCGGGAGGAGGCGGAGACTTTTCTCTCTGAGATGATCATCATCCTGAGGGAGGCCATGAGGGCTCGCCAGAATCTGGAGGGAGGGGTGAGTGAAGAGGCTGATGTTCTGGACCGGCTCAATACTCCCCGGGAAGAGAATGGTGAACTCAGGGACCTGCCGGAAGACATTCGCAGGGTGATGAATGCAGCGGCCAATCTGGGCAGAAACGCGGATGTGGAACTCACTCTTTCACAGCTACTCCTTGATTTGACAGGTAAGTGGTATTAGATTGATATAGTTATAGTAAGAATCACCCGGAAAATGCTGGCTGAACAGCCGCCGGTTGGTTTAGAATGATATCCGGCTGTTATTTGATAATAGGGAGACCGGGAAATGGAAGTAGTCGAGGTAGAATTCAAGGCTCAGAGAAAAGAAGTATTTGTCAACGCCAGATCCCTCTATCTCAAACCGGACAATTACTGCATTGTGGAGGCGGACAGGGGCGAGGATATGGGTGTGATAGTTTCCATACACGAAGAGAATCCGGATGAAATAGAAGGGGATATAAAGGAGATCCTCCGGCACGCCACCGAGGAGGATATGGAGAAGCATCAGGCCAACAGGGAGAAGGAGGAGGAAGCTCTGGAGCTCTGTGTGGAGAGGGTGGAGGAGCATGAGCTTCCCATGAAGCTGGTGGATGTGGAGTATCAGTTCGACGGGAATAAGATCACCTTCTATTTTACCTCGGAGGGCAGGGTGGATTTCCGGGATCTGGTCAAGGATCTGGCCGCCGTTTTCCGCACCAGGATAGATATGAGGCAGATAGGAGTCCGTGATGAGGCCAAAAGGTGCGACGGACTGGGAATGTGCGGACGGAGGTTGTGCTGTGCCACTTTTCTGAAGGATTTTGAACCGGTAACTCTGAAGATGGCCAAGGAGCAGAATCTTCCCCTTACTCCATCCAAGATATCCGGCGCCTGCGGAAGATTAATGTGCTGCCTGACCTACGAACTGGATTATTACAGGGATCTGAGAAGAGGCGTTCCCAAGGTAGGAAGCAGAATAACATTTTTTGGAAATGATTACACTGTGACAAAACTGGATATATTCAGGGAGGTGCTGGTGCTGAGTGATCAGGCGGGTGAAAAGGAGGAGATTCTCCTTAAGGAATTCAAGAAGGGAATGAAAAACGATAAAGGGAGCCGGGAGATTGCCGGAGATGGCGGGAAGACCGGCTGATCTGCCGCCTGGCGGGGCAGGAGACGGCATGGTTTCAAAGCGCCCGGACAGTTCAATAAATATTCGGAAGGAATGATAATGGAGGATGAGAAATTTTACATAACTACTGCCATAGATTATGTAAACCAGAAACCGCATCTGGGAACAGCCTATGAGAAGATAGGTGCAGATTGCCTGGCCAGGTACAAGCGGCTTTGCGGATACCGGACCTATTTCCTGATGGGAAATGACGAACACAGCACCAATGTGGAGAAGGAAGCCAACCGCCGGAACATGGATACGCTTGATTACTGCCGGGATATGTCCGGGGAATTCAGGACCATCTGGAAAAACCTGAATATCTCCTGCGATGATTTTATCCATACTTCCGAAGAGCGTCATATCAGAGCGGTGGAGCATCTGTTCAGGAAGATAAATGAGAACGGATACATATACCGGGGGAAGTATGAAGGGCTCTACTGTGAATCGTGCGAGGAGTATATCAGCGAAAAGGATCTGGAGGAGGGATTGTGCCCCCGCCATAAGGAGAAGCCCAGGACGCTGAGTGAAGAGAACTATTTCTTCAAACTCTCCCAATTCGGAGAACCTCTGCTCCGGCATATCAGGGCAAATCCGGGATTCATCCGGCCGGTAATAAGGGAAAACGAAATTGTAAATGTTATAGAGAGCGGGCTGGAGGATATCTCGGTGTCACGGGCTGGAAAGAGATGGGGGATACCCATCCCGGGCGATGACTCCCATGTAATATACGTGTGGTTCGATGCCCTGATAAATTACATATCCGCTCTGGGTTACGGGGGAGAAAAGACGGATCTTTTTGACCGCTACTGGCCGGCTGATGTTCACGTAATAGGCAAGGATATTACCAGGTTTCACTGCATTATATGGCCGGCCATGCTGATGGCGGGCGGGGTGGAGCTGCCCCGGAGCATATTTGCCCATGGATTCATCTCCCTGTCGGGAGAAAAGATGAGCAAGACCAGAGGCAACATACTGGACCCCGGGGTGATGAAGGATACCTTCGGGCCGGACGGATTGCGCTATCTTCTGTTGAGGGAGGTTCCCTTCGATAAGGACAGCGATATTTCCATCAACCGCCTGGTGGACCGGTACAACTCCGATCTGGCCAATGAACTGGGCAATCTGTTCAGCAGGACCACCTCTATGATAGGCAAGTATCTTGAAGGAAATGTTGAAACCGCTGTGTTCGGAGAAAGATCAGTCCTATACGGCGAGGTCCTGAAGGCATTGGAAGATTATCGTGAACATATGGATAATTTGAAATTTTCCGTAGCTCTGAACTCATGGTGGCCAGTGATACAGAGGGCCAATAAATTTATAGAGGAGAATAAACCCTGGGAAATGGCCGGGGATGAGAGGCGACGGGATCAGCTGAGCGATGTTTTCGCCGAATTGCTGGCGGTATTGCATATTACAGGGCATGTGCTTATGCCCTTTATGCCGGTTAAGATGGAGGCGATGCTCACAGGGCTGGGAGTGGAGGAGGGGATGGAGATGGATCAGCTGCCTCCCCGGGAGGTGGGGGCGGAGGGATTACAGAGGCCCGAGCCGTTGTTTCCCCGCATCAAGGATATCCCGGAAGAACTGAAGGGGGAATGAACCAATGCTGATTGACAGTCATGCCCATCTTAATCTTCCCCGGTTCGAAGGAGATCTGGAAGAGGTTTTGAAGCGGGCTGCAGATGCGGGGGTGGGGGAGATATTAAATATCAGCATAGATTCATCAACCATCGATGAGACGGTAGCTCTTGCCGATAATTATGAAATGATAAGGGGGACGGTGGGGATACATCCCCATGAGGCCAAAACCTGGACTCCGGAGATAGAGGAGAAGATAAAGAAACTGCTCCTGCGCAGGAAGATACTGGGAGTGGGAGAGACCGGGCTGGACTACTACCGGGATCTCTCCGGCAGGGAAGATCAGAGGATGGTATTCAAGAAACAGATCGCCATAGCGGTATATTTCAAGAAGCCCATAGTTATACACAGCAGGGAAGCCTTCGATGATGTTATCGATATTCTCAGAAGGGAGGGGGGAAGAGAGATAGGGGGAGTGATGCACGCCTTCTCCGGGGGGGAGAAGAGGCTGAAGGAAATAATAGATATGGGATTCCTGGTGGGAATAGGCGGTCCGGTCACCTACAGGAATTCACGCCTGCCGGAGGCTGTATCCCGGCTTCCCTCCAATGCCTTCCTGCTGGAGACGGACTGTCCCTATCTTCCTCCGGAACCTTACCGGGGAAAGAGGAATGAACCATCCTATGTAAGGCTGGTGGCCCGGAAGATGGCTGATCTGATGGGAGTGGATACAGAGGATATAGAGAGGGCCTCGGAGGTTAATTACCGGCGCCTGTTCTACGGAGACCAGCACATCCCGCCCGCGGTGGCATACATTCTCAAGGGCAACCTATATATAAATGTCACCAATTACTGTGTGAACAACTGTTCATTCTGTGCCTATGGCAGGAGAGACAAGTTTCTCTACGGTTACAATCTCAAGCTGGAAGAGGAGCCCTCTGTTGAAGAGATGGTCTCTGAGACCAGGAAGGAGGCCGAAAGGAGGGATGTATCAGAGGTGGTATTCTGTGGTTACGGAGAACCCAGCACCAGAATAGGAGAGATACTTGAGACCGCAGTGCAGCTTAAAAGCCTGGGGGTTCCGTTGAGGCTGAATACCAATGGCCAGGGGAACCTTATTCACGGCAGAAATATTGTTCCACAGCTGGAAAGTGTGTTCGACCGGATATCAATAAGCATGAATGCGGAAAACGAGGATAAGTATGTGAGGGTTTGCCGGCCGAACAGGGGAAGGGAAGCCTACAGATCGGTAATGGATTTTATCCGGAAATCGGCTGTTTCCTCCATGGAATGCACTGTTACGGCGGTGGATTACGGGGATGTGGATATAGAGGCCTGCCGGAAAGTGGTGGAGGGTATGGAAGGTGCTGAGTTCAAGATGCGTAAGTACAAGTATCCCCTGTCAGAGAGTGTGATATCCTGGGCAAAGAGATAACTTTCAGCTGGTGAGAATATGAGCGGAGAACGCAAATGTGCCCTCTGTGGAGAAGATCTGGAGGGCGATTTTTTCATTTTCAAGGGCTGTCCGGTGTGCCCCGGGCACAAACAGGAAGTGGAAGAGCATAACTGGGAACCGGTAGGCCATTACCGCCGGGAGCATATAGTAAATCACAGAAAGAACTTTATTCTCCGGGAGTTGAATAAGGTGCTGATACTGAGGATAAACGAGCCTGAGGAGGGGTTCAGGCTGCTGGTACCCCATCAGGACCGGAAGAAGGCCTGCCGGCTGATAGCGGAAATATTCGACCGGCTGGTAACCTGTCCGGAGTGCCTGGCCGAGTTCCATGAAAATGAGGTTTCATGTCCCATGTGCGGTGGCAGAAGGAGGAAGGAATAGCTGCTGCAAGTGGACTTAGGGTGGGGATGGAGGGATATGAAATGTTGTGAAATCACATGTGATTTGGTATAATAATATTAGAAACAGCAGAATTCTTCACTCTTTCAGCAATCCCCTGAGATAGTAACGGTTACCCGTATGGTGCTTTATAAAGAGGATTCGGTATACAGAGATATGGATAATAGCGGCGGCATCGATATGAACGATTCTTATCCAGGGAGACCGGTGAGGAGCCTGGGTCAGAATTTTCTGATATCTCCGGGAGTGGCCGAAAAAATTGTTGAACTGGTCTCTCCTTCGGAGGGCGATCTTATATTCGAGATTGGTCCGGGGAGGGGCAGCTTGACCGGGCTGCTGGGCAGGAGGGGAGTCCGGGTGGTGGGATATGAATTGGATCAGAGACTGGTGCGATTTTTGCGGGATAAGTACCGTAACAGGGAAGATACTGAAATAGTAAGAAGGGATATCAGAGAGGTTGATTTTGACCGGGCTGCCCGGGAGCGAAACCGGGAAAAATACAAGGTGGTGGGTAATATACCATACAATTTAACCAGCAGTATCCTGATTTCAGTCCCCCGGTGGAAGGGATGCGGGACAGCTGTGATAATGGTGCAGAGGGAGGTGGGAGAGAGGGTTCTTACTCCCCCCGGTGAGAGAAACTGCGGGGTGCTGTCGGTTTTTCTGCATGCCTATCTTGATATGGAGAAAGGATTCAGGGTAAGGGCCGGGTCCTTCCGTCCCCGCCCAAAGGTGGACAGCGAGGTATTAAAGCTGTCTCCAGGGAGGAATGATGCCCCCCCGGACAGGAAAGCCTTTCTGGAATTGATCAAGGAGGGTTTCTCTCAGAGGAGAAAGAAGATCAAGAATGTTCTTGCCGGCACCACGGATGAACAGGGGAGGGATGTGCTGGAGAGTGTTTCACAGAGCATCGATCTTGGCAAGCGTGCCGAAGAGCTGAAGCTGGAAGAATGGTTTCAGCTTTATCGGGTGCTGAAAGCAGAGAGGGTATTCTCAGACGGAGAAAGGAGGAAACGTTAGGTTGAGGAGATCCGGATACACCATCATTGATGTTTTTGCATCCGGGAGTATTACTGCTGCGGCAGTCTTAGTGGTGATGGTATCCCTGATTCTGGGAGTTGCCATTCTGTCCTCCTCCCCCTTGATGGCAGAAGACGGGGTGGCAGCCGGGGAGCAGTCTCCGGGCGGAACATCCGACTCAACCTCCATCGTGTTTCCGGACACCTCTGTATCAGATAGCACTGCCGCTGGCGATGGAGAGAAGGGAGCAGCAAAGGAACAATCAGGATTTAAGCCGGTCTGGGAGTCCACCATGAAAGCGGGAGAGGTGGATGTATCCCTGGGAACTTCGATGAAGACCAGTTATCTCCACTCCAGCGGATGGACTTTTATGAATTCTGTGAATGTGAACAAAACGGTTAAGAGGGGCCGGGATATGCAGCGGATAAACAAGAACCTCTCCGGTACCGTTACCAGAGCGAGCCGGGGAGAATATTCCGTTAAATTTTCCCTGGGGGAAAATTATAACAAGAGTACATCCGCCGGGCTGGCAAGGTATGGAAAGGCCCTGGTCATGGATAAACAGAGGGCCGATGCCGAAGTGATCTATAAAAAGGGCCTTATCCCCTCTATAAACTCGCAGTTTTCCTTCAAGGGCGATCTGAAGCAGGGGCGGGATGACTTCAAGTACGACAGAACATACGTAGGAAGTGCCAGCAGCTTCATGGGTTACCATATTACCGATCAGCTGATGGTCAACGGCAGTTACGGATATTCCAGTACCAAGGAGAGCAGCGATGTGGGTGATATTACCTTCGGAGGGATGCCCAGCTGGGGAGATACCATGCGGACCAGGGTAACCTACGGGAAGGGCAAAAAAAAGCTGGTGGATTTCCGTTATAGACAATCAGATGCAGTAGAGAGGAGTGTGGAGCCTCCCAGGGGTCAATCCCTGCAGATTCTGGATGATCCCAGCAAAGCGGTGCAGGAAGAGATAGTAAAGGAGGTGGAGGAGATAAATCTCACCTCCTTCACTCAGCCACTTCCCTATGTTTCGCTGGAGGTACAGTTCTCCCGGTCCATTAACAGCAAGAGATACCGGGAGGAGGCAAGGATGTCCCGCTCCAACGAGAAGGCCGAACTCAGGGCCAAAGCGGTGTATGATTACAGCACCAGCGGAGCGGCTTCCTTCACTATCACCAACCGGGAGGAGGTAAACCTGAAGGGTGAAGGATCAAAATCCTCCTACCGGGAGGAGGCCAGGGAGCTCAGTGCCGGGATAAATCAGAATATTTCGAAATCGAGTTTTATCAGCTTAAGGGGGACAGCATATATAACACAGAGATTCTTTATTGTGGAGCAGGATAATCCCAGGGATGAAGACAGGGTTTTCTACAAGGGCCAGCTCAGATTCCAGGCTGAGCCGTTTCCGTCCATAAGTACTCTCATTTCAGCCACTGCGGATAAGTATGAGATAATCAATATCGACGAGTCCTTCTCCGGCGATAACAGGGTGGAATACCTATATCTGATAGAACCCACCATAGAGTTCAGGCCTGATAGCTGGATAACCCTGCAGCAGGACTACACCATAAGGATGGAGTATACCGATTATGTCTATACTGCGGACAAGAACTATCTTCAGCGGACCACCGGGCTCAATACCTCCGCCACATTGAGGGTTTTCAAGCCTCTGGGCTTAAGCTTCAAGTATACCTATCTTCTCAAGGATAAGGGCAGTTATCTTGATAATGAGAGGGGCATAGAGGTCTACAGCCCCTATCAGGAGAATCTGGAGGATGGCCTTGCCGCAGCTTTAAGCTACAATTTCAGCAAGGATACGCAGATAAGGGCGGAATCAAAATTCAGATTAAAGAAGAGAAATCAGATTGGTTCTTCCGGGGGCGATTTTGTGGTAACATCATCCACCGATTACGAATCGGGGACTCTGCTGCTGGGATTCAAGAAATACAGCGATTTATCGGGACTTGGAGAACTGGATATGGATATTGCGTATATTAAAAATTACGGGCCGTATATCTCTGAAAAGAGGAAGGAATACTGGGATGTGAATGCGAGCTTGAAGTTCAGCTTTTAAACGGGAATTACGGAGTATTATCATGAATGGCAAAAAGTTCATATTGATTTTCCTGCTTATTTCTGCGCTTGGTTTGAATGGGTGCCTTTTCGATCCCAGGGAACCGGAGCCACCCGGCGGCGGAGGAACAGATTTTGAACCGCCCGATGATGCCTATGGTGTGGTTGCCAACATGGAAAAGGGGTTTGGTACTGCCGAAAATACCGGCTATGATGAGGCTATCGCTGAAAATTTTATATTCATACCCAGTCAGAGAGCTATAAGTGACTATTCGGGTATTTTCAGCAGTGATTGGGGCAGGGAGAGGGAGATGGGTTTTCTAAACAGTCTTAAGTCGGTAACCGGCAGCCGGACTCTCGACTTTCCGGAAGAGGGGAGTTGGGATGAGGAAAATGCAGGTGCGACTGAAGCTGAACTGCGGGGAGAGTACACCATAACCGTAACCGAAGATGGAGAGACCGTTACCTACGAAGGAGATGCGATACTGTATTTCAATAATACAAGCGGTCAGTACTGGCAAATGATCAGATGGGAGGATATTACAGAAAACCTGAATTCATCGGGACACTTGAGGGGCTTATACGCTGCGGAATAGTACTATAATCCAAAACCGTTTTACAGTTTATATGGACCCGGCGCGGAATACCAGCCGGAGAGCAAGGGCCTGTCTGATAAGATTGTCGAAACTTTGCAGTAATATTATGATCTATTTACGATTTATATTAACTCCACTATTGAAAAAAGAATGAAAATATGATATATTTTATCAGTAACAGGAGGGATGATAATGTCCGTATATAAAAAATTGTTTTTAGTTTCACTTTCAGTGATGGTGGTATTCTCATCCGGTTGTATCCTCGACCCCAAAGAAGAGCCGATAGAAGAAAATAATAAGAGTGAGTACAAGGATTTGACAGAGAAGGAACATTGCCTGATAAATCTGGTTAAGTCATACGACGACAGAAACATAGAGCGATACAAGCAGATCCTGTATGAAGAATACATGTTTGTGATGCCGGAGGATAATGACGGAGGGAAAGATTATTACGACAGGGATGAAGAGATAGCTGTAACCAATAATATGTTCAGGTCTGCCAGCGGTGATCCAATTGAAAATAAGCTCGGCCAGAGATTAGTGACGGAAAGACTCGAATTCAGCATAGAGCCTCCTCTCGTGCCTGAGGATGACTGGGCTCCCATAGATTCGGTGGCAGGCGAACCGTGTGATGATTGCTGGAAGACCGAGAGAAGATACTATATGGAGGCCAGGATTAATATAGACGGGACGGACAGGTTTTTGAGCACACCTAACAGGTACGTCCAGTTTATTATAGTCCCCATGCAGGAGGATGGTAAGAAGAAGTATAAATTGAGGTTAGCCTACGAGCTGGAAAACCGGTAGGGTGACAACCTGCTCCTTATACGGAAGGGCTGACAGAGAAGTTTAATAAGAAATAACGAAAAGCGGAATTTATATAACAATATCCCTCTTAAGCCCGGCGGGCATCAGATCCGCCGGGCTTTTTTAAAGGGCCTCTTCTGCCGCTGACCAGCATAAATATTCCGCCCTTTGCCGGTATCCGGCCGGGACGGAAGATTTTTTATTTCAATTGTAGCGTTTAAGTTTTATCATATCCCTGTCGGATAGCCGGGCGGCGGGCCGGATAATTTGATCAGCTCCCTTCCTGAGAAAGGATGATGATTGATCAGTCACCGGTTTGGCCGGCGGTAGCGGATTGCCCGGTGGCGGATGCGGTATACCCGATGATACGGTTAGAAATTTAAATATATATTATAAGGAAACCTGAAGGGATGGCATCGAAAAAAAAGAAGAAAAAGACCGGCACATTCAATCTCAGGATAATTGCGGTTGTTCTTTCGGTTGCTCTTATCCTGCTGTTTGCTCTCTACCGTTACTTCATGACTCCGGAGGGCCGCATATTTCTTCTGGATATGGGATTGGATGACAGGTACGAGAGGGTGCAGAGAGATTTGGAGTCTGAGATATATCAGGCTCTCCTCGATTCGGGGATACAGAGAGCTGATATAGAATTCGAGTCAGCGGGGGGCGGAAGGGGCAGAAAGCCTATGTTCATCCAGGCCCTGGCTCCCCCCGGTGTCCCCCTGGTCAAGATAAATGCCAGCATCGACAGGGCGGTGGAGGAGATGGGAGGAAGCATCAGGTCATGCCGGGAAAAGGCCGACGGACGGGGCCTTACCATTAAGATAGGCACCAGCCGGGTGAAAACGCATACGGTCATTATCAACAGGAGTGAAAAGGCCGGGCAGAAAAAAGATGAGAGGAATATGCCATGCGTGGCCATTATTGTGGATGATTTCGGTTTCTTCAATAATTCGCTGGTGAAAGAGTTTATTGCTCTGGATGCTCCTGTTGCTATTTCCGTTATCCCCGGTCTCAGACACTCCGGCAGTATCTGCAGGAGTGCTCTGGACAGTGGCAAGGAGGTGATCTGCCACCTCCCCATGGAGCCCCGCAGGGGAGCCGATGATGTGGGTGACATACCGTTGATCAGGGTGGATATGGATTCCGGAGAGATAGGGGAGGCGGTGAGGGATGCCCTGAAGACCACACCGGGAGTAGTGGGGATGAATAATCACATGGGCTCTCTGGCCACAGCCGACCGGAGGGTGATGAAAGCAGTGCTGGAGGTATGTGTTGAAAGGGGGCTATTATTTGTGGATAGCAAGACTACCAACCGGTCTGTGGTAGAGGAGGTAGGTGGTAAGATGGGAGCGGAAGTACTGAGCAATGATATATTCCTGGATAACCGGGATGAGAATACCCGTGATAATATGCGCAAGCTTCTTTCCATTGCAATCAGGAGGGGCGAGGTGCTGGGGATAATGCATGTCAGGAAGGATTCTCTGGAGCATCTGAAATGGATGATTTCAGAGGCCAAGAGGGAGGGCGTGAGAATAATCAGTATAACCGAATTAGTAGAAGAGGAAAAATTAGCCTTATGGCAAGGAGGAAAATAGTGAAGAGATTGAGACTGGGGGTAAATGTGGACCACGTGGCTACGGTGAGGGAGGCCAGAAAGACCACCGAGCCCGATCCGGTGACTGCAGCCATGCTGGCCGAGCAGGGGGGAGCGGATCAGATAACCTTTCATCTGCGGGAAGACAGGCGTCACATCCAGAACAGGGACGCCCGCCTGATCAGCGAGATGGCTCAGACCAGTATAAACATGGAGATGTCAGCCAATGATGAGATGCAGGAGATAGCACTGGCCATGCATCCGGATTCGGTTACCCTGGTACCTGAGAGGAGGGAGGAGGTTACCACCGAGGGAGGACTCGATCTCTTGAAGGTAGGCAACAAACTGGCTTCGGTGGTAGAGGCGCTCAGGAAGGGTGGGATAAAGGTAGCCGCCTTCGTTGGTCCGGATCTTTCCCAGATAAAGGAGTGTACCCGCCTGAAATTTGATGCGGTGGAGCTTCATACCGGCGAGTATGCCAACGCCTCACGGCAGGAGGCGGAGAGCAGGCTCCGTGATCTCAGGGATGCCGCCAGCACGGCAAAGCGATATGGTCTGGCGGTGCATGCGGGTCACGGCCTGACCTATTATAATGTAAGGCCGGTGGCGGCGATTCCCGAGGTAGAGGAACTCAACATCGGGCACAGCATAATTTCCCGCTCCATCTTCGTGGGGATTGAGAGGGCGGTAAAGGATATGGTCGAATTGATGGAGCGCTGATACCGCACCTCTGCCGTTATCCAGGGCATTTGCAACCATATACCGCTTTGTAATGATCCGGTGGATTTATCCTGTCAGGAGATAACATCCTCCACAGGCACATACTTCATCCTGAATGCACTGGCTACTGCCTGATTGGTTATCTTTCCGTCGATGATATTTATACCGGTTCTTATGGTTTTGTTGTCCAGGGCTGCCTGCCTGTAACCCTTGTTGGCTATGTCTACCGCATAGGGCAGGGTGGCGTTGGTCAGAGCGTAGGTGGAGGTTCTGGCTACTGCACCGGGCATATTTGCCACTCCGTAATGAATAACATCGTAAAGTCTGTAGATGGGACTGGTATGAGTGGTGGGCTTGATTGTTTCGATACAGCCGCCCTGGTCCACCGCCACATCCACTACCACTGAACCATTCTTCATTTTCCTGACCATCTTTTTGGTGACCAGACGGGGGGCCTTGGCCCCGCTTATCAGCACCGCTCCGATAAGAAGGTCGGCTATTGCCACATGCTGCCTGATATTCTCAGGATTGGACATCATAAGGGTTACGTTGGGAGGGAGTACATCGCTGAGGTATCTCAGCCGGTCCAGATCTATATCCAGCAGGATTACTCTGGCTCCCAGCCCGGCAGCCATCTTGGCAGCGTTTGTTCCCACGATACCGCCGCCGATTATAACCACATGAGCAGGTTCCACGCCGGGAACACCACCCAGCAGGATACCCCTTCCCTTCATGGGACGCTCCAGATATTTGGCTCCTTCCTGAACTGCCATACGTCCGGCCACTTCACTCATGGGGGTGAGCAGGGGAAGGGCCCCGTCTTCCAGCTCCATGGTCTCGTAGGCTATACTTATGGCTCCCGAGCGCTTCATCCCGTTGGTAAGCTTCCGGCTTGCGGCAAAATGGAAATAAGTGAATACTATCTGGTCTTTTTTGATATTCTTGATTTCGTTGGGCTGAGGTTCTTTGACCTTAATGATCATATCGGATTTGCTGAAAACATCTCTGGCCCTGGATATTATCCTGGCTCCGGCACTGCGGTATTCCGTGTCGGAGATACCACTTCCCTCCCCGGCGCCCTTCTGGACCAGCACCTTGTGTCCGTTCCTGATGAACATCTCAGCTCCGACCGGAAGCAGAGCAACCCGGTATTCGTTGTCTTTTATCTCCCTGGGTACGCCGATAATCATGAATTCACCTCTTCTTGAAAAGTGACTGTATAATAGAGTTCTCGTAACTTTTAATTAATATAACCTTTATACTGATTTTTCAACTATTTTTATTGCCATGAACTCGAATCGGATGGGGTAGTTAGTAATAATAAAAAAACCAGTGCGTCAATGTATTGATAATGAAGTAGAAGCAGCTGTCCCGGCCGGATATTTCCATTTTCCCTTAGAGGGTGGATCATTTAGCAGAGAGGTTTAACGGGATAAACTATAACTTACAAAATTCATCAATTTTATGGGAAAAATTCAGAAAAGAATAAAACACAACTTGACTTTTCAACCGGAGTTAAGTTATGTTACCGTATATGCTGGCTGTTATGCCATTCCAGCAGTAATTTCTCAATTGTTGGCCTCAGAGGGCCGTTTTTTAACATGGTGAGTCTTAAGAAGGAGGCTAAAATGGCCGACGCCGTTGAAACCTTTATGGAAATGGTCAAGAAAAAGGATCCCGACCAGCCGGAATTCCATCAGGCGGTTCAAGAAGTAGTGGAATCCCTGATTGGTTTCATAGAGGAGAATCCCAGGTACAAGGAAGCGAAGATCCTGGAGAGAGTCATCGAACCGGAACGTGTAATCATGTTCAGGGTCCCCTGGGCCAACGATAAGGGGGAGGTTCAGGTAAACAGGGGATTTCGTGTAGAGATGAACAGCGCCATAGGTCCCTACAAAGGTGGATTGAGATTTCATCCTACCGTTAATCTCGGAATGCTCAAATTCCTGGCTTTCGAGCAGGTATTCAAGAACGCCCTGACCACACTCCCCATGGGAGGGGGCAAGGGTGGATCCGATTTTGATCCCAAGGGAAAATCAGACAATGAAATAATGAGTTTCTGCCAGTCATTCATGAACGAACTGTTTCGACATATCGGCCATAATACCGACGTCCCCGCAGGCGACATCGGTGTGGGAGCCCGCGAGATAGGCTTCCTGTTCGGCCAGTACAAGAGGCTCAGAAACGAATTTGTGGGTGTACTTACCGGAAAGAGCCCTCTGTGGGGCGGCAGCCTGATACGCCCGGAGGCCACCGGCTACGGCCAGGTATACTTCGCCGAAGAGATGCTCAAGACCAGGGGAGATTCCATCGAGGGCAAGACCTGCACCATCTCCGGTTCAGGCAATGTGGCCCAGTTCGCCACAGAGAAATGTATTCACCTGGGTGCCAGGGTGGTCACCCTTTCCGATTCCAGCGGGGCCATTCATGATCCCGACGGAATCGACGAGGAAAAACTGGAGTATGTAAAGGAGCTCAAGAATGTCAAGCGGGGCAGGATAAAGGAATATGCCAAGGAGTACGGAGTGGAGTACTTCGAGGGTAAGCGGCCCTGGCACGTCAAGTGTGATGTCGCCCTTCCGGCAGCCACCCAGAATGAGATCGAGAAGGACGATGCCCAGACGCTGGTGGACAACGGATGCATATGCGTGTCGGAGGGTGCCAATATGCCCAGCACACCGGAAGCCATCGATATCTTCCAGGGCAAGAAGATCCTCTACGGCCTGGGCAAGGCGGCCAACGCCGGCGGTGTGGCGGTGAGTGGACTGGAGATGTCCCAGAACAGCCTGCGGCTGAGCTGGGCACGGGAGGAAGTGGATGGGAAACTGCACAACATCATGAAGGCAATTCATCAGCAGTGTGTGGAGTACGGCAAGGAGGGCGATTACACCAATTATGTAAAGGGTGCTAACATCGCCGGATTCATCAAGGTTGCCGACGCCATGATCGAACAGGGCGTGGTGTAAACACCTGGTGATATAAGTTCGAAAGGGGTCCTCCCGCAAGCGGGGGGACCTTTTTTATTAGATGTGAGTACTGTTGAAGATGATGGGTCAAACACCGCAGAGGGCTTTGATAAAAAATATAATGCCGCCCAGCAGAACGGCCAGAATGATCAGTGGTACTATGATTCCCAGGGCGAATATCCCCAGGAGACTGCCGAATATGCCTGTCAATGCTCCGATTATTCCACCCGCTACCCCTATCATTACCCCCATAAGCCCGCAGAAGATTGCCCCCATCATCTTCAGAAAGCCGCCCCCGAAAATAAAAAATGACAGAGCGGCCAGTAAAAAGAGAATAAATAGTGTCTTCATCGCTGACCCCCGTTTCTGTTACTACTTGAATTATACGTTATGGGCCGGACTATGTTTCAAGATATCTTCACCACTGCGCTGGGTTCTTCTATCTCTCCCTGTTCGAGCATTATAATTGCCCCCTGAAGCCGTTCCAACAGGAATATCCCGGTATCCACCTCTATTCCTGTGCGGGGAGCAGTTTTAAGAAACTCCCCCCCGATTGCACCGGGTTTCACATTATCAAGGGTTATGATATCCCTGCCCCACAGGTTCCGGGAGTAGCCTTCGATCCGGATCAGTGACATATCCACCGGGGCCGGTACAAGCCTTCACCCCACCACTGTCTGTGAGAGGGCAGGTTCCGCCGGCCTGCCGGGGGGATTGAGAACCACGGATTCATCCGGCAACTCCGGTGCTGGTGTTACGGCTGAGTTTTCAGCCCGTACTGCACCCTCCCTTCCGGCTTATTCGATGTTGTGCTCTGATCCGGTGATTGCTGATATGTTATACCGTGAAGATGTTGTGATAGCAGTTCTCTATAATTCTGTCCGGATGGTCCCTGAACTTCCTGACTGCAGCGGGCAGGCAATTCATGATATCCCCGGCGGTGATTCCATCCTCCCCCTTCTCTTCTGCAGCCAGGTCGCCGGCCAGTCCGTGCAGGAACACCCCGGTGGTGACCGCCTCTTCCAGGGGCAGTCCCAGCCCGTACATGGCTGTGATGGAGCCGGTCAGCACATCCCCCGAGCCGGCTGTGCCCATACCCGGGTTGCCGGACATATTGATTCTCACCTTTCCGTCCGGTGTACCGGTAAGGGAACGGGCCCCTTTCAGAACAACAATGGAATCAAGGTCCCGGCAGGTATCCCTGAGAATGGAGATTCTGTCTTCCAGTATCTCTGAGATGTTTCTGGAAGTTATCCTGGACATCTCCCCGGGGTGGGGGGTGAGTACAGTGGGGCTCTTTCTGGAGCGGACCACAGCCATGTCTTTTGAAACAGCAGTGATTCCGTCCCCGTCGATCAGCAGAGGCGGTTCTATCTTCTCCGCCAGCTTCCTGACCAGTTCCCCGGTTTCCTCCTGCAGGGAGAGCCCCGGGCCGATAACCACCATATCCATGCGGTTGGCCATATCCAGGATGTTCTCCATGTTACCGGCGGAGATGCTTCCCTCTGCGGTCTCTTCCAGGGGAATGAATACGATCTCCTTGCCGCCGGTGGCTATGTATGGAGCCACCGAGCGGGGAGTGGCCAGCCGGGAGTATCCTCCTCCCGCTTTGAGAAAGGAGAGGGCGGAGTAGTGAGGGGCTCCGTAGTAGCCGGCGGCACCGGCTATGAACAGCACCTGGCCGAAGGTCCCCTTGTGCCCATCCCTTTTTCTCTCCGGAAGGATGGATGGACGGGTGGTCTCCGTCATTATCTCCTCCCGGTTGTACAGTTCCGGGGGAAAAGAGATATGGGTAACATACAGCCTGCCGCACCGCTGATAGCCGGGATAGAGGATGTTTCCTGTCTTGGGAAGACCGCAGGTTACAGTGAAGTCCGCCCTGACCGCAGTCCCCATCACCCTGCCGTTATCCCCGCTTATTCCGGAGGGGATATCCACACTCGCCACGGTTTTGCCGCTTCCGTTTATAAGCTCTATTATGTCTTTATATCTACCCTCCACATCCCTGGTGATACCGGTGCCGAATATGGCATCCACTACTACATGGCACTGCTCAAGGGAGGCATCCACCATATCCCTCTCATCCGCACTACGGATATCCAGGTCCATCCGTGAGGCAATCTCGAAATTCTGTTTTGCCGCCCCCTTGAATTTCTCCTGGCCGGTCATAAGAAAGACGGTGGCATGGCCCCCCTGTGAATGTACCTTTCTGGCCACCACCAGGCCGTCCCCGCCGTTATTCCCCGGGCCGCAGAAGATAACGAAATTCTTTCCCTCCACTCCTGTCTGATCCATTATCACAAAGAATGTGGCCAGCCCGGCGTTCTCCATAAGGAGCTCCTGGGCGATCCCGTAATCGCTGATAGCAGCGCTGTCCAGCTCTCTCATCTGTTCAACCGTACTTATCTTCATATCTATCACCTTCTATTGAGACAACTTGATTTTCGACCATGGTATACCCAATTTTTCCCGCCGGTCAAGTGGTAAAGGATCTGTGGAAAATCTCAGATCTTTATTCGGATCCGGCAAATTGGTTCTCAATTATGATAACTAATACCAGCCCTGGCCTCCCCTTGATAATCCAAGAATGGCGGGGTTGAGGCCGGCAGCCGGTTATAAGCCAAACTCTGTGTCCGGTCTGTCTCGACCATTATTGCCCGGCTTCAGATGAAGAAGATTAAGATGTATTTCCAGAGAATGTTTAAGAAGCACTGTAATTGCTATTTGTATCCGGGAGATTCTCCGGAGTATGGATAAGTGTAAAAGGTGGTGATGATGGGAGGTATGAATAATTCTACACCCCCGGATGCTTCCTCTTGGAGAAATAGGTAATATCGGGATGGCTGGTATACCCCAGTCTCCTGAATACCCGGATGGAATCCTCGTTCCAGTCTTCTACAAGGCAAGCCACTATTGCTATTCCCATACGTGAGAGTTGCAGCTCCACCTCTGCTACCAGGGCTCTTCCCACACCCTTACGGCGCGAATCCGGTGCTACCGCCAGGCGGTTGATCCAGCCCTTTCTCCCGTCGTGGGTGCCCAGAACCGAACCGATTATTCTCCCCTCCTTCTCTGCTACCAGAAACAGGGAAGCTTCGCCTTCAAGCTCCTTCTCGATATTCTCCCTCCTGTCCCTTCCTTCCGGCTTGTAGGGAAGCCCCGCCTTCTCCCATAGTTTAATCAGGGAGGGATAATCATCCATCCGCATTTGCCTGATGGTAACGCCCCGGGGTATATTTTCCTGCTGGTTCATTGTTTTATCACCACCGCTCATTTATAGCATAATAATAGAAATAATGGCATTAAAAGATGGTACTGATTAAGCTGCCTGAAAATGTTTCTGCTCCGGTCAGCTTATCCGAATATGCTCCCCCGGATAAATATCCATCTGCCATTCCAGGGAGCAAAACTGACTTCCCCTTTATCCATCGGCTGCCGGTTGTAACTTGATTCAGTCTACTCTTTATCACCGGGTTTTTCCTCGCCCCCGGCCTGATTTTCCCCTGCCGATAACCCCCCGGCGGTTCCATCCCTTCTCTCCTCCGCTACCCCCTGAAAGCCATCATCACTCCGGCATTTCATTACCGCGTGTATTGCCCCCATATAGAAGGAGAATGCTTCTCGGGGGTTGATCCGGTAACCCTTCTCCTCCAGTGATTCCGACAGTCCGGGGAAAAATCGTTCCGCCTCCAGGCTCACCCTCCCTCCCAGGGAGCAGTGCAGCCTGGGTCTGAGCATGGCCTCTTCCAGGCTCATTCCTTCGTCTATCAGATTGATCAGGAACTGGGCCAGGGTGGATATGATCCGTTCGCTCCCCGGGCTTCCCAGGGCCATCCATGGACCCTCCCCGTCGAAGATGATACTGGGGGCCACTGTGGCCCAGGGCACTGCATTTGGCCGGAGGTAGTAGGGATGGGAGGGCACATTGTATTCAAAGGACATCATGTAGTTGTTGTAGAGGAAACCCAGGCCGTCCGCTGCGGCTTTGCTGCCATATACCCTTTCTATGGACTGGGTCAGGCTTACCGCGGTACCGCTGCTGTCCATTACCGAGAGGTGGGTGGTTTCCCCGCTCTTTTCATCCTCGGTCTCCTTGATGGGCAGGGTGGGAGCCGTGGCAGAGATTATCTTTTCTATGGTTTTGCCGGTGAAATCACTGCTGAGCATATCCTTCTCGCTGACCTGGGGATAGAAGTTGGCGTCGAAGGGCCTGTCCGAACGCTCCAGCAGGACATTGCGGAATATCTCTGCCAGCAGGTGGGCCCGCCTCAGGGGATCTCCGGCAAGGTCCTGGGGAGACAGCCGGTCCAGCAGGGCCAGGCAGAATAGAAGGCTTCTGCCCGAGCCGGGGGGAGGCATGGTATGGACGGTGAGACTGCGGAACTTCCCTCTCAGTGGTTTTCTTTCGATGGGCCAGGGAATCAGAGCGAGGTCATCCTCCCTGAGCAGCCCCCCGTTCTTTCTCATATCCGCATCTATCCTGCGGGCGGTCTCGCCGGTGTAGAATTCTTCCGCTCCCCGCTCTGCGATGGTCTCCAGCAGCTCCGCCAGGTGGGGCTGCCGGAAGGTTTCTCCCGGCCTGTAGGGTTTTCCATCCCTGTAGAAATATTGCAGCCCCGATTTTGATTCCACCAGATTGAAGTTCTTCTGCTCCCTGTCCAGAAGGCGGCTCTGCAGCTGAGTGACGGTATAACCCTCCCGGGCGATCCGGATGGAGGGTTTCACCACCTGCCACCACTCGAGCCGGCCGTATTTCCTCTGGACGTATCCCAGGGTGGCCGGGGTGGCGGGGACTGTGGTAGCCCGGTATCCCCTGGAGCGGTCCGGTTTGTAGATTGCTCCCACATGGGTTAGGGAGGGTGCCCGGGAGGAGCCGTCTATGGTGATGACTTTGTTCCTTCTGCCGATCAGCATCATGGTCTGTCCTCCCAGACCGCTGGACTGGGGTTCGCAGACAGCCAGTGCCAGTGCTGCCGCACAGGCTGCGTCGATGCTGTTTCCGCCCCGGCGCAGAATCTCCACCCCCGCCCCGGTGGCCAGTGGAAAGGCGGTGGAGACCATTCCACCGGCAGCCCGGGCTGTCTTACCCGAATGATCCGGTTTAAGAGCCGATTCGATTTTCCGGTTATCCATAGAGCTCACTCCCTGCTCAGTTCACAAAGGGAAAGTGCCAGCAGGGTGGCCCGTTCTATCAGGCTGTGGGCGAGAATATACTCGCCACCCTCCTTGTGTTCCGCTCCGACCGGCCCCATTCCATCGATTACCCCCCGGGCCTCCTGAACGAAACAGATATCCGCTGAACTCCAGCGATGCTCCTCCAGCAGCCTGATATCCCTTTTGCCGGCTATGGACTTTATCTTTTCCCATAACCGGTCGCCGGGTTCGTTCTTTATCAGGGGCGGTCTTTTCAATCCTCCTTCTATCTGGAGGCGGAATTTCGCCCGGTTGGCCTTCTGGACCATTTTCCTGATCTTTCGGTCTATACCGGTTATAAGGCCGGGATCGTTGAACCGGACACTGAGGATTGCCTCCCCGTGGGCTATCCGGTCGGAAACATTTGCGTTAATCTCAACATCACAGGGGGTTACAATTACCCCGGTGGATTCGTCGGTAAGTTTAGCCCATCTGTTCAGTATCCTGGAGAATTTGCCCACCGACCGGGCTACATCATCCGCATTCACCCCGTCCTCCAGGTTCATCTGGCAGGAGTAGCGGGCCGCACCAGAACGGGAGGTAACCGCGGTGCCTTTCAGCCCTCCGCCCTTCAGGCCGATCACCGCCCCAGCTCTCCGGGAAAACCTGCGGATATATTCCTCTGCTCCCCTTCCCCCCAGCTGGCTGTCGGCAGCAAGTAAAATCCCGATCTTGATCCTGGGCAGCTTCCGGACAAACCGGAGTGCCTGTAGTGCGGATATCATAACTGCCAGCCCTCCCTTGTATTCCCACACATCGGTTCCGTGTATCCTGTGCTGGGCGATACGGCAGCTTCGCTGTTTTCTGAAGGGGATGGAGGAATCCAGGTGGCTGAGCAGCAGCACATGGTAATGTTTATCCCTGGTATTGCTGAAAAACAGGATGTTCCCCGTTTCAACCCTGGGGAATACCTGCTGGCTGAATCCCAGCCTGGCCAGCCGGCTTGCCACCATGCTGCCAAGTTTGTTGACCCCCTCCACATTCCTGGTGTGGGTGTTGATGTTGACCATCTTCTCCAGCATCTTTTCGGTTCTGCCCTGCCTCCCGCTGAGAAAGGTTCGAATGCGGACATAGGTGGATCTTGATCCCGAATCCTCCTCTTCGGCCAGATGACGCGAGAAGTAGCGTACCGACGCCACATCCAGCATGGAGTTGACCAGCCCGTTATAATCGAGTCCCGTCTCCCCGGCTGCGTATACATATGAGCCGGTCTTGCCCAGGCTGGCCATGGAGTTTATCTCCAGCACGTATATATTGCCTTCACCATCCATCCGGAGGTCTACCCTGGCGAAGTCCTTCATCTCCAGGGCATGGAAGCATTTCCTGCTGGCTTCCACCATCCATCCGGCCGCTTCCGGGCTAAGGTCGGCGGGACATATCTTTCTTCTGGGATTGCTCTTCTTGTCATCCACACTCTGGATGGCATCCGGGTCATTGCCCAGATCAATCTCCACTATGGGAAAGGCCTGCAGGTCATGGTTGCCCAGAAGGCCCACGCAGAATTCCCTCCCCCGGACAAACTGTTCCACCAGGGCCTGCTGTTGAAACTCCTCCACAATGTGCCCTATCGCTTCCCTCAGATCCTCCTGGTTATGTACCACTTTCATGCCATAGGAGACCGCCTCCATCTTGGGTTTTACTATAACCGGAAATTCAACCCCGCTGATATCCTCATCGGGTCCGGAGAAGACCCGGAAGTCCGGAGTGGGGATGTTGTGCTTCTGAAGCAGGATCTTGGTGATTACCTTGTCCAGGGCCATGGCATGGCCGGTGGGGCCGGACCCCACATAGGGTATCCCCATCATCTCCAGCATGGCGGGAAGGTGGGTATACCTGCTCTCCCCCTGAATCCCGTATGCCATGTTGAATACCATACCCATCTTCTCTCCCTCCACCACCCTGGGCATGAAGTCGGTAAGGTTTTCGATAATATGCATGTTGCCGTCGATTATCTTTACATTGTGTCCCCCCTTCTCCAGAGCCTCCGCCACCATCTTTACCGTGTTGGGATTATAGATTTCCTTGTTCTGCATGCCGAAGCGGTTTATCACCCCGGACACGTCCTGGTTGTATATTATGGCTACCTTCATTATCGCATCTCCATGACAATTTAATAAATTCTAGCCCTTGCAGGATTTCAAAACCAGTTAAACTAATCATATCCGGTCCGGGAGGCAAGAGGAATAGTTAAATTTTTTTAACCAAGTGGTCCAGGAGGATGACAGGGGAGCTGATACGGATATCTAACAGTGTGAATTTTGATGGCAGGCAGAAGGTTGCCACCCCTCTGGCCGTGCACCGGGAGGAGGGGTCCAGCGGCGGCATTACACTGCGGTGGACCATTTCGGAGGTTAGTCCTGAAATTACATTTCATATAGCCCGTGCCTCCGGACTCATCGGAAGTTCTGAGGAAATCGGCAGGCTTGATTCAGGCAGCGGTGAGCTCGTTTTTTCATATAGCGACAACAGTTGCGAGGGGGGGAAAGACTTACCGCAGGGAAAAACAGCTTGAGGAGAAAGCTGGTTATTATAAGATAAATATTATTATAATACAGGCATGATTCGTATTGTGTTTATAATAATTGTTGTAGCAGTTGTATTCACACTGGCGTTTTTATTTGGCCGGCGGAAATGGTCACAGTATGTATCCGCCCTCTCCCGTGAGGTTGCCACCGGGGCGGATGGTCCGGGGGAAAGGGTGGACCTGTCCGGTATCGAGAACCTCCCCGCTCCGGTGAAACGCTACTTCCGGCATGTTCTGCAGGATGGCAGGCCGGTAATATCGGGGGCGGTTCTATCCCAGAGGGGCGGGTTCAGGTCCCGCCCGGGGATGAAGGGCTGGCTGGCCATGAAGGCGGATCAACGTTTCTCGGTGCAGCCTCGCGGCTTCGTAT
Organism: uncultured bacterium; assembly: GCA_964613215.1. GTDB lineage: Bacteria > Krumholzibacteriota > Krumholzibacteriia > Krumholzibacteriales > CAZTHK01 > CAZTHK01. Next base: position 71,760 of record CAZTHK010000011.1, on the reverse strand, counting down.
GGAGTGCGGAAATATCAATGATGCCGGGAGTGCCGGTAAATGTCTGCGATTCGTACATCAGGGGAAGGGGGGGAATGATAGGGAGGATACTGTATCTGATTCCGGTGGTCAACGAGAGTGGTGACCTCAAGCTGAGTCAGGGAGCCCTGCAGAGATATCTTGCCGAGGCGGTCTGGTTCCCTACCGCTTTGCTCCCCTCTCAGGGAGTATCCTGGGAGCCGGTGGATGAAAACAGGGCTAAGGCCACTCTGTCGGATTCGGGGATAACAGTATCCCTGGAGTTCGAGTTCAACGGTGAGGGAGAGGCGGTCTCGATTTTTACTCCCCGACGCTACTATAAAGCAAATGAACGGTACAGGGAGATCCCCTGGAAGGGAAGTTTCTCAGATTACATGGAGGCGGATGGCTGGCTGGTACCATCCCGGGGAGAGGTGGAGTGGCATCTGGAAAGCGGGCCCTATCCCTACTGGAGGGGGGAGATATTCGATATAGAATATGATTACCGGGAATAAATATTTTGCCGGTAACTCAAACACCGCCTTTTTCATCCGGCTACTCACAAATTTGCCCTTCCGTAGCGGGGGAAAGGGTATGATAATTTGCCAGCCGGGATTCTGATTTTTTAATGTGATAAGACAACCAATATTCAATAGGGCATAATTGATAAGCTATCAATTAACATTCAGTTGGCGGATAGAGCTGCGATATTTATGAATTATTCAGGTTCGGCCACCTGCCTGCCTCTCCTAAAATATTATATACTTGAAGACTGCTGATCTGCTCGAAGACTATCCGTATCTGCTTGACACCCGGCTGCCGCTGTAGCAAGATGAAAGCGTTTAATGAATTGCAGGGAGGAGAGTTGCTTGGATTTTAAAACCCTCTTCGAGCCGGAGACCATGGCGGTGGTGGGTGTCTCGCTCCACAATGACCGGCACCCCGCTAACGTGATATACAACAAGAACTATCTCCGCTACCCGGTCAAGGTATACGGGGTAAATCCCAGGGGAGGCACCTATTACAAGGGGAAGCTGTACAAAAGCATATCTGATATCCCCGAGCGGATTGATCTGGCTGTCATAGCTGTGAGGGCGGAGTATGTTCCGGAGGTGCTGCGGGAATGTATTCAGTGCTGGGTGGGCGGAGCGGCGGTGATCTCGGGAGGGTTTGCCGAAGCGGGGCGTGATGACCTCCACCAGGAGATGTTATCCATCACCGGGGAGGCGGATTTCCCGGTGATTGGTCCCAACTGCCTGGGTATATATTCGCCGGCCAAAGTCGATTGTTTCTTTCTTCCCAGCGAGAGGATGGTCAGGCCGGAGGCTGGCAATGTGGCCATAGTAAGCCAGAGCGGAGGGATCCTGGTGGATCAGATGGTAAAGTTCTCCAGCCAGGGAGTGGGGCTTTCCAGGGCTGTCAGCATCGGGAACAAGGTGGCGGTAAATGAACTGGACCTGCTCAAGTTCTTTGCCAGGGATGATCTTACCGAAGTTATTGCCTTCTACATAGAGGGGTTCGGTGAGGGTGAGGGGAGGGAATTCGTTCAGGCGGCCCACCGGTCCCCCAAACCGGTCATAGTTATGAAGGCGGGCAAGAGCTCTGCCGGGAGCAGGGCGGTGTCCAGCCACACCGCCTCCATAGCGGGCGATTACAACATATTCTCATCGGTTATGAGACAGTTCGGGCTGGTGGAAGCGGAGGATGAGTACCAGATGGTCTCCTTCTGTGAATCGCTGAGCTGCTATCCCAGGCTCATCCAGGGGCGGGTTGGTATAGTAACTGCCAGCGGAGGGCATGGTGCGGTAGCAGTGGATACCTGTGCAGAGGCCGGGCTGGAGGTGCCCTTACTGGCTGATAGAGTCCAGCAGGGTGTCCGGGAGAAGCTGAGTGGGAGCATCAAATCCATCGCCTCACTGAGTAATCCGCTTGATCTGACCGGCAGTGCCAAAGACGATGATTTCGTGGTAGCGGCCGGCGAGTTGAGTAAGCTGGACAATATAGACTGTATTCTGGTACTTCTGCTCCCCTACCTTCCTGAAGTTACCTCCGATGTTGGCGCCAGGCTGAGCCAGCTCTATCAGGAGGAGAATAAACCAATAATTGCCTATGTTCCCCACGTGGATAAGTACCGCATGATTATAGAGGGATTCCAGCTGAACAATGTGCCGGTAGCTCACTCCATCGAGGGCGCCATACTTATGGTGGAAGCCATGAAGAGGTGTAATAATTGTTAAGCAAGAATATCACTGAGATACTGAAGCGGTCCCGCAAGACCGGCTGGGTGCTCGAGCCGTATGCCAAGAAGATCCTCCGGGAGGAGGGATTTAAGGTGCCATCCTATTATCTGGCTGAAACGGCAGAAGAGGCGGTCACTTTTGCAGATAAACAGGGTTATCCGGTGGTGGCAAAGGTAGTCTCCCCCAGAATAATTCACAAAACCGATGCCGGGGGGGTAGTGGTAGGTATTCCGGACGGGAAAAAGCTAAAGGCCGTCTTCGAGCAGTTCAGCGGGATGGAGGGGTTTGCGGGCGTGCTGGTGGAGGAGATGGTGAAGGGAGCAGAGCTTATCGTCGGAGCCAAAGAGGATCAGCAGTTCGGACCGGTAATTCTTCTGGGAATTGGAGGAGTGGGTGTGGAGATCTACAAGGATACCTCCATGAGGATGGCCCCGCTGAGGGAAGAGGATGTCGAGGCTATGATAGGCGAGCTGAAAGCCGCAGATATTATCAATGGATTCCGGGGCAATGAACCGGTAAACCGTCAAGAGCTTACCGGGCTGATGATCGAATTTTCTGAGCTGTGCCTGCGGTTGGAGGAATATATGGAGTCCATCGACCTCAACCCGGTGATGTGCACCCGGGATGATTGCATCATTGCCGATGCCAGAATTATATTAAAAAAATAATTAATATTTTATTTCAGGGTTCATTCAGGTTATATGTTCTTGTATTAATTAAAAGAGTTAAAAGTAAATGATGTAACTGAAGCACCTTAAGGTGACATGACTCGGGCGAGTCATACTATACAATCTTTTATGATCCAATCTATGGTATAATTATCAAGGTCCTGCTGCCGAATGCGGACTGCTGGCAACAGCACCCGGGGAGTCAGCAACCTGTATAGTTCTCAACTTATTGAGTCCAGATTTAAAGAAAGGGGATAACGTATGAAGAACAGACAGAAGAAAGCTGCTGCAGCCATAACCACAGCGATTTTTATACTTCTCTGTTTTCTCCCGGCTTTTGCCGGCACGGGGGATGAGGGAAAGAAATCACTGGGAGCAAAAACCGTGGTTCCCCCCTGTCCGGTATGGGTGATCGGCTCTTACGACAGCGATGGCGTTCCCAACATGATGACCGCCTCATGGGTGGGTATCTGCTGTTCCGATCCGCCATGTGTCACCATATCCCTGAGGGAGGCGACCTACACCTACGGGAACATAATGGAGAAGGGGGCATATACGGTAAATATTCCCTCGGAGGAGCTTGCTCCGGTGGCGGCATACACCGGCAGGGTGTCGGGAAGGGATACCGATAAATTCGCGGATACCGGGCTGACTCCGGTCAGAAGCGAGCTGGTCAATGCCCCCTATGTGAAGGAATTTCCCATGAATGTGGAATGCAAGGTAGTAAAGACCATCCAGCTGGGGCTTCATACCATGTTCATAGCCGAGATAATGGACGTCAAGGCGGACTCCTCCATTCTGGGTGAGAATGGCTACCCCGACAGCGAAGAGCTCGGCTCCTTCATATTCAGTTACGGCGGGGGAGGATTCTACCGGGTGGGGGGTCATATCGGAACGGTGAGGGAGCTTTCAGAGAAGATCATACAGAACGAATAGCCCTAGGTGGCATGGCTGTTTATGCCTGTTCTGATAATCTTTCAGGATCGATTACAAGTTTTCGCCACCGGGAATACCTTTTTGTTCATCTGCTTTCAGGCTTACCCGGGGTATAATCTCAGAAATTTTTTACCTGTTCAGACCAAGAAACTTTACAAGTTTATAAATTTATGCTATAATTCAATTTATAAGTTTAAAGTAAATATTATCGGGGAGAGACATTGATATCCTGCATCATGCTCCCACACTTTGCTTCTTCCCTTTTTAATAGATTCCGAATCAGATCCTGTGAATAACTTTGAAAGGAGAAACAGCTATGTACAAATTTGCTAAAGTGTCTCTTCCGCTACTGATCTGCCTGTTCATCCTGGCTTCGCCATCACTTCGGGCCTGGTGGAACGAGGATGGAGTGCCTGTCTGCACGGAACCGGGTTCTCAGAACAGGCCCAGAATAGCATACGACGGAGAGGATGGAGCAATCATCGCCTGGTATGATAGCCGGGGCAGTGATTTTGATATCTATACTCAAAGTATAGATATTACCGGAGCAGTCCGCTGGGCTACCGGTGGAATCTCTCTATGTGCGGCATCGGGAGACCAGTACTACCCCGAAGTAGCATCCGACGGAGCAGGAGGAGCTGTAGTAGCATGGGAAGATCTGCGCAACGGCAACTATGACATATATACAGGCCGTATAGATGCGTCGGGGGCTGCGCTGTGGGCTGTCAACGGGGTTGCCCTCTGCACTGCAACGGGCCAGCAGGAGAATCCGCGTCTGGTCAGCGACGGGGGGGGTGGAACCATCGTGGTCTGGGAGGATTTCCGGGGCAGTGACTATGATATATATGTCCAGCGTGTAGACGCTTCCGGTTCGGTCCTGTGGACTGCAAACGGGGTGGCAATCTGCGCGGCGGCGGGGGACCAGTACTCCCCTGAAATAATCCCGGATGGAGAGGGAGGTGCCATAATAACCTGGGAAGATTACCGTGGGATAGATTATGACATATATGCTCAGCAGATAGATGCTTCGGGAGTAACCCAGTGGACCGCAGACGGGGTGGACCTCTGTTCTGTTGCGGGAGACCAGTTTTTGCCCAGCATAGCGTCCGATGGTGCGGGGGGAGCGATAGTTGCATGGTATGGCATACGGGGCACTCACTATGATATATATGCTCAGCGCATCGATGTGTTTGGTACGGTTCAGTGGAGTGTGGGCGGAGTGGCTGTCTGCAATGCACCGGATGACCAGTACGCCCCGGAGATAGTGCCTGACGGTACCGGGGGCGCGATTATTACCTGGGAGGATAACCGGGGGAGCGACACGGATATATTCGCCCAGCGGGTGGATGCTTCCGGGTCAGTGCAGTGGACTGCAGATGGAGTAGCGGTCTGCGCGGCAACTTATGACCAGGATGGGCCTGAGATAACAACCGACGGAGACGAAGGGGCTATTATCACCTGGTATGATTTCCGGACCTATGAGTATGATATTTATGCACAGCGGTTTGATGTTTCGGGGACGGCTCTCTGGGATGTAAACGGGCTGCCGGTATGCAGGGCGGCCCAGGACCAGAAACGGGTCCAGATATCAACGGATGGAGCAGGTGGAGCATTTATTACATGGTTCGATAAACGGGACAACGATGATGATGTATACTGTCAGCAGATCGGCATTAACGGGGAGGCCGGTTCTTTCCCGCCGGTTATCCATTCGGTGGAAGATGTACCGGGAGACGAAGGTGGCTGTGTTAACCTGGCCTGGGATGCAACCCTGTTCGACTACCAGAGGGGAGAGGTGAGCAGTTATACCGTCTGGAGGGCGCTGGAGACCGAGCAGGCGCAGGCTGTTATCCGTGAGGGAGGTTTCGCGGTTCGAAGCCCCTCTGAAGCGGTTGCCGGGGAAGAAGCAGGGAGGGAGGAAATCCCCCTTCTGCGTCACGGCTTTTTAAACGGTGAGCCCTACTACTGGATGCTGGTTTCCACCCAGGAGGCTTACCGCCTGGAGCATTACTCCATGATAGTGGAGACCCTGTTCGACTCCACCTCAGTCTGCCAGGATTATCATTACTTCCAGGTGATAGCTCACACCGATGATCCGGCGCTTTTCTGGACTTCGGATCCGGACAGCGGATACTCGGTGGATAATCTATCCCCCTGCCCGCCGCTTGGCCTGGCCGGTGAGCAGAGCTACCAGCCGGAGGGACTCCAGCTCAGCTGGGAGCCCAATAACGAACCGGACCTGGCCTGCTACAACGTCTACCGGGGGACCACCTCGGGATTTCAGCCCGGACCCGGTAATTTCATTGATTCCCCGTGTGATACCGCTCTTTTCGATGCAGGCTGGAGATGGGATGAGATATACTATTACAAGGTGGCGGCAGTGGACATCCATGGAAACGAGAGCGGGTTCGCATTGCTGGCGCCGGAGGATATTACCGGAGGGGACACACCAGAGGTCTCGTGGAAGAATTGCCTGAAACAGAATTACCCCAATCCCTTTAATCCGTCTACCACCATTAGATTCGACCTGGAAAGATCCGGCCGCGTACGCATAGCGGTCTATGACGCATCGGGCCGGCTGGTAAGCATTCTCCTGGATGGAACACGTGATGCGGGCAGTTACAGCATAGACTGGAAGGGAACAGACACCGGCGGCAAAGCGGTGGCCAGCGGAGTATATTTCTACTCTATCAGGGCGGGGGAGTTCATGCAGAGAAGGAAGATGGTATTGATCCGGTGACTGTCTCCCTGTTGAATCTACCGGAAGATTTCAGTAAAAGGGCCGGGAAGCTGAATATAGCTCCCGGCCTTTTTTAATCAACCGGCTTAATTCCAGTTCCGACGTCGGAACTGATATTATGTTAACCATATATATTAATGGTTGCATGATTTGGAATTAATTTGGTAGTATCTACTTGTGGGAATTTGATGGGATAAACCAAGTGAATTTATTTGTATTATACAGCGGGATTATACTGCGATTATTCAGTTATACAGGGCTGTATACTATATGATGGCGCGGCCGCTTGCGACGTAAGGCCTTGGGAGAGTTAATGATATGGGGATATCTAAATGGTCTATTATTGGTTTTTGTGGCGCTGGAGCGCCGCGCCATCAGGGCTACGGATTTCCATCCGCATTCTGGCCGTCGCTTCGCGCCGGCCATCATGCGGCTGCAGCGGACGGTAGGCCCTGCGAGCTAGCTCGCGGTCTCTCCCGCCGCTGATCCGCAGCCCTGTTAGGTTCCTTAAAGAATATTGACACGCTGCAGTAGTATGATGTAATGTCATACTTGGAGGTGTAATATGGCACGTTCAAAAATAGCGATCACAGTTGACGAAGGGATGCTTTCGCAACTAGACTACCTGATTAGAAAGAATGTGTTCAAAAATCGGAGCCAAGCAATCCAGGAAGCATTGGGAGAGAAACTGAACAGGTTGAACCGCAGAAGGTTGGCCTATGAATGTTCAAAGCTGGATCCGCAATTTGAAAAGTCGATGGCAGAGGAAGGGTTGAGTGAGGAGTTAAGCGAATGGCCAGAATATTAAGGGGAGAGATTCGGTGGGCAGATTTGAATCCAACACGGGGAAGAGAGCAGGCTGGACTAAGGCCTGTATTGATATTGAGTCACAACATTTTTAATGAACGCTCCGGAACAGTGATAGCTGTAGCTTTGACGAGCCAGTCTCAGAGAGCAGGGTTTCCACTAACGTTTGAGCTTAAGTCCAAGAAATTGCCCAAGAAATCTTGGGTAAAGATCAGCCAAATTAGAACTCTGTCTGTTGATAGAATTGGGAAGAAATTGGCTGAGGCTGATCCAGAAGAGATTGCAACTATTGTTGAAGGTCTTAACGAGATAATTGGAACCTAACTTCTCGATTAAGCGGACGAGCAAAACTCGCCGCTTATCGAGAGATCGTTAGGCCTTTTAAAATAATAACGCTTGACACTATTAATGCGTTGCGTTAATACTTAAGCATGATAAGATCATTTGCGGACAAGGATACTGAAAAAGTATTTCTTCGTTTAAGGGTTAAAAAGCTATCGGGCAAACTTCAACGCGCTGCTTTGAGAAAGCTGGTGATGATCGACGCTGCTGAATCGGTAGTTGATTTGAGGGTCCCTCCTGGCAACAAGTTGGAAAAGCTATCTGGAGACAGGAAGGGGCAATACAGTATTCGTATCAATGACCAGTGGCGTATTTGTTTTTCGTGGCGCAATGGAAATGCCCATGGTGTCGAGATTGTAGATTATCATTAGGAGTAAAAATATGGCTAGAAAGATTGAACCAATTCATCCAGGAGAAATCCTTTTAGAGGAGTTTCTGAAGCCCCTCGAGCTCAGTCAATACCGTCTTGCGAAAGACATCAGTGTATCACCAAGAAGGATAAACGAGATCGTTCATGGGAAGAGATCGATTTCTGCTGATACTGCATTGAGGCTGTCGAGGTATTTTGGTACTACAGATAGGTTTTGGCTTAATCTTCAGACAGGCTATGATCTTGAAATAGAAAAGGACCGACTTGGGAAGCGGCTTGTTAATGAGGTAGGAGTCTATAGGCAAGCACACCAATAGGTATGTCTATGCCTAACTGCAGCATGCAGCTGACGGAACGTCCTGTCACGGCTCTGGCAGGGGGCTGCGGCAGGCTGGCCCAGGCTTCTGGCCTAAAGGCTAGAGCCGCGCCAGGCCATCCCGCAGCTGATGAGACGCTCATCTTCGATTGCTCTGTCCGACAGAGGCTTCTTGAGCCAGGCGTAATAGCCGCTTCTATAGACCGAAAGGACCCTGCACATCACCGTTACCCGGTGCTCGTGCCGATGGGCCCTGATAAACGCGTACTTTACTCGGGGTCTTTTGCAAAGTACGCGGCCTTTTTTAAGATATCACGCTCTTCCTGCAGACGCCGCAGCTCTGCCTTGAGCTTCTGGTTCTCGAGTCTGCTTTGCTCTAGCTCGCTCGCTTCCTTGCTTGTCGGCCTAGCGGCTCTGACCCACTTGTACAGGCTATGCTCCGAGACGCCGATACGCCCGGCAACATCCTTTACCGAATAGCCCCGCTCGGTAACATCCTTGTTGTACCTACCGGTTTTAACGCGAGTCAGAATCCAAGCAAAGAAGCGCAAACCCTTGAGCAGTGGGCTGTCGAGGGTTGTAGAACCCCACATTGGCGGAAAATGCTCCAAGGTCTGATAAATTCTGACATAGCAAGTCGATTCAATGACGAGACGAAAATCGCTGACCGTCTGGAGGATGTGCTGACGGATCTTCACCCGTATATCCATGCGAGAGGTTATCTTAAGTCAGCGACGGGTTTGTCCAGAGCAAACTTCCCAAGGTTTTCGCGGGAATCGTTTTCGTTCTTTGTTGAAAAAATGATGTCGAGCACTCAGCTTTCGGTGACTATATTGCTACTTGCGTTCTTGCCATCAGCTACTTTCCACCCGCAAGCAGCAGCCGGTTTCATTGATGCGAGTGACTTAGTAGCCGCGCTCAAGATTTTACCAGAAAGTCATGCAGTGTTGCTACGTGACATTTATGATGTTCGTAGAAGAGAATGGGAGTCTGCCTAACAGCTATGAGGCCTCCCTCTTTCAAGGCAAAAAGGTTTACCTGATCGGTTTTCTTGAACCGATTATATTATCTACCAGAGGTATTATCTCCTGGCTTAGTTTCTTATTACAGTGCAGGCGGAGGTGCCTTGCACCAAACAGCTATTGAGGTTCTGGGTTCATGGGCATGAACCCGTAGAGCTTAAAGCGCCACTGACCTGGAAACGCATCTGTTCCCTCATGCCGGCCCAATCAAAAGTATGGCTTGATACAAGAGGCATCGTCCAGTTAGTTACAGACTCGGGAGAGGAGCAGGGCACAAATATCTCTGGTCTATGTAGGGGGAGCGAAGCGGCCATCCAATCAAAAGCAAAAAGGCTGATAACGATATATTTCCGAGTGCTTTCTGTGATCATAGTCACACATATCATCCCTGCTTAAGTTGTGGCCGCAGGCTGGTTATGATATTTTCCGGCTGTATGTAAGAGGGCGGTTATTATTGGTCCTGCTTCTCAAGCACTCCGGGGAAATCATCATAGAAACGGCTTTTATTGTCTGATTTGATTTTCTCCGCCTCTTCCATCAGCAGCAGATAGCGGTGTTTCAATTCATAGAATCCGTGCCACCAGGCGTAGTCGGGGGCCATCATGGCTGCCCCCATCCGTGCCCTTCTGCCCTCATGGTGCCAGAACTCGTAGAATTCCCACTCCAGGTACTCGTCGAAATATTTATCCCGGGAGAGAAGACCGCTGGCGTAAAGATCATCCATCTTTTTTCTGACCGGCCGGTAGTAAATCCGGTTATAGTTCTCCACCACCCTGTCCAGGTTCCGGAAGTGTCCTTCGGCCCACCGGGGGGAGTGGCACTGCAGGCAGACAGTCTTCATCCTCCTTCGTTCCACTTGCCGGGAGGTTCCGGAGGGGAATGGCTCGAAGTCGGAGGGCCTGATGGTAAGGGGAGCCTGAAGTTCCCAGGAGAGCCGGCCGGTTACATCATGGCTGCGGGGCAGGGTGTCCGCCTCCGACATGTGACAGGAGGCGCAGGTGGGCGCCCGGTAGTCCCTTCCTGCTTTCCATCTCATATCACCGGTTCTCCAGTTCCAGGAATCGCCGTCGGCATGGTAGATGGTTCCATGCTTGGATTCGTTGTATATCTCTATCTGGGGATGATCCGGCCCCAGGTGGCACTGATCGCAGGCCTCCGGTTTTCTGGCCTCCACCAGGGAGAACCTGTGCCTGGTATGGCAGCTGGTACAGCTTCCCAGGCTGCCGTCCGGATTGACTCTGCCCACTCCCACATTGGGCCAGGAACCCTCCGCCGGTTCTCCCTCCTCGAACCGGACCACGCTGCCATGGCAGGCATAGCAGCCGGTGGTACGCTCTATCCGGTTGTTCATTCCGTCCAGCATCCACCTGTCGATGGAGTTGATGATTTCCAGGGTATTGGCATGCTTGCTCCGGCCGTACTCTTCCGCTTCGGAGGGATGACATCCGGCGCAGGTAAGTGGTGTTACCAGGGCGGAGACAGGGATGGGAGATTGATCCATATGTGCTTTGCTTACGGATGGATCATCTCCTGACCTCTTATGGCAGTCCAGGCAGGTCACCCCCACGGTGGAGTGGAGACTCATATCCCAGTCGTGATATATACCGGGGCTCTCCGAATGGTGGCACTGCTGGCATTCATTGGCGCCGGTTAGCTGGATCTCAGCTCTTCCCTCCGAATCAAAGGGAAAACTCCACCACCAGCTGCTCACACACAGCATTATCAGAAACACCAGCACCAGGTTTGTATAGGCCATAACCACAAATATCCTCTGAACCCCCCCTGCACCTTCAACCCCGTCCTCCCCGCCGGCCTCCCGGACCGCCGGAACATGTTCAAGTACTTTTTCACCATGGGGGGCTGATTCCATCTCCCCGGTCAGGTCCGAGCCGGCTCTGTGTTTCCTGAAGTGGGTTCCTCCCTCCCATTTGGAACTGCCGGAGGCATCGTATACCCTGCCTTTGTAGATAAAATATGCCGGCCTGCCATCCTCGCCGTTGTACTTTGAGATACCGGCTCCATCCTGCCCTGTTCCGTCCCCCTTCATCCGGGAATGGATCACTGTAACCGCAGTCAAACCGGAGGCTACCAGGAGGGCAAAAAGGATAATCTTTATCAGAAGCAGTATCCCGAAGTGGCTCTGCAGGAAAGCTGCCGGGGAATCCATCCGGTACCAGGTAAGGTATATTCCGGACACCAGCAGGGTGGCCATGCAGCTCAGCCCCAGCCTTCTCTCCCCCCTGGGAATCCCCCCGGTTAGCCGGGAGGGCTTTATGAATATGTGCACATAGAATATCGCTCCCACAAATATAGCGGCGGCCACTAGATGTATGTAGCCGATGATAAAACGAAGTGTTCTGTGGAGGGGGGAACTGAGAGTCTCCGATCTCTCCAGTATCCTGCGGGGGATGGGATACCGGTAGTTATTCCTTATGTATGCCAGTCCCACCCGGTTGACCGGGCCGCCTGCGGAGTTGGTGTGGCAGAAGGAACAGCCCTTGCCGGTACTGACCGCAAATTCTTCCCTGGCCGGGAGGTCACCGGGCCAGAGGGACAGAATCGAAATCGAGAGAATGATAAATAAAACCGTGCGTTTCATTTTACTGCTCTTGCTGATAGTCGCCCCCGGCTGGTTTATGCTATCCTGTTGAGATGGTTTTTGTCAATCAGTTCCGGAAGCTGTGACAAAACTCCAGTTGAATCATGACTGACTTTGGCATATTTTTACTCTAATTATCCGGAAAGGAGGGGGAGGAAGGAAATTGAAATTCAACATCAGTGATATAAAGAATGTATTATTGATTCTGTTAGCAGCAGTACTGATTGTCTCCTGCGGAGAAGCGGAAGATGATGAAGATAACTCTACTTTCCGCCGGGAGGAGATAGAGTGGAGAGAAGCCAGGCACAGGGCCATGAAGGACTCCACCAGCTGGCTTACCATCGCAGGCCTTTTCTGGCTGGAGGAGGGTGAGAATACATTCGGGGCGGCGGCAGGAAATGACGTCCGGCTGCCCGGGGATTCCTCTCCCCCTGAGGCCGGGGTGTTTATCCTGAAGAATGAAGAGGTAACCGTGGAGTTGGGCCGGGGAGTTGATGCAACCATAAACGGCAGTGCTGTACGCAGGAAGGGGATGAAGCCTGATTCAGAGGGAGATCCCGACCGGCTGGAGATGGACGGGCTGCGGCTCTGGATAATAGAGAGATCGGGGCGTTTTGCTGTCAGGCTGAGGGATTTGGATGCTCCCCGGTACCGGAATTATCATGGGCTTGAATTCTTTCCGCCCCGCAAGGATTACAGGGTAACCGGAAGGTTCGTGCCCTTCGATAGTGTTAAAACAGTTACCGTACCCACTGTGGTGGGAACGGTAACAGAAATGAAATCGCCCGGCTATGTTACTTTCAGGCTGAAGGGCAGAAAGCTCAGGCTGGATGTATTCGGAGGCAGCAGGAATACCGGGGAATTTTTTATAATCATGCGGGATAAGACCAGCGGGGAAGAAACATACGGGGGATGCAGGTATCTGACCGCCCCGGTTCTGGATGACGGCAGGGTGGAACTCAACTTCAACCGGGCGGTGAATCCTCCCTGTGCCTATACCCCCTATGCCACCTGCCCCCTGCCCCCTCCTGAGAATAATCTCCCGGTTAGGGTGGGGGCGGGAGAGAAGATCTACCGCAAGCATCATTGACCGGTTGCGATTTTTTTCTGGACATTGATATTATTAACATTTTAACTGGTTATGTTGCTGGTATGTTAACTGGTTGCAGGTTGATGGCTTATTATGAGGATTACGATGGATGTGGGTAAGAACGCAGTTATATTAATAATTATGATATCCCTGTGCCTGTGCATCACCACCCTGCCGGCATGTTCGGATGATTCCCGGCAGCAGGAGAAACACGAATCCCGGCTGCTGGGGACACATCTCTCCAGGACCTACCGCGACGACCTGGAGGGCCTGCTGGAGAGGCGCTACATCAGGGTTCTTACCGTTTTCAACAGAACCAACTTCTTCCTGGCAAAAGGACATTTCCGCGGATTCGAGTATGAGCTGATCAAGGATTACCAGAAATTCCTGAACAGGAATCTAAAACCCGGCCAGCTCAGGGTAGTGGTCGATTTTGTGATCTGTCCCCGGGACAGCCTCATACCCAGGCTGCATATGGGTTACGGGGACATTGTGGCAGCGGGAATGACCATAACCCCCCGGCGGAAGGAGCTGGTCGATTTTACCATTCCCTATCTCACCGGGATCGATGAAGTGGTGGTTGCCCATAAGGCCACGCCGGTGCCGGAGGTGGTGGAGGGCCTGGGGGGAAGGGAGGTCTTTGTGCGAAGGCACAGCAGCTACTACGAGAGTCTGGCCGGGCTTAACCTCAGGATCGAATCAGCGGGTGGGGAACCGGTTAAGATAGTAGAAGCTGATGAAAATCTGGAAACGGAGGATATCCTGGAGATGGTAAACGCCGGGGTGGTGAAGCTGACCATATGTGATTCCAATATTGCCAATATCTGGGAAAAGATACTGCAGGATCTGGAGGTGCACAGCGATCTCAAACTCCGTACCGGCATTGAGATAGCATGGATGGTGAGGGAGAACAATCCGCAGCTCAAGGCCAGCCTGAACGATTTTCTTGAGGAGAGGCGCCGGGGTACACTGGTGGGGAATATCTATTTCAAGCGCTATTACCACGAAAATGTCTGGATCAAGAACCCCCTGAACCGGATTCAGCGGCAGAGGGTGCTGCGGTACAAGGAACTGATTTCCAGGTATTCCCGCAGGTATGGTTTCGACTGGCGCCTGATTATGGCTATGGCTTTTCAGGAATCCGGGCTGGATCACTCCAGAGAGAGTCCGGCCGGTGCTGTGGGCCTGATGCAGATAAGGCCGCAGACTGCATCGGACAAAAATGTGAACATCCATAATGTACGCAACCTGGAGAATAATGTTCATGCGGCGGTGAAGTATCTTGATTTTCTCCGGGAACGCTACTTCAGCGATCCGGGGATAAGGACCCGGGACCGGGTCCGGCTGGCTCTGGCTTCATACAACGCCGGGCCGGCGAAGATAAGGAGAACCAGGGCCATGGCCTCGGATATGGGACTTGATCCCGACAGGTGGTTCCGGAATGTGGAGCTGGCAGTACTGAAGCTGGTAGGGAGGGAGACAGTCCGCTATGTCAGCAATATCAACAAGTACTACCTGATCTACCGGAGGGCCTACGGTGGGGATAATAATTAGATTATAATAATAAAAAAAGGGAAGCATTAAGTCTGCTTCCCTTTCAGTAGTGCCCGGCCTCATGCCGGGTTATTACAGAAACATCTATGCCTTATCTGGGTATCTTCGGTCTCGGTCTTATCTTCAGATGAATTCAATCGATCTACAGCTATAAATCCTCAACCAACTCGGAAAACATCTCAGCAAACCTTTGAACCTGCCACAAAGTTGCTGATATTTTTCGAACTTACCAGATTTCCAGCTAATTAGAATCTGCGTCCGCCTCTTCCTCCGCCACTGTTGCGGCGCGGACGAGCCTTGTTGACATTCAGCGTTCTGCCCATGAATTCCTTGTCGTTGAGTGCATCCATGGCAGCCTGCGCTTCGTCATCGTTAGGCATTTCCACGAATCCGAATCCCTTGTGGCGTCCTGTGGCTCTGTCCGTAATAATAGATACGGATTCTACCTCTCCGAATTCCTCAAAGGCTTCACGAAGCTCCTCTTCGCTGGTGTCGTAAGACATGTTGCCTACGTAGATATTCATTCTGACCTCCTTACTGGTCTTGAGTGACAACAATCAACAGATTCAGTTTTTAGGAAGAAAACTAAGTAAGTCCCCTAATAGAATTGATTGATAAGGCAGGTTCTCTCTCTCTTCTATCTCCGGATTACTAATCATTCAATCCTAAACCTCTCTGTCATGCTACAAACATAACTAAATAGGGGATTATTGCAAGGAGTAAAATCAGAAATAATAAAAATATTTTATGAAAATTAGCTTGCCTTCCCGGCTTTAATTACGGGAGTTAACGGGCAAAGGGACTTTTTGTATTTATGAAGACCGGAGGTTTCCCGGGCAATATTCTATAAATAGCTGCCATGAAATAATCAGGGAGAAGCTAAAATAGCTTGAAATGTAGTATGATAGACTGCATGATTAAAATTGAAAATAATTTCAGTTAAGCTTTTGACCAGACAGAAAGGAGACCGGCAATGCACTTCCGAAGAGTTATCACCTCAGCCCTGTTCATCTATCTGCTAGTAATTATATCAACTCCGCTGGCGGCGCACCAGCTCAAGCCAATCAAGCTGTCCCCGCCCAACCGGGAAGGAGGAAGGCCGCTGATGGAGGTGCTGAACGACAGAAAGAGCAGCAGGGAGTACAGTACCAGAAAGCTCTCTGATCAGATAATGTCTGATATGCTGTGGGCTGCCTTCGGGATAAACCGGCCGGAATCCGGCAAACGGACCGCCCCCTCGGCAGTCAACTGGCAGGAGATAGATATATATGTATCCACCGAGGAAGGCGTTTACCTCTACGATCCCCATGAGCACATGCTCAAGCCCTTCCTCCACCAGGATATCAGGGCGGAGACAGGGCGCCAGGATTTCCCCGCCACTGCTCCGGTAAATCTTATATTCGTTGCCGATTTCTCCAGGATGGAGGGTGCCAGTCAGGAGCAGAAGATCTTCTATTCAGCCACCGACACCTGTTTTATCAGCCAGAATGTATACCTCTACTGCGCATCCGAAGGCCTGGCCACAGTAGTCCGTGGAGCAGTGGATAAGGATGCTCTGGAGAAGGTGATGAAACTGCCATCCAACCTTCAGGTCATTCTGACTCAGACGGTGGGATACCCGGCGGAGTAAAATTGGCTTTCTCCGGTTGAACCGATTTCCAGCTGGAAGCGGGGCATTAATATATTTAATTCTCCGGTATGAAGCTGAGCCGGAGTATGATAACGGGTACAATATCAGAGAGGGGATAATTATGGCTATATATCTGGTACGGCATGGCAGGAACCTTCCCAGGGAGGAGGATCCAGACAAATCCCTCTCTCCTGCCGGAGAGGCTGAGGTGGAGATGGTAGCCGGGAAGGCCGGCGAATATGGTATCGAGGTTTCCAGGATAGATCACAGTCCCAAGAAGAGAGCGGTTCAGACTGCTGAGATACTGGGTGCGAACCTGAAACCGGATGAGGGGGTAAATGAGAGGGAGGGAATCAAGGCTATGGATGATGTAGTTCCGGTAGCAGATGACCTGGACAGCCAGTCCAATGTGATGCTGGTGGGCCATCTGCCCTTTATGGAGAAACTGGCCGGATACCTGATAACCGGCAGTGAAGACACCAGGGTGGTCAGGTTCCGCAACGGCGGGATAGTCTGCCTGGAAAGGGATGACCGGGGCTGGTATCTCAAATGGACTCTGCTGCCTGAACTGGAGTAAGAGCTAATTGTTTCAGTTATCTCATGCATTCTTCTAACAACCCACAGGGCAGAGTTCCACTGGCTTGCCCGTGGGTGAATGCGAACTCCGACCCAATGGGCGGCGGGCGAAGCTGGCATTCTGATTGAGTGACATGGGCTTGCCACCTTATCTGAACTGCTTCGGTCACAGGATATTTCAGCTGATGGGTCAACCATGCAAATAACTGCATTATCACTTATGCCGAACGGCTTGTGTAGCTGCTAACATTATTTTCATTCATATCGAAACTGCATATCGATAAATAAAAAAAAGGGGAGCAATTATAATTCTCCCCCTTCAAGGTCAAATGTTTCTATCCCGAAAAGATCCTCCTTCTATTTTCCGTATCTTTCCTTCATTTTCATATTGCAATGGTCCCTTTTCGTTTCATGGTGCCCCCCGTATTTCTTGTGCCGGCCCTTCACCATGCCTCCACAGCCCATACTGCGGCCCATTTCATGCCGGTCCCGTCCCATATGGTGCCTGAGCAAGATCTTCCACTTATCCTCCGGCATTATCTTCTTCGCATCGAAGATCATCTTGATCCGGGCCTTTTTCATCCGGACCTTAAGTTCCATCATCTTATCCACATGCTTCATCATGCTTTCCCTGTCAGGGGCCTTCATCATCTCCTCTTGCATTCCCAGTTCCAGCTTCTTCATCTCTGCCTTCAGATCTATCATCTTCTTCTGATGCTCCAGTTTGAGGGCATGCAGCTTCTCCATCTGCTCTTCAGTCAAACCGAGTCCGCAATCTTGTTTGGCCATACCCTCCATGCGGCCCGGGACATACCCTTCCGTTCCCATCCCGCAGTGTTCGGGAGTGAGAGCCATAACCCCGGCTGAACCGGCAAGTATCAGAACTAACAATGAAACAAGGGCCATAGTGCTATAATTCTTCACAGCTACCTCCTCTTTCGAATAACGGATGATGCGACGGCAGTTCCCGGCACATCCTCCGCATTAAAATCCTGTGAAACCTTTCTTTCTCAGACGGGCTGAGAACCGAATTTGCCCGAAGGAGTCTTTTAACTATAATCTTCTCCAGCTCCCCCTGAAGGCCGGATATCTCTTCGACCTTGCTTTCGATCGCCTCAGAATCCGGTGGGGCGGCCCGGAAAAGATCCATGAGCTCGATCCGGGCTTCCATGATACTGCTGCGCAACTTACGTTCATCTTCGCTGAATCTGCCCATCTCTTCCGCAAAACGCTCCGCGCTGGAAAGCGGAAGCCCGAAACTCCTGGCAAAGCTCCTGCAATTGTGATGGTCACAGGACGATTTCCGCTCCGCCTCATTATCCAGACGGTTCACTGCGTAAACGGTCACCACAGCAAGATTGAAAGCCAGGGAGATTATCAGAAATATTGACCTGCTACTCCTCTTCATTTTCGCTCCCTTCCCTTACTACATCCATGAGAACTTCGCCGGTAGAACCCGGCGGAGTGGCATACAGGTATTCCAGATTCAGGAGATCTTCGCCATCTGACTCATTGCTGAGCCACCCTCTCTCCGCCAGTCCTCCCCCTATACCTGCTCCGGCTATAATTGCTCCGGCTACAGCAGCCGCCACCGCAGTATTACGCAGGATCTTGAATCTGCCGGAATGCCTCCTGATACCGGGTTCGAAGGATAATCCGGCGGATAGATAATCCGGGACAGGCCGGTCGGGCAGGTTAAGATGAATTTCATGAACCGCGGAAAGATCGGAATGCATCTGCCTGCACCTGGAACACTGTTCCAGATGGCTTTTAAGCGAACTGATCTCCTCTTCGTTCAGTTCACCGTCCAGCCATCTGGAGATCATTTTCTGATAATCCTTACAGTTCACTTGTGCTCCTCCTATATTTTACAATCGTGCCGGCAGCAAAAAACTTGCAGAAACATTTAATCTTTTTCCTCCGGACTGCTCTGCCGGTATTCCCGCATCCGCTCCGCCAGAGCTTTTCGCCCTCTGAATATCATGGATTCGACAGCTGAGACCGATTTGCCCATTATTTCCGCTATCTCTTTATAAGAAAAGCCGTTTTTCACCCGCAGCTCCAGCGCGGAAGCAGTTTCCGAAGGCAGGTCCGCCAACTCTCTGCTGAAACTATCTTCCAGCTGAGAGAGCTTTGTATACTCAATCGGGTCGGCCTCAGGAGAACAATCAGGAAATTCCAGGTCCATTCTATTTTCACCCTTTCTATCCAGGGATAAGGTATCTTTTTTCCCGCGGTAGTGACTTGCCAGCATATTGGAGGCGATCCGGTATATAAAGGTTTTGAAAGAAGCTGTCTTGCGGTAGTGGTGTGCTCTTCTGAAGAGAGCCAGAAAAAGATTCTGAAACAGATCCTCGGCATCCTCCCTTGAACCGGTCGAACGAAGGAAGTAATTGTATATCGGTTTCTTATAGCGCTCGACGATCAGGCGGAAAGAATCCCTGTCGCCGGTTGCCGCTCTCCTCATTAATTCTGCGTCGTCAGTCAATTTCGCTCCAGGCCGTCATTTTCACTTATTTCGAATATGCTCATTTATCTTCTTTGTATCCTGCAGGGTGATATTTCCGTATTTTGCTCAAATAACGGTATACAGTTCTCATCCACAGCGCTCCCGGGAATTGTTTTCTTCTTTCCCGGCGAACCGGGGTGAAACTGATTACATGGCATTAATTAATAAATTTTTCGTAACATTCAAAAGGTACGGCATTTGATATTTGAGTTCAAATAGTTGTTGTCCGCTCCTTAAGTCGTTTTACTATAGAGCGGCCAGGAGAAAAAAGAAAGGAGCGGACAACATGAGTAGTAAAAGATTATACATTATTATTTTTCTATATTTCCTCCAGCAGAAGTGCATTGAAAATAAGTTTGTAGGAGACAGGGGTGGAGGCACGGAACTGGGGCCTGAAGCCGAACAGGACCAGCTGGCCGTCACCCTTCTTCAGCCAGATCATGGCCGCCCGCTTGGCCAGGTATTTCTCATTCTCGGAGTATCCGCTCATAAGGATATCCCTTTCGGGGAATTTGCCAATTACCTTCCTGTCCATATCGAAGCGGGGGATGGAGGTGGCGAAAACCGGCCCCCCTCTGAACATTATTCCTATCTCTTCCTGCATTCCGTAGGTGAGAGGATGGTCCTGTTCCAGCAGAAGCCGCATGGTCGAACCGGGGGAGTAGAATCCCTTCTCCTTCAGGTGATCGTATACATTTCTGAAGGGAAGCTGGAATTCCTCCTCCGTTTCCTTACCCTCCCTGATCTCCAGAACGCCGGAGAATAGATCTGCCGAGCCTCCCCAGGAGACCACAATTCCACCCCGGTTGATGAATTTCAGCACCCTGTTGAATCCATCTTTTCCCATACCTTCCCGGTACTCGGGGGGATATCCCGAGAGCCAGGTCCCGTAGCCGCCTTTTCCCTTGCGCTTGCCGCTCATTATTATATCCTTGTGCCTGTCGCAGAATATCAGCACATCGAAGTCACCGTCGAGGTCAAGGTCCTTTATCTCGGCGGGACGGATTACCCTGTAGGGAATATCATGGGAGTCCAGCACGAAGCGGGTCCACCCGGCATTCATGTCGTGGAACCATGTCTCCACCAGCCCGATTCTGGGAACGTCAAATTCGGATTTTTCTATTTCCGGCTGGTGATCTATAAATAGAGGTTCAGCGGTCAGGCTCTTCAGGAAGTTGTCGATTTTCTCTCCGCCGTCACCGGTGTATATCAGGAAGCTTCCGGCACCCGCACCTTCCGGTTCACTCTGATAAGATTCCTTTATTCTGTATACATCCAGGCCCATTCTTCTGGCCTGAAATGCCGCCCGGTAGCTCTGGTTGTATCTGGCGGGAAGGATTACTCCCACAAATTCGCCGGGTGGATTATCGAATAATCTGAAGGGCGAGCTGACTCTGCTCAGTTTTCCCTCCAGGTCCATGGATCTCTCCTCGATCTCATGGCACTCCAGACCCCTGTTCAGCGGCAGAGACCAGCTGGTGATCTCATATGGTTTTATTATCTCCCCCCCGGGAGTGTAACGGCGTACCGGGTAACGCTGCCGCTCCATTACCTCCTTGATAAATGGCCTGAACGGCTGAGCCAGGGGTATTACGATGCTGCCCTTATCGAAGACGGTTTCATCTATTATCACCCTTGAGTCCAGTCTGGATACATATATTCCATGATCCAGCAGCAGGTTGACCAGCCCGGCCAGGGCGCTCCGGTCATGCTGCTCCGGGGGGAGGATGTAGTAGCAGGGTGGGCGGGTCAGCCCCCTGTTCACCTCGCGCCGGCAAAGCTCGTTTCTGAATCTGAGTATGTCCTCCCTGTGCAGGCTGCAGGTCTTGATCGCCGACATGGTGGAGACTGCCTCATACTCCACTATATCGGACAGCTTCCACCATCCTCCCTCCCAGGGGAGTGGCATGTTTATGCTCTTCTTGTACTCCGACAGCCCCTTTCCGGACACCCGGAGCTCGCCGGGCTCCACATATACGGGAGTGGCGTGCTGGGCACTGGCGCATTCGGTAAGGAAGCCGATGACATTCTTCCAGATGCATGTCTCGGTGGAACCGGGCCAGTAATCGTCGAAGAGATAGTGCTGGGAAACCCCGGCCAGCTCATCCCGGGACATATCCTTCATCATGTTCGCCCCGAATACACCCGCCCAGTTCCATATCCCGGCGTCTATGTTTTCAGCTATGGGGTCGTGATTGGGCGGAACGAAGTACCTCACTCCGCTCGAGCCCATCTGGTGTTTCTCCACCATCACCTGGGGGAACCAGCTCCTGCTGAACAGGAACGAGATGGCTCTGGTGTCGCTCTGGCTGAGATTTATGAAATCGCGGTTGTTGTCATGACCCACATATTTATGGTAGATGCCGGGCATCCGGGAACCCTCGTGCCTGGTGCCCAGGTACCTGCGGTAATGTTGGACCACCATATCCATCCCATCCGGATTGTGGCAGGGAACCATCATGTATACTACATCATCCAGCCAGCTGTCTATCCGGGGGGCTTCCCCCTTCACCAGCCGGTAGGCGATAAGGGGCGCCGACTGGGATGGGCCCACTTCGTTCGAGTGCATTGACAGGGTGGCGGTGAAGAACACCCGCCCCTTCTCTATATAATCCTCCAGCTTCTCCTCCGGTATATCATAGTCCAGAGCCAGGGCCCTGTTGATCTCCCTGAGCTCTTCCAGCCGGGCGATATTCTCCTGCGAAGATATAAATGCAGTATAGATGTCCCTTCCCATGGGGGATTTTCCGATATTCACCAGTTTAATCCGGGATGATGCCGAGGCAAGCTCCCGGAGATATTCCATCAGTTCTTCGTAGTCGATCAGTTTCCTGTCCGCCCCCGGCTTGAAACCGAAGTGGACTTCAGGTTTGACGATATCGTTCCCGGTTGATGCTGCGGAGATGGTAGAAACGCAGATTAACAGAATGCAAACCGGCAAGAGAAAACGTTCCATGTCAGTTCTCCTTTTAATAAAAATCAAGAAACCATCATATTCTCCGGAAATATTATTCAATTTCCCGGTATTTCAACCCAGCCCTTCAACTGCCCCTCTAATGTGCTATATTTATAATATTCGTAATATACCATATGCGGCGATAACTGTTCAATGTCGATTAAGAACAGATAGTTATATCAGATGTCCCGAAAGAGGCTGTGTTTATTCTACTTTCCTAATAATCTGAGATATTTGTCTATCTCCACCGCCGTTTCCCTGATCTGGTTATCCATTATGGATTCTATCACTCCGATGAGAATGCGGGCTGCCTGGCCGGCAGATTCCCCGGTCATGGTTACGGTGCCATCGCTTTTGAGATAGGGAGTATCGCCGGGATGGAGGGATTCACTCCACCCCTGCACCGTTTCTATAAGTTTGACCGGTTTTTGGAATTTTTCAGGATCGGCGTCGGGGTGGCCGGTTTTGTTGAGGACATTCTCCGCCGCATACCACCCCTGAAGGCTGCTGTACATCAGCCTGGTAAGCAGATGGGAGGCCCGGTAATCCCTAAGGGTATATTCTTCCATTGATCTCTTCGCAGGTAATGGTAATCAGTACAAGCTGCTTTAACGGCATCAATTGTAGCTTCGTGGGGGGTCTCTGTAAAGAATAATAGAAAATAATTCTCAGATAAGATGTCAGCAGGATGAAAAGTGCCGGAATGACCTATCTGAATTAAGTGGTTTTTATGTGATTCATTCAGATAGTTTTCTCTGGCCCGGATTAAATCGATCTAATAACCCGCAGGGCAGCCGGCATATCGTCACTGCCGGCAAGGAGAGGGAATAACGGAGTAACCAGCGGGAAGCCGGCTGTGCTCCACATAGCTGTAAGAGAAGGATCCTCGACGGATGCAACCCGCTGGATCACCATGGATGATACCGAGCTGGATCTGGGGATATAATCGTTAGTGGCATGAAACTTCTGTCGTTGCAGTCGGCAGGCAGGGGATGGTCGTACAGATCGGTCTCCAGCAGGGGAGTTCATGATCTATTCGATCCCGGGAATCAGAAAGATCGAGCAAGGGCTGCAGAGCTTGAGATTTCGCCGGCAAGTGATACAGACAGGGGGTTGAAACCACGGGAGATCCGGCGAAATATAAGCTCGGGCACATAACCTGCTTCTCCGGCCTGTCGGCGGGAGGTGCAGATAAAGCCAACTGATTATATTTATATAATTTATACTATATAGTGAACAGTCTGTTCATTTGTGTTTTACAGGTGGACACAGTTGCTAATTTATTAATATTAAATTAGTTATGATATTATAGCGGAAACCCCTGCCTCTGAATTAACACTCGGCTATACAGTTGCTTCGCTCTCATAAGTCCGGAATTTTAAAATTAATTTAATAAAAACCGGAGCAACGGAAATATTTTGTATTTTGTAACTTGTTGTATATTATAAAGATATATAATTTATCAACAGCGCCGCAGCAGAAATATCCTGCCGTTATTCGTTTTTATAATTTCCGGGAATAAATCTTGAAATACAGATAAACGGAGATCAGGGGATCCCCTGAATTTTCAGTGAGTGGAGAAGAATAAACAGACCGGTTAAGGTCTTCTCCGATGTCCGGCTGCGGCGTGGATAAATAGCATCGGGTACGCAGTTGCATGGTATCACCGTGCAGTATCCGGCCGCGGGTAAGGTAGGTTATATGGGTGCACCCGTATTCAAATTCCACAAGTAAGGAGGTACAAGGGAGATCAGTACAATCTGAATTGCAATACAGTGTTTTAATCAGAGAGGAGTAAACAGTCATGAAAAGAATCAGAGCAGCTCAATTCGTTGTGGTAATTCTGCTGGCGGGGATTTTCTTCTCCTGCACAGGGGAAGAGGTGTTATGTCCCGGTCGCTGCAATGCCGGTGATGAGCAAGAGGCGGAAGCACCCTCTGTAAGTGTGGGAGAGCTCCATAACCAGATACTTACCCGCTATGCCGGAGGAGAGAACCTCCTTCTCGAAGCTACTCCCCGGGAGGAGGATATCCGGCGGTTTATCTCGGCTGTAAATTCGGTTATGGGGGAAAATGATCTGGAAATGAGGATAGACGAACAGTTTGTCCGGGAGGCCCTGGTCAGGATCGAGAAGATATCCCGGGAGAGTGGATTCGACCTGGCGACCCACCGGGGTGATCCGGACGATCTGATAGCCTATCTGGAGAGGGAGGGTTATATCTCATCCCGGAGGGCAGGAGAGCTTAAAAGATGTATGGTAAAAACGGAGAAGTTTCTGAACAGTCCGTCAAAGCGCCTGAATCTTTTTTCGCCGGGAGATGCTGCAAGTCCACGGGACCCTGCCCTGGATATTATGGAACATTCGGCTCAATGGTGGAAGGTTCAGATGGCTGAAGCAAAGAGGCGCACTTTCCTTTCCGCCGGTGATGACAGCACCGGCACAGGAGACCGGGAGCCAAAACCGGAGAACTGGTGGGAAATTCATGCTCCCCAGATAAGGGAGGTTTCGGTAATCGTTGCCGATGCCGCCGGAGGGGCCGTTGGTTCAATAGCCGGCCCGGCAGGGACGGCGGTATTCGCCGCCCTGTGCTCGGGGTCGGTTTCCGTTCTGTGGCCACCATATTGATAGGAGGTACTATATGAATAGCGAGATTTATACAGTAGTAGTCCTGATGGCGGTAACCCTGCTGATTTATTACGTACTCAGAATGAGTGCCGGGGTTAAGCTGAATGTTTACGGGATGGTACTGATATGGCCGGTGGTTCTGGCGATTGTTCATAGCTGGAGCCGGACCGGCACAGTACTGGGCGCCGTTTCGGCTGTAATCGGAATGGCTCTGCTGGTGCGAAAGAGCAGTAAGGGTGCTGAAAAGACCTGAGCACCGGTCCGGGATTATATACAGCCCGGCTTAATTGCGGGTGATCCCGGGGCCGGTTGAGTATGATCATCCGTCAGGGATGGAATGATGGCCGCCGGAGAAGATTATAAATTATCCTCCCCGGCGGCCGTTTATAATAACCGGACGGCCGGGCCTGAATCAACCTGCCATGATTACACCACTTATCCGGTGGTTTTTTTGTTTATATGGTGCCTGCAGGGTGAGATTTTATTGATTAAAACTGGGTTAAATCAGGTTAAGGACGGTACTATTGGGTTAAGGCAGGAGAGGCTCTATCTATTAATCAGATTCTTGAATTCTTCTTCAGTCAGGATGGTGACCCCCAGGTCTCTGGCCCTGTCCAGTTTGGAGCCGGGATTTTCCCCCGCCACCAGATAGTCTGTCTCTGAGCTTACCGTGGAGGTGGTTCTGCCCCCCAGCTTCTTTATCAAGCTGGAAGCTTCACTTCTGGTAAAACCTTGCAGCGAACCGGTCAGCACGAATTTCCTGCCCTCCAGAGGCATTTCCCCGCCCTCGATCCGCTGTTCCTTTACCGTCACCCCCTCCTCCAGAAGTTCATGTATGGTAGCTGAATTGCCGGGGTCTGAGAAGAACAGGGATATGCTTCTGGCTACCCCCGGGCCTATTCCCTCTATCTCCTCCAGCCCTCCGGCATCCGCCTCCGTTACCGCCTCCAGAGAGCCGAAGTGACTGGCCAGAAGCCCGGCCACATGTTCTCCCACATTTCTTATCCCCAGGGCATAGATGAACCTGGAAAGCTCCACCTCCTTCTTTTCCCTTATTGCACTCAGGAGATTGTCCACTGATTTCCGGTCGAATCCCTCCAGCTCCATCAGATCGTCCCGTTTCAGCCTGAATATATCGACAACATTTTTAAGCAGACCTATCTCTACAAACCGGTCTACCGTTTTTGTTCCCAGGCCCTCTATGTCCAGGGCCGCCCGGGATACAAAATGCTCTATCCCCTTCTTGAGCTGGGCCTCGCAGAGTAAACCTCCGGTGCAGAAGTGATAAGCCCCCTCCTGCTCCACCGGGGATCCGCAGACGGGACATCTATCCGGCATGGTGAATTTCTTTCCCCTGCCTCCCCGGCCGGAATCCACCCTCTCCACCACCGCCGGGATAACATCTCCGGCCCGCTCTATCCTTACCCGGTCACCCTCTCTTATATCCTTCTTATCCACCTCGCCGGCATTGTGGAGGGTGGCCCTGCTTACTGTTACTCCCCCTACATCCACCGGCTTCAGCAGCGCAACCGGGGTCAGCTTGCCGGTCCTGCCTACCTGAACCACTATATCCTCTACTGTGGTAATCTCACGGCGTGGTTCGAACTTGTGGGCAAAGGCCCAGCGGGGGGAGCGTGTCTTAACTCCCAGTCTCTCTCGTAATTCCCTGGAGTTGACCTGGATTACTACCCCGTCGATTTCAAAGGGAAGGTCATCCCTTTTTCCGGCAAGCTGCCGGTGAAACTCTATGGCCTGGCCGATGGTACTGCACAGCTGCCTGTGACTGTCCACCCGGAAACCCCATCTCTTCATGAGCTCCAACTCCAGGTTGTGCCGGTCCGGCAGGGAAATTCCCTCCATGGCCATTATTCCGTAGGCGAAGAAGGTAAGGGGACGCCGTGCGGTTATACTGCTGTCCAGCTGGCGCAGGGAACCGGCTGCGGCATTGCGGGGGTTGGCAAATCCCTCCCTGCCTTTCCGGGTGAGGTGGCGGTTGAGTTGCTGGAATCCCTTCAGCGGCATCAGAGCTTCCCCCCGGATGGACAGGAGAGAGGGTGGGTCTTCTTCCCTCAGCCTGAGGGGAACCGCTCCTATGGTTCTTGTGTTGGGAGTAATATCCTCTCCCCTTAGCCCGTCTCCGCGGGTGGAGCCCTGCCGGAAGATGCCGTTGCGGTATATCAGCTCCAATGAGAGTCCGTCGAATTTTGGTTCGGCGTAGTACTCCACCCGGTCCACTTTTAGCAGCCGTTTAATCCTTTCATCGAACAGCCGGACCTGATCTGTCTGGGTGGAGGAGTCGAGGCTCAACATGGGCTGGAGGTGTTCCACTGAAGAAAGTTCCGGAAGGGGCGGGGCTCCCACCCTGCGGGTGGGGGAATCAGGGGTTATAAGACCGGGGAATTGTTCTTCCAGCTCTTCCAGCTCTCTTCTGAGCCGGTCGTATTCCGCATCTGCGATACGTGGTTTGTTCTTCACATAGTAGAGATGATCGTGAGTCCTGATCTCTTTCCGGAGCTGTGCAATTCTTTTTTTTGCTTCGTTCTTTTTCATCTTTAAGTTAAGGTGGAGGGATTCTATTCAGGTTCCGTTTCCCGCCCGGGTGTTCCAAGGTAATCACGCAACCGGTCCAGGTTGAAGTTAAACCTGCCGGAGAGTTCCAATACATCCTCCAGGGCTTCCCTTTCCGGCTGGGACAATTCCTCCAGGTTCACTGACTCGATAATAGGTTCGATGGTTACGGTCAGCAGAAGGCATATTTCATTCTGTATGACGGTGTCATCCAGAGGAATGGAGAGGCGGTCAGCGGTATCAACCAGATAAAGAAAGGCTCTGGAGGCCCGGGGGCGGGTTTCCTCTGAAAGGGTCCTGATCCCCTCTGCAATAAGTTCTGTAAAGGTATGGCATAATGTGCCCCTGTCCACGGGTATAGCCAGTTTGTCAGCCTCGGCAATTATCTCCTCTATCTCCCCCGTATTGGTCTGATCTTTCCGCCGGGCAAGCTTATCCCCGGCCATGGAGAGGCGGTGCTCCAGATATATTTCGGCAGGTACCAGGAATTGATGGGGAGGATCCAGGTGATGTTGCCTTATCAGCATTATTCTGTCCCTTACATTCTCATATATCTCCCTGAAGCTATCCATGGATTGCTCCATGGTATCTGAAATAATGGTGGAAACTACCTCCTCCTTTTCCTCCCTGAACAGATCATCCAGGGTGAATGTGCAGGGGAGAAAGCCTTTTGCCTTACGGGATAGTTCGTCTGTGGATATACCGGGAGGTGATTCCTCCATGAGGGAAGCCACCTGCTGGAATTTTTCCCTTTCCCGGGGGGATTGATAATCTCCCCCGGCAGCTTCCCCGGATTCCCCGATCAGGCAGGTGGCGCCGGAATTCTCCTCTATCATAAGCAGGCAGTTGAATATCTTCTTTTCCAGGGTGTAACGGCAGACCAGTTCCACCAGGTAGAGCCTTGACCTGAAATTCTCCAGTTCCCTCTCTATACCGCGGATTTTTTTCAGGTGGTGGCCGAAGATGGTTGTGCTTTCTTCCCCCTCCAGGTAGAAACTGTTCACCATGTACTGGAAGGCGAAAAAGGGATAATCCACGGCTGCCTGGTCCATCGACTGGCGGTAGACCGTTTCCCCGGTACCCTTCTCCGGAATGTTGCTCTGGGCCGGGTATAGATTATCCAGGAGGGTGTTTCTCAGATGCTTCTGTGTCTTTTCATCCCCTGCCAGCTGGATTGCCCGGCCGGCATATTTTAGGATCTGGACGGTTTCCAGTCCTGATATATCGTTGAAGAACCATCCACAGGAGGTGAACATGAGCATGGCGTGACGCTGAGCTTCCATCTGTGAAAGTATGGTACTCTTCTCCACCGGGGTAATTTCCCTGGATGTGTGACCGGAGATGAATCTGTCGATCATCTTATCCGAACGCTCTCTGATAACATTTATGTAGTCATCCCTGGCCTGGTATGGATCTTCCAGGATATTACCGCACTCCCTTTCCATTATTACCCTGATCTGGTCCCTTAACTCATTAAGGCCCTCCCTCAGAGGTTTGCGCCACTTCTGATTCCACTCCGGCGGCCCACCGGTGCTGCATCCGCAGTCCTCCTTCCATCTTCCCACTCCATGTGCGCAGGACCAGGCGGTTCCCTCTCCGTTGCTGCCCCTCTTTATCTGGACTTCCATGGTTGGCTGATGATGATCCAGATACCAGGCTGGATTTACCATCTCTATCTCCCGCTCCGGTGCTGCCTTTTCTATCAGATAGGCCAGGGCCATGTCGGCGAAGGGTTCGTGATGACCGTACACCTCTCCGTCGGAGGCAATTATCACCAGATCATTTCCGCAACGGGGGTAGGCTGCCTCGATGGCATCGGCGAATGCTTCCCCATCCCTGAGCAGATGATTGAAGCTGATGTCGTTGGCCAGGGGGGAGTCATAGAAGAAGATGTCGATGTAGCGGTCCCTTTTGCGCCTCCCCGGTCTTCTCCGGCCGAAACAGCGGTAGGGGAAACCTGTGGCTACGGAGCCGTCCGAAACATTCTTCCATCCCGTACTCCTGTCCAGGGGGCGTATTCTGGCGGCCTGATGAGGGGCCAGGATGATGAATCTGAAGCCGAAGTCAATAAGTATCTCCAGGGTGGTTTCATTAATGGCGGTTTCGGCCAGCCATATACCCTCCGGCTCCCTGCCGAAACGGTGCAGGAAATCTCCCATCCCCCATCGTATCTGGGTCTCCTGGTCGGCTCTGTCGGCCAGGGGCATGATGATGTGGTTGTAAACCTGGGCTATGGCATTACCGTGTCCGTCATACTTCTCCACACTCTCCCGGTCGGCTTCCAGTATGGCGGAGTAAGTTTCCGGGTCATTGGCCTCCAGCCAGGAGAAGATGGTGGGGCCGAAATTGAAGCTGATACTCCGGTAGTTGTTGGTTATTCTGTTGATTCTTCCATACCAGTCCAGCCGCCTGGAGCAGGTATTGGGACGGTAACATTCAGAGGTTATTCTCTCATTCCAGTCGTGGTAGGGAGAGGCGCTGGGTTGCCTGTCGATCCTCTCGGTCCAGGGATTCTCCCTGGGAGGTTGATAGAAATGCCCGTGGATGATGAGGTACTTCTTTTCTGGTTTTGAGTCCATTTAATATTAGTCACTGTAAATGCGGTAATCTATATCGGGGAATATATTATCTCTATTCTCCAGTTCTTTCAACCATTGATTGTTGATACTTCCGGATGTAATGTCATGGTAAAGCTGGTTGAAACGGGAGATATGGTTTTTGGTTCTCTTGTGAGCGTACTGCACCATGGTCCCGGTCTTCATAATGAAGGCCCAGTCGCTGCTCTGAGCCAGCAGGAGTTCGCGGGCGGACTGATTCAGGGCTCTCTTCTCGATTCCCTCCGCCCGGGGATAGCGGTTTGCCAGCTCGACCATCCGGTCGGCTATCATGTGCAGATGGGGATATATCCAGTCGTTGCTGCCCTCCAGCCACACCTCATTGTATCCCTTGTAGCCCCAGGTGGACATGGAGGGAGTTACTACCTGAAGCCTGGGATTACGTTCCAGATACTCCGAAGGTGTAATGGGCTGAATCACCGACTGGTCGAAGTGCAGCTTGCGCATCAGAAATTCCACCCAGTCAGGACCCTCGTACCACCAGTGACCGAACAGCTCGGCATCATAGGGGGAGACTACAATTGGTCTTATTCCCAGAAAATCGTTGAGGTTTTCGATCTGTTTCTCCCGGTTGAACATGAAATTGCCGGCGTGAGAGGCAGCCTTCTCTCTGGCTACCGCGGGACGGTAGATATCCTTGTAGTCACCTTCTCCGGTTATCCGGTGATATTTGATTCCCAGGTTGATCCGGTTACCGTCCCCGTGAAGGTATGGACGGATATAGTTATAGTCCAGGTCGAACCCGATGTCCCGGTAGAATTCCCTGTAATCGTAGTCGCCGGGGTATCCTTCCCTGGCGCTCCATACCTGTTTGGATGATTCCATATCCCGCCCGAATGCAGCTACTGCAGAGGGGCAGTACACCGGAGCAAAAACACCGTAACGCGGTCTGGGTGATCCGAACAGGATCCCATGGGTGTCGGTAAAGAAGTATTTTATCCCTGCGGCCTTGAGCAGTTCATCCAGACCGGGCTGATATCCGCATTCGGGCAGCCAGATACCCCTGGGTTTCTCTCCGAAATGTCTGTAATGGTTAGCAACGGCGATTTCTATCTGGGCTCTGGCAGCATTGCGGTTCTGCATAAGGGGGAGAAAGCCGTGAGTGGCGGCACAGGTTATTACCTCCAGTTTTCCCAGCTTTTGATAGCGGCGGAATGCTGGTATCAGGAGGCTGTTGTATCGCTCCAGGAAAATCTCCCTTGCCCGGCTGAACTTCCAGTGATACATCAATGCCAGTTCATTAAGCCGGGGGGTCCAGCGGGTACGTTCTATCTCCTTACCGGCCAGATCGATGAGTTTGTTCAGATGACGAAGGTAACGGTACTGCAGGAGGGGATCCTCCAGCATGGATACCAGGGTAGGGGAGATTGACATGGTCAGGCGAAAGTCCACCTGGTCCTCGATCAGCCGGTCGAATATATCTATGAATGGAATGTAGGTTTCGGTCAGAGCTTCGAAGAGCCAGTCTTCCTCCAGAAAGTGTTCATACTCCGGATGTCTTACATAGGGAAGATGGGCATGCAATACCAGTGATAGGAAGCCCTTTGGGTTAGAAATCATTTTTTCACCGGTTCCTTCTGTTTGGAGGTCTTGGTTACCCTGGTGTCAACGGATCGTTCCTCCATGCCATCGGTTGAAACCGCAGTGACAGGAAGGTCCAGATCTCCGTCAGGAAGCTCAAAGCGAAGCGAGAAGGTCCCGTCGCTGCGAAGCTCTATGTCTTCCCCCTTTACCTTTACCTTTGCATCGGGTTCAGTTGCTCCGTACAGGATAAGCTCGGTGGCTACCCTGAGGTAAAAACCCCGTTCCCCTTCCTCCCCTCTGAGAGCACCGCTTCCGAAGCTTGATACCGCGCCGGAGCTTATTTCCCCGGCCAGGTGTTTTCTGACTGCCTCGCCCAGTTCCGCAGACGATGTGTGAGCGGTCTCATAGCCGCCCGAGGCCATAACCACCCGGTGATAGAATTCATCCGGAGCCATCCACTTCTCGTCGATCTCATCACTTATGCTGGCCCGGGGAGTTTCCACCGTGTTGGAGGAGGCAACCTCCCGGAATTCTCCCTTGCTGCTTATAGCCCCTATGGAGATCCGGTACTGTCCCTGGGGGGAAACCCTGATGTACCAGTTATTCGCTTCACCCTCCAGGGTGATATCAAAGTGCTCTCCGGGGTCCCGGTCGGTACGGTATACTCTAATAATGATCCTGCAATCCGGCCATTCCCTTCCGAATTCATCGCGGAGCTTCTGATAGCTCTCTGAGGTCACCTCCCAGTAGGCAAAAATCCAGTGGGGGTCCCTCACCATGGCTGCTATACGGGTGACCCCGTAGCTATCGGGAAGGGTGGTGGTGTCCAGGGGAGGTGCGGCCTCTTCAGTTTTGCCGAGGTAGTATTTTCCGCTTACCGCTCTCTGGCGGATAGTTTCTTCCTCCGGTTGAGCTGCTTCAGCGGAAGGAACGCTTTTAGCGGACCTTTTCCGCCTGCTTCCGCCTGAGGTTTTACTTTTCCTTCTTTTTCCGCCGGTTTTTCCTGCTGCCGGACGGGTGCGGCGGGTGGTTTTTCTGCTGCTTTTTGCAGCTGCCTTTTTCCCCGTTTCTGAAACCCTGGGACTGCCCTTCTTAATGACATCAATGATCTCGGCTTTTCTCATCCGGGTAGTAACCTTGAGTCCCTTTGATCTGGCCATATCCAGCAGATCGCTCTTTTTCATCTTTGTAAGATCTTTGGCAAACATTTCCATCACCCTCCCTAACAACAGGGTTCAATATATCTCAGGCAGCATCAGATGTCATTGTATCATAATGTCCATCTCACCACTTTATGTATATCAAGATAATGCTCCGGAGAGGGGGAATGTCAAGCTGAAAAGAATAATATAGCGATATAATAATAAAAATTTGCACTGACCGGGAGGGGGGATATCAGTATCAGAGTAATCCGAAGCTATAACCGGAATTAAAGCAGGATTGGATTGGGGTTGTTTATCTCTTCAGGAATGAGTGCAGAACAGGCCGCCCGCCCGGGAAACTCTCCTCCGGGGGGTGATGGTTTTCGGGCCGAAACAGTCCTTCGCCGGAGTCAGCGAACCAGTGGCCGGGTTTCAAACGGCTCAGTCGAAGCTGGCATTGATCAGAGGAAGTATCTTGAAGGGAGCGGAGTTGTTACCGGCTACATTTATAAGACCTATCTGAATACCATGAAGCTCGCTGGCGTAGTTGAACAGCCCCACCGTCAAACCGGCCTGGGTGGAACGGCAGTAGTTTACCGATGATACAGAGAAGCCCCGCAGGTTTTCAGGGTTGCACAGAATGGATGATGCCGCCAGCCCGTATATGTCTCCTCCCCGGAGTGAGATTCCCGCCAGGGATATCCACTCCATTTTTTCATCCGCCTGTATATCTATACCGTGAAGGTTTATTCCGGAAAACCGGTCCGCCTCCAGGCCGGTATACTGTAAATCCAGTTCCTGGTGGTACTGGGCGTAAACCATGCCTATTGCTCCCGCAGTGAGTCCCCGTACCGTGGAATTTGATTTTATCTGACCGCCGGAAAGGGAGATCCCGGTCAGGTTGTCCCTGCCCACCACACTCAACCCGCCAATATGCAGGCCGGTTGAGGAGCCGTTCACTATCTGAGCCACTCCTCCTATTCCCGCTCCCCTGAAATTCCCGCTGACTACATTCGAGATTCCTCCGGCTGATATTCCGGTAAGATTTCCGTCGCAGACATTGGCCAGGCCGCCGAGGGATATACCGGTAATATCTCCGTCGGCCACATTGGCCATCCCCCCCATCATTATACCGGTCACATCACCATCGGCCACATTGGCCAGTCCTCCCAGTGATATTCCCCGGGCATCTCCGTCTGCCACATTGGCCAATCCACCTATATTTATTCCACGGGCATCCCCGTCGCAGACGTTGGCCAGGCCTCCCACCATTATTCCATCTGCATCTCCATCAGTAACATTGGCCAGCCCGCTGAGGAATATCCCCCTGGATCTGCCCCCGCTGACACCCGCCAGCCCGCTGATGCCTATCCCGGTCATCTCCCCTGATACTGTGGCCAGCCCGCTCAGAAAGATTCCTCCCAGGGAAGATTCGGCTATCACCCCCCCGGCTCCCAGGGATAATCCATAGATTCTGTCAGCCCGGGGGGCTACCAGACCGAATGAGATGCCCCTGATCAGCGCATCAGGGTTCCTCCCCGGTTTCCAGAGGGTCAGGTTGATTCCGGTAACCTCCTCCACTCCCCGGTCTATCAGATTGATCCTGATCCCCCGCAATCTCCTGGAGTTGCCGAAGCTCAATCCGTAGTTGTTTACGGCCGGATCCAAACTGTAGTGCGAGACTGTATCGGGCTGCGCCGCCGCGGAGGTATGTGTTATGGTTGCTGAAATTAACAGAATCCCCAGGAATGGCATCATATATCTGGATGACATTTTAAATCCCTTTCGACAATACTCCTTGATACCACAGAATGGCCGGCATTTCATATTCTTTCACAGTTTCAATGTTTTAAGCCCCGGTTTTACCGGATATAATGTAATACGATATTATCCGTCCAGGGTTTCAATTCCTCCGGAGACTGGTTGATTATTCCGGGGATTCGAATGTTATTTCTTCCACCATTTCAACTGCACTTCCCACCAGCTCTCTGCATACCCTATCGAACAGCCCCTTCTCCCTGACTATCTGTATTTCTTCTTCTATTCCAATACAGTAACCCAGCAGCTCCCGGCATCTGATAGATCCATGCTTCCGGCGGAACCTCTCCATGAATTTTTCCGCCAGCCGGTCGGTAATTTCACGGTATCGCTTTTCACCCCGTCTGCCGGGATTGTAATTAAGCCCTATGGCCATGATCCCTCCCGATACAGCTCCGCATATCTCACTGCCGGTGTGGGCGATACCCCCGCAGAAGGGGGCGGATATACCTGTTGCCGATTCTCTGTCCAATCCTGCGGAGGAAGCAAACACGGAAAGAACCGACTGGCTGCAGCATAATCCATCCTCTCTGAATAGTTTCTTTGCCCGTTCTGCCCTTTTCATCTCTCCTCCCATACCCTGAATCCCTGGAGTTCAAGCGGAGGGGGCTCGGGCTCTGCCCTTTTATCGGCGGGGCTGATTGCGCTGAGGCCTGCTGATTTTCCTTCCCCGTTCCTGCAGGTGGTCCACTCGGCTGCATTGCCCCACAGGTCGAATATCGTCTCCGGGCTGAAGGGGGGAAAGCTCCCCGCCTCTCTGATCAGAGAGGTGTAAACTTCCAGCGAATCTATCCTTGCCAGCAGTTCCTTCCTTTCATCAGGGGTGGGTGAATAGCCCGCCCAGTAGGCCAGATTGTTTTCAGAGTTTCGTTGTGAGGATGCTTTATCCAGAATATCTTCCATCTCCTCAACCCGGGGAAGCCTGAATTCCCGGCCGGTCTCCCGGCTTAACCATTTGCAGTACTCCGCCGCCTCGCCGTAGCTCACCCCGGTGGCGGGATAGTTGCCTGTGCCGGGGAGATAACCGGATTCACCGGAGAACCCGGAGAACTGAGCCCTGGTAACCTCGAATCTTCCGATTCTACCCGGGCCGTAGGGTACAGTCTCCGGTGCCAGTATTCCATTTACAGTCTCTCCATACAGGCCATTCTCCTGCCTGACCGAGCATTTTTTGATCAACAGGTGAAGGGGTGAATTCTCCTTCAGCCATTCATCCCGGGAGTGATAGGTTCCCCACAGGTATCTCTCCAGCCAGGCCATTTCCTCCTCCATTTTCCTCTTCCGGTGAGATATTCTGGAGGGTCCGTGACCCTGCCCCGGAAAGAGGATGAACCTTACCGGGGTTTTTCCGATCTGCTGCATGGCCCGGAAGTGTTGCCACCCCTGTTCGGTGGGTACGGCCCGGTCCTTCGTGCCGAACATGATCAGAGTGGGAGTTTCCAGCTCCTCCATGCGAAACAGGGGAGATTTATCCAGATACACCCCGGGGATCTCCCAGGGGGGACCTCCCAGATAGGCATTATCGAAGGCGGCTCCGAAGGCGCAGTTGCCGTAGTCGCTGGTCCAGTTGACATCCCCGGCTCCGGCGCAGAGCACCCGGAACAGGTTCGATTCGATACAGCAGGCGATAGCCAGGATGGATCCGTTGCTCCATCCCATTATTCCGATTCTTTCCCGGTCTACCATCCCCCTATCCAGCAGGTGGTTGACCCCGGATATTATGTCAGGGACCTCGTATTCGTAATAATGCCCCTTTATAGATTCCACCCACTCCAGTCCGTAGTTTCCGCTGCCGTGATAATTGACCTTCAGCACCATGGTACCCCGGCCGGCCAGCAGATGGGGATAGTTCGACCATCTCTCGGTAAAGAAGTCGTAATCCACTCCTGAGGGTCCTCCGTGCAGCACCACCATCAGGGGATACTTCTTCTCCTCCCGGTAATTCACCGGATAGTAGAGAATACCTTCCACCCGCTGGTTCAATGCCCCGGTCCAGCTTATAACCTCGCTGCGGGCCAGTTTCTTGTCCTTGATATGGGAGTTCAACCTGAACAGAAGCTTCTGATTATCTATGCTGTTCCTTCCTATCCTTCCCAGTTTGATGGCGGGGGTGGTGGAGGCGTCCGACCGGGCAAATATTATCCTTTTGCCATTCTCCATGGCCCCCAGTATCCTTGCCGGTTTCTCATCACGGCTGGAGATGAATTCGGTGGCATGCTCCTCGCCCGACCTGACTGCCCGGGCGATTCTATCCCTGGTGCCGTCTGCCAGGTGTGCCACCACACCATCTTCGAATACGAAGTAATTCCTCCCCAGTCCTCTCTCCCACCGGGGGAATACCGGAAACAGACGCCGGCGGGCAAGGGAATAATATTTCAGTTTTTCTATGCCCACATAGGTTTCAGTGGTATCGCTGGATATCCGCCGCCGGCAGTAGAATCCCTCCCCGTCGCTGCTCCACCTGTAGCCATCCGGGTTGAGATGGGGTTGTGTGAATATCTCCTCTCTCTCAC
The DNA here is from genome assembly GCA_964613215.1 of uncultured bacterium. Classification (GTDB taxonomy): domain Bacteria; phylum Krumholzibacteriota; class Krumholzibacteriia; order Krumholzibacteriales; family CAZTHK01; genus CAZTHK01. The sequence continues at coordinate 34,602 of CAZTHK010000011.1, read as the reverse complement.
CCGTTTCGGTATTTATCAGAAACTGGCGGGGAGGGATACGGTGGTCGTACCGGTAGCTTACACTCTGGTTTTCATTGGTGATTATGAAGCTGCCGTCCGGAGAGACGGCGAATTCGGTTATCCTTCCGCTGTTGGTGGTAAGCCTGGTTACCTCTCCCGACCCGGTATCCAGTGTGAACAGCCTGACCGGGGAGTAATGCTCCTGGTCGTCGACCACCACCACGTCGTCCTTCTCCTTCTTCAGATTAATCTCCCTCAGAGTTGAATCCTCCCTGGCGCTGAACACCAGTTCTCCCGGCTTAAGCCAACGGAACCGGTTCACTCCGTTCTCCACACTGGTAATCTTCTCCGGCTCCCCTGCGGGCAGGTTGATCCGGTATATCTGGGATTTGCCCTTATCATCAGCACGCAGAAAAGCAATGCTGGAGTCCTCCGGCGAAAACAGGGGAGACCTGTCCCTGCCCGAATCCCTGGTAAGCTGCCAGCTCCCGGCGCTGACCAGGTCGGTCAGATAGAGATCTCTTCTTCTTATGTTCTTCTTTTTATCGGTGGTTGTCTTTATCCACACCGCCAGTTTTCCGTTGCCGGATATGTCGAAATCGCCGGCATATTCTACTCCTATTACATCTTTTACGGTTAGAACATCCTGTGTTTCATTCCGGGACGAGAAAAGGGGCGATGCCAGCATGAAAATAGCGGCCAGGGGCAGAATTAACCTGGATAATAGCTTGATTATATTATTTCTGTCAGCTTCGAGATTAAAACTGAATATCATTGATTCTCCCTCTGTTGAATTTACGGTTTAATAAAACTGCCGGCATTGCCGGAGAAGCAATACTGAATAATTCCGGGGCGAGTTTAACCACCGGCGAAGAAATCGAAGATATTTCCCAGCATACTGCTGTCGGTACGGTAGATTTCGGTGTATTTACACCTGGTGCAGGTTACCGTGGTAAACCGCTTGCTCTGGATATCGAAGAGCTTGGCCAGAAATCCGCCGGTGGCCCGGAATTCATCGATATCATAACCGGTATTGTTACACTTGGGGCAGGTATATTTAAGTTTCTCCATGATCAAACTCCTTGCGGGTTGTTGATAATAGTGCTGACCCACTTCAGACCGAATTTCCGGTATATCACGCCGGAGTATAACATAACGGGGGGCTGAGTGCGATGATATACCGGCCGGCCCGGTGGCATCAGCAAACCATTAAATAATTACGCAATCAAGGCAAAAATGTTCATATATTATCGGGTAGGGATAGATTCCATCAGCTTCTGCGCCCTTACAGCTACGGGCTCGCCGGGATGGTCCCGGATGATCCTTTTCAGCAGCGATGAAGCTTCTTCGTAACGGCCTTTACTTTTAAGCATCACAGCGAAGTTTATGGCTGCCACCGGGTCTTCAGGGTGGGATTCCAGCCTGCTGCGGAAGAGTTCTTCCGCCCTCTGATAATCCTCGTGGATGTATGCCAGAAGGGGTTCCAGGTTGGGAAAGAGCTCATCCCTCATTCCGTGCTCGCGGGCGTCGGCTATGATATCTCCGGCAGCTTCAATCTGCCAGGTGGCGATATATCCGGCTGCCAGCCAGGAGGCTATCTCCGGAGACCTCTTGCTGTTGTAGAGTTCAAGAAGGTGGCTGAATGAATCACTGAGACTGTCGCTGACCTGAACGAATCCGGAACGGTAGACTATGTCCTGCCCGCCCACCGCATATTCTCCTCCCGGAATAACTATCAGGCTCCGGCGGGACGCTTCCCCCACCGCCTCCCTGACCGGTTTCAACACCTCATCGGATAAGTGGCGATCCGGACCGTTACTTAAATCCAGAGTCATCCAGGCGAAGATTATAAGCACTGCTGCCATGGCTGCAGCCACCCAGGGCAGCTTCATCCGGGTGAATATTCCCGGGGGAGTTTTTACCGTCTTCCCGGTATCGGGGCCGGGTTGATCCGGCGAGGCTACTTTCATCCCTGCCTGGATAAGTTCGGCGCTGGCATGATAAATGGCCGGGTCTTCAGTCCATATTCCCCGGTGTATGGCGGAGTCTCTGAAAAGTCTGAAGCACCTCTGGCATTTGCTCAGGTGCTGGTGGAGAGCCTTTCTCTGTGCTTCGCTGACATTGCCGTCCAGAAGCTGTGCTATCTGATTTATGCTGAGATGTTTATCATTCATTATGTTCATTCTTTTCCCTGTTTTCAACTATCCTGTTCAGACCGCCCCCCGCGGCTAGCCTGCGGTCTTTATATGATTCTACGACTCCCCTTCTATCGCTTTTTCACAGACATTAGACGTCAGAGGCCCGGAAATTACGGAACAAAGATCCATTTTCCCCGGAGTTGCCGGGTATTTATACATAATTACCTTTCATTTCAATAACTTGCGCAGCTTTTTGATGATTTTCTCGGTAGCATAGTAGATATCTCTCTTATTTGCGATGCCGAGCCTGGCGGCGCATTCACCGGCGGTAAGGCCCTGGAAAAATCTCAAGTTTATTATGTCCTTCTCCCTGCGGGTCAGATTCTCAATGGCGCGGTGAAGTGCTTTTATCCTTGCCATCTGCTCCTCTTTATCCAGATATCTATCCGGTTCATTCCGGGCCGCCCTCTCTCTGTAATCGATTTTCAGCTGATTGAGGAGCCTGAATAGCCTGGAAGAGGGGATCCCTCTGATCCGGGAGGAGTATTCGGAGCGCATCTTCCTCAGAAAATTTTCACTTATGAGGTCCTCTATACGCCGGACCGCCTGAATAAACCCTGATGCGCTGATTGAGAATCCGCTGCAGTTCATGATGTGGATAACCACATCCATGGGGAGCATCTCCACAAAGAAGAGTTGAAGCACTTCCCTCTCTTTTTCGTTCAATTGTTTATATCCGGAGGGCCTGGTGATCCGCCCGTGTTTCTTTCTTAAAAGATCGGTAGCGTAGTTACGGCTGTATACGAAAAGCCAGGTGGAGAGTTTGGATTTTCCGTCGTATTTCCCGATGTCGCCATTATAGAGGCTGGCCAGGATATCCACATATGCGTTTTTTGCATCCTCCTTATCAAGTACTGCCAGTGTCCTTTTCAGTGAAGTGTAGATAAGGCCGGAGTAATCATTCAGAAACCGGTGCCATGCCTTCAGTGAACCCGCTGCTATCTCCCGGGCGAGTGAAAGATCTGCTGACCGGCGTTCTTCTCCCTCCGGATTCAGATGGTTTTCATTGGTGTGCATATGCCGCTCTGCATATTCCCATTATATCAGAATTAAACAAAATTTCCACTCCTGAAAGCTTCACCTCAATATATTGTTTCCCTAATGTAACCCTTTGTGCTATAATTAAATAAAATTGTAATTTAAAAGCAAGAAAATTAGAAGCCAATCTGCTGTGAAAAACTGGTTAATTATAGTGCTTTTTTCCCTGTGGGCGGTATTTGTATTGAGTGGCTGCTCCAACAGGGAGATTGAAGATGTCTCCTCCTGCCTGGATAAACTGCCTTCCAGTTTCAGGTATCACCTGGTAAATTCCGATGACAGCACCTTCGCCCGCTACTGCAGGATGGTGGGCTGCAAGGTAATAATGGATAACATCAATATCATCAACCACTGCCTGTTGGACCTGCCACCGGAGGAGTACTGGGATCAGTATCAGGAGGTACGGCGCTATTCGGTAAAAATGGCCGGGATTCTTGAATCGGAGTATCACTACGGCAAACCCATGAAGGCGATTAAAGAAAAACTTGCTCTTCCCTATGAAACCCGGCAGAAGATCAACGCCATCAAGGATTGCCTGGACAGCCTGTACTGGGAAAAAGGGCTGACCGTGGGTCAGAGAATAGAGGGATTCCTGGATGTGATGCCTCGGCTGGAAAGGTACGGTGACCGGGATATGATGGGGGTCTGCCAGATGAATCTGGCTGAGCAGTACCGGAAAAAGGGGGATTACAACAATTTCCTCAGGTTCATCAACCGGGCCATGAAAACGATGGAGAGCTACGGTAATTACAAAATGCTCTGTCAGGCACTGGGCAGGCTGGGGATCTATTACGAGAATACAGGCAGGGCCGACTCCATGATTATATGTTATGAGAGGGCCCGGAGGCTGGCCAATGGGTGCCGGTTCCCTGTGCAGGCGGCCAGAATAAGCTCATTCTATGGGGGCTACTATAGCAGGCAGGGAAGGTTTTCTCTGGCTCAGGATATGTTCCAGCGGGCTATAGAGCAGTGCAGGCAATACGGGGGAGGGTACCGGGAGATCAGGTTTTTGCTTCACGCTGTCAATTTTTATTCTGACCTGGGTTGCTGGGATATAGTGGAACGCCTTCTGGACCGGGTACATATACTGGAGCGCCGGTACAGGGACCATCAGATACAGGATCTCTTCCGGATCCGGATCAGCCAGGTTGAAGGAAGATTGATGATGGCCCGGGGCGATCTGTCCCGCTCCAATGCCATATTCGAGGAGATCAAAAATGAGACCTCCCAGCTCTCCTACCGGGGGGAGCATGCCCAGCTGCTGTTTTACTGGGCGGAGGGATTATGCCAGAGCGGCTGCCCTGAAAAAGCGCTTTCCCTGATAGAGGAGGGAGGCAGCTACTGCAGCGAAAAGATGATATCCGACTGGGAGGCCAGGTTGTTCCTGCTGGAGGCAGAGGCGGAGTTTTCCCTGGGAAATTATGATAAGACGAAGCAGGCCCTGGAATTTTTCGAGCAGCCGGGGTGGGAAAACAGAAAAAAGCTGGCCCGCTGCTGGGTAAAGCATGACGCCCTGCTGGGGCTGTTGAATCTGGGAAGGGGGAATGAGACAGCTGCCCGGAAATATCTGGTGCAGGGGTTGGGCAGGTTAGCTGATTATGTAGCTGAAACCGATGGCAGTGTTCACAGCTATCTTTGGGTGGAAAGATGCGAAGAGCTAAGGAACCTTCTCCACGATGTTACCGGAAGTGATCCCCGGCTGGGATACGGGGCGGAAATGTTATGGAGGTATTTCTATCGTGGGCTGGGTTCGGGGATTAACGGATTGAGCGGGAACAGGCTGGATTGTTTTGCTACGGATAATGGAGGGGATTGGAATGCTGCCCTGAAACAGATCATGCATATAGCTGCAGAGGCGGAATGTCTTGTCAATTCTAAGAATGCGGTGCACATCGTCTATCTGATAAAGGAGGATCGGATATGGCGGTGGACAGCCGGCCGGGGGGGGATAAGGCGGGATGTGCTGGAGGGGAGTGTGGACAGGATAAAAGCCCTGGTTGCTGAAGCGATTGGACAGATGTCATCCGATCCCTGCCGTGACGACACCGGGATTGATCAGTCCCTGGCGGACAGATTGAGCATACTGGCCCGGTTGCTGTTGCCGGAGGAGTTTGTTAACCCCTCAGGGAAGAGGGACAGCGGCCTCACTTATATAACCACCAATGGTTTCCTGGGGCAGGTTCCCTTTGAGACACTTAATGTGGGAACCGGAGGTGAATACAGGCCCCTGATTATGGATCGGGATATAGCTTACCTCCGGTATATGGAGCCCTCCCTGGAAAGGGAGAATTGCGGCCCCGGCATGATAGTGGTAAGCCCGGAGGTGTCAGATGCCCTGCAGAAACGATATGCCTACCCCCGGAGATTGAAGGAGGCTTATAATGAAGGCGCCGCTGTGGCCGGAGTCGATCCCGCAGCTGTTTTTCTCAAGGGGAGGTGGGCTACCAAGGAGAATCTGTTGAAGGGATGGGAGAAGGCCTCCTATATATACATGGCGGTGCACACTCTGAGAAATCCAAAGGTTCCCTATCTGATGCTTATCCCCCTGGCTGCTCCCTCCGATACCACCGAGCATGAGAAGTTGTATCTGGATACCGCTGACATCAGGGCTTCGGATCTCAGCCGGAGTGAGTTAGTAATCCTCTCCAGCTGTGCCAGCGGCGCTCCCTACTGTGAGGATACCGATGCGGGACCCTCACTGGGAGACGCCTTCCTGGATGCAGGCTCAGGTGCCGTGGTTCAAACATTCTGGGATGTCAGGGACAGCGATGCCACAGAGTTCATGAAATCGTTTGTAAGGGACTGGAAGAGGGAGGGCAGAGATCCCGTTCATTCACTCTGCGAGGAGAAGAGAGAACTGATCCGCCGGGAGGGAGTTGACAGCCATCCCTTCAGATGGGCTGCTTACTCCATAAAGCTGGGGAGGCTGAAGTAATCAATCAATAAGGGGATGTATATAAATAATAGCCGGCTGCCATATGGCCCCCACCGCAGCCGGCTGAAACGGAGAGAGTCCCCTCCGAAAACCTGATAGCTTTTTTTATAACACCCGGCAGAAGCCGGTTATAATTACCACCCTAACGCTCTTACTATCCCAATCTGCAAATATTAGACGGAAAGTGAACGGGGTTTTCGCAATTTTTCTGATTGCGTCTGAATTATTATTGAAATATCCACTGGTAGAAATTGTTCTTGTTTTATTCAAATAACCCGCAGGACATAGCTATCCTTGAGATACCATGGGATTGTACAGAACCCGCCACATGCCATTTTGCTTTAAGGTAATACAAAAAACCGGCTGCCGCTTAATATGAACGACAGCCGGTTTTGCTATAGGCTCCCCTTAACTGACCCGTTATTGAATTAATATCATCTTCTTTGTCACCGAATAACCTTTACTGGTATTCAGCTTCAGAAAATAAACTCCGGAGGAAACCCGGTTGCCCCCGTCATTCACCCCGCTCCAGCTAATTCTGTAATGACCTCCGTCCATGGGGTAGTTATGATGGAGGGTCTTTACCACTCTGCCCTGAACATCAAATATCTTGATGGTTACAGCTGCCGGTTCCCTGAGCCCGAACTGGAAGCTGGTTTGAGGGTTAAAGGGGTTGGGGTATGGATCTCTGATGTAATTATCCCGGGGTATGGATGTAATTTCCTGGAAGGGATCGGGGTCGCGGTCCGGTTCGGGGGGCACAGGATCAGGTTCCCCGATTTTCTGGATGAACGCAGAGCTGAAGTCGTCTGTCTCGTTTTCCCAGAGCATAATGCATCGGCCGTCCCCACAGTTGTACAGTGATGGTTTTGTGTCAGTACCCCTTGAAGTTGCCACAGGACGTTCTTCATCCCAGGCAAGAATCCCGCCCGAATCGATTTTCTGAAAATAAATGTCGCCATTACCACTCAGCTGGTCCGTCCAGGCGATCAAAGCTCCTCCGGAATTGTCTGCGCAAAATCCTGAATAAAAATGTTCAGGGTTTCCATCGGTGCAGACTGCAACTTCACTGGATCCCCAAAGCGTTGCTCCGGAGGGGTCAAGTTTCTGTGCGTAGATATTATAATTGGGGTTATAATCGCTGTTATTATCCCAGGCGAGCCAGGTGAAGATCAAATTGTCATTATGATCTTTTATCACCTGAGGATAATATGGATTGGCAAAAATATTGTTAAGCTGCACATCCTGCATGCCGCCTGTATTGATATCTCCATCCCACATGCGAGAACCATCGGTGCCTATCTTCTGAGCATATAGCTGCCAGGAGGTTCCGCGCCATACCATCACCACTCCCTGATCAACATAAACCATATCCATTTTGCATACATCACCATTGACGAGTTCCAGAGGATCGCCCCAAGGAAGGTTGCCGTCAGATTCAATCCACTGTATTCTAAATGGAGCACAGGAATCGTCGGGACTGTTCTTTTTGTGCCAGCCTACGATAGCGCCATGCGAACCGTTTGGAATAAGTGCTGAAACTTCATAATTGGTTTCCCAGTCTTCGGCAACTTTTATTCCATTTTCCCATACATAATTGCCGTTACTGTCAATCCTGATGGCGCCGCAATCCATATCAGCCCAGGAAGAGAATATGCATATCATTATCATACCACCACTTCCATCAGGTATGATATTTGGGCTAGTTTTCCAGGTGGCTTCACCGTCCAACTCCAACGGGAAACCGAAATTAGATTCCCATATAGAGTTTCCTGATCCGTCCAGTTTGAGAGCAGTGGTATACGGTGAAATATAGGAATCCGAGTACCTGTAAGTTTCCCAAACGGCGATAACTTTATCATAGTCACTTCTAACTATTCCTAGAAGTTTATAAGGATCAGATGATTGGCTTTCATCTTCAGCAAGAATTACTCCTCCATTTGGCCATACTTCATTACCATTGGAGTCAAACCTCTGTGCATGTACTTTCTGCACATTATTATATTTATCTGTCCATATAACAACTGAACTGCCATCATCCAGAACTGCCGCATCCATACAACCAGTTCCCGTGTTTCCGGTTTCGTTTATAAGGATTCCGGCCGGTTGCCACAAAGTTTTTTGCTCATAAATGGTGAATTCCTCAGAAAGGAGTATGTCATACTTCTCTCCTGTTTGATATTCGGTAGTAACCTTTATTATACAATTGTCAGATTTCAGTCCCGATACTTCCCAAAGATATCGAGTGCTGTCACCTGGAACATTCCCTATTTGAGAGTAAGTATTTCCCCCATCGCCTGATATCCAGATTTCAGAATGGTCTACGTATTCTCCTTCGCTCATATTCCATTCTATATCAAGGTCAGTGCTCAGGGCAACTTTATCACCCGCTTTAGGGTATTGAAAAGAAGCTGGATAGTGTGCTGTTCTGGTCTGATATATTGTGGTGTCTCCGTAAGAAGTAGCACGAAGAGTATACACTCCTGGATCAAATCCCTGGATGCTCCATTTTGCGTAAATCTCTTCCTGGAATGGAACACTGTTCGGGTAGATAGTTAGCATTTCAACTCCGCTGCTATACCATTCCGAAGGGGAGGAGCCGTAACCCCACTCAACCGCAACACTATCAGCGAAGTAACTGGTTGTTCCCTTTATCTGGATTTCGTCGCCGTTGCTGATAGTAAAGTTTTCCTCAGGTTCAATAAATAGGGCTGTGGTGTCAACAGGTGGTAACCAGTCGGTGTCGCAGGCTTTATCATCCATAAAGTTGCTAACAGAATACTCTTCAGTACCATGCCCTGCATATATATAGTTCCAATTTGATTGTTGCGTAGGGGCTGCAGGAGCAAAATTGCCAACATTATCAGTATTGCTTGTTTCTTGTATGATAGTGTTATTACATCCTGCAGAATGAACCCATGGACGTCCCCATCTGATTCCGGCTTTTACCCAACTCATCTCAGGTTCTTCATCGTAATTGTAATATCCCGGGCTTCTCAATAATACTACTCCATCATTATCATTGGGATCTCCATCGATGAATTCACGCCAGTGAATAAATATTTGATGTAGGTTTTCAGGGTCCAAAGATGGATTGTAAAAATCAACATGAACAAATTCATCAATTTCTGCGCAGTCGGCGACTTGATAGCCAAAAACATACTGATCTCCAGAGAAAATTTCCCGCCAACGGCCATATATTGGATAACTACCATGAGATCCTGGGCCATCGCCGTATATTCCACATCCACAATCGTCCATATTCCCATAGCCTCCTACAAAAACGACCGGATGTGTATCGTCCATCAAGAGAAAGTCAAAATCTGGCCCTTCATTCGGTGAATAAGCGCATACCAGATACCAATGGTGAAAAAAGAATACTACTTGATCTACCTCAGCATTTTCGAAGTCACCATCCTGTACTTCCAAAACCACATTGATATGTTCCCAGTCACCTTCATGAACATTAGTGAAATTGTTAAAAGGATAGAAAAACCAATATTGAATCACGTATTTCTCTATGTCGTTAGCCTCAGGGTATGGAGGATCATACCAGCCCGTCAAATTTTTTGAAAGGTGGGCATAAACAGTATGGGGATAGACTTTTCCGGAGTAATTATGTTGGAATCTACAACCACTGTTGTTGCCGCTGCACTCCATATCTCCATCAGGGGTAAGACCGTCCGAGGTGTATAATTCATACCACCCGTAGGGTTGATCATAATAGTGATCGCTTAATTCATCGGTGCAACCGCTCCCCCCGTAGTCAAAATGAGGTAGAGACCAGGTTTCGTGTTCTTCCCATCCGCATGAATGTTCCAGCGGGCCGCCGAAATATTCAAACTGCCATTCTTTTTCATCGTAGCTATTGCCTCTTTCTATAATACCTGAGTCGTATTCCCCCTGGTATATTTTGCCTGGTATATTATTCTGGGTGATATAAAGGGAGTACCATATCTCCCCCATAATCTCCACCGGCTCCGGAGAAACCCCCTGATCCCTGGAATCGAGAACCAGCGCGGGACAGAATTTTTCGGCAAGTTCCTGTTCCATTGCATCGGGGAAACCATTTCCATCTGAATCCTGGGCTATTCCGGTTGATGGCATAATAACAGCAAGAAAGAGAACAAATATGAAAAGGCTGAGAATTGAGATAGTACCGGTTTTAGCTGGATATTTCATTGGATTTCCTTTCATGTTGTTGCCAAATCATATTTCCACAGGCCCCTTTTTTCATAGATACTTTTAAGGAGAAAGTAATCTTTTGTGGAAAGTTCGCTGTAAACATCTTTGTAAATCATGACTGTTTAATAACCCGGCTGCCATTTTGTAAGAGTGGCAGCCGGGTTTGATGAGAGCTCCTCTGTATGATTTCTTATTGAATTAGAACCATCTTCTTTGTCATTGAATAGCCACTGCTGGTGTTCATTTTCAGGAAATAGATGCCGGAAGGAACCCTGGCTCCATTATTATTTACACCATTCCAGCTTTCCCGGTATTTGCCGGCCGCCATGAAGTTGTTATTATGCAGTGCCTTAACCAGTTGACCCTGAACATTGTAGATATTCATGGTGACACTGGCCGCTTCTTTAAGGCCGAAATATATGGTGGTGTTAGGGTTAAATGGGTTCGGATACGGTTCGCTTAGATAGTTGGCTTTGGGGTTTTTGGTTATGTCGTCATCTATATTCGGTAGTGGTTCCTGTATGTTCGGGTCGGGAATCGGGTCGTAGTACATTTTAACCGAGATAATGACACTTTTTATGATATCCCACTGGCAGTGATAACTCCCTGAATATATTCTTAATCTTGCGTTGGGATTGTAATGGTAAGTATTACCGGGAACTATCCATGTGAAGGTATGTTTTGCGATGAAATCTGAAGGCCCTGGAATGGTATCAATGACATGGGTATATTCACCAGATGTTAATTCATTAGTTTCTAACATAACCATATAATCGATACCCCAGGAAGGTTCCTCGCCATATAAATATGTGGTCCATTCAATGGTAACAACATCGCCTGTTTCAAAACTCTCGCCATCTTCTGGACTCTCTATAACAAGATTTTGAGTCCAATATTCGGCCCTCCCTTCCATTGACAGAAGGAATATCGTTGCTATTGACAATGCGACGAACAGCAGGATTTTTGTGTGTTTCATTGTTAATCAGCTCCTTTGGTATCCCAGAATTCAGATGAGTTCGGCTAGCATTTTCAAAGGCGCAGTTATTTCATTTTGAGTAATACAAGTTAATCATCAATTTTTTTTAAATGCCACAGGCAACTTAACTCACCCTAATTTTTCTTGCACTGGTTCTCTTAATAATTGAAAGTCTAGTTGTTTCTGCCGGAAAAACAGAAATTCTCAGTTCTTCCTTACAGATGTGCCGGTTACAGCTAAAAGATTCTGTCACACCTCCTCTTACTTTTAACCGAAAGTCCCTTAGGTTAATTTCGAGATAATTCAATATTACCCCAAACCATCGTTTCTTCATTATTACTTAGACGGATTTTGGAACACTGTTACAATAATTTAATCAGATTTATTATATTTTTGATTTGGAATAAAGGTTTTCTGTCCACCATTGATTTTCACATTGATTAAGGTCTTTTCTGTGTGGTGATAACTAACGGGAAATTATAAATTATTTGCTAACCTTGAGATTTGTTTCGAAAATTAAAATAAATATGCGGAAAATCCTGTATGCTCATTTACTGTTTGACTGGAGGATGTTATTTTGTATACTTTATAGTTCCAATGGATTTATAAATTTATTAGTATAAACGCTGAGTCGACTGCAGGTATGATAACCTCGAATGTTTGGAGACAAGACGATAACCCAACTGTAAAGTGAGGAACTGTGAGCAAGAATTTAAGATACAAATTAATAATAGTACTGATAGTTATAATAGGGTCCGTTTATTTCCTCTATCCCACCTTCAGGGTAGTTACCATGGGTGAGCAGGAGCGCGAGCGAATAGAGACGGAGAACCCGGAGGAGTACGATGAGCTCCTGAACAGGTCGATAAAACTGGGTCTGGATCTCAGGGGGGGTATGCATCTGGTTCTGGAGGTGGACGATACCCGGCTGGACAAGGATGAGAAGAAGGATGTGATGGACCGGGCCATCCAGATTATCAGGAACCGGGTTGATCAGTTCGGGGTTTCCGAGCCAACCATTCAGAAGGAGGGAAGGGACAGGATTATCGTGCAGCTGCCCGGTCTTCAGGATGCAGAGAGAGCCAAGAGGCTTATCGGACAGACCGCCATGCTGGAGTGGAGGCTCATTCGCCAGCAGGAAGAAACAGTCAATGTGCTCAAGAAGATCGACGAGGTTCTGAAGAAGGAGCATGGTGACTCCCTGGTGGAAGTGCCGGAGGAGGCCCCGGCGGAGGCTGTGGAAGATGAATCGGATACTTCCGTGGTTCCCCCTGTTCCACTGCCCGAAGTGGCTGAAGATACTGCGGCCCTCAGTGACACCGCCATGGCCAGGCCGCTGGAAGATATGAAGATCGATATTCCCCTGGAAACGGTGAGCAGGGAAAACCCTTTCAGTTCTCTGTTTGAGAAGGCTTACCGGGACTGGCTGGTGGCCAGGGGGAAGAATATACCCAGGGTAAGGAAGATTCTGGCCATGCCGGAGGTGCAGCAGGTAATACCAGAGGATTCAGAGTTCATGTGGTTTGAGGAGTGGACTCCTATCCGGGGTGGGGAGAGAGGCAAGTTCCTCTTTCTGGTTGGTAAAGATGTAAAGATTTCAGGCGCCAATCTGGTCAATGCTTCTCCCAGGACCAGTGCGCGCAGCGGTGTTCAGATGGAGGTTTCCTTCCGGTTCAACCGTGAGGGAGCCAGGAAGTTCGCCCGGTTTACCGGCGAGAATGTGGGACGTTTCACTGCCATTGTCCTGGATGGAAAGATAAAGTCATTTCCTCAGATAAGAACGAAGATTCCCGGGGGTTCCGGTGTAATAGAGGGCAATTTTACCGATGAGGAGGCCCGGGATCTATCCATTGTATTAAGGGCGGGAGCGCTTCCCGCACCTATGATTCCGAGGGAGGAGAGGACTGTGGGGCCCAGCCTGGGAGCCGATTCTATCAGGATGGGGTTCAGAGCGGCACTGTTCGGACTTGCTACGGTTGTTCTGTTCATGCTGATATATTACAAGCTTTCCGGCGGATTGGCTTCGCTGGCACTGGCCCTCAACCTTATTATCCTGCTGGGCCTTCTTGCATATCTGGGAGCTTCGCTGACACTTCCCGGAATTGCAGGAATAATATTGACTATCGGTATGGCTATAGACGCAAACGTACTGATATTCGAAAGGATAAGAGAGGAGATTCGCAAAGCCAAGACTATCCGTTCCGCCATAGACGCGGGCTATGACAGAGCTTTTACCACAATTCTGGATGCCAACCTTACTACCCTGATTACTGCACTGGTACTGTGGCAGTTTGGAACAGGTCCCATCAAGGGATTTGCCACCACCCTGAGCATCGGAATTATCGCCAGTATGTTCACCGCCCTGGTATTCAGCAGGCTGGTTTTCCAGCTGGTAACCCGGAGTGGTAAGGTAAAGAAGTTAAGTATATAGACATTGCGCCACCAGAGGAGAGAGTATGCGCTTTTTCGGAGAGACACATATCAAGTTTGCCGGCACCAGATACAGGGCATTCGCCGTATCCGGCATTTTAATCCTTGTGGGACTGATTTCTCTTGCCATCCACGGAGGACCCGAGCTCAGTATAGATTTCACCGGCGGGACATTGATACAGGTAAAATTCGACCAGGAAGTTCCCATTCAGGAACTCAGGGATGTGGTGGATAAGGCGGGGTACTCCGCAGGGGAGATACAGAGCTTCGGCCAGCCCAACGAGTATCTGATCAAGATTCAGGAGATAAAGGAAGCCACCTTCGCAGCGGAGAGGCTGCGCCGCAACCTGGTAAGGATAGCCCCGGCGGGGGAATGGGAGGTATCGTCGGTGAAGGAACTTTCCCCCGATTACTCCGAGCAGTTCGAGGGGGGAAATCTGGTGGTGATGGAAGCTGATGCCATTCCTCCGGTGGAAGCGCTTCTGGATGATCTCAGGGATGAGGGAATGAGTGTAGTGGAGGCTACCAGGGAGGCCAGCAACCGGATCGCCTTCAGGCTCCCCTTCCTGGGAGCGGAATCGAAGGCTGCGGACAAGTTGAAGCAAACCCTCAATGATGCCTTTCCGGAGAGGGAGATCGAGATAAGAAGAACCGAAACGGTGGGACCCAAGATAGGTGAGGAGCTTAAGAACAGGGCCATGGCTGCAATAGTGATATCCCTTTTCGGGATACTGGTTTATATCAGCTGGAGGTTCCAGTTCAAGTTCGCCATAGGTGCCATAGCCGCCCTGGTTCACGATGTGATAATAACGGTGGGTATATTCTCCGTGCTGGGAAAGGAGATATCCCTGACCATAATTGCCGCCCTGCTTACCATCGTGGGCTATTCGCTCAACGACACCATTGTGGTCTTCGACCGGATAAGAGAGAATTTCAGCCTTAGAAGGCAGAAGGCATATGAACACGTTATCGACATATCAATAAACGAGTCCCTCAGCAGAACCATTGTAACCTCCCTTACTACCCTGATAGTGGTTCTGTTCCTCTACTTCATGGGGGGCGAGGTTATCCATGATTTTGCCTTCGCCCTGATGATAGGGGTGCTGGTGGGGACATACTCATCCATCTATGTGGCCAGTCCGGTGCTGATCGAATGGGAGAACAGATTCGGTTCCAAGCGCAGTAAAGCCAGGAAGAGAAAGAGAAGATAAATTTCTTTAATTCCATAATCACCGGGATTGGCTGAAATGGACAGGGGGGCAACCGGTGGCAATCTTTCAGCATATAGGACTGGTGGCTTTCTATCTGCTGCTCTTCATTCTTAACCTGCTGATATTTCTGGGTATTCCGGGCAGCTGGATAGCGCTTGCTGCTATCCTTATATTCGATATTGCCACCGGATTAAGTACGGTGGGTGCCGGATTGCTGATTGTGATGGCGGGATTGGCTGCAGCAGGAGAGATTGCAGAGGCTTTTCTGGGATCGGTCTACGTGGCAGGCAAGGGTGCCAGTGGCTGGGGAGTGGCGGGTGCATTTGTGGGCGGAATCGGGGGTGCCATACTGGGATCTTTTGTATTACCCCTGCTGGGCAGTCTGGTATTCGCCCTGGCGGGAGCATTCGCAGGGGCGGTGATATGTGAATATATATACTATGCCTCGGTAAGAGATGCTGTGCGCACGGGGTTTTTTGCCTTCGTGGGCAAGCTGGCTGCAATCCTGGTAAAGCTGGCTCTGGGATTCACTATTCTGGGGATATTCATATACAGAAGCTGGCCCTGATGGCTCGTTTCCACTGAGGATACAGGATGTCCACAATAAGAGACAGGATTCTCCAAAAGGGGACACCTGAAGGGCTGTATCCCATCTAACTCCTTTTAAATTAATACGATTTTATGGCACAACGCTTGCCTTTACATAGATGGATTAGTGTCTTTTCTGCAGGGTGGGTTGCCCACTGAACGGATTGTGTCCGTAAAATGTTATATAAGGGTATATGGATACGGAAAGCCGGCATGATACCGGGAGACAAATTATGAATTTAAGATTAAAGATATTTATGCTTTTTGTATTAGTTTCTGTGCTGGTTCCTATCCGTGGAGGGACCCAGGAGAAGATAAAGAAGATGGAACCGAAGAAGGAAACTATGATGCCCCTGTCTATCTTCCGGGATATCGAAAAAGCATGGCACAATGAGAGCCCCGACGAAATACTAAACCTGTTGAGCAAGGGGAAGGTTTACCTTTATATCAAGGAATCAGGATACCGGGAGGGATACTACAGCCACTCTCAGACCCGTTATATTTTCAGAAGTATTTTCGAACAGAATCGTCAATTAAAGTTCAGATTCGTAAAATATTATAACCTTGAGCAACCCAGCAGAAGGGTATATGGTGTAGCACAAAGAAGTTATAAGAATATAAGCAGCGGAAGGCTGTTCCGGGATAAATTGTATGTCGCGTTAAAGAGGGAGGGAGACAGATGGGTGATAGCAAGGATAAAATCGAACTGGTGATATTATTATTTATCCGCCGGAGCATGTAGCTGGTGAACCGGAAAGTAGAATTCAGAATATTTCAGGTGGCCCGCTGGATTTTTCTGCTGGCATCCCTGTTCTTCTTTATACATTACATTTCTTCCGGGAAAATAGTTCTGCCCCTTACCCTGTGGGTATCTTTTCTTTTGCTGGCAGCCGGGTTCGCTGTATTTACCTTCGTTCCTCCTCCGGGCAGCACCGCCCCGGCCCCCCTCTGGAGGGCTGAAAATCTGGACAGGTGGTACCCCCGTTCCCTGGAAGAGATACTGGAGCGGGGTGAGGAAACCCGCAAGAAGGAAACCTTCGTTCCCGTTTCCAGGAGGGCGATTCCCCCGGTACCGGTGGTTCCCCTGTTTTTTCTTCTGGCCATAATCTTTCTGGCTATGCCGGGTTCTCCCTCCAGAGAGGATTGGATTGAAAGTGAAAGGGCCATTCTGGAAAGAACATACCATTCTGCGGAACAACGGCTTATATCCTTAGAAGAGTTGATGAAAGAGCTGGAGAGAAAGGCTGAGATGCTGGCGAATGAATACCTCTCCGGCGGTAAAGACAACCGGAGAAGGGCGGTATTGCTGAACCGGCTGGATTCACTTGCTGCCGGCAAGAAGAGGAAGTATACCCCCTTCGGCGAAATCGGGTTACAGGTTTTTTCCTCCAGGGGAGTAAGGTTGGCCTGGGGAGGGTCTCCCATTTACAGCGGGCAGGTGGTATTACGGGATAAGGCCTCCAGGATATTCACCGCCAAAACATCCCTGTATACACTGCTGGTAAGGATTTCCACCCTGGATAACGGCTACCGGCTGGTGGTGGATGTTCCCGTGGCAGTCAATTACCGGATAAACAACCAGTATCTGAAGAGCACCAGTCTGGGTGAGATACTCAGCAGGGAACCGGGGGGTGAGATAGAATTCAATTT
Source organism: uncultured bacterium (assembly GCA_964613215.1). GTDB lineage: Bacteria > Krumholzibacteriota > Krumholzibacteriia > Krumholzibacteriales > CAZTHK01 > CAZTHK01. The sequence goes on along the minus strand of CAZTHK010000011.1, from coordinate 17,391 downwards.
TTCCATGGGAGAGCATGAGGGGAAGATGAGATGGGACTTCCGGAGAGAATTGGATCAGGAACCAAGAATGATATATAACCCCGGGGAGGGAGTGCAGGTCTATGGCTACAGCCGGGCGAATGATGATCTGCCTGTTGCCAGAATACGGGTCCGGGGAAAACCATACAACAGTGATATTTCGGAGAGCCGGCAGTGGCGGAGGGACCTGGCAGCCGTTCTGGCTGTACTTGCTATGGTGGTGATCGCTTCCTGGATCTACCGCAGGTATGGTAAAGGCTATCACAGCAGCAGGGGCCAGCTGATAAACCTGATAAAGCGTATTTCGATATTTCTGTTTTTACTGGTGCTGCTCAGATTCCTGCTGCTTAAACTGGATTTGCCAGGAAGGCTGGTCCGGGGCAGCATCTTCAATATAGCCAATTTTGCCGCCGGTATGCCCGGAGAGATCGGCCGGACAGCTGGAGATCTTCTGGTCACAGCCGTTTTTGCCCTGATACTGGTGTTCGGCGTTATCAAAACTTTCAGGACCTACTTTCCGGATATCGTCAGCAGAAGGCTGGAGGCAGGCAGGGGGGTCAGGCCGCTTATGGTTATGATAAAGACGGCAGCCGTAACAGCGGTGCTGGCTGCTGCCCTCTTTGCCGCAAGATGGGTGGTCAATCTGGTGGTAAGCAACTCCACCCTCAGGCTGATAGGTTTCGAGGCGGATCTCACCTCCCTGACTGTTATGGTACTGCATCTGAGCATGCTGTATATAGTGGCATCGCTATTTATCGCGGCGATTTTTATTTGCCGTATATTGCTGGCAGGAGGGAAAGGGAGTATAGCGGAATTTTTTATCATCTGCGCAGCAGCAATGGCCATACTGGCGGTATTGGTGTCGGGGGGCGGGTATAACTGGATAATGTTGGTTGGGGGAGTGGGATTGCTTACCTTCTCCTTCCGGATTTTCCCCTTTCTCAAAAAGGATGATATGATATCGATAATCTTCTCATCATTCTTCCTGGTCCTGCTGTGCACGGTGATGGTTTATGGGACAGGTTCGGTTAAGTACAGGCAGTTCAGGGAGAATATTCTCCTGGAGAAGGCACAGGAATTTAACAATCCGGATGATATATGGTATGTCTCCCTGCTGCCGGAGGAGTGTGGAGAGATATCAAGGGACCGGGATATTATCTCCCGGGTTGCTTCGGGGGAGAAATCGGCAGCTTTCGAGATATGGGCCCAGAGTACCCTGAGTAAAAATTATCTCTCCTGTGTGGTGGATGTATATGATGATGAAGGGGAACATTTCTCCCGTTTCGAGGCGGGAATGCCTTTTGATTTTCCCATCTCCGGAAGGGTTGAGCTGGAGGAGGGAAAAAATCCCCATGTGGAAAGACTTAAGATGGATACACCGGGCGGCAGGTACTATTACGCCAGGGGGATTGTCCCCATACATGAATATACCGGGGAGCAGGTTGGCAGGGTGGAGATAATAATACCATACTTCTCGGAAGATCTGAAGATACTGTCCAGGACCACCAGAAGAACGCCGGAGATACTTCATAATATAGGTAAGGGGGAGATTGCTCCCCGGGTGGATGAGCCGGAAGATCTGCTGGTGGCGAAAGTGAAGGGTGGAAGAGTGGTGGATTCATCCAGCCAGCTTCTCAGAGTGGGGAGGAGATTTGCCGGGGTGGGCAACCGGCTTTTTACCATTGATCTGGGAAGAGAGAGGTACCGTTGCATTATAAGAGAAAGCAGCAGCGGAGAGGGATATCTGGTGGGATTCAGAATGGCGGGGGTGGGAGAAAGATTCATGCAGTGGGCCATGGTGGTATCGATAGATGCCGTTTTCGCATTCCTCTCGCTGGGTGTGCTTATCCTGCTGGGTTACCTCCCTGTTATGAAGACCATAATCCCATCTGTGTCGTTTGGCCCCGGAGGGATAGGATTCAGGCAGAAGATCCTGCTCTCCTTTCTGGCTGTATCTGTGCTTCCGGTGGTACTGATAGCCGGATTTTCCAGGGATTTCATAAGGGAACGGTTCAGGGAGGAGAACAGGAAGGTTGCCCTGAGCGGGTTGCGCACCGCCAACTCACTGATAAAGCAGACCATTATTTCAGAGGCGGAGTCATTCGCAGGCAGTCAGTATCTCAGCGATATCCTGGAGGGAAAGAAAGCCAGGGTGCGGGATGTTTCCATCTACCGGGGGGTTAAAATCAGCCTGTTCGATCCCCGGGGTAATATGCTTCTGGACGAGGGATTTACCGATTTCAGCAGGGAGGAGATCGAGTGGATGACCGACCGGGAAAATGTGGGCAGGGTTCTGCTCAGTTACGAGCCAACCAGGGTGTTCGGGGGGACGGTAGTATCCCTGGCCGGCGGGGAAGAAAAGGGAGGATACCTCTACTACCGCAGGCAGCTGGATGACAGTTTCACCGAAAGGATCTCAGGGGTGGTGGGCCAGGACATAAATATCTACTACCGGGGTGTCCTTATGGCTTCCAGCGAGAAGGAGCTGTTCGAGGGGGGATTCCTCAACCCCCTCCTGGACCCGGAACTGTTCTCCGAGATTGCTCTGAAGGGGAGGAAGATATATCTCACCACAGAGACCCTGGGAGATTACAGCTATTATGTGGCTTCCCGGCCCATCCAGGCTTTCAGGGGCAAAGAATACGGAGTATTATCAGTGCCCATGATGCTCCAGCCGTCACTGGCAGGCGGGGAGATAAGAAAGGCCTATGCCTTCATACTGGGCCTGCTGGCTATCCTGTTTGCGGTATCGGTGGTTCTGGGATTTGTGCTGGCGGAAAAGATATTCAAGCCGGTGGCCCAGCTCAGGGATGGAACCAGGAGAATAATAGAGGGTGATCTGGGCTTCCGGATAGAATCGGAGGCTACCGATGAGATAGGGGAACTGGTGGAATCTTTCAATTCCATGACCGGCGAACTGGACCGGGCCAGGCAGAACCTGATAGAGAGACAGAGATATCTCTCGGCGGTACTGGACAACGTGGCTGCAGGTGTGATCGCAGTGGACAGCGAGGGAGTGATTACCACCCTGAACCCCTCGGGGGAAAAGATTCTGGGGATTCCCGCAGGTGAAGTTATGGGCAGGAAATACTGGGAAATAGACAGGGCTTCCATCTCTCCCCTGCTTGATCTGTTTGCCGGAAAGAATAAGAGTGGCCGGGAGAGTGAAGTAGTGGTGTTCTCGGGAGATAAGAGGAGAACCCTCAAGGCGGTACTGGCAGATCTGAAGGAGAGCAGGGAGAGGCTGGGAACGGTGATCGTTTTTGACGATCTGACCGAACTGATACGTACCAAGAAGCTGTCCGCCTGGCTGGAGATGGCCCGCCAGATAGCACATGAGGTAAAGAATCCCCTCACCCCCATGAAGCTCTCCGTTCAGTATATGAAGAAGGCATATGATGAGAAGAGGAAGGAATTCAGCGAAATCTTCGAGGATGGAGTGGATACGGTTCTGGAGCAGATAGAGATATTGAAGTCCATAGTGTCGGAGTTTTCCACCTTCGGAAAAGTTTCCCGGCTGAAGATGGAGGAGGTTGATCTGGATGATTTTCTGGATAGTTTCCTGGCAGCTTACCGGGGAAGGGAAGATACAGAGATAGTTTGCCGGGGAGGTGGTGAAGTCAGCGCTTTTGCCGACAGGGAGGCATTGAGAAAGATCATGGTGAATATCATAGAGAATTCCCTGGAGGCCATGAAAGAGGGGGGAAAGATAGAGGTAGCATACCGGAGGGTGGGAAAAATGGTGGAGATCCATTTCCTGGACAGCGGGGAAGGGCTTACCAGGGAGGTGGAGGAGAAGCTGTTCGAGCCATACTTCTCCACCAAGACCAACGGAACCGGTCTGGGTCTGGCCATATCCCGGAATCTGGCCGAAGAGATGGGGGGCAGGATAAGACTAAGGAACAGGGAGGGCGGTTCCGGTGTAGAAGCTATAGTAACGGTGCCCGCATACCGGAAGTGAGCATGGAGATGCCGTCTATGAATAAGAGGATTTTGATAATATTTATGGTTGTTCTGGCCTGCGTTGCCTGTATGGCCGGTAATGCTTTTAGCGGGGAATCAAGAGGCTCTGCCGGTGAGGGAGGCCGGGGCGATGCTCCCGGCCGGGATGCAGCGGGGCATTCCGGGATTACCATAGGCAGGGTAAAGTACGGAGGGGGAGGAGACTGGTATTGCGATTCCTCATCCCTTCCCAACCTGCTTCGGGAATTCGAACACAGAACTGGAATCCCTGCGGCTGATTCAGAGAAGAGGCTCGAGATCGGCGATCCCGAGCTATCAGGGTGCCCCTTTCTATATATATCAGGGCATGGTAACATTCAGTTTACCGGTAAGGAGCTGGGTAGACTGAGAAGGTACCTTCTGAATGGCGGATTTCTATACGCTGATGATAATTATGGTATGGATGAATCATTCAGAAGGGTGGTAGAGGAACTCTTTCCGGAAAGAGAGCTGGTCCCGGTGCCCCTGGATCACATAATATACAAATGTTTTTACCAGCTTAAGGGCCCCCCCAAGATCCATGAACACGACGGAGAACCACCCCAGGGGCTGGGGGTGTTCAACGGGGACAAGTTGATGATATTCTATACTTACCAGAGTGATATAGGTGATGGCCTGGAGGATGAGGATGTACACGGCGATCCCCCGGAGAAGAGGGAACAGGCCATCCGGATGGCGGTAAATATTCTCTTTTATGCACTAACCCGCTAGCCTAAAAGCAGATAAGGCATCGTTGCCCCGGCCGGCGGATTGAGTTTTTAAAGATTTTTTATAATATTGTAGTTGCCGGGCAGATATCAGGGCCACATTGTCATGACAGGAATACAGAATGAAAGATACAACACAGAACCTTAATTACAGCCCGGGGGAGAAGTGCTATGGGGACCTGTATGACCAGCTGACCAGGCTGGCCGGGATAAGGAGAAGGCTGCTGGTTCAGGGTATACTTTCCAGGCTGATATCGGTGACCGTGCTTCTCCTGGTGATAATCTCCCTGGCAGAATGGAGTTTTCCCCGTCTGAGGGTTCTTCCTCTGATTTCATTTATACTCTTCTGGAGTGGTGTTATTGCCCTTGTGGGATGGGGCATAGTACCCCGCATCTTTCCCTGGTGGGACAGATGGATGATGGCCGATTATCTGGGCAGAATAACCGGCCGGGGTTCCCTGTTTGTTTCAGCTCTGGAATTCACCCGGCCCGGTTCAAGGCACAGTTCTTTTTCCCCCTATCTGATGAGGGAGACGGTAAAGAGAGCGGTGCACCAACTTGAGTACGGCGGAATAGAAGAAATTATGATGGGACTGGAGTCTGACGGTATGCCCCCGCCTTCGAAAGAGGGATCAGGGAGAGGGGAAGATGATCCGGGTAAGATTAAATGGGGAAACCCGGGCTGGACCATTGCCGGTATCTTTATTTCTCTGCTGTTTATGTTTCAGGCCTTTGTTTCTCCGGCTCTAACCCTGGAGGCGATAAGGAGCATAACCGATCCGGGGATTTACTTTCGCGCCCCTCACCGCTTCAACCTGCAGCCCACCTTCAACGACACCATCCTCCTGGCCGGAGAGAGCATCATGGTGAAGGCTGCCGGCTTCGGCTCCAGAACCGGTCCGGCGGTTTTAAAGTGGAGCACCGTTCCGGGGATATGGTCATCCCGGGAGGTTAAGCCCGACACGGTGATTGTCCGGGGCAGTCCCCTGATTACATATGATTACACCCTGGAGAATATAAATCAGGATGTGGAATGCTATTTTGAAGCGGGAGAGGAGATAACATCCAGGCGTACTATTGAGATTATTCACAGACCGGTAGTTAATAATGTGGCTGCTGTGATACACCTCCCGGAGTATACCCGGGCGGAACCGGAGACGGTGGCTACCCTGGCGGGACGGCTGGGAGCTCTGGACGGTTCCAGGGTAAAGCTGACCGGTAGAATCAGCAAAGAAATGTATCAGGGATGGTTGCATTTCAACAGGGGGGAGGATATCGCTCTTTCCGGAATACCGGGGGGGTTCGAGGGCTCCTTCAGAATAACCGGGAACGATACCATGAGGATCTCTGTCAGGGATTCAATGGGACTGACCAGTGAAAGGACCATCCAGTACCCGGTGGTGGCCTACCGGGATGAAGCTCCTGTGGTGGAGCTTCTCTCCCCGGAGGGGGACAGGCAACTGCCCCGTTCATCTCAGGTCACGCTGACCTACCGGGCCGGTGATGATTACGGCCTGTCGGTGGTGAGACTGCGGTATAAGAGGGAAGGGGCGGAGGGTGATTTCAGATCGCTGGAGCTTTTCAGCGGCGGTTCCGGCCGGGACGAAGAAGCTGTTCAGGAGATGGAGGATCAGTATCAATGGGATTTGAGCGGGCAGAATCTATACCCCGGAGATTGTGTGGTCTACTATCTGGAAGCCCTGGATAACAATACCATCACCGGTCCGGGATACCAGAGGACCGGAACCAGGAGGCTGGAGGTTCCCTCTCTGGCGGATGTTTACACCGAGATCAGGGAGCAGGAGAGCCGTCAGCGTAAAAGTATGGATGAAGTAATAGAGCAGGGGAGGGAGATCAGAAGGGATTTGAGAAGGATGTCAGACAGGATAAAATCGGAGGGAGAGATTAGCTGGGGAAGAAAGCAGGAGGGGGATGAGATCCTGGCCCGGCAGGAGAAGTTGAGGGAGAATGTGAACGAAGCCGCCAGCAGGCTGGAGAATACCCTCCGGACCCTGGAGCGCAACAGGATGACCAGCAGCCGGATCGGTAAAAAGATGGAGAAGGTCCGCCAGCTGCTGGACGAGATTCAGAATGAGGATCTGAGGAAATCGATTCAAAAGCTGTCCCGGCTCCTCTCCGATGTGCCGGAGGAGGAGATGATGAAGGCCATGGATGAACTGGAGATGAGCATGGATAGCATCATGGAGCGGCTGGATAGAACCATAGGCCTTCTGGAGCAGGCGGTCAGGGAGGAGAGGATGGAGGAACTGGTCCGGGGAATGGAGGAATTGCTGAGCAGGCAGAAGTCTCTGAAGGATTCCACCGTTACGGGGGAGCAGAGAGAACTTTCACAGAGGCAGGAGAAGCTGGGGGATGATTTTGGCGAGCTGGAGGAGGGAGTGGAAGAATTTGCCCGGGAGCAGCCGGATAGCAGTATGATGTCCATGATGGAGGAGTTGTCCCGGGAGATGAATAAATCCCGGGTAGAGGAACAGATGAAGAAGGCTTCCCGCCAGTTGATGGAGGATGAACGCCAACAGGCCCAGTGTACCCAGGAAAATGTTATGGACGAGATGTTCAGCCTGTACACCAGGCTGGGCAGGTGTCAGGCCTGCATGAGCATGAACATGGGCCAGAAGCTCGAGGCGGCTCTGGATAAACTGGCCTGGGAGGTGGTGCACATTTCCAAACTGGAGGAGGAGTTGATCCGGCAGATTCAGGATAAGTCCGGTTCCATGGAGGGGCGGGAGAGGCTTATGGAAGATCAACTGGTATTGAAGGAGGCCCTCCGGAGTGTGATGAATAGCATCTATAATCTTGGGAAGGAAACCATGGCCATATCCCGGCCGGTTTTCTATCATATGGGGCTGGCGGTGAAGGGAGTAGATTCTATTCTGGAGAATATGGAACAGCGCCGGTTTCAGCAGGCCGGCAACTCGGCCGGCCGGGTTCTGGACCACTTGAATGTTGCGGTGGTGGAGCTTCTCACTGCTGCCTCCTCTATGGGAAGTTCCAGCAGCGGCAGCGCCAGGGGAAAGATGCAGACGATGATGCAGCAACAGATGTCCATAGATCAGCAACTCAGAAGGATGCTTCAAAGCGGAGGTGATGGCAAGGGCAGGTGGTCCATGAAGGAAAGGGCCAGCATGGCCAGGCTGGCTGCGGAACAGAGGAAAGTGGGCGAGATGATGAGGCGGCTTAACCAGGAGAGCAGGGATGCAGAGGAGCTGCTGGGCCGGCTGGACGATATGGACGAGAAGATGGGAGAGGTAGCCGGTGAGCTTCAGGAGAGCCGGCTGGATAAGGATCTGCTCCGTAAGGAGGAGAGGATTCTGGGCAGGATGCTGGAGGCGGAGAGATCCATTAACAGCAGGGATTACCGGCGGGAGAGGGTGAGCAGAACCGGGGATGATCTCAGGGCGGAGCAGCCGGATGAAAGGTCCGGGCAGCCGGAGCGTAGTGAACTGCTTCTGAAGATGATCAGAAGGGGGATGAGACAGAACGGACCGGTGGAATACCGGGAACTGATCAGGTCATATTTCCGCGCCCTGGCCAGAGAGGTGAGGGAGAATAAGTGAATACTGGACAGTTATTTAAAAACATGAAATTAAACTCCATAGTGACAGCCATACTGGCAGTTATCTATATCACAGCCCTGGTGCCCTCCCGCGCCTGCTCAGCCCGCCCGGCTAACCGGACTGTGCACAAAAGTGCCTCAGCACACAGCAACAGCAGGAGAGATGACAGAAATGACAGGGAGAAGCTGGCCAGGATTCTGAAACTGGCCCACCGGCTGATCAACGACGGCAATTTAGAGGAAGCCTGCCGTATACTGGAGGGTATCCATACCTCCCATCCTGAATCGATCAGGGCAAGGATTCTGCTGGCGGAATGCTATGCCAGATCGGGAATGGGAGAGAAGGCTGTGGAGGTGCTCAAGAAGCTGCAGGAGGAAAACCCCGGGGATTTCAACTTCATCAAGGCTCTGGGGAATGCCTATCTGGAAACCGGGGAGAGGGAGAAGGCTGTGGAAACCTGGGAAAAGATGCTGACCGGGAATAAGGGGAGCGCCAGTTTTTACGGTGTGGTGGCCCGGTTGGAGAGTGAGAACGGATTGTACCGGGAGGCAATAGAGACTCTGCGGCGGGGGAGGAAGTTCGAACGGTATTTTGACCGCTATACCAGACAGATGATCAAGCTGGAGAGGATAACCGGACGGCAGGAGGCTGCCTTCAGAGACGCCCTGGCGCTGCTGTCGGGGATGAAATCTCCCGGTCTTAAACAGGCAAGGTTCGTGCTGGAAATTTTCAGGGATAGCGGGAGGAAGAAAAGTCTTATTCCGGTGGTGGATTCCGTTGCCGTTGCTGCAGGTGAGCGGAGAGAGCTGTTCTGCCTGGTTAAGTCTCTTCTTCTGGCCGAGGGGGGATCTTTCGACAGGGCACTTGATTATGCTGCCGGCGAAGAATACAGCCACAGAAAAGCTGTGATTGAAGGGGAGGGAAAAGATGGAAGCGGGACGAGCTGTCCCCGGCCGGATGAGGATAGTATGTATTCCATGATAAGGTTTCTGAGACGCCTTCAGCCGGAGGACCGGGCGGGGTTCAGTTCTTTCAAAAGGGAATTGTACAGCATCTTTCTGGAGTACTATCCCGGCTCGCCTGCGGCTCCGGTGGTTCTGCTGGAGTTCGCCCGGAGCCAGAGGGAAAGAGCGATGGTGTGCAGTCCGGGGGCCAGGGAGGATTATCTGAACAGAGCGATAACTCTGGCCGACAGTGCTCTCGGGGACAGCCGCTCTGTTACCTTCAGGGGGGAGGTACTATATTTCAAGGCCTCTATTCTGGCTGATGATTTGAACCGCCCGGAAGAAGCTGTCAGGGTTCTGGAGCAGGTCAAGCCCGCCGGCCCGGGGGGAATGCCCCTTCCGGCTCTGGAGCTGCTATCTGATGTTCTATTGGTTTCAGGGAAGTGGGATAGGGCGGAGAGAGAATTTGACCGCATGACCGGGAGTAGTGATTCCATGGTGGTGGCACTGGGCAGGTATCAGCTGGGGCAGCTGGCGTTTGTGAGGGGAGAGTTCGACCAGGCGGTGGAAAAGCTCTCCGGATTTGCCAGGGAGCACACCTGGAGTAAATGGGCCAATGACGCCCTGGACAGGTCGATTCTGTTGAAGAGGGCTCTGAATGAGGAAAATGAGCAGAAAGGGGATAGCATAGGTGGCAAAAAGACACTGGAGTTATACCGGAGAGCAGTGATGGCACGGGAGAGGGGAGACCGGGAGAAGGCAACTGCTGATCTGAGCAGGATAACTGAGAATTATCCCTCCTCCAGCCTGGCTCCGGTGGCATTGTACAGGATAGCGGAAATCAAGCAGGAATCGGGACAGCTGGAGATAGCAGCAGAATATTTTAACCGGCTATCAGAGGAGTATCTCCTCCATGAACTGGCCCCCGGGGCCCTGGAGAGGATAGCCGGAATAAAGGAAGAGAATGAATCCGAAGAGGCCATGCGGCTTTATCAGGAGATAATGAAGCGTTATCCCGATTATCCCTTCATGGAGAGAATCCGTGACAGGTATGTTGCGCTCAGCAAATGGATGGACAGCGGAGAGGAAGCCGGAGGCAGACCAACCGGCAGGGGTGAGTAAATCAATCCGGGCAAGCTGTCCCGGGGACGGATGAGTTTCAAGAACTGGAAGGCGTAAGCATGCGTATCAGAAGAACAGCAGCCATAATCTGGATGTTTGTAATTGTCTGTATTGCCGGCCAGGCGGGGGCGGAGATACTGGTACCCATGGATCTGGAGCAGAACAATCATCTTAAGGCATACGGGCTGGCTTATTTTGCCCTGTCCAGGGGGATTAATGTAAGGTGGCTGCTCAATTACCGGGGCGGCTCCTTCCTGATGCCTGAGAAATCCATCCTGGCCATGGAGGCCCGGGCCAGGAACGTTTCCATAGAAACTATCAGCAGCGCCGGGGCGGCTGAGATATTCAGTACCATAGAGAAGAGCAATATGGAAGTTATCCTTCTGGAGAAGGAACCCAGGATAGCAATATACGCTCCCCCCAACAAGCAGCCCTGGGACGATGCGGTGATGTTAGCTCTGGACTATGCGGATATTCCCTACGATATAGTCTACGACCGGGAGGTAATAGGGGGGAAGCTGGGGAAGTACGACTGGCTCCATCTTCATCATGAGGATTTTACCGGCCAGTACGGCAAATTCTATGCCGGCCATAAGCACAGGGAGTGGTATATAAAACAGCAGATTCTATTCGAAAAGATAGCCGAGTCGCTGGGCTTCGGGAAGGTGTCGGAGGAGAAGAAGGCGGTAGCAGAAGCGATAAGGGAGTATGTCCGGGCGGGGGGATTTCTGTTTGCCATGTGCTCTGCCACCGATACCATAGATATTGCCCTGGCTGCCCGGGGGATCGATATCGTACCGCGGGAGTACGACCATGACGGTATGACCCCCGGTGCGCAGAGGAAGCTGGATTACAGCAGATGCCTGGCCTTCCGCGATTTCAAGCTGATAAGCTCCCCCTACGTGTATGAATTCTCCAATATCGACATGACCATGGATGTGGCCGATAGGAATCAGTCCAGTGATTACTTTACCCTGTTCGAATTTTCCGCCAAGTACGACCCGGTCCCCTCCATGCTGGTTCAGAATCATGTGTCGGTGGTGAAGGGATTCATGGGACAGACCACCTCATACCGCAAGAATCTTGTCAAGGACAGGGTAGTTATCCTGGGGGAGGTAGAGGGGAATAACGAGGTGAGGTACCTTCACGGAAACTTCGGAAAGGGGACCTTCACCTTCTTCGGGGGTCACGACCCGGAGGACTACAAACATCTGGTGGGAGATCCCCCCACCGACCTGAACCTGTATCCCAACTCTCCGGGATACCGTCTCATCCTGAACAACATTCTATTCCCCGCCGCCCGCAAGAAGGAGCATAAAACCTAGAAAACTCTGGTGATTGTGATTCCAGCCGGCTTATACGCTTTTTATAGATTCCAGGCGTCCAAACCGCAACCGGTTTCATCAATCCACTTATTGCTGCCGCAAGAGCCGGAATGGGTGTGATATTGCCCGGCCGGGTCGTTTGATTTTTCTTCAAAGTACCGCTGCGCTGGTTCTAAAAATCCGCAAGGCGGAGTTCCAGGGGCTTGCCCGTGGGTGAATGTGAACTCCGCCCGGATGGGCGGTGACCAAAGTCCCTGTTTTGATTAAGTGCCATGGGCTCGCCCATGGTTATCTGCGCCTGGTCAGGTTCCGGTTATATCTTGTCCAGGGCCTGGTCCAGATCGGCGATCACATCACTGGCATCCTCGATGCCCAGAGCCAGCCTGCAGGTGGATGGCTTTATGCTGGCCATCTTTCTGCCCTCCTCTCCCTGCTGGGAGTGGGTGGAGATGGCGTTGAGGGTGGCCACTGTCTTGACCCTTCCCAGATCGGTAGCCCGCCATATCATCTCCAGAGCGTCATAGAACTTCCTGGCGTTCTCCGAGCTGTCCGGACTCTTTTCCGCAACCTCGAAGGCCAGCATGAATCCGTACATATTATCATCGGTATCGGCCAGCTTCATATACCGGTTGGCCAGATTGTGCCCCGAATAGCTGGGAAGGCCGGGGTAGTGAACCGCATCCACCCGGGGGTGTTCCTCCAGATGCCTGGCCACTGTGAGGGCACTGCGGCTCATGTGGGCCATCCTCATTCTGAGGTAGCGCAGATCGTTCAGGGCAAGAATAGCATTCATGGGGCTCAGCGCCGGTCCGTGATCACGGTAGGGCCACAGCTGGACCCATGAGGCAAAATCGGACTTCATCTCATCGGAGCCGACCTTGCTGACAATGTCCTTCCTGGCGGTGAGGGTGCCTGCGATGGCAAAACCGCTGGAGCAGATCACCTTGGTGGCCGACTGTATTACTATATCGGCACCATGCTGCAGCGGCCTGGTAAGGGCCGGAGATGCGCAGGTGGCGTCTGTTATCAGGGGGATTCCGTTTTTATGTGCCAGCTCGGCTACCGCCTGGATGTCGAATATGGAGACCTGGGGGTTGGAGGGGAATTCGCCGTATACGAACCTGGTTCCTTCATCTATCTTGGATTCCCATTCATCCAGATCGAGGGGATCGGTTACCCATCTCACCTCGATGCCCTGCTCCTCCCCCTTCCGCAGGTTGAACTGCTGGAAGGTGCCCCCGTATACCCTGGCTGAGGTGACGAAGTTGGGTGTGGGGAGGGAATCATCCCTGACCAGAAAGGGCTCGGTTGCGCATCTGATAGCGCTCATCCCCGAGGAGGTTACCACACAGCTGGCATCCAGGTCGGTGCCGTAGCTTTCCAGAAGGGCCATGGTCTCCTCCAGGAACATGTTGGAGGGATTGGCTATCCTGGTGTAGCACCAGGTGGGGATCTCATAGGCCAGAGCCGCCTCCATCTCGGCACTGTTGAAGTAGGCCTGGGCGGTACTCATATAGATCGGCTCTATAATGGATGCACTGTTATCGCTGTGTGATGTATCGGGATCATAGAGCCCGTGTGTAGCTATGGTGTCGAACTTTCTCTTCCTTGCCTTCTTTATCTTTCTGGCCCGCTCGGCCACCTGTTTTCTACCGTATTCGAGCCACTGTTCTCTGTTAAAGTTCCACTGTTTGTAGTCTTCTTTCATGATTACCTCCTTATTCGCCTCATTCTATTCCTATTCAGGGGGTTTATCAATATCTTTTTCCGGCGGGGCTAAATTAGCCGGGATTCACCTGTATGTATGTTAATTCTGAAGCATGTGTATTTAAGGAGCCGAGTGCAAACTCATTGTAGAACTTCAGGGATAAATGTTTGTATTTTTAATTAAACAGATTTAATGTAATTATTATGAACAAAATGACCATGATAAGGTCATTGCGAAACAGCGGTTATTGAGCGTGGGGGATCTGCTTGAAGATATTTAAGTAGTGTTTGCAATAGTGGTTTTTGAACCGGGCTTTAATGCGTCCGGTAATTCTTGTTAATTTAATCAAAAGACACCGGGAATGGAATTTGACCCAAAGGAGGGAT
>CAZTHK010000011.1:0-3501 GCA_964613215.1 uncultured bacterium | reverse complement strand
AAGGCGAGTTGGGAGAAAAATGGACGAGAGTCAGCGGTAATGCCATTATCAAACCAAATAAAGGCGATAGGGTGATTGTCTCTCTTCATCATAATTATTATGGACACAACAGGTATATTGTCAAATGGCGGTATGCGTTCTTCAAGATAGAAGGAGAAAGTCTAGTTCCTTACGATATTACCCAGACTCTGGCTGTTGAAAATCCAATGGAGATAATTGAGCGTAAAGCGCAGGAGCGCAAGCTGCCCTATCTGTATAAATCTGCGGATCTTATCTGCACCGGATATCTTGTAGAAAACAAGATTGATGAAGACCGGTTGGTGCTTCGTTTGGATGAGATACTGAAGGGAACCGAAGATGATGAGCTTATAACTATAGATTACTCGAATCAATACGGCATTGATAAAAATGAGAAAGGTACCAAGTGGCTGTTTTTTCTGAAAAAACATGGATCTGAATATCGGCTGTTTGGAAGAATGAATGGTTTCTACTTAATTGAAAAAGGAAAACTTTTAAGGTCATTTCGTTCCCCAATTTGGAATAATATTAAGAGTTTCAAGGAAGAAATTAAGCTCTTCAGGGAGGATCAATAGGTGGGTAATGAGGATTTAATTTTAAAATTATTTTTGACCAGGATTTGATGGAGTGTTTAGAATAAAAATGGCCATGATAAGGTCATTGCGAGACAGCGGCTATTGAGCGTGGGGGATTTGCTTGAAGATATTTAAGTATTGTTTGCAATAGTGGTTTTTGAACCGGGCTTTAATGCGTCCGGCAAATCTTGTTAATTTAATCAAAAGACACCGGGAATGGAATTTGACCCAAAGGAGGGATTATGTCGAAACGGATGATTATTACCATTGGTTTAATAACGGTACAATTAATAATTGGCAACCATATTCTGTTAGGCAAATCGAATGTGATAAAAGAGGACTACTTGCGAAGTATGATAAAATACCCAGATTTGGTAATAAAGGCTGAAATAGCGGATGTAACAGTTAAGCGGGTTATAGGCTCGGATCATCTCCCTTATCCTTTAAATCGGGAATTAATATTTACAGAAATAGTATTCGAAATAGAAAAAGTGGTAGCTGGAGACTATCATGGTCGAATCATAAAGGCTTGGTTACATGAGGGTATAATTGGAGATACAAAACAAATGGTAGATAATAAGCCGGTGATCAAACCGGAGGTGGGAGACAGGGTAATTGTTTCACTATTTCATAATCCATACGGACACAATCACTATGTTATTTTTTGGAGATCCGCATTCTTCAGGTTGGAGAGTGATTGTTTGACACCTTACGACGTTACTCGAAACTTAACAGTGGACGATCCCCTAGAAGTTATTGAGAATGAAGCTAGAAAGCGAAAACTTCCTGTCTTGTATAAATACGCGGATCTAATTTGCACTGGACACCTGATTACGAATAATCTGGAAGAAGAGTTTTTAGTATTACGAGTGGATAAAGTATTAAAAGGAAAAGAGAAAAATAAAGTAATAACCATAAGCTATAAGGATGACTACGATATCAACAATAAAGAAAAAGGTTCAAACTGGTTGTTTTTTTTGAAAAAAAGGAATTCAGAGTATTATACGTTTGCGAATGTGAATGGGTTTTTCCTTATAAAAAACGGAAAACTATTAAGAGAATTCCGAACCACAGCATGGAAGAGTATGAAGAGTTTTAAAGAAGCGATATCGATTTTAGAGGAGGATCGAGAATGAAAAAATTAATATTTGTTACGGTCTTAGTGGCCTTGCTGATAAGTAAATTAAGTCATGCTGAAGCTCCAAATTGTCTTTGTGAATTATACTCAGGTAACGGCTCAGAATATACTGATTATATTCGTCTATCATCCAGCTGTAGAAAATATTCATTCTATAATACCAGTTATTGTCCATGTTCTGATTTTGAGGGTATCATCAATAATGCAGCAAACAAATGGGAAAATTCATGTCTTACCTTTTCAGAGGATAGCATGTCTGATTATATAATAATGTGGGTTGTAACACCTGGGAAAGAGGCAATAGCGGAAACTAGTAAACAATTCCCGAATGGTATAATAACTAGTTGGTATATAAATTTCTATCAAAAGGACGAGAATGGGCAAGACCGTTCATTCAATTGCAGCAATGAATGTAATGGTGTGGATGAGAATTTGATGAAAATTGCAATGCACGAATTCGGCCATGTAATTGGCCTTCAGCATCCCTTGGAAGGAAGTTCTTTATATACTGTAATGAAACAAGGAGCATGCCGTACTTCTTTGTCCTCTAACGACATAGACGCCAGGGACTATCTTTATCCATGTGAATTTAATGAAGGACATTCATGGGGGGATATTAAAAGTATCTATGCTGATGCATCTTTAGGTACTACCGGCATGAATGCGTTATCGAGTAATGATAACACCATAGTATGGCATAACTTCGGTGAGGGGAATTCCAATTACAGAATCCTCAGGAGTGTGGATGAGCAAGATGAAGTTAATCAGATAGGTGTGAATAGTTATGGAGATACCATATACATCGATGATGATATCGATTTTGGACATACCTATCATTACAGAATAGCATCACCGGACGGAGATACCCTGTATTATTCGAACAGTTATTCAGCAGGTCTGAGAACGACGGGTGAGATTAACTATACGGATGAGGGGTGGCCGTCAGCAATTGTCACCAATGGGGATTACGTTTACTTGGCCACAGGAGATAATCCCGGTGTGTTGAAAAAAGTCGATATTTCGAATCCTGCCAATCCGGTAGAAGTGGGTTATGGTTTAAATGAGATGTACCTGTTCTGTGTTGACTACACAGACTTTTACGTAATTGATATTGAAGACAATAACATGCCTGTAACAGGGGCAATTTACGATATAGGCGGCGGACCGGTAGATCAAAATTGCAGCGATCTCGCCATAGATGGATATACTGCATATGTGGCATGCAACAAAAATGGTCTGATAGCCATAGATATAAGTCATCCCGATTCTCCAGAGGTGTGGTCTACTTATTATGGACCGGGTAATCCCGGAGATTGTGGTTTTAACGGCGTTGAACTTGTGGACGGTTACCTGTATGTAAGCGAATAAATGAACTGGGAGGGTATGTCCGAGATAATAGAGCCTTCTGTGAATGAAACTGAAGAAACAGTATATTTCAGTGTTGTCCGTTCCCATAATCATAATCCTCCCACACTGGAACCCTCCATTGATCTGGTTGCGATTCCAAGGGGAAAACCTAAAGGATATTATGCAGTAGGTACACTTAATGATACAGCACATGTGGTTCTTAATACGGTGGATCCCCTCAATCCAACTGTGCTTAAAGTTGTCCAGGCGCCCACAGATTATCCCGGATCCGAGAGCTACCGTACCTACGATTTCGACGATCAATACTTGTACCTGTTTTCCAATCTGACAGGTGATAATTTCGGACGCGAATGTGTCCTAAAGTTAGTTGAAAATTGAAGTGACCTCCCTCATCTGGTAAAG